>CAZVKC010000006.1:121598-158120 GCA_964627455.1 uncultured Solibacteraceae bacterium | reverse complement strand
CGCTTCCGGCAAGGCAAGTGGCGCGAGATCGCGGTCCACCTCGACGGCAAACCCGGGTAGCCTGCGCTGACTACTGGCCTTTTCGATTCGCCTGGTTGCCGTAGCTGTAGATCTTGCGGCCCGTCGAATCGATATAGGACTCCTTCCAGACATAGTCGCCAGTCATCCGGTCGTAGTGGATGAGTTCCCGCACATGGGCCCGTCCCATTACAGAATCGCTGGCTGCGATGAACTCGCCGGGAATCGCCTGCCGTCCCGTCCGGTCGATGTACCAAAACCTGTCGCGGCTTCGATCCCATACAACCGCGAATCCTTCCGAGAAACTGCCGGCGGACGGCAGCGACGGTTGAATGGCGAACTTTCCGCCATGATCGATAAACCCGGTCTTTCCTCCGGACTGGACGCTAGCGAGTCCTTCGGAAAACGGCTGCGCTTCTTCGAATTGAAACGGGATGACGACGCGTCCTGTCTTGTCGACGTAGCCCCACGCCCGGCCATCGTGCACCGGCGCCAGGCCTTCCGCGAAGTCTTTGGCATTCACGTAACTCATCTCGAAGAGCCGCTTGCCTTGCTTGTCGATGAACGAGTACCGGCACTGGGGCAGGTTGTTGCGGGATCCCTGCGAACCGCCGCCGCACGGGCCACTCGCGGGGAGCTCGCATGGACCTTGCGCCACGACGCGGGCCACGCCATCGGCGAAGGGCATCGCGTCGAAGTACTGCGGCTCGACCACCGTTGCGCCGCGCTGGTCGATGTAGCCGTACAGCTTCGACTTTCCGATCACGGCGAGACCTTCGGAAAAGAGTTCGGCGGAGTCGAATGTGCGTGGGATGACGAGCTTCCCGGAAGTGTCCATGTACCCGGTTTTGCCGCCTTCGCGCGTGGTGGCCAGTCCTTCCGAAAAGCGGCCACTGTCGAGGATTGACGCCGGGATCTTCCGCCTGCCGTTCGCGTCAATATACCAGTCCTGCCGGCCACGGGCGGAGATCCTCGCCAGCCCGTTGTAGAAGTCATCGTTCGAACTGTTGCTGATGCGGCGCAGCCGGGCCGGAATCACCACCTTGCCGTCGCGATCGATGTGTCCGGTACGGGCCCCGGCCTCGAACCGGAACAGGGGCGTATCGGAAATGCCTGTTCCTGCTCCAGATTCGATAATCAACCGAGCAGCCGAACAACGCCAGCGAGGCGCAAACTCCGCCCATCACCACTCGGGCGATTCGCGCCACGAAAACTCCCGGCTCGATCCGCATGAATCCATCGTAGAACTGCTCGAGAACGCACGCACAGGGTTCGACTAACGAAATCCCATCGAGATGCCGATTCTTCAGATGTGGGTGCGCATCTCGAAGCACGGCTGGAGTTTCTTCGAAAACATCAGAACGCCGATGGCGGCTGGGGATACTTCCCGGGCAAGCAGTCCTGGCTGGAACCAACCGGCTGGGCTGCCATCGCCCTGAACGGGGATCCGGCGGCCGCACGCGCCTGGAACCTCATCAAAACATGGCAGAATTCCGACGGAAGCTGCCGCCCATGCGCCTCCGTCACGCTGCCCAATTGGACCGCTGCGCTGGCCGTCACCGTCGGGGTCCTGCGGCAGGATAAACCGGCCGTCGAACGCGGCGTCGACTACCTGCTCGACACCACCGGCGCCGATTCCAGCCTCCTCTCGCGCTTCGCCAAAATCCTTTCGCCGGACCACACCGACCGCGAACCCAAGTTCAAGGGCTGGCCGTGGAAACCCGGCAATTCGTCCTGGATCGAACCCACCGCCCACGGCGTCACGGCGCTGCGCCTCGCAGGCCGCATGCTCGGGGAAGGGAAAGTTCGCGACCGCATTGCTTCGGCACAGGACATGATCCTCAACCAGCGCTGCGCCGACGGCGGCTGGAACTACGGCGCGCGCATCGCCCTCGGCACGCCGCTCGAATCCTTCCCGGAAACCACGGGACTCGCGCTCATCGGACTCGCCGGACGCAAAGAAGCCGCGTCAGCGCTGCCTCGGGCCGAAGCGTTTCTCTCGTCCGCACCGTCGCCGCTGGCCAAGGCCTGGCTGTCGCTGGCCCTGCGCATCCATGGCCACAATGTGCCGGAATCGGAAGCCGCGCCGGGTCCGGACCTGCTGCTGACCGCATTGGACTCGGTCGATTGGAGGCTGTTCGCGTGAGCCAGAAATTGACCCGCAGGGAATGGGCGACCATCGCCGGATCCGCCTGTGTCGCCGGATGGGCCGGCTTCAAGATCCCGGTGCAGAAGGACGTCCTCCACGACAAAGGCAGCAGCAATGCGAAGTCCACGGTTGCGATCATCAAGGCGCCGTCGTACTCGACCGAACTCGCCGCCCGCATCCTCGAAGGCGTGCGCGCCTGCGGCCTCGACGTCAAAGGCAAGCGCATCGTCCTCAAGCCAAACATGGTGGAGTTCGCCAAGGCCAACGCCATCAATACGGATGTCGCTGTCGTCGCCGCCGCCCTCGAAGTCTTCGGACAACTGGGCGCCGCGGAAATCAAAATTGCCGAGGGTCCCGGCCATCGCCGCGACACCTACGGACTCGCTGAAGAAGCAGGCTATCGCGGCAGCCTCACGAAGTTCGACAATGTCTTCACCGACCTCAACCGCGACGACGTTACCTGGGTCGACAACTTCGCCGACGAAGGCGGCATCTACCTGCCCAACACCATCCTGCAGGCCGATCTCGTCGTGTCACTCCCCAAGATGAAAACCCATCACTGGGCGGGCGCCACGCTGTCCATGAAGAACTTTTTTGGACTCGTGCCCGGTTCCATCTACGGCTGGCCGAAGAACACGCTGCATCACGTCGGCATCCCGCGGTCGATCGTCGAACTCAACCGCATCGTGCGCAAGACGTTCGCGATCGTGGATGGCGTCACGGGTATGGAAGGCAACGGACCCATCCAGGGCCGTCCAAAGAACGCTGGCGTGCTGGTCATGGGTTCGGACCTCCGCGCCGTCGACGCCACCTGCTGCCGGATCATGGGCATCGATCCCGCCAAGGTCGAATACCTCAAAATGTCGGGCGATCTCGGCAACGCCACCGAAGCCGCCATCGAGCAGCGCGGCGAACGCATCGCGTCGGTACGCAACAATTTCGAATTAATCGAGAGCTTCGCCCACCTGCGTCTGGCTTAAACCGGCCAGGAACTTGCGATACCATTCTGGTTTCCATGTTTCGCAAAGTCCTGGTCGCGAATCGCGGTGAGATTGCGGTTCGTGTTGTGCGCGCGCTGCGGGAATGCGGCATTCCGTCTGTCGCGGTTTATTCGGATGTCGATCGCGCTTCGCTGCATGTGAGGATGGCGGACGAGGCCGTTCACATCGGTCCTGCTCCGTCGTCGGAAAGCTACCTCGTCGCCGCGAAAATCCTCGATGCCGCGGCTCGTACGGGCGCAGACGCCATTCATCCCGGCTACGGATTTCTGTCGGAAAACGCCGAGTTCGCGCAGGCCTGCGCCGACGCGGGTATCACTTTCATTGGACCTCCGGCTTCGGCCATCCAATCGATGGGATCGAAGACCGCCGCCCGCCAGTTGGCCGCGCGTGCCGGCGCCCCCGTGGTCCCCGGCACGTCGCAGGCGTTGCAGGACGCCGACGAAGCCAGGCGCATCGCGCGCGCCATCGGCTATCCGGTGATGCTCAAGGCCGCGGCCGGCGGAGGTGGCAAGGGCATGCGACTGGTGCACAGCGAGGCGGACCTCGCCGGCGCCTTGCGCGACGCCTCGAGCGAAGCGGAACGGTCGTTCAAGAATTCCGAAGTCTACATTGAAAAGGCCATCGTGCGGCCGCGCCACATCGAAATCCAGATCCTCGGTGACCAGCACGGCAACATCATCCATCTCGGCGAACGCGAATGCTCGGTGCAGCGCCGGCACCAGAAGGTGATCGAAGAGTGCCCGTCGCCGCTCGTGTCCTCGATTCCCGGCATGCGCGAACGCATGGGCGAGGCGGCCGTGCAGGTCGCGCGCGCGGCCGGCTACTACAATGCCGGGACGATCGAGTTCCTCGCCAACGACGCGGGTGAGTTCTACTTCCTCGAGATGAACACGCGCCTCCAGGTCGAGCATCCGGTGACCGAACTCGTCACCGCCATGGACCTAGTCCACTGGCAGTTGCGCATCGCCGCCGGAGAACCGCTGACGATCCGCCAGGAAGATGTCCGCTGGCACGGCTGGGCGGTCGAATGCCGCCTCTACGCCGAGGATCCCGATACGAACTTCCTGCCGTCGCCCGGGCGGATCCAGCAACTCGCGACGCCGTCGGGTCCGGGGATCCGCCTCGATTCAGGCGTCTATCCCGGCTGGACCGTGCCCATGGACTACGACCCGCTGCTGGCCAAACTCGCCACTTGGGCGGAAACGCGTCCCATGGCGATCGACCGGATGCGCCGTGCGTTGACCGAAACCTCGGTGTCCGGCATCAAGACGAACATCGCGTTTTTCCAGGCGATTCTGGCCGACGAGCAGTTCCGCGCCGGAGCCCTGCATACGGGCTTCATCGACGAATTTTTCCAGCGGCCGGGATCGAAGCGTTCGCCGGCCGGCGAAACGGAAAAGGAAATCGCTGTGATTGTTGCCTCGTTGCATGAGCAGCGCAAAGCGGCGACGGGCGTTGGGGATCCAGCGGCGGCAAGTACGAATTCCGCCGGCCTGGCCGTCGTGGGCGGCAGAAGCAAGTGGGTGACCGGCGGGCGCAGGAGGCTGCAGCGGTAGCGATATGTCGAAGAAAGTGATTGCGCGGATCGAAGGCGGCGGCGAGTTCCTGGCGGTGGACGCCGGGAGCGTGCTGGCGCGGCATTCGATTGTCGAGGTCGAGCCGGGCGTCTACTCGGTGCTAAGCCATGGCGGGCGCAGCTATGAAGTGCGGGTCCACCGGCAGGGGAAATCGGCCGCGTGGGGCGTCGAGGTCAACGGCAAGTCGCTGGCGGTGGAAATCGAGGATCCACGCCGGAGATCCGCCCGAAGCGGTGGCGCGGGCGCATCCGGGCGTCAGAACATTTCCGCGCCGATGCCGGGCAAGGTCGTGCGCCTGCTCGTCGGCGCTGGTGATCTCGTCGAAGCCGGCCAGGGTCTCGTGGTCGTGGAAGCGATGAAAATGCAGAACGAAATGAAGTCCCCCAAGGCCGGGCGCGTCGCGCAGATCCTCACCGAAGCCGGCGCCACGGTGGCTGTCGGCGACACCCTCGTCGTCGTCGAGTAGCAGCCGCGTTTACAGCGATCCGTACTTCGCGTACGCCTCTTTCACGCCAACGCCGCGCCGCAACTCGTCGCGCATTGCGCTCTCGCGCCGGTAGACGTCCTCCGCGGCCGTGAGGACTTCCTGTGTCACTGCCTGCGGAACCACCACGACTCCATCGACGTCCCCGAACACAAAATCTCCCGGCTGGATGAGCGTGCTCCCGATCCGGATCGCCACCTGATACGCCCGGATGTTCCACCGCCCGATCGAACTTGCCGAACTCTTGAACCCCGCAAACACCGGGAACTCCATCGCATCGATAAAGTCCAGATCGCGGACCCCGCCGTCGATCACCGCCCCGGTACATCCCCGCTCGCGCGCTGCCGTCGACATGATCTCGCCCCAGTGCGCGCACTCGGTGCTCCCGCCGCAAGCCCACACCGACACCGTACCCGGCGTGATGCTGTCGAGCATCGCGAGGCGCGTTTCCGTGTCGTTGTCCGATGTGCTCGCCGCCGGATACCCTTGCCCCGTGAACGCCGGACCCGCCACCCGCTTCGCCGCCGCCGTCATCGCCGTAATCCCACGAGGCAGCACCTGGTTTCGATACCCCATGCGGTCGAGCATGTCCGCAATCGCCCCGGTGTACAACCGCAGGAACCGCTCCCGCAACTCTGCGCCCGCCGCCGTCACGCCGAAAATCCTTTCACCGTGACATCCACCGGGATCCCCTGCCGCACGCTCTGCGTCACCACGCAATAATCCTCGAACAACCCGAGGCAACGCTGGGCTTTCTCTTTTTCGCCTTCGGCAATCTGCGGGTCTATCTCCACCTCGACTCCGGCGATCCGCAGCCGCCCCTTCTCCGTCCGCGCGATTCGCGCCTTCACGCGTGTCTGCACCGGACCCAGCGTCACCTTGGACTTCCGCGCGCAAAACAGCAAACTGGCGCTCAGGCAATTGCCGATCGCCGCCGCCAGGATCCGCGCCGCATTCGGAGCTGCATCCTTCCCCAGCGGCACCGGTTCATCCATCGCCAGTTCTGCGTACTGCGGCTTGTCGAACCGCACCCGGAACTCGAAATCCTCCAACTGCTCCACTGTGATCGAAAACTCGCTCACCACTTCGGGGACGCTGCTGCTCATGAATCCTCCTGTGTTTCTTCCGATGCATGCGCGCCGTCACGGTGACGCTTACGCGTGCGTATGCAGCAAAAACTTCCGGATTAGCCGGGTAGAATTGTCCACATTCCGCCGGCGTCCGTCTGATAAGTGCAAGAGTTCACAACAATGCGGGCGAATGGCTCGCCGCGTGCACCGAAGTCCGGAAAGAGATCCCACCATGACACTACACTTGTCTTCTGCCACCGCAAGGAAGCCACGGTTTCCGAAACAGATGTGGATCACGGTCGAAACGCGCCGCGCCTGGGCGGTCGTGTTAGCCGGAGGCGACGGCAAACGCCTCCAACCGCTCACCCAGGCGATCTCAGGCGAACCTCGTCCCAAGCAATTCTGCCCCTTACTTGACGGAAAAACACTCCTCACGCACACCCGCCAGCGCATCCGCGCGCTCTTTGCCAGGGATCGAATTCTGTACGCGCTGAATCGCGCGCACGAGCCGTATTATTCGCAGGAACTCGATGACGTGGATCCTTCCTGTCTGCTCGTGCAGCCGAAGAATCAGGGTGTCGCCGTGGCGATCGCGCGTGCGCTCCGCGCCATCCTGCGGCGCGATCCGCAGGCAACGGTTGTCTTTCTGCCTTGCGATCATCACTATGCCAACTGCGCCGCATTTCGCGAGTCGCTATCGTCGGCCTTGAAAGTGGTGCGCGATCATCCCTGGGCGCTCACCCTGATCGGCGCCGAAGCCCGCTGTCCGGAAGAAGAATACGGCTGGATCGAACCCTCGCCGGATCACGAGGACTTTCCCCACCATCAGGTGCATCGGGTCGTGCGTTTCTGGGAAAAGCCGACCGAGCCGGTGGCGCGCGCGCTGTACTCGCGCGGGTCCCTTTGGAACACCTTTGTCATGGCTGGCCGCGCCAGTAGTTTCTTCGAATCGATGCGCGACGCTGCGCCGGATCTCGCGTTCGCAGACGATTCCGAACCCGACGCCCTGTCGCCGCTCGCGGCTCGTGTGGACTTCTGTCGCGATGTCCTTGCGCGGGTCACCGAAAAGCTGCTGGTTGTGCGCGACGCGGAATCCGGCTGGACCGACCTCGGCAGTCCTCGCCGCGTCTCCGAGGTTCTGACCAGCCAGGGCGTAACTCCCATCTGGCCCAAGCCGCTCCGCGTTGCCGAACTGCCTCCGCGTTGAGGGCGGCTCACTCGCAAATCTTTCGTAGTTTCCCTCTTGACGAATGGCGAAAATAAGGCGAATATAGATCCAGGCGAAAGAATAGCGAAAACAACGGGCCGTACGGAAATTCTTCATACACAATGGCCCGCCCTTGAACCGGTGGGAACATGTATGCCTGCATCTACATTCCGCGAATTGTCTCTTGTTCTTCGTTGTTTGAACAGCAAACTCACAGCCAGCAGCAGGCGGGCGCAAAGAATCTCGTGGGGCGCGCTGCCTCAGAGGCTGTGATCGAAAGCCGGGCCGGATCTGAGCTATTGCGAGGACTGGCCCGGCTCTTTTCGCCACACGTGGAATTCATCGACGAGGGAACCGTGATCGTGCCGATTGCGCCGCTCGAGAGGCTGATGGGAGGTCCGCGGCAGATCGCCAGCGAAATCGCCAAGCGTCTGTCGGAACGCGGGTTGCACGGGAATATCGGGGTCGCGGCGCAGCCGGATACGGCGGTGCTGGCCGCCCGTAGCGTACCCGGGATGACCGTCATCCCGCCGGGCGCCGAGCGCCGGATGCTCGGCAAACTGCCGGTCGACAAGTTGCCGGTCAGCGAGGAATCGCTGCGGGTGCTCGATCACTGGGGTATCCGCACGCTGGACGAGTTCTGCGCGCTGCCGGAAGCCGGGGTCCTCGAACGGCTGGGCCGCGACGGCCTCAAACTGCTGCGTCTGGCCAAGGGCGAACTGCGGCGTCCGCTGAAGCCGGAAGCGCAGGGCGTCAACTACACCGAGCGCGTCGAAACCGAGCATCCGCTGACGCTGCTGGAACCGCTGCTCTTCCTGCTGTCGCGCGTGTTGCACGAACTCTGCGACCGGCTGCGTTCGCAATCGCGGGCGACCGTGCGCATGCGCCTGCAACTGGACCTTGAAAACAAGACGTCGCACGCGCGGATCCTGCAGTTGCCGTTCCCGACGCACGACGCGCGGACGCTGCTGAAGCTCCTGCAACTGGATCTCGAAGCGCATCCGCCGCAGGCTGCCATTTGCGCCGCGGAACTGACGGTGGAACCGGTCGCGCCGCGCGTCGTGCAGCACGACCTTTATGTGCCGCCGACGCCGGAGCCGGAAAAGCTGGAACTGACGCTGGGGCGGATCCGCGGGATGGTGGGCGTCGAAAACGTCGGCTCGCCCGAGTTGATTGACACGCACCGGCGCGACGCCTGGCGGATGCGCTCGTCGCCCGCGGCATCGGTCGTCTATGAAGAGGAAGGCGGGCGAGAACTGGGGATCCGGCTGGCGTTTCGTTATTTCCGCCCGCCGCTGCGGGCGCGCGTGGAGATCGAAGGCGGGCGTCCGCGAAAGATCTTCGCGCAGCAGATTTACGGGACGGTGGTGGAATGCGCGGGTCCATGGAAGGCGTCGGGAGATTGGTGGATGGGAGCAGCGCCTGAGTGGGCGCGAGAGGAGTGGGACCTGGGCTTGAACGACGGCGGGTTGTATCGCGCGTTTACAACGGAGGAAGAGGAGTGGTTCCTCGAGGGGTCCTATGACTGATGTCCGGTTACGTCGAACTGCATTGCCGGTCGGCCTTTAGCTTTCTCGAAGGAGCGTCGGATCCCGAGGACCTGGTGGATGCCTGCGTGCGGTTCGGCATGCCGGCGATGGCGCTCATCGATACCGACAACCTGAGTGGCGCGCCGCGGTTTTACATGGCCGCGAAGAAGGCCGGGATCCAGGCGCACATCGGCGCGGAAATCACGGCGCAGGAGGGCGGCCGGTATGTCCTGCTGGTCGAGAATCGCACGGGCTATCAGAACCTGTGCCGCCTGATTTCGTCGATGAAGCTGCGCTCGGAAAAAGGCAAGGCGCAGGCGTCCGAAGAGGAGTTCCGCGAATACGCCGCCGGCCTCATCTGCCTCACGCGCGGCGACCACGACACCGCGAAACTCATCGACATCTACGGCCGCGACAATGTCGTTGCGGAACTGCAGCGGCATTACCTTCGCGATCAGGAGGCGCGCAATCAGCGCGTCGTCGAACTGGCGTCCCGCTACAAGCTACCGCTGCTTGCTTCCAACGGGGTCCGTTATGCGGCGCCCGATGAACGCGAGTTGATGGATGTCCTCACCTGCGTGCGGCACAAGACCGACATCCATCATGCGGGCCGGTTGCTGCTGGCGAATAACGAAGCCTATGTGAAGTCCCCGCGCGATCTGCGGCGTCTGTTTGCGGACATCCCGCACGCGGTCGACTATTCGAACGAGTTGTCGCAGCGGCTGTCGTTCACGCTTGCGGACCTCGGCTATGAGTTTCCGCATTATCCGCTGCCGCCCGGCGAGACGATCGACTCGTTCCTCGCCAAGCGCACGGACGAAGGCGCGCGCTGGCGGTATCAGCCGTATCACGACAAGGCGCGCCGGCAGATCGAGCGTGAGTTGAAGCTGATCGCCAAGCTGAAACTCGGCGGATACTTCCTGATCGTCTGGGACATCATGCAGTTCTGCAAGCGCAACGGGATCCTCGCGCAGGGCCGTGGATCCGCGGCCAACAGCGCAGTCTGCTATTCGCTCGGCATCACGGCCGTGGATCCCGTGGGCATGGATCTGCTCTTCGAACGCTTCCTTTCGGAAGAGCGCGGGGAGTGGCCGGACATCGACATCGACCTGCCGAGCGGCGATCAGCGCGAGAGCGTCATCCAATATGTCTACGAGCGTTACGGCAAGCACGGCGCGGCGATGACGGCCAACGTCATCACCTATCGCGGACGCTCGGCCGTGCGCGATGTCGGCAAAGCATTGGGTTTCGAAAAAGAGGACCTCGATAAGATTTCGAGCGTCGTGTCGCGCTGGGGCTGGAAGGGTCCGCAGGACGATTCGGTGCAGAAGCAGTTCGAGGCGGCGTCGTATGATCCGCGCCATCCGCGCATCGCGAAGTTCATCGAACTGTGCAGCGCGATCCAGGATCTGCCGCGTCATCTCGGCCAGCACAGCGGCGGCATGGTGATCTGCCAGGGCGCGCTTGACCGCATCGTGCCGCTCGAACCCGCCACCATGCCGGGTCGCGTGATCATCCAGTGGGACAAGGAAGATTGCGCGGACCTCGGCCTCATCAAGGTCGATTTGCTGGGCCTCGGGATGATGGCGGCGCTCGAGGAAACGATCCACATCATCCGCGACTCGTATGGCGAAGAGGTCGATCTGTCGAAGTTGCCGGCCGATGATCCGAAGGTGTACAACGCGCTGCGTACTGCCGATACGGTGGGGTTGTTCCAGGTGGAAAGCCGCGCGCAGATGGCGTCGCTGCCGTTGACGAAGCCGTCGAAGTTCTACGACCTCGTGGTGCAGGTGGCGATCATCCGGCCGGGTCCGATCGTGGGCAAGATGTATCACCCGTATGTGCGCCGCCGGCAGGGACTCGAGCCTCCGGTGTCGTTGCATCCATCGCTCGATCAGGTGCTCGCGCGGACGCTCGGGGTCCCGCTGTTTCAGGAACAGCTTCTGCGCATGGCGATGATCGCGGCGAACTTCACGGGCGGCGAGGCCGAGGAGTTGCGTCGTGCGATGGGATTCAAGCGCAGCGAGAAGCGGATGAAGGACATCGAGGTCCGGCTGCGGCGCGGCATGGCGGCCAACGGGATTTTCGGCGAGACGCAGGACAAGATCATCCAGTCGATCACCTCGTTCGCGTTGTACGGCTTCCCGGAGTCGCACGCGGCGAGTTTCGCGCTGCTGGCGTATGCGAGCGCGTACCTGCGCTGTCATTATCTGGCCGCGTTCACGGCGGCTCTGCTCAACAACCAGCCGATGGGATTTTACGCGCCGGCGACGATCGTGAAGGACGCGCAGAGGCATGGCTTGCGCGTGTTGCCGGTGGATATCGTGAAGTCCGGCGCGGTGTGTACGGTCGAGGAGAAGCAGTTGCGGTTGGGGTTCAACTACGTGCGCGGGATGCGGCGGCAGACGGCGGAAGCGTTGGTGGTCGAACGCGAAATGCGCGGGCAGTTTGCGAGCGTGCAGGATTTGACGCGGCGGGTTCCGGAGTTGGCGAAGGACGAACTGCGGCAGTTGGCGCGCATTGGGGCGTTGAATCATATCGGCGGGCAACGGGATGCGATGCACCGGCGTGATGCGTTGTGGCAGAGCGAACTGGCGTTGAAGCCGGTGGGTCCGCTGCTGGAGATGCTGGAGCCGGCGACCTTGGCGTCTCCGCTGGCGGCGATGGGTCGCGAGGAGCGGCTGGTGGCCGATTTTCAGGGGACGGGCGTGACGGTGGGCGTGCATCCGATGGGGTTGAAGCGCGCGGAACTCGATGCGATGGGAGTGCTGCGCGCGGCGGAGGTCCGCGAGGCGCGTCATGGGGCGATTGTGCGGATCGCGGGATGCGTGATTTGCCGGCAGCGTCCGGAGACGGCAAAGGGGTTCGCGTTCTTCAGCCTGGAGGATGAGACGGGGATTTCGAATGCGATCGTGAATCCGGATCTGTTTGATCGGAACCGGCTGGTGCTGGTCCGCGAGCCGTATTTGTTGATGGAAGGGATCCTGCAGAATCAGGGTTCGCCGTCGGTGAAGGTAGCCCGGGTGAGTCCACTGGCGTTCGCGCATGCGGCGGAGCCGCTGGTGGCCTCCCATGATTTCCACTGATGGCGGCCAGAACGTGCGTCAGTCCAGGTCCATTGCGGCTCTGAGCCCGCTCTCAACCTCTCGAAGAATGTCTGTCGGCAGCGTCCCGATCTGTTTCGTCAACTTCGCACGGTCGAGTGTCGTGATCTGATGACAGATCGCAACGCTTCCCTTTGCCAATCCTCCGACGCCAGCGGGAATTCCGACGACAGTGGGTCCGCGCCTTGCCTGGGTTGCAGACGTCGAAACGGGAATCACGATCACCGACATCCAGCCGGGTGTCTGGTTAAAGCCGTCATGAGAGATCACGATGACCGGACGCCTTCCCGCTTGCTCGGATCCGGACCGTGGAATCAAATCGGCCCAATAGACATCGCCGCGCCTCATCGCTTCCTCTTCTTCTTCTGCTCTTCGCTGCTACCGAGAAGATGATCGACACCAGCGGACTCCAGTACCGGGTCCAAGTCCAGGTCCGTACCGGCGACCTCTGCGGCATAAAATGCGATTGCGTCGTGCCTTGCTTTTTTTGCCTGCTCCCGGAGCCAATGCTCAATCGCCTCACGAGCCAGTGTCGTGGCCGGCAGGTTCGAGCGCTCGGCCTCCGTGCGCAGGAGTGCATAAGTCTGTTCAGGAAGCGGCAAATGAAAGTTCTTCAAGGGTCCTCGTACTCTAAAGTTGCCACACAAAGCATGCCACAAGCAAATGGCACAAAATCTGCCAGTGATCGACTGCCTGAAGAGCGTGGCGCTCAATCTGTCGAGCACCGATTGCATTAACATGGCTCCACTGGGATCCATGGACCGACGCCAATTCCTCTTCACCGCTGCGATGCTGCCGCTGGGAGCCGCCGCAGCCGCTAACACCTCAAAACGCCCGAATTTCCTCATCATCCTCGCTGATGATCAGGGCTGGGGGGATCTTTCCGTCAGCGGCAACACCAACCTCGCGACCCCCAACATCGACTCCCTCGCGCGCGACGGCGCCAAGTTCGACCGCTTCTTCGTCTGCCCCGTCTGCGCGCCGACCCGCGCCGAGTTCCTCACCGGACGCTATCATCCCCGCACCGGCGTCCGCGGCGTCACCACGGGTGACGAGCGCATGAACCTCGACGAGTCCACGATCGCGCAAGCCTTTGTACAGCAGGGCTACGCGACCGGCGCCTTCGGCAAGTGGCACAACGGATCCCAAGCTCCGTACCATCCCAACAGCCGCGGATTCCAGGAATTCTACGGCTACACAGCCGGCCACTGGGCGCACTACTTCTCGCCGGAACTCGAACACAACGGCCGCCCGGTGCGCGGCAACGGATTCCTCGCCGACGACCTCACCGATCATGCGATCTCGTTCATCGAGTCCAACAAGTCGAAGCCGTTCCTCTGCTATCTGCCGCTGAACACGCCGCATTCGCCGATGCAGGTCCCGGACCGCTTCTATCGCAAGTTCGCGGACTGGCAACCGGGCCTCCGCGCCACCGAACCTGCGCGCGAGGACCTCGCCCACACGCGCGCCGCGCTCGCCATGTGCGAGAACATCGACTGGAATGTTGGACGCGTGCTTGCCGCGCTCGACCGCCTCAAACTCGCCGAAGACACAGTGGTCCTCTACTTCAGCGATAACGGACCCAACGCCGCGCGCTGGAACGGCGGCATGCGCGGCATCAAAGGTACGGTCGACGAAGGCGGCACGCGCGTACCCTGTCTGGTTCGCTGGAAAGGCCGTATCGCGCCCGGCAGTGTGATCCCGCAAATCGCCGGCGCCATCGACCTTGCTCCCACGTTTGCGGAACTGGCTGGATTCACGTTCCAGCCGGCGTCGCAGAAGCCGCTGGACGGACGCAGCCTGGTCCCGCTGTTGCTCTCAAAACCGAAGCGAGACTGGCCGGATGACCGTATGATCTTCTCGCATCAGGCGGGGCGCGTCAGCGTACGTACGCAGCAGTTCCGCCTCGATGCGCAAGGGCGTCTGTACGACATGATGCAGGACCCCGGGCAGACCACCGATGTCGCGGCAAAGTTCCCGGATCAGGCCGCGCGCCTCAAAGATGCCGTTGCCGCCTGGAGCAGGGAAGTGCTCCCCAAAGGTCCCGACACGCGCCCGTTCCCCGCGGGCTTCGCGACGTTCACGATGCTGCCCGCGCGCGATGGCGTTCCGCACGGCAAGCTCAAGCGTAGCTCCCGGCATCCGAATAGTTCGTACTTCATGGAATGGAAGTCCACCGAGGACTATGTGACCTGGGACATCGAAGTCGGTGAAGCTGGTGAATACGAAGCCGTCGTGTACCACGCAGCGGCGGCCCCCGGCGCGATTCTCGAACTCTCGTTTGCGGGACAATCCGTGTCGGCGCCCATCGCGAAGGCGCACAATCCGCCGCTGATCGGCGCCGCTGAGGATCGCTTCCCACGAACCGAGTCCTACACCAAGAACTTCGCGCCGTTGCGCCTCGGCCGCATCCGCCTGGACAAAATCCGCGGGCCTCTGACGCTGCGAGCCTCCGCGATCCCCGACGGCGGACCACCGGAGATCTCGATGATCACGCTCGAACGAAGACCGGCTAAGTAGTGCGTTTCGGTCGTGGCGCGAGCTTCAGCTTCTTCAACGCCGCCTCGCCGTCGGGACCATTCATCTGCCAGTACTTCAGGCGTTCGCTGGCGAGGAGTTCGCCCTTCTCGCCGGCGGACGTTTCCCATTTCACGATCCTCTTTGCTCCGGCGGGTTCGACGTAGAACGTTTTCTTCACATGCGCGAGTGTCGCCGTGTAGACCTCGGCTTGGAACCTTCCCGCCGGCGTCACGACCTCCACTGGAGCTGCCGCATGCGCCAGTGTTCCCTTGGACCACGACGCATTCACGTGCTTGTCGCGAACGTACTGCAAGGACGTCAGAACGTCGACCGCACGCGTCTCGCCTGGCGCCAGCACGGGTTCCGCCATGCCGCGGGCCCAGAACGGCAGGACATCCTCGGCAACTCCGTTCCCCGGATACAGGAGTTCGACATTCGCATCCGCCTCGCCGTCGAAATAACTATGCCGCGTGGACCGGATCTTCGACCGGTCGAACAGCACCTGATGGTATACGTTGCCGCACCATTCCTGGCTCGAGAATGAGATCTTCGACGGATATCCGGGGTCACGCCCATTCACCGCCTGTGTCGCCACGAAGACGGACGTCATGTCGTTGTAGTCGTAGATGCCGGTCTGAAAATCCTTCACCAGGTTCAGCTTCATCACCCCGAACTCATCGGACTTGGGATGCTTGCCGGGATCCGCCTTGACGCGGGCCGAATTCGAAAAGGTTTCCGACACCCAGATCGCGACGGCCACGCCCTGCCGGGGTTTGCCGTAGTGGGGTTCCGTGAGATCGTAGCTGGCGATTTCCGCCTGCCCGTCTCCCCAGAGCTTCCAGAAGTCGCCGGTGAACAGCGCCGGCCTCGCGGCGGCAGAGGCCAGGAACGCGACCGTAAGGGTCCCGCAGCACAGTCCGATCTTCGTCATATCTCTCATGCTAAGTGGTATCCTGACTAGTTGGCGAGATATTCGCCGCAAAACACCTTTCTTGCGCCCGTCATCCGGGGTGCGAGTTGAAAAGCCACTGAGAGGTTTCGACGAGCAATGTCAGGTCACTCCAAATGGGCGACCATTAAACACAAGAAGGCTGCCCTCGACGCAAAGCGCGGCAAGCTCTTCACCAATCTCATCAAGGAAATCGTGATTGCCGCCCGCAGCGGCGGAGGCGATCCCGACGCGAATCCCCGGTTGCGCACGGCCATTGTCGCTGCCCGAGCCGTGTCGATGCCGAACGACAACATCCAGCGCGCCATCAAGCGCGGCACGGGTGAACTCGAAGGCGGGCAAATCGACGAAATCACGTACGAGGGTTATGGTCCCGGCGGCGCCGCGGTGATGGTGTTTGTCGCCACCGACAACAAGAACCGCACGGTTTCCGAAATCCGCCATGTCTTTTCGAAGAACGGCGGCAACATGGGCGAAGTCGGCAGCGTGGGCTGGATGTTCGACCGCAAAAGCCAGATCCTCATCGAACTGGACAAGGCGGAAGAAGATTCACTGATGAACCTCGTGCTCGACGCCGGCGCCGATGATCTACAGAACGACGGTGACAACTGGCAGGTTCTGTCCGCTCCCGAGAACCATCACGTGGTTCTCGAAGCGATCCAGAAGGCCAACATCCCGACGGTTTCGGCTGCTATCGCGATGGTGCCCAAGAACCTGATTCAGCTCGAAGGCAAGAACGCCTCCGGGATGCTGAAGCTGATGGAAGCGCTCGAAGATCACGACGACGTGCAGAACGTTTTCGCGAATTTCGACATCGACGAAAAGGAAATGGAGTCCCTGGCGGGCTAGTTCCCGGGCCGCCGCGCTATGCGTGTTCTCGGCATCGACTGTGGAACCGAACGGACCGGTTACGGCGTCATAGAAAGCGATGGCCGGCGGCACAAACTCGTTGCGGCGGGGGTAATCAAAACCAGTCCCAAGCTGGATTTGAGCCTTCGATTGAAGACGATCGCGAAGGATTTGCGGGAGGTGGTGGAAGCCCACCGTCCCGAAGCGGCCGCGGTCGAAGAGGTCTTTTACTCGCAGAACGTCAAGACAGCGTTGAAGCTTGCGCATGTACGCGGCATCGCGCTGTTGACCATCGCAGAGGCCGGCATCGAGCTGGGTGAGTATTCGCCGCTCGAAGTCAAGATGAGCGTGGTTGGATACGGCCGCGCGGAAAAACAGCAGGTGCAGCTTATGGTGAAGTCTTTGCTGGGGCTGGGAAGCATCATCGAATCCGAAGATGCCTCGGACGCCTGCGCCGTCGCCATCTGCCACGTCACACGCACCGGGGTGGCGCGGACGCGATGAAATCCGTCTTTCTCATTTTCGGTCTTGCGGCTCTGTGTTCCGCGCAGAAGCTGACGATCATCCGCGAGTTTCCCGGCTCGCAGCCTCCGCACATGATGATCGAACTCGACCCGTCCGGCAAGGGCGTCTACAAAGAAGGCGCCGATAGCGACTGGCCGATCAAGTTTTCCCTTACCGCTGACGAAACGCGCGAGGTCTTCGATCTTGCGGGCAAGTGCGATTACTTCAAGCGCCAACTCGAGAGCGGGTTGAAGGTCGCCTTCATGGGCAAGAAGACGTTCCGCTGGGAAAAAGACGGCGCGAAGCAGGAAGTATCGTTCAATTACACGCAGGACGAGAGCGGCAAGCTGTTGCTTGACTGGTTCGAAAAGATTGTCGAAACCGAGCAGCATTATCTGCGGCTCGAGCGCGCGGTGAAGTACGACAAACTGGGCGTCAACCAGGCGATCCTGTATCTGCAGGCTGCTGACGACAAGAAGCGCATCGTGAGTATCGAACAGTTTCTGCCGTTGCTGGATCGCGTGGCCAAGAACGAAACCTATCTGCATATGGCCCGTGAACGCGCCGCGCAAATGGCCGACCTGTTTCGCGCACGCGTCGCGGCGCCGGCTTCCAACAATTCTCCGAAGGGTACGCAGTGACGACATTTCTACTGGCTGCCGGTGTTGTGATCGCCCAGGTGCTGGGCGCGGGTCAGCCGATCCAGACGCAGCTTTCCGAAGAAGAAGATCATTTGCGGAGCGTCCTCAGCGAGACCAACGGATCTCCGCTCGAGGTGCTGCGCGCGTTCGAGATCCATCTGCGAAAGTTTCCGAATACGCCCAAGCGCATCGACATCGAGAAAGCTGCGGCGAAGTCCGCGATCGAGGTCAAGGATGACCGGCGGATCATCGAGTTTGGCGAGAAGGTCCTGGAGCGCGAGGCGGACCTGCAGTTGCTCGACCGCGTCAGTGCGGCGCTGCTTGCGAAGGGCGATGGATCCGTAACGCCCGACATGGCGAACCGCGTGTTGAAGTATTCGAAGCAGTTCGAAGAACTCGTACTGCAGATCGCCAAGGAGCCGCTCGATAATCCGCGCGACGCGTCGCGGCGCAAAGACGAAGTGGATCGTGGAATCAGCCGCTGCCTGATTTATCAGGCACAGGCGTTGTCGATTCTCAATAAACACGATGATGCCGTGGCAGCGGCTCGCAAGGCGTTCGACTGGAATCCGTCAGAGGCGAGCGCGCACATGCTGGGCGTTGTGCTGGCGAAATCCGGTAAGCACGAAGAAGCGGCGCGGGCCTTTGTGGATGCATTCAGTGTCCCGGATTCGCGGGCAACGGATGCCGATCGCGAGCAGGATCGCAAGTTGATGGCGGAAAACTGGCGCAAGGCGAAGGGCGGCGATGCAGGCCTCGCTGATCTGATCTTGCCTGCTTATGATCGCAACCTCGCTCTGGTGAACGCCAAACGTAAGGAACTGCGCGATCTGGATCCGAATCGCGAAGTCACCAACGCGATGGATTACACGCTCACCGGCGTTAACGGCGACAAGTTGAATTTGAAGTCCCTGCGCGGCAAGGTGGTCGTGCTGGATTTCTGGGCGACCTGGTGTGGTCCCTGCCGCGGCCAGTATCCGCTGTATGAAGAGGTCAAGGCGAAGTTCAAGGACCGCAAGGATGTGGTGTTTCTCGCCATCAACACGGATGAGGATCACAAGATCGTGAAGCCGTTTCTCGATGCGCAGAAGTGGAATAAGTCTGTGTACTTTGAGGACGGTCTGTCGCGGTTCCTGCGGGTGGAAAACATTCCCGCCACGATGATTTTCGATCGCAAAGGCAACATGTCGAGCCGCATGAACGGCTATGTGCCGGATCGCTTTGTCGACATGCTTGCGGCGCGCATTCAGGAAGCGTTGGACGACAAGCCGGGAGTTACGGCCGGGGGCGGGGATCAATGAGTTTCCGCCGGATCGTTTGGATCGTCCTCGATAGCGTGGGTATTGGAGAGATGCCGGATGCCGCGGCTTACGGCGACGCGGGTAGCGATACGCTCGGCAACATTGCGCGCTTGCGACCGCTGCATTTGCCGAACCTCGCGTCGAAGGGGCTTGGAAACATCAAGCCGCTGACGGGCATCGCGCCGGTTGCGGATCCCGCAGGCGCTTTCGGCCGCTGCGCGCTCGCATCGCCCGGCAAGGATACGACCACGGGCCATTGGGAAATGGTGGGGATCCATCTCGACGAACCGTTTCCGCTCTATCCCAACGGCTTTCCGCCCGAAATCATGCAGGAGTTCGAGAGCCGCATCGGCCGCTCGTCGCTTGGCAACAAGCCGGCTTCGGGAACTGAGATCATTGCGGAACTCGGCGAAGAGCATGTGCGCACCGGTTCGCCGATCGTGTACACGTCGGCGGATTCGGTCTTTCAAATCGCCGCGCATGAAGACGTGATCCCATTGTGGGAACTGTACAAGATCTGCGAGACCGCGCGCGACATTTTGCGCGGCCAGCATGAAGTGGGACGCGTGATCGCGCGTCCGTTTGAAGGCGTGCCGGGCGCGTTCAAGCGCACCACGAACCGCAAGGATTACGCGGTTCCGCCGCCCGCTGGAATGCTACTCGATCAACTGCAGAAGGCCGGCGCGCAGGTGTATTCCGTCGGCAAGATCATCGACATTTTCCTCGGGCGCGGCATCAACGAGTACGAGAAGACGAAGTCCAACGCGGACGGCATGGCGAAGACGCTTGCCGCGATGGATACCTTTGAGCGTGGACTGATCTTTGTGAACCTCGTCGACTTCGACTCGCTGTTCGGGCATCGTAACGACGTGGAAGGATACGCGAAGACGCTCGAAGAAGCCGATGCCTGGCTGCCGTCGCTCGACGCGAAGTTGCGCGAAGACGACCTCGTGATTCTGACGGCCGATCACGGCTGCGACCCGACCACGCCGTCCACCGATCACTCGCGCGAGTACGTGCCGCTACTTGCGTATGGCCCGCGCGCGCGCCGCAACGTGGACCTCGGCATTCGCGCCACGCTTTCGGATATCGGGCAGACGGTCGCCGCCAACTTCGACGCCGCGCCGATCGCCAAAGGAACCAGCTTTTTACCGGAACTATTATGAACCGCAAACCCGTGATGGCAGGCAACTGGAAGATGTACAAGACGCCTGCCGATACCAAGGCATTCTTCGAGAAGTTTCTCCCGCTCGTGGCGTCGTCCACGCACTGCGAGATCGTCATCTGCCCGCCCTTCGTGAACATCGCCGCGGCCGTTGACGCCGTGAAGGGCAGCCGCGTGGAAGTCGGCGGCCAGAACCTGCACTGGATTACCAAAGAAGGCGCCTTTACCGGCGAAGTCTCGGGTCCGATGCTGAAGGCGTCCGGCGCCGAGTGGGTGATCATCGGCCACAGCGAGCGCCGGCAGTACTTCGGCGAGACCGATGCTTCGGTGTTGAAGCGCACGGTCGCCGCGCTCGAGTCCGGCTTGAAGCCGATCGTGTGCGTCGGCGAAATGCTGGCGGAACGCGAAGCGGGCGAGACCGACGCCGTGCTGCGGACGCAGTTTGAAGGCGGCATCGCGGGCCTGACTCCCGAGCAGTTCGCGCAGATCGTGATTGCGTACGAGCCTGTGTGGGCGATCGGCACCGGCAAGACCGCGACGCCCGAGATCGCAGCCGATGCGCATCGCGTGTTGCGCGGCCTCGTGACGGCGAAGTTCGGCGTCGACGCCGGCAATGCGATCCGCATCCTCTACGGTGGTTCGGTGAAGCCGGACAATGTGAAGGGCCTGATGGCGCAGCCGGAAATCGACGGCGCGCTGGTCGGCGGGGCGAGCCTCGAAGCCGCGTCGTTCGGCTCGATCGTGAACTTCTAGGCGTTTGCTACAGTAGCGGCACGTGCGCGTCATGATGCTGACTCGAAGGTCGCTTCTCACAACCATGGCAACTGCTGCTGCCGCTACTGTTTATTCCGCGCCCCGGCGCTATGCCTACGAGCAGTGGGACGTCTTCACGAGGTCCCCGCTCACGGGCAACCCGCTCGCCGTTTTCCTCGACGCTACGGGACTCAGCGACGCGCAGATGCAGGCGATCGCGCGCGAAACCAACCTTTCTGAAACCACGTTTGTCTTTCCTCGCGATGCGCAGACGGAAGCGTCACGCGGCGTTCGCGTGCGCATCTTCACACGTGAGCAGGAACTCCCATTTGCCGGACATCCTACGCTCGGTACAGCGCGTGCGTTGCTCGCTCGCAGCGGCAAGCAGTCGCCGGCGAAGATTGTGTTGGATCTGAACGCCGGTCCAATCCCGGTCTTGTTTGAAGACGCCGCTGGTTATGGGGAGATGATCCAACAGGACGCGGTGGTTGCGGAAACACATCCGGTGTCCGCCATCGCGCCGCTCCTTGGTCTGAAGCCCGAGGACTTCGATGCCGCGCAGTATCCGATCCGCAATTATTCAACGGGACGTCCAAACCTGATGGTGATGCTGCGTTCGCTCGATGCGATGCGGCGCATTCAAGTGGATTGGAACGCCGCGGCGCGCTACTTCGCGTCCGGCGACAAACAACGCGGCTTCTATCTGCTGACTCGCGAAACCGAGTCGAAGATGGCCCGCGTGCATGCTCGTAAACCCGGCCGCAGCGGCGAAGATCCGGCCACGGGATCCGCGGCGGGCGCTGCTGCCGCTTACCTCGTGGATACCGGCATCGCGAAGTCCGGCGAGCGAGTGATCATCGAGCAGGGAAGCGAGATGCTGCGTCCCAGCGAGATTTACGTGAGTGCGGAAGGCGTCAAAAACATCCGCGTCGGAGGCTACTGCGCCAAGGTGTTCGAAGGCGCCATGACGTTATGACTCCCTTGATGCAAGCCGCGCTCGATGCGCGATTGAAGGCGTTTGCGCCGTTCTCGAAGTTCCTGGTGGGCGCGGCGCTCGAGGCTGCGGATGGCCGCGTGTTCACGGGCTGCAACGTCGAGAACGCCACCTATGGACTGACGGTGTGCGCTGAGCGCGTGGCCGTGTTCAAAGCGATCTCCGAGGGTGTGCACGGCGGGTTCACGCGGATTGCGATTGCGGCGGATACCGATACGCTCACGCCCCCGTGCGGCGCCTGCCGGCAGATCCTGTGGGAGTTCTGTCGCGATATCGAGATCATCCTGGTGAATCCTCGCGGGAAGAGCGAGTCGATGAAGTTGTCTGAACTGTTTCCGAGGCCTTTTGATGCGTCGTTTATTTAGTCTGCTGTTGTTGATTTGCGCCTTTGCTCCTGCGCAAGGCGTGGATACGATCTGGTCCGCCGGTTGGGTGGTGACGATGGACGGCGCCCGCCGTGTGATTCAGGATGGCGCGGTAGCCGTCAAGGCGGACCGCATCGTTGCTGTTGGAACACGCCGCGAAATCGACGCGCAATACAAAGCGAAACAACGCATCGACAAGCCTAACGCGATCCTCATGCCGGGCTTCATCGACACGCACACGCACGCGCCGATGGTGTTGTTCCGCGGCATCGCCGATGACATGCGCTTACAGGAATGGCTCGAGAAGTTCATCTTCCCAGCCGAAGCGCGCAACGTCGATGCGGAGTTCGTGCGCTGGGGGACGCGCATGGCGTGCCTCGAGATGATGCTCGCCGGCACGACCACGTACACCGACATGTACTACTTCGAGGACGTCATCGCGGAGGAGACCAAGGCAGCGGGGTTGCGCGGCGTTCTCGGGCAGACGATCATCGGTTTTCCCGCGCCCGATTATAAGACTCCCGCGGCAGCGCTGGATGGCGCAGCGAAGTACATTCAGCGGTTCAAGAACGATCCGCTCATCGTGCCTGCCGTTGCGCCGCATGCGATTTACACGGTGGCCGACGACATCCTGAAAGCCTCGCGCGATCTCGCCAATCAGTACAAAGTGCCGATCCTCATTCACCTGTCCGAGACGAAGCGCGAGAACGACGATGAGATGAAGAAGCGCGGCGCCTCTCCTACTCAGATCCTCGACAAACTCGGCTTCTTCAGTGGCGGACACACGCTTGGCGCGCACGGCGTCTGGCTCGATGACGCGGACCTCAAGACCTTGAAGTCCCACAATGTCGGCCTCGCGCATTGCCCGTCGAGCAATATGAAGTTGGCGAGCGGCACGGCGCGTGTCGTGGACATCCTCGCCGCGGGCATCAATATGGGACTCGGCACCGACGGTTTTGCGGGATCCAACAATGACGCCACGCTGATGGAAGAGATGGACCTTGCAGCGAAGCAGCAGAAGGTCACTCGTTTGGATCCGACGGCGTTGAACGCCCAGCAGGCAGTCGAGATGGCTACGATCACCGGGGCCAAGGCGCTGGGGCTCGACAAAGAGATCGGGTCGCTCGAAACCGGCAAACGCGCAGACATGATCACGATCTCGCTGGACGAGCCTCGCGCGACGCCGATGTACAACGTCTATTCGCAACTCGTGTACGCGTTGAAGGGTTCGGATGTTCGCGACGTGATGGTCAACGGCCGGATGATCGTGAAGGATCGCCGGGTACTGTCGTTGAATCCGAGTGTGGTGATCGCGAAGGCGAAGGAATACCAGAAGCGCATCAGCGCTTCGCTCGAGAAGAAGTAGGCCCGCGGCTATTTGAATCGGGGCAGGATCCTGGAAACCGCGATGGTTTTGGATGGCGCGGCTATTGTCGCCACGGATTCGCCATCATTAAAGACTGCGACGCTCTCGTAGGATCCGTTGGACGGATTGCGATGCACGATGAGCCGGCGTCCGGTCACATCGAGAACCCAGTACTCACAGATCCTCGCACGTGCGTACAGTGCTGCTTTCACGGTCAGGTCGAAACGCAATGTGCTGTCGGCTATCTCGACGACCAGGCACAGGTCTTCGGGTCGCGGATTTGAGTCGAATTCCTCTGAAGGCTTTGCAAGCACAATCAGATCTGGTTCTGGTTCGTTGGTTTCCAGATCCGTGGGCGCAACGTCAATGGGCGCTTCTGAATTGACGAAAGCCGATCCGAAGACTTCGGCAAGTTGTTCATGCAGGAGCGACGCCGCATGAACGTGAGGCCGTTTCTTTCCCATTTTGCTTAATAATTCTCCGCCCACGAGTTCGAGTTGCTCCCGCTCCCAGATGCCGGAAGCTTCGAGCGACGCACATTGCGCGCGGGTCCAACGCTTTCTCGGAGGAGACTGCGGAGGAAGAGGGTCGTACGTTTCTTTGAGAACCGTTGGCATGACCTTAATTCGATAATAGCGTCCGCTTAGCGGTCTCCGGGGCGCAGGCCGCGTATATACCCTCCAAACTTGAACGCCGTCGGCTTGTACTCGCGCACGAAGTCGATCCGCAGATCAGGCTTGATCTTCTTCTCCATTCCCATCGCCCAGAAGATCGCATTCACCACCATCCGGCGGACCCCGTCATTCGGCAAATCCGTCGCGCCGCCCATCGTCGTCGTGAAAATCCGCGAGTGTTTCGGACCATAGCTGCGAGTCCATGCGACAGGCATCATCGGATCATTCACGGGGCCCGCAACCGGCGGATCGGTGGGATTCATGCCCGTCAATACTTGTCCCATCACCAGGGGCAGGGAATCGCCAGTGAGCGGCAGGCGAACCGCGTAGACATCCGCGGGACCCCAGATATCGCTCACGCCTCGCAGAATCGGATGCTGTTTCTGCGCGTCGACAATCACGCCGCGCGAACTCTGCACCGCATGCTTGCCATGATGCCGGATCCACGTCTCGCCCAGAATCTGCCGCCCGAAGCCGCCTTCCCATTCCGGACCTTTGTTGTTCCAACTGTATTTCTGGTACGACGACTTCGCATCGAGCGCGAACGCATGCGTGGCCGTGCGCATCGCCACAATCGGACCTCCGCGCGCGAGATAGCGGTCGACGTGCGCCATCTGCGCATCCGGCAGATTGCGGAAGCGCGTGAACAGCACCATCAGGTCAGCCTTCTCGAGCGCCTCCAGCCCGGGGATGTTTGTCTGGATGTCGGGATTGATCGTGCCGTCCTTCGGATCGATCGCGAACAGCACCGTGCAGCGGAATCCATGATGCTTGTTGAGGATTCGCGCGAGTGCGGGCAGCGCCTCTTCGGAGCGATACTCCTCGTCGCCGCTCACGAAGACGATGTGCTTGCCCTTGCCTTCGAGCACAAGCCGGTCATCCGCAGCCAGCGAAGCGGCCGCCAACAAGAATACGACACCAACCATAGAATCACCCCGAAATCGCGTGATCGGCCGGTAAATCCTGGCCGGACCACACTCGTTTCGCTGTCCAATCCATCGCAGGCGCGGACCAGAACTCATCCGTCGCCGTCAAACCCAACGGCAAGAATCCCGCGCAGCACAGATAACAACTGCCTGTCGAAATGTATCGTTCGCCGATCGACGGTTGATCGCCGGCAAAGCCGATGCGCAGCCATCCGTTCGCATCGAACGTACCCGGCGCCGTCATCTGCCGCTGCATCACTGCTGTCAACGCAGACCGCACCTGCGCGGGCTTCACTTCATCCGGCAACTGCCGCATCAACGCGATCTGTCCCAGCGCCTGAAACGCGCCGATGCGATACGCGAGCGAACGTCCAATCGCGGGGAACGTGCCTTCCGGTGAGATGAGCCGTTCCTGGATTGCCGCATACCGCCGCGCCCGCGCCAGCACTTTCGGATACGCACCCTGCCAGTTCGTTTGCTCGCGTCCCATGACACGCAGTACGTCCACCAGCATTGGTTGGATCACGAAGCTGTTGTAGTAATCCCAGTGCATGTCGGGACCATCGCCATACCAGCCGTCGCCCTTGTACCAGGCCATGTGCAGTTCCACCGCCGTCTGCACGGGACGCCGCGTCCACGCGCGTCCGGCGACATAGAGTCCGGCTTCGACCATCGCGGCAAACAGTAACCAGTTGTTCCACGCGGGCTGGATTTGCCTCGTTTTCATTAACGCTGTCGCGACATTGTCCTGCACGCGCGCGGGCAACTTGCGCCACAACTGCTCGGGTGCGCGCACCATCGCATGTGCGAGAAACGCAGCATCCACAAGCGGTTGCCCGCCGCGTTCGAAGTTGCAGTAGTCCGGCGATGCGGGATCTGTCGCTGCGTCGATCGCTTCGCGCGCGAGTCCGCACAACCGGTCGCCTGCGCCTTCTGCCGTTTCGAACCAGGGGGCGATGCCGCACAGCGTGCGTCCCAAGGCCTCAAGATACGTGTACTCCCGACGATCCGTCACGCCCGGCGCCGCTTGCACCGGCATCGTGGCCTTCAACCGCCTAGCCGCCATTGCCTCCAGAACCGGCGTCGCGACCTTCCGCATCGTGCGGATCCAGATCTCGCGGTCAGACTCCGGTGGCGCTGCTGCCATCGCGATCGACGATGACGCCAGCACCGCTCGCCGCCGCGTAATTCTTGTCATAGCTTTCGATGCTCCGGATGATCGCAGCCGCGGAATCCCTCGACTGCGGAATCGCCTTTGTACTGGAGGAACTTTCGCGCTTCGGGCGAGAGGCAGTAAGCGTCCACGACCATCAACTTCAACCGCCGGAAGAACGCATCGCCGCGCGCATCCATCGCGGCCAGGGCGCGATCGAGCGCCAGTGCATTCTTGCCAACCAGCGGCTTCAATCCATCCCGGAACTCCGCCTGGCTGGACTTCGACGCATGCAGCAACATGGTGTCGACATAGAACGCTGCGCCCGCATCCCCCGCGCCAGCGGAGGTTTCATCCGCCGGCAGTATCAGGTTCGCGAGCGTCTTCACGGTCGCGTATTCGTCAGCCGTCAACAGTCGCGGTTTGTAGTTCGTGTCAGCCGCCGAGGCTGCTGCCGCGGTGGCCGCGCCAAGAATCGGAAATACGTCACGCCGGTTCATGCCCGTAACTCCCCTCGCCGGAACTTCTCGACCAGACGGTCACACATCCGCCACGACAGGGTGATGTTGGTGAGCGTCGGATTCTTCTCCGGATTCACGCCGAACACCGACGAATCGCCGACGAACAAATTCGCGACCTCGTGACTCTGCCCGTCGCTATTGAGCACGGAGGTCTTTGGATCCCTGCCCATCGCGACCGTCCCGACCCAGTGGTTGTAATCGATCTGCAGGTTCGCGGCCGTGACCTTCTCAGGCGGCGACGACAGAACACGCCCGCCGGCCGCGCCGATCACCTCATGGCACGTGCGAACCATGTCATTCGCCATCGCCACATCGCTATCCGAATAATGCAGGTGGATGCGCGGCAGCGGCAGGCCGTGGCGATCCTTCTTGTCCGGATCGAGGTCCACGTAATTGCGCGCCGTACGCTGCAGCGAACCCTGCATGTTCATGTTCGCCTGCGTGATGTTGATTTCGCGCAGGCGCTTCTTGAAGTCCGCGCCATAGCCGGGCAGATCGCGCACCGGCAGCCGCATCGACTGCAGTCCGCTGCCGCACTGCACCTGATACGTACCCACGAAATCCCTGCTCGGCTTGTCCCAATACAAGCCCGTCAAAAGGCTGTGATAGAAATCCGTGCCGTCGTCATTCGACGCGTCGCGATCGCGGATCTCCGGGAACGTGCAACTCACCGACAGCCCGAAATGGCTCGACAGGTTGCGGCCCACCTGCCCGCTCGAGTTGGCGATGCCGTTGATCAGCAGATGACGCGCGGTCTCGATCGTGCTGCAAGCGAGCACCAGCACGCGGCAATCGAAGTCCACTTGCTTGCCGGCTTCGTCCACGCAGGTAATGCCGGCCACGCGCGACGCATCCGCCATGCGGATCCGCACCATCTCTGTCCCGGTGAACACCGTCAGGTTGCCAGTCTTCAATCCCAGTGGGATGGGCGTGTTCGCGGATGTGTACTTCGAATCGACTTCGCAGCCCGCCATGCAGTGGCCGCAGTAATGGCACGGCACGCGACCCTTGCCTGGAACCGTCGGGATCGCTTTGCGCTGCGCGACATACTCCATCGCGCGACCCTGCGACTTCAAGCGCTGCACGCCACGCCACAACAGCCGTTCGGCGCAACGCATCGGCACACCCGGCAGGAACTCGCCATCCGGCAAGTTCGACAAACCATCGCGAAACCCGTGTACGCACATCAATCGCTCGGCCTGCGCATAGTACGGCGCGACCTCTTCATACGAGACCGGCCACTCGCGAAAGTCGAGCGGACCAAACCGCAAGCTATGGCCCGCCCAGCACAGCGATCTGCCGCCGAGCGCCTTCAAATAGCCGTGATTCGGACGATCGCCAACGCCCGTGTAATGATTCTTCTCCTGGAACTCGGTGACGCGGAAATACGGGGAGCGTCCTTGTGACAGACGCGCGTCGAGGTGCTGGAAATATGGGCCGTGCGCGTTGTAGTCCGTGCCGGGACGCAGTCGCCGCCCGGCCTCGATCAGCGCGACCTTCAGGCCGTGCTTCGACAACACGTAAGCAGCGATCCCACCGCCGGGACCGCTCCCCACCACGCACGCATCAAAGCGCGGATTCGCCATGTCGACGAACCCTACACTTTCTTATAGTCCGGATGAATCCAGGGTGCGCGATACGGCCGCGCCAGCAGCTTCGTCGCTTCGGAATCGCCGGTTACGACCTTCTTTGCCGGATCGTACACGAGCGTGCGGCCCAACTTCTGCGACATATTGGCGAGGATGCAGCTTGCCGCGGAAATATGGCCCTGTTCGATGTCCGCCACCGGCCGCGAGCGGTTGTCGATCGCAGCCAGAAAGTCCTTCATGTGCCCGCGAATTGCTGGCGCGACGTGCCGTTCGAGATCCTTCTCGGTGCGATCTTCCGGATACTGCTCGAATTCGTACGTGACATCCTTGTGTTCCGGCGCGCCCTTCTCGGGGATGAAGTCGTAGCTCATCACGGAACACTTCAGTGTGCCCTTTTCACCATAGAACGTCGCGCCCCACGGATACTTCGGATCCGGCGCATGCCCGTACGAGCGATGCTGCCAGATCACGTTCAGGTTGTCGAATTCGAACGTGGCTGCCTGCGTGTCGGTTATGTTTGCTCGGCTGTCCTTGTCGATGAAAATCCCACCCGATGACGAGATGCGCTTCGGCCATCCAAGGCCCAGCATCCAGCGGGTCATGTCGAGCATGTGGACGCACATGTCGCCGACGATGCCGTTGCCATATTCCATGAACGCGCGCCAGCGCCGCGGATGCACCAGCGTGTTGTACGGCATCAACGGCGCGGGACCCGTCCAGAATTCGTAATCGAGATTCGCCGGCGGCTGCGAGTTCGGCGGATTCTCCTTCGCGCGCATGTGGTAGTAGCAGTAAATCTCCACCAGCCCGATCTTGCCGAGCTTGCCGGTGTTGATGTACTTGTCGCGCGCTTCAATCAAGTGCGGCGTGCTGCGGCGCTGCATGCCGACCTGCACGACGCGGTTGTATTTGCGCGCCGCGGCCACCATCGCCTCGCCTTCCATAACATCGACGGAAATCGGCTTCTGCACCCACACGTCCATGCCCTTTTGACAGGCCTCGATCATCGGCAGCGCGTGCCAGTGATCCGGCGTGTCGACCAGCACGAGGTCGAGATCTTTTTCCGCCAGCAGCTTTCGATAATCGCTATAGGTGCGAGGACGCTTCTTCGACGCCTGCCGGGACGCCACGATGTCCGCGGCTTCGTTCAGCATGTTCGAATCGACGTCGGCCATCGAGACGACTTCGACCGGCGAGACTTGAATGAGCCGCAGCAGGTCGGATTTGCCGTACCAGCCGGGGCCGATGATCCCGACGCGGCGCTTCTTCGAGGCGTCGAATTGTTGAGCAGCGGAAACGGCGGCGGTGGACAACAGTCCCGCGGCGCCTGCAGTTAAAAACTGGCGTCGATCCATAGCTTGTAAGAGTATATGCCAGTTGTTATTGGAAGATCTTCAGGCGCTTGCGAATCGGCGCCGTGACGGATCCGAACGCGAGATCGAGTTCCGCGACCTTCAGCATGCGGCATGCGTAGTAGAAGATCGCGATGCCGACTGGAATGGTGACGCCGATGGTCGCCATGTGCGCGAACTGCGAAGTTCCGAGCCGCGCTTCCATCCACTGCTGAATCACCCACACGACGCCGCCCATCAACAAAGACGCGGTGGTGACCTGCCACACCGTGCGCAGCAGATTGCGTCCGTACAAGCCTCCGACGCGCCGCCGCAGCGTCAGGTACAGGATGAGGAAGCCGACGATCGCAACAGCCGACGTCGACAACGCGAGACCTGAGGGACCGAGGCCGGTCCACTGCGTGACGAGGCCGGCGAAGATGTAGTTGACCAGAATCGAGACGAGGCTGATGATCATGGGCGTCCGCGAATCCCGCAGTGCGTAATAGGCGGGCGTCACGACCTTCAATGCCGAATATCCTGCCAGGCCAATCGCGTAAAACGACAGCGCGACCGCCGTGCGCTGCGTGTCGTAGTATTCGAACTTGCCCCACTGGTAAATCGATCCGATGATCGACTTGCCGAGCACAGCGAGGCCGACGGACGAAGGAATCGTCAACAACAACACCATTGCCAGCGACTTCGACATCGTGCGCCGGAAGTCATCGAAATCCTCTTTCGCGATCGTTCGCGAAATGGCAGGCAGCGTCGCCGACGCAATCGCCACGCCGAAGATCCCGATGGGGAGTTGCATGAAGCGGAACGCGTATCCCAGCCAGCTGACAGCGCCGTGATAGCCGCGCACCGGATCATGCATATTGGACGCGAAGTCCGTATTGACCATCACGTTGATCTGTACGGCCGCGTTGCCGATAATCGCAGGACCCATCAGCGCGAGAATGCGCCGCACGCCGGGATGGTTCCAATCGAGCATCGGTTTGAAGTGGAACCCGAGGCTCCACAGCGACGGCATCTGCCAGATCAGTTGCAGCGCGCCGCCGAGCACGACGCCCCACGCCATGCCTTCGATGCGCGTGACGCCGATCGTGGGACCCAGCAGGAACCCGAGCATCCAGCCGAACGTCACCGAACCGATATTGAAAAACGTCGAAGCCATGGCCGGCACGCCGAAGCGGTTGCAGGCGTTCAGCACGCCCATCACCTGCGCCGCGAGCGCGACCAGTAAAAGGAACGGGAACATGATGCGCGTCATGCGCACGGCGAGTTCGAACTTGCCGGGTTCATGTTTGAAGCCGGACGCAATGAGTCCCACGAGTTCCGGCGCGAACACCACGCCGAGCAGGCAGATCAGGCCGACTACCAGGATCAACGCGGTCGCGACGAGGTTCACAAGCCGGACCGCTTCTTCCTTCGATTTCTTCTGCAGGTATTCGGTGAATGTGGGGACGAACGCCGACGACAGCGCGCCTTCCGCAAACAGGTCACGTGTGAGGTTCGGAATGCGGAAGCCCAGCATGAAGGCGTCGAATTCCATGCCCGCGCCGAACATGCGGGCCATGAAGCTTTCGCGCAACAAGCCTGTGATGCGGCTGGCAAGGACCGCGACAGACACAACTCCCGCGGAGCGCGCGACCTTTTCGGTCTGCGACCCTAACCCGGGATCTACCGGCTTCTGTGGAGGCGCTTCAGGAGCGGCTTCCGTACTGGGCGAAAAAGTCGGCAATGGTCAGGATACCAGTGTAATAGTTCTCGATCTTGTACTTCTCGTTGGGCGAATGCAGCCCGTCGTCCGGCAGTCCGAAGCCCATCAGAATCGTTGGGATCCCGAGGTTCCGCGCGAAGTCACCGACGATCGGAATCGAACCGCCGCTCCGAGTAAAGACGGTGGGCCGCCCCAGCACGTTACCGAACACATCGGCCGCGACCTGGATTGCGGGATGATCGGGATTCACCAGCAGCGGTTCGCCCGCGCTGAGGATCCGCACTTCCACCTGAATCCCCGCCGGCGCGCATTGTGCAACAAACGCCTTGTAGGCTTCAACGATCTTTGCCGGATCCTGATTCGGAACCAGGCGCATCGACACCTTCGCCGTCGCCTTCGCCGGAATCACGGTCTTGGCGCCCGCGCCCGTGAAGCCGCCCGCGATGCCGTGCACTTCGAGCGTCGGCCGCGACCAGACGCGTTCCAACACCGTGCGATCCTTCTCGCCCGTGAGGCACGTCGATCCGACTTCCTTCGACAGGAATTCCTTCTCGTCGAAGGGCAGGGAAGCCCAGCTTGCCTTCTCCGCCGCAGCAGGTTCCGCCACGCCGTCATAAAAGCCGGGGATCTGTACCACACCGCCGGCATTCTTCAACTTGCCCAGCAGTTCCACCAGGCCGAACACCGCGTTCGGCGCCGCGCCGCCGTACAAGCCCGAATGCAGATCGCGCATCGGCCCCGTCGCTTCGATCTCGGTGTATACGAGACCGCGCAGCCCGATACACAACGTCGGGATCCCCTCGGCGTACAGCGCCGTGTCGGAGACTAGCGCGACATCCGCCTTCAACTTCTCTGGATTTTCCTCGACGTATTTCGCGATCGAAAGTCCGCCGATTTCCTCTTCGCCTTCGATGAGGAACTTCAGGTTCACAGGCAGGGTCCCGGTGGTCGCGCGCAAGGCTTCGACGGCCTTCACGTGCATGTACATCTGCCCCTTGTCGTCCGCGGATCCACGGGCGTACAGGTTGCCGTCCCGCTCGGTTGGTTCGAAAGGCGGAGTCACCCACAATTCCAGCGGATCCGGCGGCTGCACATCGTAGTGACCGTAGCAGAGGACCGTTGGCTTGCCAGGCGCATGCATCCAGTCGGCATAGACCAGCGGATGCTTGGCCGTGGGGATGATTTCGATGTTCTCGAGACCGGCGGCGCGCAGCGAATCGGCGACGAATTCCGCGGCTTTCCGGACGTCTCCCGCATGTTCGGGAAGCGTGCTGATGCTCGGGATGCGCAGAAAGGTCTTCAACTCATCGAGCAGTCGGGTGCGGTTGGCGTCGACAAACGCGGCAACGGGCGACGACGAGGGCATATGTATCAGGATAACGTGCAGGTGCTATCATTCGCCCAGATCGTCTTTTCATGAAACTCAGGCTCTTTGAAAACAACATACGTCTCCGTCTGACGCAGGCTGAAGTCCAGAGTCTCGCGCAGGGAGCCGCCGTCCAGGCATCCACCCGTTTCTTCTCCGGCGAACTGCAGACTCAAGTCCAGGTCAGTTCCGCGGCCAAGGATGTATCCGCGGCGCTCGTTGAGGGCGGCCGCATCCAGGTCGAACTCCCCGCTGCCGACGTGGCCCGCTGGGCCTACTCGAGCGAGGAGGAGGGACTGTACGGGTCCAATGGCGTCACCAACGTCGCCGTAGAGAAGGATTACGCGTGTCTCCACCAGACGGGCGCGGTCAATGAGGGCACGTTCCCCAACCCGTCCGCCGGTGTCAAAATGGACTAACAACCCAACAACATGGACAAGATCTTTCAAGGCATGACAGCGCTGGTGACCGGATCGAGCAACGGCATCGGCGCGGAAGCCGCGGTGAAGTTCGCCGAACGCGGCGCTCGAGTGCTCATCCACTACCGGTCGTCGGTCGATGAAGCGAACGCCGTGCTGCAGCGTGTGCGCGAGGCCGGATCCGACGGCGAAGTCTTCTTCGGCGACTTCCACACCAGCGAAGGCGTGCACGAATTCCTCAAGTTGCTCGGTGACCGCCGCGTGGACATCCTCGTCAACAACGCCGGATGGCTCGTGCAGCGCACGCCGTTTCTCGACTTCACCGAAGAGCTGTGGAACAAGGTCCTCATGCTCAACTTCGACAGCGTGTTCCTCATCACGCAGCATTTCCTGCGCGGGATGGTGGAGCGGGGAACCGGCTACATCGTGAACGTATCGTCGGTTGCCGCGCGCAACGGCGGAGGCGTCGGCGCCATTGCGTACGCGAGTTCCAAAGCGGCGCTGTCCTGCATGACCAAAGGACTCGCCAAGGAATTCGCTCCCAAGGGTGTGCGCGCGAACGCTGTTTCGCCCGGCACCATCGACACCAACTTCCACAAGAAGTTTTCGACTGAGCAGATGCTGAACAACGTCCGTGCGGCCACGCCCGCTGGCCGCCTTGGCGACTCCGCTGAAACCGCCGATGTCATCATCTTCCTCTGCTCCCACGAGGCCCGTTTCATCCACGGCCAGGTGATCGAGGTCAATGGCGGCTTCCTGATGGTGTAACGCGGGTCGGCTAGAACGAGTATCCGGTCGAAAGGTAGATCAGGCGGGAGTTGACGCCGGGCGTGGTTCGCTTGATGAACTCTCCAGCGAAGAACTGGCCGACTCCCGCCCCGATCGACATGCCGCGCAGAACGTAGTTTGTGTACAGGTCGAGTTCCTGCCCGATGTGCCGGCCCGAGCGTCCGGTCAGGTCACGCGCAATCAGCCGGCTTCCGGTCGTGTACACGCCGTCGGTCTGGTTCGCGAGCCAGGAATTGTTGTACATCAGGATCCAATTCCAGCCCTTGCGCACCGTGACCGTCGTGGTGGATCGCACGTTGTGCACATTTTTCCAGCCCAGCAAATCCACGTGCCCCATCTTGTCGTGCGCAGCCGGATACAGCTGGTCGAAGGTCCCGCTGCGGCCCGACCCGGCCTGGGTTCCGGACGCGTACTTGTACTCGTTCGCGAAATCGACAGGCAGTTTCCCGATCATGGTCTTGTACCCGAATTGATTGGCGAATCCGGCAGCGCGATGCGGCAGTAGCCCGACGTGTCCGGTTTGCACGATGCCTTCTGCGGTGTATCGCAAACCGTGAGGCAACGTGAACGCCCAGCGGTTCCCGAAGAGATTGACGCCCAGTGTACCTGCACCCGTGAACCCGCCCGGCCGGTTCTGGTCATGCCGCAGTATGTAGGCATCCACAACCGTCGAAGCCCAGATGGAAGCGCCCTTCGCGGGCTTTGCTCCGCTGACGTTTCCGAAGCTGTTGTACATGCCCCAGATGCGATCCCCCAGCACCGGCTTGTTGAACCCGTCCGCGCGCGGCACGATCGTCGAGAGGAACACGCCTTCCAGTCGAGCCTTGGATGACACGTGGTACAGGCGCAGGGTGTCCCAGGTGCGCGCCGTATAGGCCCACTGCGGCGATCCGATCAGCCGCGTATCCCCGTAGTTGATCATCTGCCGACCCACATTCAAGCCGAGGCCCCGCTTGGACGGCGAGAACATCTCGATGTAGCCTTCCTGCAGATCGAGCGGATCCTTCACGTTGCCGGGAGGCGGCAGGCCATACATCGGCGCCCGCGTGTCCTGCGCCAGAGCCGCGATTTTGAGCCATGGCGCAGGCTTGTAGATGATGCCGAAGCGGGATCGGATGTAGTCCGCCGCCAGATCGCGGTCGCGGCCGAAGAGCTGCCCGGTGCGGTCTTCGACGCGCTGGCGAAGTTCAAACTGCAGTTGCAGGCGTTTGTCGGTTTTCTCGCCGATCCAGTCGTTGAGTTGCGCGCCGGGATCCTGTATCTCGGCCGCCGGCGCGACAAACAACGTCACGATGAAGAGAGAGAGTCGAAGGTACAAGAAATGATCATACAGCAGGCGCCGCATGGTGCAGATCAGATGCCAGTGCATCCCGCAGATAGTCCAAAGCGTTCAGCCAGGCCCGTCGCATGATCTTGCGGTCCTTCACGTTTTCCGCGAGTTGATCCATGCGAACCCCCAGCAACTGCGTCTCGAACGTGACCCCGAAGTACTGGCGGGGCGCGGCGAGTGGTTCGAAGCCGAAGAGCTTCTCATACACGGGCACGTGCTCGACGCGCGGACACGCCACAAGCCAGTCCACCTGATAGAAGTCGGCGAGCGCGGCCATGTTGCCGAGGAGTCCTATAAATACATCGCGACGCGCCTGCAGGCCGAAGCACAGACGGCTTGCCTCTACATAAGAGCGGATGGCGCCGAATGCCGGGTGATCGCCGAACACGCGCGCGCCGGGCGAATCGGACCAACCCGGGCGATCCGGATGCACCACGCTCAGGCGAACCGTGGCCATCGCTTCCGTATGCTCGCCATTCGCAATAAAACTGAAGTGATTCGGCAGCGCATCAAAATGATCCGGAAAGCGTTCGTCGCTTCGTTCCGGAATCGATTGATTGCGGCGATAGCAGCGATAGCGCAGGCGATACACCTGGTCGAGTGAATCCGTTGTGCGAGCGAGTACGTAGTTCATAAGAAAGTCACCTTCGCGCTGCTTAGCGGGAACAAGACAGCGAATGGGCCAGATGTTTTTTGTGGCCCGTTTTTCGCGACGCCTCCGCTGAGCAGTGTGCATGGCGAACCTGGCAATCAAGAACCTGGCGCATGACCGGACCCGGCTGGCGGTGACGCTCAGCGGCATCGTCTTTTCGCTGGTGTTGATTCTCGTGCAGGGTGGACTCTTTCTCGGGTTCCTCGATACGAGCGGCAACATCATCGCGCACAGCGGCGCGGACTTGTGGATCTCGGGCAAGGGCATCCCGCACGTCAACGCCGCGCCTGCGATTCCGGAACAGCGCCGCTTTCAGGCGCTGGGCATCGAAGGCGTCGATCGCATCGACAAGTTCATTCTGCAGTTCAATCCGTGGAAGTTGCCGAACGGTTCGCACGAGCAGATTCAAGTCGCAGGCTTCGATCTCGAAGGCGGCATGGGCGGTCCCTGGAACATCACGGCGGGATCCGTGCATGCGCTGCGCGATGAAGACACGGTGTTCG
>CAZVKC010000006.1:94133-121498 GCA_964627455.1 uncultured Solibacteraceae bacterium | reverse complement strand
TGGAACATCACGGCGGGATCCGTGCATGCGCTGCGCGATGAAGACACGGTGTTCGTCGATGAATTGTATAAAGACAAACTCGGCGTTACGCACATCGGCGAGAGCTTCGAGCTGAATGGAAGGCGCGCGCGTGTCGCTGGATTCACGCGGGGCATTCGTTCGTTCACCACGTCGCCGTATGTGTTTACCTCGCTCGCCAATGCGTGGAAGTATTCACGCGTGGGTCCGCGGGAAGCAACGTTCCTGCTGGTGCGTGCGAATCGCGGCGCGAATGTCGCGGCACTGCAGGAGCGTCTGCGCCGCGCCGTTCCGGGCGTGGACGTCTGGACCAACGCCGAGATGCTGGCGAAGACCCGTTATTACTGGATCATTCGCACCGGCGCGGGGATCACGACGCTCATCGGTGCGTTCCTCGGCTTGCTCGTCGGCATGGTGGTGGTGGCGCAGACGATCTATGCCGCGACCGTCGACCACATCCGCGAGTTCGGCACGCTCAAGGCGATGGGCGCGAGCAACCGGTATTTGTACACGGTGATTCTGCAGCAGGCTCTGGTGAGTGGCGCCATTGGATACGCGATCGCGCTGGCCGCCGGCGCCTATGTGTCACATCGCAGCGAGCAGGGCAATGCGGCGATTCTGCTGCCGGGCGAAATGGCGGCGGGGATGTTCGCACTTGCACTCGCGATGTGCGCCGGCGCGTCGATCCTGTCGATCCGCAAGGCGACTTCGATTGATCCGGCACTGGTTTTCAAAGGATGAGTTTTCATGACAACACCACTGGTTGAGATACGCGATCTGGTAAAGAGCTACGGGGAGGGAAGCGGCGCGGTGCACGCGCTGCGAGGCGTCGACCTCGACGTGCATGCGGGCGAGGTGTTGATGTTGTCGGGTCCGTCGGGGAGCGGCAAGACGACACTGCTCTCGATCATGGGCGCGATTCTCGGCGCGACTGCCGGATCCGTCCGCATCCGCGGGACCGAGATCGTGGGTATGGCCGAACACGAGTTGCCGTCGATTCGCCGCGATAACTTCGGGTTCGTCTTTCAGGGATTCAATCTGTTTCCCGCGCTCACTGCGTCGGAAAACGTCGAACTCGCGCTGGGCCTGCGGGATCGCAGCTTGCCGCGTGCGAAGCGCGAGGCGCAGACGCGGGATCTGCTCGAGAGTGTCGGACTCACGAGCAAGCGCGATGCGTATCCAAGTGATCTCAGCGGCGGGCAGAAGCAACGTGTGGCGATTGCACGGGCGCTGGCCGGGGATCCGCCGATTCTGCTGGCCGATGAGCCCACGGCGGCGCTCGATTCGACGAGCGGACGAACGGTAATGGAGATCCTGCACGGGCTGGCGAAACAGCGCAGCCGCGCGGTCGTTGTGGTGACGCACGATTCGCGGATCCTGCCGTTTGCGGACCGGCGCATTGAGGTTGCCGATGGTCTCGCATCGCCGGTGGTTGGTTGAGTTTCATACGAAGGAGTTTTGCGCCATGACACGAAGGAACCTGTTCATTGCAGTTGTAGTCGTATTGGCATTGGCTGCCTCGGCCTTTCGCGGGGGACCCGTCGAAGCATCGGTCGGATCCACGCCAGAGGAGCCGCGGTTAATCGCCGGCGCGGGACGGATTGAGCCGCTGTCGGAAGAGATTCAAGTGGGTGCGGACCTCTACGGGCGCATCCGGTCGGTGCTGGTGGAAGAAGGGCAGCGCGTGCGCAAAGGCGAGACGCTGGCGATCCTCGAAAACGGCGACTATCAGGCGCGTGTCGCTTTGGCCGAAGCAACCGTGCGCGAACGCGACGCCGCGGTGGAACGTCTCAACAACGGATCGCGCATCGAGCAGCGCTTCGAGGCCGAGGCGGTGCTGCGTGAAGCCGATGCGATCCTCGCCAATGCGCAGGCCGAACGCGAACGGAAGTCGCGGCTGTTTCACGGTGAGCTGATTTCGCGGATGGAGTTCGAAGCGGCGGAGCGCGAGTACGAAGTCGCGAAGGCGCGTTCGGCGGCCGCCCGCGAGCGTTCGAGACTGGTGCGCGACGAGACGCGTCCCGAAGACCTGCGGCGTGCGATCGCGGAACTCGACCGGGCCAAGGCGCAACTCGAAGAGGCTCGTGCGATGCTGGCGAAGACGTACATCACGGCGCCTGTGGACGGCACGGTGCTGCGCCAGAAGATGAAGGCGGGCGAGGCGATCACGGCGCTATCGAATCAGCCCGTGGTGACGATGGGAGATTGTTCGAGGCTGCGGGTTCGCGTGGATGTCGATGAGACCGATGTCGCGCGTGTGAAGGTGGGGCAGAATGCGTGGGTCCGCGCGGACGCGTTTGGAGAACGCAAGTTTCAGGCGCGCGTCGTGCGCATCGGACGCGTGCTGGGGCGCAAGAATATCCGCACCGACGAGCCCGGAGAGAAGAATGATCAGAAGGTGCTGGAGACGTTGATTGAACTCGAAGCCGGTGTGTCGTTGCCCGTCGGCTTGCGCGTCGACGCGTACATCGATCCGAGATCCTAACTGGTCGCGGCGGAAGCGGCCTTGCCGGCGGCGCGGCCCATCTCGATGCAGTCGGGGATCCCGATGCCCTGGTAACCATTGCCCGCGAGATACAGCCCGGGGACCTTCGCCGCGAGGATCTCCTTCACCTGCGCGACGCGCTTGTTGTGACCCACCGTGTACTGCGCCATCGACTTGCGCCAGCGCTGCACGCGATAGAACGCAGGATCCGCATCGACGCCGACCAACTCACGCAGCTCGTCACGCACGATCGCGAGGATCCGGTCGTCGCTCTCTTCGAGCACGCCCTCATCCGCCGCGCCGCCGAGGAAGCAGCGAATCACCTCGTAGCCATCGGCGACGCGATACGAGAACTTGTTGGCAACGAACGTACAGGCGCGCATGCGCTTGCGTTCGACGCCAGGCACCAGGATTCCGAAGCCCTTCAGCTCACGGCCCAGTTCGCTCTTGCGATAGCCGATCGTCACCGTTGCGGATGACGCGTATCCGGTCTGCCGCAGCAACGCCGCGGCATCCGGCGCGAAGCCTTCCATCAACGATGCCGCAACATACGACTGTCCGGCGAAGATCACGTTGGACGCTTCCATCCAATCGCCATTGCGGCGCACGCGAAAGCTTCCGTCCGTCAACCGTTCCACGGCCTCAACCGGGGATCCCAACAGCACGGTCCCCTTGCGAGGTTGTAGCGCGTCAACCAGGGTCGACAACCCGCGCTTCAGCGTTCGGAAGAGCGTCGCGCCGGGCTGCGCCGGAGGCGCCTTCATTGCCAGCGCGGCTTTGGTGAGGCTGCCGTACTTCTTCTCCATCTCGACGAAGCGGGGCAGGGTCGACAACACGCTCAGCGCGCCAGGATCCCCGCCAAAAACGCCCGCCAGCAGCGGCTCGGCGAGATAGTCGACGGTCTCCTGTCCATAATGATCGCGGATAAAATCGGCGACGCTGCGATCGCCATGATCGGCGGGCTTGCGGAAGTACTCGAGCCCCATGCGGATCTTGGTTCCCCAACTCAGCAGCGGACTCTTCGCCATCGGCAGCACGCGCGTCGGGATCATCATCATCATCCCTTCGGGCAGCGGCACGAGGCGTCCCTTACGGCGCACGAACGTCACACGCAGATGATCGTTGGAACCGATCACCTCGTCGCCCATGCCGAGTTCCTTGATGAGTTGTAACGCTGCCGGCTTCTGCGAAATGAAGCTATCGGGACCCGCCTCGAGCGTGCATCCTTCCACCTGATGCGTAAGGATGACGCCGCCGAGCCGCGTGTCGCGTTCGATCAGCGTATAAGGTGTGCCAGACTTTTCGAGTTCGTAAGCGGCGGCGAGTCCTGAGATGCCGCCGCCTACGATCACCGCATGTTTCATCGAATCGAAGAAACTGAATTACGGACGGAAGTTGCGAACGATATCGACCACAGCCTTCACGTGATCCACCGGCGTTTCCGGCAGGATGCCGTGGCCGAGGTTGAAGATGTGGCCGGGACGCGTTCCCGTGCGCTTGAGCAACTCATGCACGCGGACCTTCAGCTCAGGCAGCGGCGCGAGCAGCACCGCGGGATCGAGGTTGCCCTGGATTGCCGAACGGTAGCTGATGTCCATCCACGCCTGGTCGATGTTGATGCGCCAGTCGACGCCGAGTACGTCTCCGCCCGCGGCATGCAGTTCGCGGAAGAATCCCGCGGTGCCGGTGCCGAAGTGGATCACCGGAACGCCGGACGTCCGAATGCGTTCGATCAAGGCGCGCGAGTACTGCTGCACGTAGCGCACGTAGTCGTCGGATCCCAGCGCGCCGACCCAGCTATCGAACACCTGGATCACACGGGCGCCGCTGGCAACCTGCATCAACGCAAAGGTTCCCAGTACGTCGACGAGCTTGCCCATCAGGCGTCGCCACAGACCCTCTTCGCGATACATCATCGACTTGGTGCGCAGGTAATTCCGCGACGGACCGCCTTCGATCATGTAGCTCGCGAGCGTAAACGGCGCGCCGACGAAACCGATCAGCGGGCAGCGGCCGGACAGTTCACGAGTCACGATCTGGATTGCATCGCCGACGTAGCCGAGTTCATCGGTGTTCGAAGTCGACAGCGTGTCGATGTCGTTGGACGTGCGCACGGGGTTGTCGATCACCGGACCTTCGCCCGACACGAACTTCAGCTTCAGGCCCATCGGTTCGACTGGCAGCAGCAGGTCCGCGAAAATGATCGCAGCATCGACGTCGAGGACATCAATGGGCTGGAGCGTCACCTGCGCGGCGAGATCGGGGCGCTTGCAGATCTCCAGTATGTCGTGGTGCGCGCGGATGTCCCGGTATTCCTTCATGTAACGTCCCGCCTGGCGCATGAACCAGACCGGGCGAACGTCAGTGGGGCGACGCCGGCAGGCGTCCAGAAAGCGGCTATTCATCGGAGCCACGCGCATGATTCTCTCTCTCCTTGTGAGGAAGTGGCGAACACGGAGGACGGGCGCGTGTCCCGGGTGTTCGCTCGAGGTCCAAAAGGTCCACGATCTCGTGGAGCGGCAGTCGCAGTCGCGTCCTCGCAGAGGTACGCGCGGAACTCCCGCGGCATGTGTTGCTGGGCCCAGGCCCGGCCCTGTATGTACAGTGGTTTCGTCCACGCCTCGGAATCGATGCACCTGGGCGCGATCACGGACACGCTGAGCATCCCCTGGGCGGGGAAGCCGGTTCGCGGATCCATGATGTGGCTGTACATCTTTCCTTCGGCAAAAAAGAACTTTTCGTAGTTGCCCGAGGTCGACATCGACTGGTCGCGCAAAAACACTTCCTGCGCTACCTTCTTCGCGTCCTTGGGATCGCGGATGTGCACCTTCCAGCCCTCGGGATCGTTGGGCGGCGCGCCCATCGCGTAAATGCTCGAACGCGCGGCGGAAATGAGCGCCGACTGAATGCCGTATTCGCGCAGGATCGCGGCCATGCGATCCACGGCATAGCCCTTGCCGATGCCGCCGGGATCAATGTTCATGCCGTTTTTCGCGAATCGCACCGCGTCGCCTTCGATGAGGATCTTGTCTGATCCGACCCGGGCCAGCGCGGCGCGAACCTCCGCGCGATGCGGCAAATGTCCGGATCCTTTATAGAAGCCCCAAACCTTCATCAGCGGACCCACGGTGATGTCGAAGGTCCCGCCGGATAACTCGTGATAGCGCTTGCAGGCCTGCAGCAACGCGATGGTTTCCGCGGAAACGCGCACCGGCTTCATGCCTGCGTCGCGATTGATCTCGCTCCATTCGCTGGCCGGCATGTAGTTCGAAATCAGCTCTTCGATGCGCTTGGCCTCTTCGCCGGCCGCTTCGGTGGCGGCGCGCAAGACGTTCGAATCGGGACCATACGCGACAATCGAAAACGCGCCGCCCATCGATTCGATGGTGGTTTCGATCCGCAGCAGCTTATTCGTCTGAGCCGCGGGAGCCGCAAACAGGGCGGGAAGGCCGAACGTGAGGAGCGACAACAGGAACCGACGCTTCATGACGCCTGTTTTTCGCCATCGCGCGGGCGTCCGCGTTTGATGCGCCGCAGCAGGAAATCGATCTTGCCGCCGACCTCTGCTTCGACGTCGATCTCGAAGCGGAAATCGGGAACACGATACATCTGCAGCCGCTGGTGCAGTTCTGACTTGAGGAAGTTCTTCGCGTGTTCGAGTGCGGCAACCGCGGCCTGCTGCGCCTTTTCGTCGCCTTTGCAGGCCACGCGGACGACGGCCTTCTTGCCGTCCGGACTGAGCACGATTTCGCTCACCGTGACGCCTTCCACGCGCGGATCGGACATCTCATACCCGATGAGTTCGTCCAGTTCCTCGCGTAGGGCCTCGGTGATTCGCTCTGCCCGGTGTCCTTCCATGTCCTTGCGTTACTACCTCCGCGTGCCGCTCTAACTTAACCACTCAATGCCCGTCGAGGTCAGCGCGCCACCCAGCAGGTGATCGGCCTCTTTCTCGACGGCCTGCAATAACTGTTCGGCGTATTCCCGGTCTTTCGACACCGTGACAGCCGCCACTACCGCCCGGTTCCAGGTCCCGTGCCCGTCGATTTCCGCGACGGACACGTTGTACTTGGATCGCAGGCGATCCTTCAAACTACGTACGACATTCCGCTTGTCCTTGAGCGAGTGCGAATCCTCGATTTGGATCTCGAGGGTCAGGGCTCCGATGCACGGCACGCTCATGGTTCTGGACCTGATGCTGAAGCGGAAGCTCTACTATACGAACGCCTCCGCGGCGACCTTCTCGGTGACGAATGCTTCGATTACGTCTCCCGGCTTGATGTCGTGATAGCCGACCAGCGACACGCCGCATTCGAATCCGGTCTTCACTTCCGACGCGTCGTTCTTGAAACGCTTCAACGCATCGACGCGGCCGGTGTGGACCACGACGTTGTCGCGCAGCAGGCGAATTTCGCTGTCGCGCCGGATGAATCCATCCGAAACGTAGCAGCCTGCCACAGTGCCGACCTTCGTAATGCGGAACGTTTCGCGCACTTCGACTCGGCCCTGGTAGACCTCTTTGAAGACGGGTTCGAGCATGCCGGTCATGGCTCGCTTGATCTCGTCGGTGAGGTTGTAAATGATCGTGTGCAGGCGGATGTCGACCTTTTCCTGCTCGGCCAGCGCCTGCGCGCCGCGCTCCGGCCGGACGTTGAATCCGACCACGATTGCATTCGAAGTCGTCGCCAGCAGGACGTCCGATTCGGTGATCGCGCCGACCGCCGCGCGCAGAACGCGCAAGCGGACCTTCTCGTTCGAAAGCTTCTGCAGCGTGTCGGACAGCACTTCGGCCGTACCGCCCACGTCCGCCTTGACGATGATGTTGAGTTCCTTCATCTCACCGTCTTTGAACGCCTGCGACAGGCTCTCGAGCGTCACACGGTTCGTCTGCGCCAGCGAGATGTCGCGGGCCTTCGCTTCGCGGAACATCACGATCTGCTTGGCCTTGGACGTATCCGTCACCACCTGCAGCGAGTCGCCGACTTCCGGCAGCGATTCGAGGCCGAGGACTTCGACGGGTTGAGAGGGATCCGCGCTGCGGATCGGGGCTCCGAGATCGTCGAACATCGCGCGGATCTTGCCGAATACCGATCCGCAGATGAAGAAGTCGCCCACGTTGAGCGTACCGTTGCGAACCAGCACCGTCGCCACCGGACCGCGTCCGCGATCGAGGTGCGCTTCGAGCACCGAACCCATGCCGGGACGGCTCGGATTCGCGCGCAGGTTCTGCATTTCCGCAACGAGCAGGATCATTTCGAGCAACAGGTCGAGGTTGTGCTTCGATTTGGCCGAAACCGGAACCATGACCACGTCGCCGCCCCAGTCTTCCGCCAGCAGGCCGCGATCGGCGAGTTGCTGCTTGATGCGGTCGACCTGTGCGTCGGGCTTATCCACCTTGTTGATCGCCACGATGATCGGGACCTTCGCCGCGCGGGCGTGGTCGATCGCTTCGAGCGTCTGCGGCATGACGCCGTCATCGGCCGCCACCACGAGGATGACGATGTCGGTGACTTTGGCGCCGCGGGCGCGCATCCGGGTGAACGCCTGGTGGCCAGGAGTATCGATGAACGCGATCTTCTGGCCCTTGTGCTCGATGCGGTATGCGCCGATGTGCTGCGTGATGCCGCCGGCTTCGCGGGCCGCGACATTGGTTAAACGGATGGCGTCGAGCAGCGAAGTCTTACCGTGATCGACGTGGCCCATGATGGTCACCACAGGCGGCCGCTTCTCGCGATCCGCTTCGACCTCGGCCTGTTCGATCTCCTGCGTCGTTTCCTGCTCGTAGCTCACCTGTTCGGCGAGCGCGCCGAAGTCCATGGCGATCTCTTCCGCCAGCTTCACATCCAGGGTCTGGTTGATGGTGGCGAAGATCTTCTTCTGGACCAGCTTCTTAATAACGTCGACGCCCTTGACGCCCATCTTTTCGGCAAGTTCCTTGACGGTGATGCCTTCCGAGATGGTGATGTCCTTGTTGGCGGCCTGCACCTGGAATTCCTGGCGGCGCGGGCCAACCTTGAAACGACCCTCTTCGGGCTCGTTCGGGCGATGATGCTGCTTGTTCTGCGGCTTGGTCTGATGCCGGCGCTGCTGCTCGACGGTCGGAACCGGCGTTGCAGCTTCCGGACGCAATGCAGTCGGATGCGGGCCGCGCGGGCGGCGCTGCATCCCGGGACCTCCGGGGCCGCTGCCGGGCGCTCCGGGGAAGGGACCACCGGGACGGCCGGGTCCACCGCCCTGGCCGGGACGCAAGGGTCCACGGAAGGCGCCGGGTTGGCCGGGACCCGCCGGACGCGGAGACGGTGCGCCGGGGCGCGGGGCTCCGGGCATCGGCTGGCCGGGGGCGCTCCGCTGTTGCTGCTGGCGGAGCCGTTCGAGAATTTCAGGGCGAGGCGGAACCACGGGACGAGCCTGCGGCTGACCTGCCAGAGGACGCTGTTGCAGACCAGGTCCGCCGGCCTGCGGCTGCTGTGCTTGCGGCGCGCCAGGACCCTGCTGCTGTTGCGGCATGGGCGCGCGCGGACCGGTCATCTGCGGCGGACGCGGGGGCATCGGGCGCTGCGGCGCGACCGGAGGACGCGGCGCACCCGGAATCACCGGGCCGCGAGTCACATCGGCCGGCAGCGGCTGGCGAGGACCCGAAAGAATCTGTCCCGGTTGCGCCGCGGTCGGAACCGGGCGTGCGGGGATTACGGTTTGCGGACGCGGACCGCCAGGAACGACGGAGGCGCGAGGGCCGGGAACCGCTGGAGCAACCGGACGAGCCGGTGCGGCAGGGGCTGCGGGTGTCGCGGCTGCCGGCGAGGACGCGGGTGTAGCGGTAGGAGCCGGGGCCTGGGGAGGCGCCGGCGGAACCACAGGGGCCGCTGCTGCGGGCGGGGCAGTCTGCGCCGTGGGCGCAGGCGAAACCGTCGGAGGCGCCAGAGGAGGCGTGATCGCAGGTCCACCGCCGAGAATCGGAGGACGGAGAGGAGGGCGTCCGGCGATAGGCGGAACAATGGGGCCGCCGCTCTGTGCGGGACCCGTCGCGGCGTCTGCCGGGGATTCTCCGCCTTGACGCTGGGCTCCCTGGACCGGCGGCTGCACACGCGCCGCCGCCGATTCCTGATTCTGTGACATTGAGGCTCCGGGCTGTTGCTGCTGCTGTCCCGAGGCAGCTTCGCCGCGGAACTCGCCGCTGCCGGGCGCGGAAGATCCGTATGATTCCGCGTGAGGCGCGCCGCCCCCTGTAAACACCGGGACAGTCGTCACCGGTTCGAATCCGAAATGCTTCCGGATCGCGTTGGCGACATCGTCGTCGAGCGAACTGGAATGGGTTTTCTTATTGTCAACCCCGAGTTCCGGGAGCAAGTCGATAATCTTACCCGGTTTGACTTCCAGCTCTCGCGCCAACTCGTTAATTCGGATCTTCATAGAGCAGCGGCTCAGCCGCTTGATTTACCTCTCTTCGCTCGCTTCCGGTTCAGAGTCGGGAGCGTGCATCTCATCCATCGTATCAGATTCGCCAACCGCAACAGTAGCGTTTTCAGCAAATTCCCCTGCTTCTGCCGGAGAATCGGAGGTTACCTCTCCGCTATCGGACGGCTGCTCGTAACCTTCGGCAACCTGTTGATCCTGCAAGGCTTGCTCGTCGTAGGGGCCGTAGTACGCATTCAGCGCGATGATCACGTCGTCGGCGAGTTCGGTTCCAATCCCCGGAATGGACTCGATTTCCTCCCGGGTCATGTTGGCCAGCGGCTCGATTGTCGTGTGCCCGGCGGCGACCAGCTTCTCAGCCAGACGCTCGGCAAGTCCGTGGTCGATCAGGACACTCACGGGAGTCCCCGGCTGGTCGAGCGCCGCCATCTGGCTCTCGACTTCCTGGCGCTTTTCTTCCTCGCTCTTGATGTCGATCTTCCAGCCCAGCAGCTTCGCCGCGAGCCGCACATTTTGACCCTTCTTGCCGATCGCAAGCGACAACTGCGTGTCGTCGACGATCACTTCCATGTGCTTCTCATTGAGATTGAGAATCGTCACGCGCGAGATCTTGGCCGGGCTCAAGGCGTGGGTCGCAAACACCACCGGATCCTCAGAGAACTCGATGATGTCGATCTTTTCGCCGCGCAGTTCGCGGATGATCGACTGCACGCGCATGCCCTTCATCCCAACGCAGGCGCCGACCGAGTCCACGTCGCGGTCGCGGCTGAATACGGCGATCTTCGTACGTTCGCCAGCTTCGCGCGCGCATCCCTTGATCTGCACCGTGTTGTCGTAAATTTCCGGGACTTCCTGTTCGAACAGGCGCACCACGAGATCCGGAGCGGCGCGGGACACAATCACGCCCGCGTTCTTGCCGGTCTTTTCGACACTCTTGATCACGCAGCGGATGCGGTCGCCGACAGAGTAAGATTCGAGCCGCGACTGTTCCTTCTTCGGCAGCCGCGCTTCGGTTTTACCGAGGTCGACCACCAGGTCCTGGCCTTCAATCCGCTTGATCGTGCAATTGACCAACTCGCCGACGCGGCCGGAATATTCCGAATGAATCGTCTCGCGTTCGGCTTCGCGGACCTTCTGCAAAATCACCTGCTTGGCGGTCTGCGCGGCAATGCGTCCCAGACCTTCAGTCGGTTTTGCAATGCGGACCTCATCGCCAATCACAGCGCCGGGCGAATGCCGCCGCGCGTCACTCAATGTGATTTCGTGATCCTTGTCCACCACCGCTTCGGCGACGCGGCGCACTGCGAACAATTGAAAACCCGCCTTGTCGTCGAAATCGGCGATCAGGTCCTCATTGCCTTTGAACTGTTTGCGCGCGGCAACGATCATGGCGTCCTTGACGGCGTCGAGCACAATCTGGGGGTCGATGCCTTTTTCCTTGCTCAGGATCTCGATGAGTTGCGAAATGTTGTTGGACACGCGTTGATTCTTCCTTACTGTGTTTTGAATCGGTTCTCTGTATCTTTTACCGGAGGGCTGCGCCGACGCTGGTGAATGCGGCTACCAGCGGAACTCGACGTTGGCGCGTTCGATCTGTCCCAGCGGAATGGACAGCGCCATCTTCACCGGAGCAGTGGCGGTGAGGCTGACGGTTTCGCCATCGATTCCGTCAAGAGTGCCACGCCATACCTTCTGGTTCTCCATCGGTTCCCGCAGCCGGATCTTCACCTTGTGACCTCGAAACCGGGCAAAGTCAATGGGCTTGATCAGCTTGCGTTCGACGCCCGGGGAACTGACTTCGAGCTGATAGCCTTCCTCGCCGGGGATGACGTCGGTGTTGTCGAGCACCTCGCCCAGCTTGGTGGACATCAGTTCACAGTCGTCCAGCGAGACGCCCGAGGGCTGGTCAAGCGGCACAGTCTGACCGTCGGCTGGAGGACGGTCGATGAACACGCGCAGCACGCGGTTGCGTCCGCCACCCGCCAGTTCGACGCCGGCGATTTCCATGCCTTCGGCCGCGGCGATCCGTTCGGCGATCGCCGTCACTTTCCCGATAATGGCCTCGCGGTTTCCTGCCATGTTCGACTTACTTGCCCGTTACTCCAATAAAAAAGTGGGCTCTCGCCCACTTCATCCGTTCGACACCATTATAGGCAAATCGGACACCGGAAGCTAGCCCGGACCAAAAATGCGCCCGGAGGAGCAACTGGCGGGGACCGTCAGCCGCTCCTCCGGCGCCGTTCTAAAAGAGGAAACGCAGGCTCATCTGCAGCCGGCGCGCATAGTTGTTCATCGTCGATGCGCTGATCTGTCCGAAGCCCGTGCTCCTGGCGCTCTGCGCCGCCGTCACCGTCATGTTCGGATTCGGGAAGTACGGGTGATTGGCAGCATTCAACGCCTCGGCGCGGAACTCGAGGTTCTTACCTTCACTGATGCGGGTCTGCTTGATGATCGCGAGGTCGATGTTGTTCTGGCGCGGTCCGCGGAGTTGCGAGAAGCGGAACGGCCAGGTGCGCAACTGCGTCGAGAGCAACTGTTTTGCCGCCGCCGTCTCGAAGTTCGCGACATTGAACCAGTGGTCCGGCGAACGCTGATCGAGCGGCAGCAGGATGTTCTTCGGATCGCCGTTGTAGATCACGTTGCCCCACGCCAGGGGGAAACCGCTCTGGATCGAGTAAATGCCCGAGAGTTCCCAGCCGGTGACGAGCCGAGACACAAAGGCGTTCCCGTTCGGCAGGAAATGCCGGCCTTTGCCGAACGGCAGCGACCAGACGCTCGAAATGTTGATGCGGTGCGGCGCGTCGGCGTCCGAGATTTCGCGGATCGGCATCGCATCCTGCGGATTCAACAGGTTCACCGCCTGCATCCACTTCTGCAGCGTGTAGCTGCCCTGCACGGTGTAGCCCTTCGAAAAACGCTTCGACGCCGTGAACTGGAAGGAGTGATACCAGCCGTATCCGGTGTTGTCCGTCGAGTTGATGGCGTTCGAACCGAAGGCCGGGAACGGCGACAGCAGCGTCTGCCGCGAGGTCGTCGCGCCCGTGTAAATTCCCTGGCTGTTGCCGGGGACGAGTCCGCGCATCGGGTTCGGGATCGCCGCCGTCAGCAGGTTGTTGTACGTGTCGTCGCGAGTCGGCAGCGTGCTGAGATACTGCAGCGGCAACGCGTTGATGTTCCGCGTCACTTCCATGTGGTTCGACTTGTTGCCGATGTAGTTCGCTTCGAACAGGAACATGCGGAACTCGCGCTGCAGGCTGGCTTCCCAGCGCGTGGTGACCGGGATCTTCGGGTTCTGGTTGAAGAACGAGAATCCCTGCCCGAGGAACGTCTGGTAGCCCGCGGCGTTGCCCACCGGTTCCGCGACGCCGTTCGGGAACGGGTTCGCGAGTTTGGCGAGGAATGTCAGGCCGTTGTCGTTCGAGATCACCATGTTGGTGTTTTGCGTGAAGCCATTTTGCAGCACGTCGCCGCGGCGTTCCCCGAGGAAGCCCGCGAACATGCCCGCGCCGACGCGCACCACCGACTTGCTATCGAGTTTGTACGCAATTCCCAGCCGGGGCATGAACACGTTCTTCGGCGTGTTGTACAGGCTGCCGTTACTACCGCCGACGCCGGCGAATGTCATGCCGCCGCGCAACGCGAACGCGCTCGGAGGCAGTTGCGGGAAGCCGCCGGAAATGGTCGGGTAGATCGACGCGTAGGCAGTCTGCGCCGCCTGCGAAATCGGCTGTACATAGGCCGGGTCGAAGCCCAGCGTGCTGCGGTTGTAGCGTTCGCGCAGCGGCGTCTCGAACTCATACCGCAAGCCGAGGTTGACGGTCAGCTTCGAGTTGACCTTCCAGTCGTCCTGCACGAAGAATCCCCACGAACCCGACTGCTCGATGTAATCGGCCTGGCGCGTGATGCTGCCCGAATCCGGAAGTCCCAGCAGCAGCGCCGCGACCGACTGCCCGATGTTGTTGGGCGAAGTCGCGGAATTGTCGAGGGGTCCGCGGGTCCAGTTGCTGGCGAATGTGAAGTTGCCCGTCTGCTGGTTGCTCTTGAAGGCGTCTGCTTCCTGGTAGACGCGATATTCGAAGCCCATGCGCACCGAATGTGCGCCGGCGGACTTGGTGAGGGTCGCGGCCACCGTGTGGTTGTTCACCGGACGCCGCTCGTTGGTATGGCCGTTGCTGATGTAGCCGTTGAGATTGATGCGCGGGAAGCGGACCTGGTCCGCCGGAATCTGCTTGATGTATTCGGGCGAGAATCCCAGCGAGGCGAGGTCGAAGCCGACGGCGCTTTCCGGCTGGTCCGAACCGCGGATGAACCGGTTGTAGCTGTAGCGCGTGTTCAACAACAACGTCGGTGAGATGGTATACACGTGGTCGAACGCCGCCGCATACGACAGAAAGTAGAACTGGTCGCCCACGAACGCGTTGTCGAAATAGTTGTTGTAGGTGCTGTGCCGGTCGTAGGTGCTGTAGCGGATAAAGAACCGCTGGTTATTGCCGATGTTCTGGTCGACGCGCGTCGTGAAGTTGTAATACTTGGCCTTTTCCGCGGTCGTCGCGTCCTGGTAGTTGCCGAGACCCACCGCGTCGCCTTTGCTCTTCTCCGCCGTTGGATAGAAGTTGAGGATCGACTGGCCGACTTTGTCGAAGCGTGCGACCGGAATGCGATTGCCCGGGAACGGCGTCTGCTGGAAGCGCCCGCCTGCGATCGCGACGCGGGTCGCGGGGTCATAGATCGTGTACTGCGCGCCGTTGGGCGCCGCGAGCAGGGCGGAGAAGTCGCCCTGGTGCATTGCCGGCGTCGGAACCGTGTTGGTGGTGTCGTCATGGCGCGGGCGAGAGTCGCGGATGCCTTCGTATCCGAAAAGGAAGAAGGTCTTGTTGCGGCCGTTGTACTTCGGCAGCATCACGGGACCGCTGATCGATCCGCCCCAGCGATTGAACAGGAAGTCCGGGCGGGGCGTGCCGTTCTTATTCAGGAAAAAGTCGTTGGCCCAGAAACTCGGCCGCTGGAACGAATAGTTCGCGCTGCCGTGGAATTCATTGGTGCCGCTCTTGATGCTGATATTCGTCACGCCGCCCTGCGTCTGGCCGAACTGCGCATCGAACGTGTTGGTTTGCACCTTGAATTCCTGCACGATGTCGGTCGGCGGCACGTACGACGCCGTGACCTCGTTGGCGTTCGCAGTGGCCGTGGTCGGAGCGCCGTCAATCGTGATGTCGTTGAGGTTGCCGCGCGTGCCGCCCATCGAGAAGTTCACGATGTGCGTGGGTTCGAACGGACGGTCGAGGCGGACGCTGCCGTTGAAGGTCACGCCGGCCGTGAGTCCGATCAGAAGAAATGGATTGCCGTAAGAGAGCGGAAGCTTTTCGACACGTTTCGAATCCACGACCGTGCCGGTCGACGCGCTCTCCGTGTTGAGAAGCGGGGATTCAGCGGATACGGTGACCTGCTCGGCGGCCGCGCCGATCTCGAGGGACAGGTTGATTTCAAGCCGGTCCGCGACGTGGACTTCGACGCTTTTGCGGACTGCTTTTTTAAAGCCCTCAGCGGAAACCTCGATGTCATAGAAACCGGGTTGCAGCAGCGGGGCGCGATAGAGCCCTTCTGTGTTGGTGGTGAGGTTGAGAGCCGTGCCGACCTGCGTATTGCGCACCAGCACTTTGGCGTTTGGGATGAGCGCCCCGGACTGGTCGGTGATTCGGCCGGAAATCGCGCCGCGCGTGTCTTGAGACCAGACCGCGCTCGACGACGCCAGAACCAGGGCGAGGATGGGAATCGCAAACAATGGGCGATTTGGAATCTGCATGGACTACTGCTCCTTCAAAATCGGACCCCTATGCACACGTGTCGCGACGAACAAAAAGACAGGAACCAAGGTTAATGTCTGCGGATCATTCGATAGGGAGCCCCTGAACTGGGTTCAGTATATCCCAAAACGGCCTCCATGGGAAGACACTGGCATGACAGTGAGAGTCTCCCGGCGATTCACTCTGTATTGGTCATGAGAACTGATATTTCACGAGACTGGATGCTTGGATACACTTCTTAGAATTTTTCGAACTGGTGAATGAATCCCGGCGCCGATTGCGCCTGAGTGTGTGTAGCCGGAAACCAGGAGGTTGTTGGAAATGCCCTTTGCGATGCCCAGCAAGTCGTACGAACAGATGATGGATCTCATCCTCGGCAATCTGCCGCCGAACTCGCCCTTCAGCCCCGAACTGATCATGGCGATCGCCTGGGAAGAGAGCCTCTTCAACAACCGCAAGCAGTTGGGTGGCACGGCCTGGGGATTCGGCCAGGTCGAACCCGCCGAGTTCCACAAGCTCGAAAAACCGGACGCCATCTACAAGGTTGCCGGCTTGCCGCGCCGCATCAAGGACGGCTCGAAGACGAATCTGCTGGGCGAACTCACCGATGAGCAAAGCATCCGCGTCGAGATCGGCATCCTGATGCACAACCTGAAGCATCTGGGTTCGCCGCGCGCCGCGTTGCACGCCTATGCCGGTGTGGGATTCTCAGGAGCCGACGTCCCCGAACGCCTCGCAACATCCGAGGACCGCATCAAACTGGTCAACGGCTGGCTCGCCTGCGAAGCGCACCTGCAGCGCAAGTGGACGCCTCCGCCGCCGCCGAAGAAGGGTGTCGCGCCGGCGCCGTACCTGCTGCCCAAACAACTGCCGAACTACGCCGACGATTTCCCGACCTTCGTGAAACAGGGGCTGGCGAAGGCGAAGAACTTCGACCAGAAGGACAAAAAGATCGACGACATTCTGTTCCCGAAGACCTCGTTCACCTCGGACGGCAAACCCTGCTGGCTGCCGAATGGCCAGAGCAATCCGGCGTTCTTCGCCATCCAGCAGGATATGCGCGATCGCGGCCTGCTCTAAACGGTCGCAGTTACTTCGCCGGCCGGTAGGTTTCCCAGGATCCATCCCCATTCTGCAATTGCAGCCCGGCCGAGTCCTTGTACTGCGGATGCTCGCCAACCAGGAACCGGCGCGTGTGTCCGGCCGGTGTCGCTTTGGTCGTGAGCGGGACGTTCTGGCCGCGTGGCGCCTTGCCGTCCTGCAGCGATTCCGGAGTGAATTGAATCGCGCCACCCTGCACAATCGCATAACGGCCGCGTTCGATCACCCGGCTGTGCTCCTGCCTGTTGTAATCCTCGGCGTCCAGATCCCAGGTGTACCGGCCGCCGGCCTCGAAAGCGAACCGCCGGACCTGCTTGAACTGGCTGAGCGCCACGGCTGGGTTATACTCCCACTGCTTCGTGATCATGTTGTAGCGTCCCGCGGGCTGGGATACGGTGACGCGCTCCCAGACGCCGACAGGCGACCCGCTCGCGACATTTCCCGCCGGTCCTGCAGAGACTGCTGGAGCCGTAGCCGCCGGAACAGGAGCCGCGGGAGCGACGCCTTCTCGCATCCGGACGCTCATCACCACCTTGGTCGCTTCTTCCTGGCATGCCTGCAACGCGGATTCATTGGGTACATTGAACAGCACCCCGACATACCGGCGCGGGTTGGCAAAGCGCAGCACGAAGAGCGAACTGATGGCAGGCTTGCCGTTTCCGTCAGTGGTCTCTGCGCCACGCACGACACTTTCAGGGGCCCATGGCAAGGGCAGCTCTTTCGTCGCGGCCTGTCCACGCACCCTGAACTGCTTCGTCACCACGGCGGCCCATTCGTTGTCGATGTCCTTCGCCGCGGATCCCTGCGACGGCTGGCTCTGATACAGACCGATCTGGCAATAGTACTTGCGCTGCTGGTCGATCCGGGACATTTCGATCGCCCCCGGATGGTTGCGCACCTGGTATCCCGCCGGTGTTTCGTACGTGTAGTCGGACCCCGGCGGCTGTGCGAAACACACCATGCAAATCATCGAGGCAAAAGCAGCAAAGGGCCGGAGCATTTCCATATTCTTCCACACATTTCCCCAACTGGAACGTCGATTCTCCATGCCCAACGCATCCGGCGTCACACTGTGCTCGCCCTCACCGGGGTCCCTCTCCTCGCCCAAAGTACGTCGCCGCCGCTGCCGGCGGATTTCCCCCGCGAGGATGGCGCGCTCGCCCGCGAGATCGTCGGCGCGGCCCACTTCGACGAGAAGAAGGTCCGCGAACTTGTCGCCCGCCGGCCGTCGCTCGTGAACGCCTGGTTCGATTGGGGCTTCGGTGACTGGGAATCCGCCCTTGGCGCCGCATCCCATGTCGGCCGCCGTCCGATCGCCGAGTTCCTCATCGCAAACGGCGCCCGCATCGACATCTTTGCTGCCGCTATGCTCGGCATGACGGATGTCGTCAAGGCCTACGTCACCGCACAGCCGGGAGTCCAACGAACGCTGGGTCCGCATAGCATCACGCTTCTCGATCACGCCAAGGCAGGCGGATCCCGAGCCGCCGGAACTGTCCAATACCTGGAACAATTGGGCGACGCCGGACAGCGGCCCGCCACCGTCCCGTTCCCAGAGGATCGCATGAGCCTCCTGACGGGACGCTACCGGATCGACGGCGAAAGCCGTGAAATTGAAATCAAAGTCAATCGGAATGGGATCCTGCAGATCGAGTGTCCGGGGCGCGACGGTTTCCGGAGCCCCCGTAACCTGTTCCATAAAGGCGGCGACACATTCTTCCCGTCCGGCGTTCCCAGCATCGGCTTTCGTTTTGACTTCATTTCCGGCGGCAAGTCCCCGGCAGCGACCACCATCACGATCCTGGACCCTTCCGGCGCCACTTCGGGCATAGCGCGGCGGAGTTGACACCACCGGGGCGGTGTGCCACTTTGGTGGCATCTCCCCTCGCTCATGAACTATACCTACTCCGACGTGGCCAAGATGATCGACCACTCGCTGCTCAATCCCACGCTGTCGCAGGCCGATCTCGAAGCCGGCATCGCGCTCGCCCGCAAGTACGATGTCGCCAGCGTTTGCATCATGCCGTATTACCTGAAGCGCACAGCGGAACTCCTCGCCGGATCCACTGTCAAAGCCAGCACGACTGTCGGATTCCCGCACGGCGCCAATACGACCGCGATCAAGGTTGCTGAGGCGAAGCAGGCCCTGGCCGACGGCGGCGAGGAACTCGACATGGTGGTCAATATCTCGAAGGTGCTGTCGGGCGATTGGGACTTCGTCTCCGCCGACATCCGCGCGGTCACCGAAGTCACCCATGCCGCGGGCCAGAAGGTAAAGGTCATCTTCGAAAATTGCTACCTCAACGATGCCCAGAAAATCCGCCTTTGTGAGATCTGCAGTGAACTCAACGCCGACTGGGTGAAGACGTCCACCGGTTACGGGACGGGCGGCGCGACGCACGACGACCTGCGCCTGATGCGCAAACACGCGGCGCCGCACATCCAGGTCAAGGCCGCGGGCGGCGTTCGCGACCTCGACGCGCAACTCGAAGTCCGCGCCATCGGCGTCACGCGCATCGGCGCGACCCGCACGGCGGCGATGCTCGACGAGGCTTGCCGCCGCCTCGGGATCCCGGTTGTCGGCGAAGGCCCCGCGATTTCCGCTCCGGCCGGTTATTAAGTCATGCGATTTGTAATTGCTATCCTCATTGGCGGTCTTGCGGGATTTGCCCAGCAGCAGCCGGAGCCCAAGCCGGTCAAACGCACCGATCAGCCGCCTGTCATTCTATTGAACGGCTACCAACTCATCTGTTCGGCGCAGCCCGTCGCCAGTTCCGACACGTTTGGACGGCTGGAAGCCCTTCTGGTCGAATCCGGCCGCGAAGTCCGATTCTTCGACAACTGCCGTAGCGGCCGCGTCACGGTCCAGAAACTGAGCCAGGATTTTGCGGCGTTTCTTGCCGCGCTGAAGTACGAAGACGACGGTACGCCCGTCCCCCAAGTGGACCTCATCGGGCACAGCATGGGCGGACTCATCGCCCGCTGCTATCTGGCCGGATGCCGCGAGGACGGCGCTTTCGTGCCGCCAGTTCCGAAGCGGGTCCGCAAGCTGATCACGATCGGCACGCCGCATTTCGGCGCGGACCTCGGCGGGTTCGGCGCGCCTGATGCGCAGGCCGCGCAGTTGATCCCCGGCACGCGATTTCTGTTCGACCTCGCCACCTGGAACCAATTCCGCGACGACCTGCGCGGCGTTGACGCGCTGGGCATCGCGGGACGCTCGCAGAACCGCGCATCCGACGGCCTGGTCAGCGCGCTCAGCGCGTCCGTGTATTTCCCGTTTGGAATCGCGCCGGAACGCACGCGCGTCATCGTGGGATGCCACACGACGGGCATTGCCGGAATCTTCCTCGGCTGCGCGGCAACGGAACCCGGCATCGCGGCTGTCACCGGGTCCACGCATCCGGCCTGGCGTTTGATTTCGGGCTTCCTTTCCGCGGATCGCGACTCGTGGATGGATCTCTTCCGTGCCGACGGCGATTCCGAACTGGCGAATCAGGCCGGGCTCTTTTTGATCTATACGCCGGCGAACGCCGATTCGAAAGTCTCGGCGACGCTCGATGACACGCCGATGTCGGCGCTTCCCAATTCGCCTGTGCTGTTTGTGACCAGAACCCCACAGCGTGACGGCGCCAAACTCAACATCACGGTTGACAGCCAGCCCGTGGATCCTCCTCCAGTTGCCGCCGTTACGCTCGGCCGCGGCGTCACCACTCTGGTGCTGCGATCCGGCCCCGCCGTCACTGCGGTGGAGATGGCGAATCCCGGAGCGGATGGCATCTACGCGGGCGCCGGGAAGGCGCTGGTCGCGACGCCGGGCGCGTGGCTGCGGGTCACTGGGGTGAACCTCGACGATGCCACGGAAGCCTATCTCGACGACACGTTGCTCGAACGCGACGGGTTGCTGGTCCGGCTGCCTGACGACGCCCTGGTCACGAAGCCGGGCTCCTCAATTCTGCGGATGCAGACGCCCACGGGCCAACACGCCGTCCGCATCTTCTTCGGACCCTCGCCGGCCCAATTCAAGGAAACGCCGGTGGGGCCGGGTCCAGTGTCCTGGACACCGGTAGACAGCGCCACTGCCTACGCCCTTTGGATCGGTACGGAATCAGGCAAGTCCGACTTGTTCGAAACCTGGAAGGCTGCCGGCGAGACCAGCGCCGAGATCCCCGCCAGCCTGCCGCAAGGGGTTCCGCTGTATGTCCGGCTCTGGACCCAATACGACGGCGACTGGTATTACCGCGAACTGGTGCTTCCCGCCGCCGGCACGCCCTGATCGTTAGCGCTTCATCAGGGACTGCACATCGACGACATACCGTCCGGGCTTGGCGGGGTCCTCGGTGGCGCGGGCGATCTCTTCGGCGCGTTGGCGCATCACTTTGGATTCCTCCTTCCGTCCCAGTTGCCGCAGGACCTTGGCATAGGTTGCCGACAGTTGTCCGACTGAAATGTCGTTGGGTCCGAAGGTGGTTTTGAGAATGGGCAGAGCCTGGAGCAGCGCTTTTTCCGCCTCCGAAGGACGGTTTGTAGCGACATAAATCACCGCGAGGTTGTGCAGGTCGCGGGCGATTTCCGGGTGGTTCGGGCCATAGCGCGAGGTGAGCGACGAGATCGCCTGGTGCGCGAACGACTCGGCGTCGGCGTACGCCTTGCGGCGGATGCACAGGGAACTGAGGTGGCTGAGGGTGGTCGCCATCACATTGACGTTCTCGACAGGGTCCGTGAGGAACTCCTTGAGCGCCGCACGGAAGCTGTCTTCGGCCGGATCCATGCGGCCGGCGAGGAAATCGATGAAGCCGAGATCGTAGTGCAGGATCCCACGCAGTTTGGCCATCGCCTCGGGGACGCCTTGGCCCTCCAGGTCCCGGATCCCGTCCGCAAAGCGCTCCAGGTACTGTTTGGCCGAGGAAATGCGGCCGCTCTGAATGTGGATGGTCACCAGCAGGTGGAGCGAGTTGACGCCGTTCAGCCGGGTCAACGGTGATGGCGGCTGCCTTTCCTGCTCCCGTAGCGCCTTGGTGCAATAGGTTTCGGCTGTGCCGGTTCGCCCGAGTTCATAGGTGACGGCACAGAGTCCGTTATAGGTGTGTCCCACACGCGGGTCCGCCTTTGGGAGGGTTTCCGCCAGCGAGAGTGCTTCGAGATACGCGGATTCCGCGGCGGCATACCGGCCGGCCCGGGAGTGTTCCGCGGCCGTGGTCATGATCCGGTCCCAGGCCGGCATCGGCTTCAAGGGTTCGCTTGCGGGTACGGACGGCGCGATCCACAACAGGATCGCGGCGGTGGCTGCGGCGGGTTGGATGCGGCGCTTCATCATGGCGATCGGTCCTCCTCGTGGACATCTCAGGTTGTCGACTGAAAGCACAAGGGACCGGGCGTGGCATGGGAAGCAGCAGCCGAATCCGTCTGCGGCCGGTCTTTCTATTGCAGTGGAAGACGAGGAAAGGGCGCTTGGGTTGGCAGTTGTGTGGCGAACGGCGGGTCACGAGGGGTGGCGCATGGGCAAGAGGCGGCTTAAAGTACCCCACCTGTTCCTCCGATACACAAAGAGAGGGTCCGGACCTCCTCTGCGAAGATGCTCAACCCCGCCTTCCCATCCGAAAGCACGCCGATCAGAGCGGTATCCGACGCGGTGGGCGCCGCCGGCCGTGAACGTACCCTTCATCGGACACTTCGAATCTTTGCCTGGATCGTCGCCTTCTGCTTTGCCGCAGCCTTGGCCGTGTCTCTCTGGGCTCGCAACGCGCTTACCGCGGTCGAGGCCATCGTCGGCGTTCAGTGCAACATGTTCGCCAACGGGCAGGGCCTCTACTGGGACCTCAATGCTTACCCGTACACGATTGCGGCCTACGGTCCGATTTACTATTCGCTGACGGCTGCGTGTCACCGGCTGACGGGATTGCCGGTGTACGCCATCGCCCGCACGATCTCATTTCTCGCCCTGGTCGGGGCTTTGTGGTCGGGCTGGAGAATCCTTCGGATCCTGATTGACGTCCGAGGCGCCGCTGCCCGGACCGCAGGGCTCCTGCTGGCCGCCGCCACCGCGAACCTCCTGTACTGGGGGACCTCCGGCCAGGTCGACATGCTCGCGATCTCCTTTTCGCTGGCCGCCTTTGCTTCGTATCTCGAGTGGCGGGACAGCGGGCGGTCCACCCAGTTCCTGCTATCCGGGGTCTTCGTTGTCGCGGCCGTATTCACGAAGCAGACCGCGATCTCTGCCGGAGTCACGATTGCCGTGATGCTGCTGTGGCAGAGCCGCCGTGCCGATGCCTGGCGCTGGATCGCTGCGGTCTGTGCCGCCGGCCTTGCCATTGCCGGCCTTCTGCAATGGGCCACTCATGGCCATTACCTGGACAATGCGCTGTTTGCGAACCTCAATCCCTTTGCCTTCGACAAACTTGCGCAGCAGGCGAACTATTTCGTCCTCACCGCCGGGGGACTCGTCCTCGCCTTTCTCTGCGGTCTCCGGGGATCGGTCAATGCCCGCACGGCGCCACTGTTTGTGTACACGGGCCTGGCCTCCGCTGTCTGGCTGCTGACCGCGCCGAAGGTCGGTTCGGACCTCAACTATCAGATCGAAATGACGCTGCTGCTGGCCCTTGCGACCGGGGTCGTGCTGCACCAGACGGGTTTCTTCGAACTGATCCTTTCCCGCAGGCAGGCCTGGATCACGATGCTGCAGATTCCGCTCCTGCTGCATGTGGTGCTGAACCTGTGCCTGATGGGCCGGAACCTGGCGGACCGCGTGCTGCTCGAACCGGTCAAGACCGGGGAGATCGAGGCGCTGCGGCCGTACATGGCGGGTCCGGACAAGAAACGGGTCCTGGCGGCCCATTACGACGCGGTGATGCAACTGCGCGGGAATGTCGAAGTCGAGACTCTCATTTACACGCTGCTCGTCGAAGCCGGACGGGTGGACGGCGGACCCGTGCTGCGCGACCTCGAAGCCCAGCGGTTCGACACCGTGATTCTCACGTCCGACGTTTTCCAGCCGCGGCCCGAGTGGCTCAAAGCCGAAAGCACGGCCCTGCCGGAAGCGCATCTCGATGCGGTTCGCCGGCGCTATCGTCTCGTGAAACATATCCCCGGAGCCTACCTGAATGGCGACTACATCTATGAGCCAAAGCGCGACTGAAATCTACACGAGCGTCTACCATCAAACGCGCTTCGCGTTCGACCCCGAACGCGCCAAGGTCTGGCGTGCGCTCTGCCGGTATCTGCAGAAGTGGGTGGATCCCAAGGCGGGTTCTCTCGACCTGGGCGCAGGTTACGGCGAGTTTTCCCGCTTTATCGACAGCGCCCCCGGCCAGAAATGGGCTCTCGATCTGAATCCTGAACTGCCCGCTCACTGGGGGGATTCGGTGCGGCCGCTCATTCAGCCCGCGCTCGATCCGCTTCCGATTGCCGATGCCTCGCTGGGGACGGTGTTTGCGTCCAATTTCTTCGAGCACTTTACGACGGACGAAGGGCAGCAGATCCTCGCCGAAGTGCGGCGTGTGTTGAAGCCCGGCGGGCGCTTCATCGCCGTGCAGCCGAATTTCCGGCTGGAACCCGGCCGTTACTTCGACGACTACACCCACAAAACGGCCTATACCGATGCGGGATTCTCCGGACTCCTGGCTGCCTCCGGCTTCCGTGTGGTGCATTGCGAACCGCGCTTTACGCCGTTCACTATGAAGTCCCGGTGGCCAAAAGCCGAATGGATGGTTAGCCTCTACCTCGCGCTGCCTTACCGGCCGCTGGCGGGTCAGTTCCTGGTGGTGGCGGAGTAGAGACGACCATGTATCGCGGCAAGAAAATCGCGGTCATCTTTCCGACCTATAACGAGAAAGATTCGATTCGCGCGGCCATTCTCGATTATTATTCCAACGGCTTGGTGGACGAGGTCATCGTTGTCAACAACAACGCGGCCCCCGGCACATCCGAGGAAGTGGCGGGCACCGGTGCGCGCGAAATTTTCGAGTCCCGGCAAGGATACGGCGCCGCGCTCATGTGCGGCCTCGACAACACGGACGCGGACCTCATCATTCTCGCTGAGCCAGACGGCACCTTCAGCGGGCACGATGTCGCGAAACTTCTGACGTACTCGGATGATGTTCCGGTGGTGCTCGGCACCCGGACGAGCCGCCAGTTCATCTGGAAGGGCGCCAATATGGGTCTCTTCCTGCGTTGGGGCAACTGGGCGGTGGCGAAGATGACGGAACTGCTGTTCAACACCACCATGTTGACCGATATGGGGTGTACACAGCGACTGCTGAGCCGTGAAGCCGTGCAACGAATCCGCCCGCACCTGACGATTCCCGGATCGCATTTCGGTCCGCAGATTTTGCTGGAAGTGCTGGCGCACAGGATCCCGTTTGTCGAGATCCCGATGAATTACCGGCCGCGAGTCGGCGAATCGTCGGTCACAGGGAGTCTGTGGAAGGCCTGGAAACTGGGTTGGCGCATGATCTTCCTGGTGCTCGAATACCGGTTCGGGCTGGTTCGACGGAACCGCATCCCGTGGGATGTCCAAACTCCTGCCCCGGTTCCTGGATTGTCCGCTCTTGCGAGGGCAATCGGCCAGCCGGCAGCGACCGGCGCCGCTCACACCAGCGCAACAAACGCCGGAAAAACCGCCTCTTCGACTGTCTAACGAGTGGAGGCGCCCATGCGCACTCGACTCCTCTTCGTCGTCACCCTATTCGTCCTTGCGACATCCGCGGGAAAGGCAGCCACGCCGCCAGTGCTTCGGGATCTCATCGCCCTGCCCGGCGGCGAGACCGTTTTCGTGCGGATGAAAACCGGCGTTGTGACCGATTCCTGGTTCCGAGTGGAAGCGGGCGGTTCGGTGACTCGTGTCAAAGCGAATCTCGCAGATGTCAACGAGACTGGCGGGATTCTGGCAACGGCTTTTCTCGGATCGAAGTCCTGCGGATTTGCCGGCAGTTCCTGCTTTCTCCAACCTGCCTGTAATGCAGGCGCTTCCGTCGAAGACACTGGCGGGGGCGACCCCTGGACCACCAGCGTCAGCGTGAGCCGTGAGACCCTCATCCGGCTGGACAGCAAAGGGAAGCTCGCCTGGATCGAGCAGGGCCGGCAATGCTTCAGCGTGGCGAGTCCACCGCTGGCGACGGGACTTTACGATACGCGTACGCTGCAGCCTGCTTCGCCCGCGGCGTCCGGCTACACGCTTGCGAACCCCGGGATCGGACGGCGCGTGCTCACATCGCGTAGCGGGGTCCTCGTGAAGGACACCTACGACCGGCTGGCGTGGTGGTCGCTCGACGGGACCGTGCGGCAACTCGGCAATCGGGTTGCGCCTCGTGAGGCGGTTACCGACGCGCAGGGTTGCACGGTCGTCTATAGCGCCGATCAGGTGAACGTCGTGATCTGGATCGATTGGTGCACGGATCCAAACCGGTATGAGGAGGTCCTCGGCGTCACGGGTACGTCGCTTGCGCTGTCCGACAACGGACGGTATCTCGCGTATTTCGAGAACGGCTCCGGTCAGTTGGCGGTATATGATCGCGTCCGCCGGGTCATCTCGAGGGATTTGCTGCCGGAGTCCATCGAATCCTTTGCGATCGGCGGCACGGCGCTCTTTGCGGCGACGTCACGCAATGGATTGATCCGCCTGGATCTGGATAGCGGGGAGGTCCGCACGGTGCTGCCGCCGTTGCCGCAGATCGATGAGGTACACGCAGCGAAGCCGTTGAGCGTGGCTTGTCCGCTCGTTTGCTACGGTCCTGTCGAACCGCGGATGATGATGTCGGAGGGCATGCTGGTGTTCCTCGACGGCCGCAACCTGGACCAGCCCGGCTGGCGGGTTCGCACGGGCCCTGATGCAGACATGCCGCTGCCGGCGCTGGCGGAGTCGACGGCATGGTTCCCGTATGTCGCCGCTGAGGCCACGATCTTTCATCCCGATTATCCGGGGCTCGAGTTCCGGTTGCTTTTTGCACGTGATGACAACGCGTTCGCCTGCCTCTCGATGGATCACCAGGAAGGGTACCGGTGGGTGACGGCGGAGGATCCGGCGCTGGTGGGGGAGACGATCCACGTTTGGATCACCGGCCTGGCTGCGCGCACGCCGCCGGAACTCGCGGATCCCGGGGCAGCGGAGGTCGCCGGTTTCGGGCGTTCCGGGGATTGGAAAGGCCTCCAAAACCTCGATCTGCGAATCAGGCGGCCCTTCATTTCGGACAACGGGCGGCTGTTTCCGTACGACTATGCCTATGGCTGCGTCGTGCCGCCTGTCCGCAGCGTGCCATAACCCTCCGGCGCCTGATACGATTTCATCTGATGAAACCGTTCGACTATCTGGCGCCGGCCAGCATCGATGAGGCGGTCCGCGCGCTTGCCGCGAGTCCGGATGCACGCGTTCTCGCGGGCGGCACGGACCTGCTGGTGCAACTCAAGAGCGGCCGCCGCGAAACCTCGCTGGTCGTTGATGTGAAGAAGATCCCCGAATTGACGGCGATCCAAATGGAGGATGCGGGTCTGCGGCTGGGCGCCGCGGCGCCGTGTATCCGGATTGCGCGGCACGCGGATGTCCGCGCGCA
>CAZVKC010000006.1:90366-94033 GCA_964627455.1 uncultured Solibacteraceae bacterium | reverse complement strand
GGCGCGGACGGCAGGATCACGTCGGCGCGGCTTGCGCTCGCATCGGTGGCGCCTACGCCTCTGTTCGTTCGCGAAGTGACTGGCGCGCTGGTTGGACAGGCGCCGACCGCGGAGGCGATCGCGAAGGCGGCTGCCCTTGCGGAAGCTGCGGCGAAGCCGATTTCCGACATGCGTGCGCCCGCTGAATACCGGCGTCATCTCTGCGGCGTGTTGTCGCGCCGCGCTCTCTCCGCAGTGCTGCAGTAAGAGGAACGGGAAATCAGAACATGAAGAAGACATACGTATCGATGACCCTCAATGGCGAGCCGGTCGAATTCCTCGCCGAGCCGCGGCAGACGCTGCTCGAGTGCCTGCGCGACACGCTGCATCTGACGGGTACGAAGGAAGGCTGCGGTGACGGCAACTGCGGCAGTTGTTCGGTGATGCTCGACGGCGAACTCGTGACGTCGTGCCTGGTGCTTGGCGTCGAAGCGAATGGACGTTCGGTGACCACCATCGAAGGCATTGCGAAGGGTACGGAACTGCATCCGCTGCAGAAGGCGTTTATCGATCACGCCGCGCTGCAGTGCGGCATCTGCACACCCGGTTTCATCATCGCGTCGAAGGCTCTGCTTGATCAGGAACCGGATCCGAGCGAAGAGCGCATCCGCCTGTGGCTGGCCAACAATCTGTGCCGCTGCACCGGATACGACAAAATCGTGCGCGCCGTGCAATCGGCCGCCCAGGAAATGCGTAGCAGCGAGACGAAGGCGTAAGAATCCATGAGCACCCAAACATACAACGTCATTGGCTCCCGCCCGCCGCGTCACGACGGCGCCGACAAGGTGACCGGTCGCGCGATCTATGGCGCGGACTTCCAGATCAACGGCCTGCTCCATGGCGCGATCGTGCGCAGTCCGCACGCCCACGCGCGTTTGAAGAGGATCGACACGTCGAAAGCGGAAGCGTTTCCCGGCGTGATGGCGGTCGTGACCGCGGATGATTTCCCGCAGGCTCCCGATCGTATCGTCGACCTCGGCGAAGGCGAAACACCCGTCAGCCACTTGCGCGGCAACATCCTCGCGAAGGGCAAGGTGCTATATCAGGGCCACGCCATCGCGGCTGTTGCGGCGACGAGCGCACAGGCCGCGGAACAGGCCGCGAAGCTGATCGAGATCGAATACGAAGTGCTGCCCTGCGTGCTGACCGCGATGGACGGCATGGCTGCGGGCGCGCCGCTGCTGCACGACGGCTTGCGCACCGAGGCGATGAGCGGCGAAGGCGAGCCGAGCAACGTGACGGCGCACATCCGCCACGTGATGGGTGAAGCCGAGAAGGCGTTTGAAGGCGCGGCTGTCGTGGTGGAACGCGAGTTTACGACGTCGACCGTGCATCAGGGTTACATCGAGCCGCACGCCGCGACCGCGCTGTGGAACAACGATGGACGCGTGCAGGTGTGGTGTTCGACGCAGGGCGCGTTCGTGGTTCGCGATGTGGTGGCGTGTCTGCTGGACCTGCCGGTTTCGAAAGTGAAGGTCACGCCGACGGAGATCGGCGGCGGCTTCGGCGGTAAGATTCCCGTGTATGTCGAACCAGTCGCCGCGCTGTTGTCGAAGAAGTCCGGCAGGCCGGTGAAGGTCGTCATGAATCGCCGCGATGTGTTCGAGGGCAGTGGTCCGACGCCCGGTTCGCTGGTGCGCGTGAAGATGGCGGCGGACAAGGACGGAAAGTTCCTCGCGGGGCAGGCGTTTCTGGCGTACGAAGCAGGCGCGTATCCCGGCGGCATGGTGGGACCCGGCACGATGTGCGTGTTTGCGGCCTACGACATTCCGAACCAGACCATCGATGGTTACGACGTGCTGGTGAACAAGCCGTCGACGGCGGCGTATCGCGCGCCGGGCGCTCCCAATGCGGCGTACGCGACGGAGTGCGTGGTGGACGAAATCGCGCGGCAGTTGAACATCGACCCGCTCGAGTTGCGTCTGCGCAACGCCGCGAAGGAAGGGACGCGTCGCGCGGATGGTCCGAAGTACCGGCGCATCGGTTGTGTGGAAGTGATCGAAGCGATGAAGAACCATCCGCACTACAATGCGCCCTTGGGTGAACCGTCCAACGCGTATTCGAAGCGTGGACGTGGCGTGGCGATCGGCTACTGGTTCAATGTCGGACTCGCGTCGAGTTGCGTGATCAGCGTCAATGCCGATGGAACGGCGAACCTGATCGAGGGGTCGACGGACATCGGCGGTACGCGCACGTCGATTGCGATGCAGGCTGCGGAGGTGCTCGGCATTCCCGTCGAGAACGTGCATCCGGCGGTTGTGGATACGGACACGATTGGATATACCGGCGTCACGGGCGGTTCGCGTACAACGTATGCCACAGGCTGGGCGGCGCACGATGCGGCGCAGGATGTCGTGCGGCAGATGAAGGCGCGCGCGGCGAAACTGTGGCAGGCGGAAAACGTCGAGTTCGCGGGAGGCGTTTTCAGCGCCGGTTCGCAGAAGGCGACGTTTGCCGAACTTGCAGCGAAGCTCAATGAATCCGGTGGTCCCGTGGTGGGGCAGGCGAGCGTGAATCCGCGCGGCGCGGGGGGATCGTTTGCGGGCGTGATCGTCGACGTGGAGGTCGACACTGAAACGGGTAAGACTTCCATCGTGCGCTTCACGGCGGTGCAGGACGCGGGTCGCGCGATTCATCCGAGCTACGTTGAGGGTCAGATGCAGGGCGGCAGCGTGCAGGGTATCGGATGGGCGTTGAACGAAGAGTACTTCATGAATCCGGAAGGGCGGATGATGAACTCGAGCCTGCTCGACTATCGCATGCCGACGACGCTCGATGTCCCGATGATCGACACGCAGATTGTCGAGGTTCCGAACCCGGCGCATCCGTTCGGTGTGCGCGGCGTCGGTGAGGCGAACATCGTGTCGCCGCCGGCTGCGATCGCCAACGCGATTCACGACGCTATCGGGGTCCGGTTGCGGCATCTGCCGATGAACCCGCCCTCGATTGTCGCCGCGCTGTCTTCGAAGTAACGCGACTTATGGCTCACGTACACATCCCGGCTCTCTTGCGCACTGCGACGGAGGGCCGGGAGTGGGTCGAAGTTCCTGGCGCGACCACGGTGCGCGATGTGGTGCGTGTGCTGGAGGAACAATACCCGGAGATCCGCGGCAAGCTGGTCCGCGAAGGACGTCTGTCGGCAGGACTCGCGGTTGCGATCGATGGCGAGATCAGCAGCCTCGGGCTCGGTGAGACCGTCGATGCAGGTACGGAAGTGCAGTTCCTAACGGCAATTCAGGGCGGATAGCTACGGCCGGTACTGATAGATCTTGAAATACCTTCGCTCTTCGGGGAAGGTATTTGCGAGACGGCGGAGATCCGCGTCGATGCCGCCGTTGAGATTCGGTTGCGCGTATACGGCCCTTTCGAGCGTTTCTGGTTGCCATTTGGCGAGGAACTGCGCAAGTTCGTTGGTGTACGCTTTGCCGGGGGTGAGGCGAGCGAGGGACATCTCGAGTCCTGCGCGTTCGCTGCTGACGCGCCGGATTGTGATGCGCAGCAGGTCGTGATCGTCTTCGCTCCGTTGCGCGTCGGGTTTGCCTCGCGATTCCTTGTAGATGTTCAGCGAGAGCTGCATGCTGGTGATGAGGTTGGCGACGAAGTAGGCCTCCTGCTGATCGGGACCTTT
>CAZVKC010000006.1:84052-90266 GCA_964627455.1 uncultured Solibacteraceae bacterium | reverse complement strand
GGGATTGGGGAAGCGATGAAGTTCAGGAGGCGAACGGTCAGATCGATGAGGCCGGCGTCCTTGGCGAGAGGCGGGAGTGGTCGAATCGGGTCGATCCACCGTGCGAAGAAGGGAAGCAGCACAAGCGCGAGGCTGATGAGTCCGGAGGCGGTGGTGAATCGCGATGTTTGCACGATGACGGCGGGCATCCTTATAGATACGAGTGCAAACGACGGTCGATTTCGCTCACGGCCGGCGTGAAAGTTTGCGCACTTCTTTGAGTTGGTCGCGGATCTCGTATTCCATCGCAGTACCTTCGCCGCCGCTCGTGGCCTGCGACATCCACGCGTGATAGTAGTTGAGCGCCCGGTCGGCGAGCCACGCGGCCATGTCGGGTTGACCGGCGGCAGCGATAGCGACGGCGGCGCGCCGCAGGACATCGGCGGTCTGGCGATGCGCGCCCCAGTCGTTGGCTTGGCGGCTTCCGCCTGCGAGGATTGCGTGTGCTTCCTTGAAATCCGAGTTGGAGTCGAGCCATTGCAGCCAATCGTGCTCGCTGCCGCCTGGCGGTGGAGGCTTCAGTTTCGACACGGGCTGGCCGGGACGCCATTCATTGCCGGTGTCGGCGAACAGCGTGCGGTGTTCGCGGTTCTTCGTCAGGAACACGATCTCGCGGCCGTCCGCATCGAGGCCGTGGATTTCCGCGTCGCCAGTAAGCACGTTCGCGAACGCGTACTCAAAACGGAACAGCGCGTCACGCCGGTAGATGATGCCTTCGGTGGTGGTGAGGTCCGATTGCAGCGTGAAGATGCGCCAGGGCTGCAACTGGTCCAGATTCATCGTGCGCATGCGTTCGAGGTTGAACATCGGAGTTACTCGGGTTTGGGGATGTGACGCTGAATCCAGGCGAGTCCGGCCCAGACGCAGATCGATGCGGCGGTGATCGAGAGCCAGTAAACCGAAGGTGAAGCCTGGATCAGCGCGGCCCCATAGAAGGATGTCAGCAGCGCGCCCGTGCGTCCAATCGATGCGCCGTACGCAACGCCTGACGCGCGAACACTCGTGGGGTAAACGTGCGCCGCGAGCGCAAAGAGCGAGGTCTGAACTGCGTTGGCGAGGAAGCCGTGCATCGCGAGTGCTGCGCTGAGCAATACGGGTTCGATGGGGGTTGCGACGAGCACGGCTGCCGAGAGACCGACCGCGACTGCGCCCGAAAGCAAGGGTCCGCGAGAGCCCCAGCGCACCATGAGTGCGGTCCACACGAAGACGCCGAGGACGCCGCCGAAGTTGTACGCAGAGAGTCCAGAAATTGCGGCGGGCATGCTGAGACCTTGTGCGGTGAGGAGTGTGGGCAGCCAGCCGAAAACCAGATAGATACACGCGGTCATGAAGAAGAACGCGATCCAAAGGCCTGTGCTGTTGCGGGCGAGTTCGCCCTGGAACAGCGCTTTGACCGAGACGTTGCGATGTCCGTGAGATCCGTGGACCTCTTCAGCGCGATCTTCGAAGAGGCACGCGTCGGGCGCCTGATGGCCCATGCGTGTGAGCAGTTGGCGAAGGCTTGGCCACGAGCGTTCGTGGCGTGCGAGGAAGCGCGGTGATTCGGGCAGTACGAATGCGAGTACAAGCGCGAAGAGCAGCGGTGCGGCGCCTCCGATGAGATACAGGGTTCGCCAGCCGAAGGCCGGCAGGACTTGTGCGGCGATGAGTCCGCCGATCATGCCGCCGAGTGGGATGCAGACGATGGTGAGTTTGACAGCTGCGGGGCGCCGGCTCATCGGTGCGAATTCAGCGGCGAGTGCGCCTGCGTTAGGGACTGCGCCTCCCGCGCCGAGGCCGGTGAGAAACCGCACGACCATGAGCATCGGGATGCCGTGGACAAAGGCAGTCAGCACAGTGCAGAGTCCGAAGAGCGTGACGGATCCAATGAGCGCGGGGCGCCGTCCCCAGCGGTCGCCGATGTAGCCGGCGAGCGGACCTCCGATAGCCATACCCGCGAGTCCGAGCGCGAGTACGGGTCCGAAGTCCGCGCGCGTAACCTTCCAGTCGGCGATCAACGCGGGGATCGCAAACGAGAGGATCTGGATATCGAAGCCGTCGAAGATGACGGCGAGTGCGGCGAGGGCCGTGAGGAACTTCTGATATGAGGTCCACGGCTTGCGATCGATGAGGTCCGCGATGTCGATGCGGAGCGCCGACGTCATGAGTTGCCCCAGACGGTACGAGCCACCTCGACAATGCGTCGCAGTTTGGCCCACTGCTGGTCTTCGGTGAGGATATTGCCTTCTTCGGTACTGGCGAAGCCGCATTGCGGGCTGAGGCAAAGTTGATCGAGGTCAACGTGGCGCGCAGCGTCGTGGATACGGCGTTGGAGTTCTTCGGCCGATTCGAGTTCGCCGGTTTTTGACGTGACGAGTCCGAGGACCACACGTTTGCCGGGCGGCACGAAGCGCAGAGGCTCGAAGCCGCCAGCCCGTTCGGTGTCGAACTCCATGAAGTAGCCGTTGACTCCGATGTTCTGGAAGAGCATTTCGGCAACCGGTTCGTACCCGCCGGATGCGATCCAACTCGAACGAAAATTGCCGCGGCAAAGATGCATGGTGATGGTCATGTCCGCGGGACGCCCGCCGATGGCGGTGTTGATCATGTCCGCGTAGATGCCGGGCAAACGGTCGGGATCATCGCCGCGGTCGCGCAACATTTGCCGCTGCTCGTTGTCGCAGAGATAGGCGAGGTTCACCTCATCGAGTTGCAGGTAGCGGCAGCCTGCCTCGGCGAACGCGTTCACAGCGTCGCGATAGGCGACGGCGAGATCGCGATAGAAGTCGTTCATGTCCGGATAGATGGCCGGGTCGATCGCCTTGCGGCCTCCGCGGAAATGCAGCACGCTCGGCGACGGGATGGTCATTTTGGCCGTGGCAGACTTGACGTTGTCGCGCAGGAAGCGAAAGTGATCGAGCATCGGATGACCGGAGAAGCCGATCTTTCCAGTGACGCGCAAGCCTTTCTTTTGCGTTTCGATGCCTCCGCGAAACGCGATGCCGTGGTCTGAATGAAAGGACTCGACGCCGTCGAGGTGTTCGAGGAAATCGAAGTGCCACATGGCGCGGCGGAATTCGCCATCGGTTGCGCTTTCGAGTCCAGTGTCCGCCTGTTTCGCGATCACCTGCCGGATCGCTTCGTCTTCGAGTCCTCGCAATTCGGAAGGCGGCGTGTTGCGGGCGCGGGCTGCCTTTAGGAACGCGGGCCGGAGCAGGCTTCCGACGTGATCGGCACGAAAGGGAGGTTTCATGGGAAGGGCAATCCTGTGTAGTTTTCTGCGAGTGTTGTGGCGGCCGAGCGTGACGTGACGACCTGGTCGAGTTCGGCGAGTTGGCGGTGGAGTTCGAAGGTGCTATCGCCGGGGTAGCGATGTAGCAGAGAGGTCATCCACCAGGAGAAATGCTGGACCCGCCAGATGCGGCGCAGGCAGGTTTGCGAATAGCGATCGAGTGGGTCCCTGTTGCCGCTGCGATACCAGGATTCGAGCGCGCGGGCGAGGACGACGACGTCGGCTGCGGCGAGGTTCATGCCTTTGGCCCCGGTGGGCGGGACGATGTGCGCGGCGTCGCCCGCGAGAAAGAGGCGGCCGTATTGCATGGGTTCCGCGACGAAGCTGCGCATGGCGGTGACGCCTTTTTGCAGGATGACGCCGGGTTCGAACGTCGTATCCAAACGGTGTTGCAGTTCTTCCCAGAGGCGGTCATCGGGCCACTCGGCGAGGTCCTCATCGGGGCGGCATTGGACGTAGGCGCGCGTGATCTGCGGGGTCCGCATGCTCATCAGCGCGAAGCCCCGGCTGTGATGCGCGTAGATCAGTTCGTGCGAGGGCGGAGGCGTTGCGGCGAGAATGCCGAGCCATCCGAATGGGTACGCCTTTTCATGGATGCGGATGGCGCTGGCGGGGATCGAAGGGCGGCAGACGCCGTGAAAGCCATCGCATCCGGCGATGAAGTCGCATGTGATGGTGTTGCCGTCATCGAATCGAATGCGCGGTGTTTCAGTGGTGAGTCCGTCGATGTGCACGTTCGCAGCCTCGAAGTGGATGGGATCGCGGCGAAGGACGATGAGGTCTTTCACCACTTCTTGCTGTCCATAAACCGTGATACTGCGTCCGCCCGATAGCTCGTGGAGGTCAAGCCGGTGGCGCTGGCCGTTGAAGCGGAGCTCGATGCCGTGATGCACGAGTCCTTCACGGCGCATGCGGTCGCCCGCGCCTGCTGCGTTCAGGAGATCGACTGTGCCTTGTTCGAGCACGCCCGCGCGGATGCGCTGCTCGATGTGCGCCTGCGATCTGGCTTCGACGATGATGGACGCGATGCCGGCGTTCTGCAGAAGCTGGCCGAGGATGAGGCCGGCGGGTCCGGCGCCGACGATGCCTACCTGGGTTCTGAGATCGTGTGGCATCGCCAATCGCTCTGTTGTATGTCGAATGGCTGCCTATTGTCAAGGCGCTGCCGCCCTTTGGTAAGCTCAATAGCACTGTGATCGAGTATCCGAAGTTGAAGCCAGGCACCCAGCCCGTCAATGCATTTGACGGGTATAAATCGACACTTCGGCGCGCGCCGTCGAAGCCGCTGATTCAGATTCCTCATACGTTGAGCGAGTTGACGGGTCCGGTGTACGGACACAATCCGTTGGGCGCGACCGACAACGACTTGACCGCGCATTTCTCGGATCCGCCGCAGGGCGAAAGGATCATTGTTGCGGGCCGCGTGCTGGACGAAGATGGCCGCGGCGTGCCGAATGCGCTGGTCGAAGTGTGGCAGGCGAATGCAGCGGGGCGATACCGGCACACGCGCGATAATCATCCAGCGCCGCTCGATCCGAACTTTCTGGGAGCCGGCCGTGTGATCACCGACGAGCAGGGCAACTACCGGTTTCTGACGATCCGGCCGGGCGCGTATCCGTGGCGAAATCATGCCAACGCGTGGCGCCCGGCGCATATTCACTTTTCCCTATTCGGATCCGCGTTCCTGACGCGCCTCGTGACGCAAATGTATTTTCCAGGCGATCCACTCATTCCAATGGATCCGGTGCTGCAGTCGATTCCGGATGACGACGCGAAGCAGCGGCTGGTGTCGCACTTCGATCTGTCGCTGACCGAGCCCGAGTGGGCGCTCGGATTCCGCTTCGACATCGTGCTGCGGGGGCGGCGTTCGACGCCGTTCGAGGGGGCTTAGAATTATGATCCCGAGTGCTTCGCAGACGGTTGGACCATTCTTTAATTACGCACTGACGACGGATCCTGCGTTGGGCGTGCTGGCGAAAGACGGCGCGCATGGCGAGCGGATCCGGCTGACGTTTCGGGTCGTGGACGGCGATGGCGCTCCGACGCCCGCGGATTCGTTAATCGAGTTGTGGCAGGCGGACGCTGACGGGCGGTGTCAGCATCCTCTGGATCCGCGGGCTGCTGATGCGGACCCGCTGTTTTGCGGCTTTGGCCGGTTGGAGACGGATGCGGACGGCGAGTGTTCGTTCGTGACGGTGAAGCCGGGGAGCGTCGATGGTCAGGCGCCGCATGTGAATGTTGCGGTGTTCGCTCGCGGTTTACTGCGGCATTTGTATACGCGCGTGTACTTCGCCGGGGATCCGCGAAACGCAACGGATGCCGTGCTGTCGCTGGTTCCGGAAGACCGGCGGCGGACCTTGCTTGCGCAGCCTCGCGGTGGCGATGCGTGGTTTCTGGAGATCCGGCTGCAAGGTGAGAACGAGACGGTCTTCTTCGACCTGTGATCATGCTGATCGATAGCTTGGCGAGAACGGCGCGGTTGTCGGAGGTGTTCTCGGACGCTTCAGTACTCCACGCAATGCTCGAGTTCGAACGTGCGCTCGCGTCCGTGGAAGCGCGGTTGCCGGTGATTCCGAGCGCGGCTGCGGAAGCGGTGCATGCTGCGGCTGTGATCGATGGATTGGATGTCGCCGAGTTGACTCGGTTGGCGCTGCGCGCGGGCACGCCGGCGATTCCCCTCGTGTCGATGTTGAAGGCGCGCGGCGCGGCGTTGGCGCACTTCGGCGCAACGAGCCAGGATGTAACGGACACGGCGCTCGTACTTTTATTGCAGCGATGCCGGGCGGTGCTGGCGGCGGATCATGCGCGGTTGGTGGCGCGACTGCGTGTGCTATCGCAGGAACATGCTTCGACAGTGATGGTGGGACGCACGCTGCTGCAGCCTGCGCCTCCGGTGACGTTCGG
>CAZVKC010000006.1:63445-83952 GCA_964627455.1 uncultured Solibacteraceae bacterium | reverse complement strand
CGGTGTACACAGGGTCGCTGGGGAAGATGGCCTTTGACATCGCTTTGTTGATGCAGGCGGGCGAGGCCGCGGAACCGGGAGGCGATGGACGCGGCGGATCTTCGACGATGCCACACAAACGGAATCCGACGGCGTGCATGCTAGCGGTGGGTGCGGCGCGGCGGATCCCCGGATTGCTTGCGAGTTTTCTGGCGGGCATGGTGTCGGAACACGAACGTGGACTGGGCGGATGGCAGTCCGAATGGACGCTGACGCAGGAAATCGTGCAGTGCGCGGGCGTTGCGCTGGAATCGATGGTGGAGGTCGCAGAGGGGCTGACGGTGGATCCACAACGGATGCGCGCGAATATCGATCCCGCAGTGTTCGCGGAGAAGAGCCGGGCAGCCGCGTTGCTGGCCGGGACTCCGGGTGACGAGACTGCGCCTGAAGAATACCTCGGCAGTGCTGAGGCGTTTCGGCAGCGGCTGTTGGGTTCGACGATCAAGGAGGATTGAGATGCCGTTCGTGATGTCCGCGGGATGCCGGATTTATTACCGATTGGAAGGGGTCCCCGGGCTGCCGCTGCTGGTGCTGGGACACTCGCTGGGTTGCGATCACGGGCAGTGGGATCCGCAGATGGCGGCGTTACTGACGCGGTTCCGCGTACTGCGCGTGGATCTGCGCGGGCATGGCGCATCGGATGCTCCTGGAGGCGATTACACGATCGAGCAGTTGGGTCGCGATGTACTGGCGGCGGTGGATGCTTGCGGCGCAGCCGAACGTTTTGCATATTGTGGGTTGTCGCTTGGTGGGATGATCGGGCAGTGGCTCGCTTTGCACGCGGGTGAGCGTTTGACGGGACTGGTGCTGGCGAACACGTCCGCGCGTCTGGATGATCCTGCCGGGTTCGACGCGGCGCGGCTTGCGATGTTGCAGCATGGCATGGCGGCGGTGGAAACCGTTGTGATGGAGCGGTTCTTCTCCAATCGCGCTCCAGCCGCAATGCGGGAATCGGTGCGGGCGACGCTGCTCGCGACGGATCCTGTGGGCTGCGCGGGATGCTGCGCGGCGATCCGCGATTTGGATCATCGGGAGATCGTGAGTGGGATTCGCGTGCCGACGCTGGTGATCGGGAGTGACGTGGATCAATCGACGCCGTGGAAGGGGCACGGGGACTTGCTGGCTTCGCGGATCCCCGGGGCGCGAGCCGTGGTGTTCGATTCTGCGCACCTGTCGAATATCGAACGGCCGTCGACCTTCAACGCGGCGCTATTCGACTTTCTGCAGACTGAGGCTCCCAAGGCGATCGACGTGCGGAGGTCCGTGCTCGGCGATGCGCATGTGGATCGCTCGCTTGCCAATGCCACGGATTTCAATCGGGAGTTCCAGGAGTTGATCACGCAATACGCGTGGGGCGCGATCTGGACAAGGCCGGGCTTGGATTCAAAATCGCGGCGCTTGCTTGTGCTGGCCATCACCGCGTCATTGGGGCGCTGGGAGGAGTTCCGGCTGCACGTGCGAACCGGACTCGCGCACGAGTTGGAGATGTGCGATCTGAAAGAGGTCTTGCTGCAAGTCGCCGTTTACGCCGGCGTGCCTGCCGCGAACACAGCGTTTCATGCGGCTGCTGAAGAGGCCGCGGCTATTTCGTCGACGAAGACGCCTGCTGCTTGACGTACCGTGCGACTTGCTCGTGCGTCGCGAACCAGACGCCGGGCTTCGACTTCATATGCAGAATCAGTTTCTCGAGCGCGGCGACACGCGAACGATGCCCTGTCACGTGCGGATGCATGGTGAGGATGAAGAGTCCGCCTTCCTGGTATGCAACGTCGAACTCCGATTGAAAGACCTGATTCGCTTGTTCCGGCGAAGGCAGGGATCCACCCGGGACATTGAGCAGCGGGTAATCGTCGAGGATCCATTCGATGGGCAGTTCGACGACGCCGGTGTCTTTGCCGTCGAGCATCAGTTCATACGCGTCGTCGCTCGCCATGAGGCTGCTGTCGTAAAGGAACCCAGCCTTGGCGACCTGCGACATCGTGAAGGGACTGAAGGCCCACGATGGCGCGCGATATCCGACAGGTTTCTTGCCGGTGGCTTTGGTGAGATGCGCGATCGCCTGATCGAGCAGGCGCTGCTCCTCAGCCTCGTTGTTGAGCCAGGCGAGATTTTCGTGGATCCAGCCGTGCACGCCGATTCCATGACGGCCGCTCGACAGGATCTCCTTGATCATCTGCGGATGCAGGACATCGCTAACGGCGGGGATGAAGAACGACGCGGGAATGCGATGCTTGTCGAGCAGACGCAGGATCCGCGGCAGGCCGTCGACTGCGCCGTACTCCCCTCGTGACAAGGTTCCCGGCGCAAGGTCCCCGCGAGCAAGCGGCGCCGACACGTTGTCGACATCGAAACTGAGAGCCACCGCAACACGTGCTCCATTCGGCCAGGATTTCGGACGAAGGCGCTTGCCTGCGGTAATTCGCAGTTGCGCCTTGATACCGTCCACCGATAGCTTGACGCCCGGCTGCGGCTGCGGTGACTGTGCAGCCGCTACCAGCGCCGGTACGAGAACACTGAAGAGGGCCTTGCGCATGGTCGATTACTTCTTCGGCGGGGCTTCCCAGATGGTCGCAGCTATGTAGCGTTCACTGTCGCTGCTGTCGTTGTAGTAGTAGACAGTAACCAACTTGCCGTCGGGACGCACCACCGTGCGCGTATAGCCGAGATCGCGATCCCCGGCATCCTTGCGAAGGATGATCTCGTCGCCCCAGGTCGCGCCCTGATCGTTACTGATGCGCGCGCGAATGCCATAGGGTTCCGCGCGATGGCCGTAGGTGACGGCGAGGCGCCCGTCCTTCAACTGCACCATGCTGGGCGGGTTGCCCGAGTTGCCCGTGACATGCGGCGTGATGCGCGAGACCATCTTCCACGTTGCGCCGTTGTCGTCGCTGCGGGCGAGTTCGATGAAGTTCTCGTTGCCGGACTTCTGGCGGATGGCCGAGAGAATCGTGTTCTTCGACAGACGCAGGGAGGACGGCATGATCGAGAATCCTTTGGCGGATCCGGCGGGCGTCGCGACCACGGCGATCTTGTTCCAGGTGACGCCGCCATCGGTGGTCCGCAGGCAAAAGACTTCGCCTTCCTGCGCGTTCGGCAGCGCCGCAGTGACGAACATCGTCATCGTGCGTGGACCATCGACAATGTAGTCGGTGCGGGCCATGATGCCCTTGGTTCCGAATTCAGGAACGCGGAAGGGGCCGCGCCAGGTCTTGCCGCGATCGTACGAATAGTAGAAGCGCGAGGGGCCGATGTCCTTGTCCATCATGCGGACGGTCATCGCAAAATCTTTGTGCTTGAAGTCAATGGCCGTGGTGTTGTCGGTGGCGGGTTGACCGCCGTCTTCTGTGGGCACACCGGCCATCTTGCCTCCGGGCGGAGGCAGCAGCGACTGCGGCTTCTCGATGGTCCACGTCTCGCCGCCGTCTTTGCTGCGTGCGAGGAGGTGTTCCTCCTTCTGGCTGTAGTCGATGGCGTGGATGGACCGGTTGACCTTGAAACGGCCGGATTCGAAGCCGACGACGATTTCATTGCCCCACATCCAAATGCCGTGATTGGCGGGCCAACCGGCATAGCGTCCCGCCTGTTTGTAGACCACGATGTTCTTCACCGGAACGGTCTGTTCCGCTGCAAACAGAGAGGCTCCGACGAGAACTGCTGCTGTTAGATTCCTCATGCGCTCTTCATCATCTCTTCCCAGGTCACTTCGCGCTTGCGGTCGATGGCCATCTGGCCGAGGATCGACGTGAGCGTGCTCTCTGCGGCGCGAACACCTGTATTTTCGGGCTTTCCCTCGCTGACCTGTTTCACGAACGCGCTGATCGCGTCGTTGGTGATGTCCTGCGAGGACTTCTCTGTGACGGGCGCGGCGCCGGTGCTGTAGGTCCAGTATTCGCGCGCCGTTTCGATGAAGCCCTTCTCGCCAATGTAGCGCTCTCTGTTGGAACGGAAGAAGCGCGGCGTCATCTGCGATCCGATGAAGGTCATCTGCACGCGGTCGGGATAGTCGTAGGTCACGCTCAAGTGGTCGAGCAGGTCGCCGCGCTTTTCCACGGTTCGGCCTCCGGTGCCGAGCGCTTTCAACGGACGGGAGCCGAGGAACCAGTTGATGGCGTCGAGGTTGTGCACATAGGTTTCGACGATGACTTCACCGAACGTCGAGCGCCATAACTTCCACTGTTCGAGCTTTTCCCTTTCATTGCGCGGCGGCGGAAGCGGCGGTTCGTTGCCGGCGAGCGCAAACTTGAGGAACTCACCGTGCACTTCGCGTACCTTGCCGATTGCGCCGGAATCGAGCATCTGTTTGGCTTTCACGTAGACGCCGCCATAGCGCTGCTGGAATCCAAACGTGATGTTGATTTTGCGGTCGGCCTGATCGGCGATGCGCATCACGCGCTTGCATCCCGCGACATCGAGGCCCGCCGGTTTCTCCATGTAGACGTGCTTGCCCGCTTTGACGGCTGCTTCGAAGTGATCCGGATGCAGGTAAACAGGCGTCGCGATCATCACGGCGTCGACGTCCTTCGAATTCAGCAGTTCCTGGTAATTGCGATACGTTTTGGCGTCCGCGGCGCCGATCTTGGCTTTGGCCTTCGCCAGTTGCTCGTCCGACACGTCGCAAATGGCGGTGATCTTCGCCTGCGGATTCTTGTTCATGATCGTGCCGGTGTAGGATCCACGGCTGCCGGCGCCGATGAGGCCTACGCGAATCGCGCTGTTCTGGGCGGATCCACGGACGGCTTGCAGCGGGACAAGAGCCGCCGCCTGCATGAGTGTTCTTCTTTCGATTTTGGACATCTACGTTTCGCTTTCCTTTACAGCATGCCGCATGCTTCGAGCAGCACTTGATGAGTCATGAGATCGTGTTCCGCCGAGTAGGTTGGCCGGGCGCCTTTGCGGATCACCGCGGCGAGTTCGGCGAAGTCGGGCGTGTAGCCGGGGCCCGGTGGATAGGGCGGTTCGAGCGATTGCCTGCCTGCGCGGTATGGACCCGCCGCGTCTTTCAGTTCGATGGTGAGATGCGAGCCCGTGTAGGGCTGCACGCGCGCGGATCCGTTGGTTCCGAGGATTTCGATATATCGATGTTCGTTGCCTTGCGGATCGAAGCCGGCCATCGAGATTTCAGCGATTGCGTTGGGATATTCGAGAATCGCGAGATTGTTGTCTGCGAGGTGATCGTCGAGAGTCCCGTGGTGGCGGATGATGCCGGTGACCTTCATGGGTTTGCCCAGCAGCGCCGTCGCGCGGTCGATAAGATGGCAGCCTTCAGAGAACATCATGCCGCCGCGGTATTTGGCGAGGTGTCGACGCTCGTCGGCAAGGATCGGCTTGTCGATCGACGCGCGGAAGCGATAGATGCGTCCGAGCCAGCCTTTGCGCGCGGCGTCCATGGCCGCTTCCATCGCGGGATGATAACGCCACTGATAGCCCATCTGCACGACCTTGTTCTGTTTCTTCGCCTTGGCGATGAGCTTCTGAAAACTCGCGAGGTTCGAGCCCGGCGGCTTGTCGAGATGCACGAACTTGTTGGCGTCGATGGCGCGATGGGCGTACTCGAGGTTCGTGTCAGGATCCGCGAATTCGATGGCGAGCATCTCGACGGACGGGTCGCCGAGGGCTTGCTCGAGTTGCAGCCAGCGGATCTTCTCGAAAGCGCGGCCGATGGCGGGATCCTGCGGGTCCGGCCGGCAGACGCCGATGAATTCGTATTCCGGCATGCTTTGCAGCGCGAGAATCTTGCTGTGTGCGTGACCGTGTCCCGTGCCGATCATGGCGGCGCGGATGGGGCGCAGCGAAGTGTTCTGCGCTGACGCCGAAAGCGCGAGTGCGGCGGCAGCGGTGAAGTTACGCCGCGTCACTTGGTGCCTGGCGCCTGTACCTGGATGAGTTCAGTATTGTTGGCGGTTGCCGTGACGGTGAGGTCCGCGACGGCGCCCTGGATGAAGACCGTGTCGCGTTCACTAGCGTCGTAAGTCTTGCCCGCCGCGTCGGTGACGCGAATCGCGCCCTTCCAGACGAAGAGGAGTTGTTCGCCGTCGTTGGCGACGGAGGTCTTGAACGACTGTTTCGGTTTCATCAGGTGACGGGATCCGGTGGCGCGGTTGGACCCCTGCTGTGGTCCCGTGAAGGCGCCCGACTTGCTGGCGCGGAAGTTCACGTACTTGACCGCGCCGGGCGTGATGTCGCCCTTGGGAGCCGTGGCGCCCGGACGCTTGGAATCGCGAGCGCCGGTGTAGAGAATGAGATCCGGCGGATTCTGAAAGCTGATCATGACCGCGTCGCCGCTTCCCGCGGTGACGGTGCCGTGGATCTGGCCCGTTGGCACGAACGCGCACTCGCCGGTTTTGAATAGATGCAATGAGTCGCCCTGGCGGAGATTCACCTCGCCGTCGAGCACAAGAATCGTGTCGTCGGAATAATCGTGGACGTGTTGCGCGAATTCCGAACCGGGCTTCGAGACCGACAGATTCAAGGTTGTCTTCTTTGCGCCGAGGCCGGGGTGAATGATGCGCCGCGACGTGACTTCGCCCATGCGGAAGGGATCGCTTTCAGCGAACTTGACGACGCGGATCGTTTGAGAAAAGGCAGCTCCAGATAACAATGCGAGCGTGGTGATGACGACGCGGGACGAGGCTGGCACGGGTCCATTGTATAGCAGCGCCGCCACGGTAGATAATCGAATCCATGTCCCGTTTGCCGTTCTCGTTGTCCGTTCGCGTGGAACCGTTGTTTCCCGGATTGCCACTGGCCCGCCAGATCGAGAAAGTCGCAGCCGCGGGATATCAGGGTTTCGAGTTCGGAGACTGGCGAGCGTCCGATCCAGCGCAGATCACGCCGCTGAAGAAGAAGCTGGGGCTGACGTGTGTGAGTCTGGTGGGGAACAAGGGCGTGAATCCGGTAGGCATGGGCTTGTGCGACCCCGCCGAGCGCGAAGGGTTCCTTGCGGAGTTGCGTGCGTCGCTCGAAGCAGCGAAGCGGTTCGAAGCGCAGCAGATGGTCGTGCTGTCAGGCTTCCGCATTCCAGGGCGGACCCGCGAGCAGCAGCATGCGAGTATCGTCGAGGGGTTGAAGCGCGCGCACGATCTGGTGGCGTCCGCGGGCATCACACTGGTCGTGGAAGTGATCAACACGCTGGCGAAGATTGAGCCGTTGAATCCGAAGGGCGACAATCATTCGCGTTATTACCTCGATCGCACGCCCGAAGCTTTCGAGGTTGTACGTGAGGTTGGCAGCCCGTTCGTGAAGATTCTGTTTGACCTTTATCACGTGCAGATCATGGAGGGCAATCTGATCGAGACCATTCGCGCGAATACCGCCGCGATTGGGCACATTCACGTGGCCGACGTGCCGGCGCGCCATGAGCCGGGCACTGGTGAAATTCATTTCGGAAATGTGTTTCGCGCGATCGGCGAGAGTGGCTACAAGGGATTCGTGGGGATGGAGTACATCCCCACCAAAGATGCGTCGCGTACGCTGCGCGAGGTGCGAGAGCTGGTCTCGCGCAGCGTACGGATGTAGATCCTAGAACTGGAACCGGAGTGCCAGTTGCAGGATCCGGGGATCGGTTGCGGTGGACGTGATCTTCATGAAGTTGCCGCTTGTGACGGTGCCCGTCGGATTCGCGAGATTCACGTTGTTGAACAGATTGAAGGCTTCAAACCGGAACTGCGCCTTGGCCCGTTCGGTGACAGCGAAGTTCTTGTGCAAGCCGAGATCGGTGTTGAACGACCCGGGGCCAATGTAGGTGTTGCGTCCCAGGATGCCGTAGGTACCGAGGGCATTCACGCGGAAGGCAGCACGGTTCAGATACTGGGCCGCAATCGCGCCGTGTCCATCGTTGGACAGGAACGGACTGACGCCCGTGAGGTCCGCGCGCTGGCCACCCTGGCCGGTGCGTGCGTTGTCCTGGCCGCTGACGACCGTGAACGGAAAGCCGCTGCGCCAGGCGACGATCGAGGTCATGTTCCAGCCTCCGACCACGAACTGCGCGGCCTTGTTGCGATACTTGCCCGGCAGTTCCCACACGCCGGAGAAGTTGAAGACATGGCGGAGATCGTAGTCGGCGAGTCCGCGATCGAAGCGCTGGTTGTAGGGATCGGTGACCGAGCTTCCGTTGCCCTTGTTGGCGGATCCGACATTGTTGTCGATGGTCTTCGCGAACGTGTAGTTGCCGAGGATGGTGAAGCCTTTGGCAAAGCGGCGTTCCGCGGTGAACTGGCCGGAGTGATAGAAGGAGCGGCCGGAAGGCTCGATCATCGCGATGCCGGCGTAGGCCGGTGCGTACGGACGGCGCGCGTTGGTCGTCGCCGTCGTGGCCGTCGCGTTGGGGAATGGCGAATTGAAGTCGCGTCCGCTGACGAGCGCTGTGCCGTTCGACGCCGCATACGACGTACGCAACACGACGCCGGCGATTTGGCGTTCGATAGTGGCGTTCCACGAATGGACATACGGGTTGCGCGAACCGGGTCCATAAACGAAGGCGGACATCGGCAGCACGAACGCGGCGTCTTTACCGGGGTTCAAGACATCGGTTCCCACGGCGTCGAAGCCGATCTTGGGGAAGGGATTCCCGCCGGGGAAGTTCGCGTAGGGATTCGCCATCGTGTCGTTGGGACCACCGAAGATGTCGACCACGGTTCCGAACGGCGCTTGCGTTGCCGCACTGTTGGTCTGCAGCGTGTTCAGGCGATCGTAGAAGACGCCGTAACCGAGGCGCAGCGAAGTCTTGCCATCGCCGGTGAGATCGTAGGCGATGCCGATGCGCGGGCCGAAGTTGCTCCACGTCGTTGGATAGCCGCCGTCGGGGATGCCGTCGCCCGGATAGAGGACGCCGGCGGGCGCGTTGACGAAGCGCTTCGAACGAGCCTGCAATCCACCCCAAACCGCGAGTTTGCCGAGCGTGTCGGTGTTCGGCAGGAAGGGTTCCCAGCGAACGCCGAGGTCCACGGTGAGCCGCCGGTTGACCTTGAACGTGTCGTTGAAGAAGAAGTTGATGATGTGGAAGCGCGTGTTCTTGAACTCGCCGACGCCTTGGATGAACTCGCCATAGCGGCCGATCAGGAAGTCCGCTATATCGTTGCCGGTGTAGCCGGCTGCGCGCGTATACATGAAACGTCCCTGCGCGCGGAAGTTGTTGATGACGTCTCCGCGAGCGTAGTGGTACTCGCCGCCGAAAGCCATGTTGTGGCGTCCAATGGTCCAGCGTGAGGTGTTGCCGAATTGCACTTCATCGCGGATGAAGTTGTTGGTGTCGCCGGTGTTGATGCCGCTGATGGATTGGAAACCAAGGTAGAACTGCGAGTACGGATCCTGCGTGATGTTGACGCCGAGATCCTTCCAGTTCTTGTCCGGATACACGTGCGCCGCGGGACCATCGGTCTTGTTGTAGCTGACGATGGTCTGGTTGAGGAACGTGGGTGAGGCGGTCCACTGCACGTTGCCGACATAGCTGGTGTTGCGCCAGTCGCGGATGTCGGTGTTCTCGTAGTAATTGTTCGGTGTCAGGTTGCCGGGTTGATGCGCGCGCGAAACAAACACGCGGCCCGAGGCGCGGATCTTGGATCCGATCTGCTGGTCGATCTTGCCGAGCGTCTGGTTGTCATCGTAGTTCGCGACGTTCGACGTCACGACCTGGCGGCCGCTCAACGGCACGGGGATGTTGTTGTCGACGAGCGTCTTCGAACCGCGAAACAGTTGCGAAGCGGGAATCAGATTGCCGCCGAACGTGCCTCCGAGAGGATTGTTGAGAGGTGTCGCAGTTTCGGAGAAATCGCCGTTGCGTTCCTTCGCCGTGAGGACGTTGACGAAGCTGTTGGTGGGACGCTGGCGAAGGCGGGTCCCCTGGTAGGAAAAGAAGAAGAACGTCTTGTTCTTGCCGTCGTAGATCTTGGGCAGAACAACGGGACCGCCGACAGTCGCGCCGAACTGGTTGCGCTTGAGTCCGTCATTCAACTTCTCGTTGGGCGAACCGGGCTTGGGCGGCGCAAAGAAGTTCGCCGCGTTGAGATTGTTGTTGCGGACGTATTCGAACAGCGCGCCGTGCAGTTCATTGGTGCCGGACTTCGTGATCGCGTTGACGATGCCGCCGGAATTGCGTCCGAACTCCGCGCTGAAGTTGTTAGTCTGCACGCTGAACTCCTGCAATGCGTCGGGATTCGGCATCGGGTTCGGCGCGTTGTTGTAGTGGTCGTTGTTCTGGCCGCCGTCGAGAACGTAGTTGGTGGAATTGCCGCGGTTGCCGTTGACCGACACGGAAACGACGCCCGGGTAAGTGGTGCCGGATGTGAGGCCGGAACCGTTGTAGAGCGCGACGCCGGCAACGAGGCGCATCAATTGCGTCGGATCGCGGCCGTTGAGCGGCAGGTCTTCGACGCGCCGTTGATCGACGACGGTCTTGAGCGTCGCGCTTTCGGTGTCGACCGCGACGACCGGCGCGTTGACTTCGATGGTGTCGGCAACCTGGCCGACCTGCATGGTGACGTCGACGCGCGAAACGAGGTTCACCTGAATCTGAATGTTCTTCGCCTCGAAGCGTTTGAATCCCGGGGCTTCAGCGGTGAGCGTGTAGACGCCGACCGGCAGGCTGCGGATGGAGAATGTTCCGAGATCCGTCGTGGACCCGGTATAGGTCGCATTGGTTCCCGTGTTGACGGCCTTTACGTTGACGCCTGCCATGGAACCGCCGCTTGGATCGGTGATCGTGCCGGCGATCGTGCCGGTCACTTCCTGGCTGAGTGCGGGAAGAGTCCAAAGCGCGAGACACGTTGCTGCAATGGACAAGTAACTTCGAAGACTTGGAAGCATTGTTGCGAAAACTCCAGGGGTAGAGTGATGTGGGCAATCATATTGCTTCCCGCCAACCGTGTCAAATCAAGCCGATCGCATCATCTCGTCCCATGTGACGACGCGGCGCGCATCCATCGCCATGCGTCCGAGAATCGCGGTGAGCGAACTCTCCGCGCCGCGAACACCTGTGTTTTCCGGCTTTCCTTCGCTGATGCGCTGCACGAACGCGGCGACGGAATCGATCGTGTTGTTGCGGGGCGCGGCCTCACGGGTCTCATCACCGCGGCCGCGGAAGTGCCGCCAGTGGTTTTCGGATGTTTCGATGACGCCCTTTGCGCCGAAGAACTGCTCGACGACGTCGCGATATCCGGGAGGCGCGAGCGTCATGCCGGAAAGTTGCCCTTCGACACCGTTGCCGTAATCGAAGGCGACGAAGTTGTGGTCGCGCATGTCGCCCTGTTTGCGGGTCTTCGTGCCGCCGCTGCCGATGGCGCTCTTCGGATGTCCGCCGAGGAACCAGTTCAACACGTCGATCGAATGGACGTTGTTTTCGACAATGAGGTCGCCGGAAAGTTCCCTCCATTCGCCCCAATGTTTGACCTTCTCGATCTCGGTCTGCGGCTTGGGCGCCGGCGGACCATCATCGTCGTTCTTGATGAAGCGGGCAAAGCCGAGATGGATTTCGCCGATGGCTCCGGAATCCGCGAGTTTCTTGGCTTTTTGATAGGTCTGGGCGTAGCGCCGCTGGAATCCGAACGTGATGTTGATCTTGCGGTCGGCAGCATCGGCGGCGCGCATGATGCGCTTGCATCCAGCGACGTCGATCGACGCGGGCTTTTCAATGTAGATGTGTTTGCCGGACTTCACCGCGGCTTCGAAGTGCTCGGCGTGCAGGAACACCGGCGTCGCGATGAGGATCGCGTCGATGTCCCTGGATGCGAGCATCTGCCGGTAGTCGGTGTACAGCTTGGGATTCTCGACGCCGATCGTTTTCTTCGCCTGCTCCATCTTTTCGGGAAAGATGTCGCATAGCGCCGTGACGCGCGCGGGCGTATGTTTCGCCATCATCGACGCGACGAAGGTCCCGCGATTGCCGGTTCCGATGACGCCGATGTTGACGGCGGAATTCGCCTGGGATGCGCGCGCGAGGCTCGCGGCCACGATCGAGGATACGGCCGTTCGACGGGTGATCATCCCTTGATCTCCCCGGATGCGCGCAGCAGTGTCTCATGCAGCAGCAACTCGTGATCGTAGGAATGCTTGAGCGGCTTGCCGGCTTTGATGGCGGCGCCGAGTTCCTGAAAGTCGGGGATGAAGCGCGGTTGCGGCGGAATGCTGATGTCCTGCCACCCCGCCTTATATGGACCCACGGCTTTGCGCATGTGGACCCGCAGGCGTGGCGGGTTCGCTTCAGGATGCACGATGACGCTGCCATCCGTGCCGAGGACTTCGAACGACCGATGGTCGCCGGATCCGGACATCTTGGCCGATTGCGTCAACACGCCGAGCGCGTGGTCGAACTCAAGGACGGCGACGCTGTTGTCGGCGAGTTTGTCGGGAGTGCTGGTGTGGTGTTTCAGCCAGCTTTGCACCGATTTCGGCCGCCCGAGGACCTCCACCATGCGGTCGAGCACATGCCCGCCAAGTTCGAACAATCCGCCGCCTTTGTACTTCGCCTCGGTGTCACGCTGCGCCTGGTCGCGATCGGCGTTCATGCTGCCGCGGACCATGAAGACCTCGCCGAGCCAGCCCTTCTTCGCGGCTTCCACGGCAGCCATGACACCCTGATGCCAGCGCCAGAGATAGCCGGTCTGGATGATGAGGTTTTTGCGGCGGGCGTCCTCGACGAGTTGTTTGAAGGGTCCCCACTCATTGCCCGGCGGCTTTTCGAGATGCAGATGCTTGCCGGCGGCGATGACCTTCTTGCCCCACGGAATCGCTTCCCACGCGGAGCATTCGACGACGATGAGATGGATGGAAGGATCCGCCAGCAGTTCCTCTTCGCGAACCCATTTCATGGCGGAAAGACGGGGATCCTTTTGCAGTTTCGCGCGCGCTTCGGCGTCAGTTTCGACGATGCTCACGACTTCGAAATCGGGGTTGTTGAGCATCGCCGTGAGTTTGCCGCCGAAGTGGCTGTGGCGTGTGCCCAGCATGCCGGTGCGGACCCTGGCGATGGCTCCGCGTGCGTCATCCGGCAGGACAACCGAAGCAGCGGTCAGGGCCGCGGCGGATTGATGAATAAAGTCGCGTCGCTTCATTTTGCTCACAAATCATACTACAGGCGGATGATTTGTGAGCAACGTGGCTAGTCCGTGAAGTCCCACATGGCGTCGTAGTTGGCGAGGCCGTAGAAGAGCGAGGCTTCGACGCCGCCGCCGATCGGAAGATCGATCAGCATGACATTCGGCGCGCCGTTGGGATCGACCCCAATGAACTCCTTGACAGTCTTGCCGGCTTTGATCATTTCCACCCACTTGTCGGGGTGTGCCTTCAGGGCGGCCTTCAAAGCCTTCGGCGAGCGTACGCCGAGCTTCGTGATGAACTCGATGAGCGGTTGGAGTTTCTTGACAGCGCTGGCGCTTTTGGCCATCTTGCCCCAGTTGCCGCCGAGCGACAGGTTGAAATCCGCGTCGCCCTGCTGGTAACCGTTGAGCTGGCCGGGATCCCGAACGCCGGTGATGTAAATCAGGCAGATGCCGCCTGAGGCTCCAAACCCGGGGCCGACGCGGTTGATGGAGGCGCCAAGGGCCATCCCTTTGCCCATGTCGTCGAGAGACGCCACATAGCCAACGAGCGTCTCAATGCCCACGACGACGAATTGCGTTCCAGCCTTGCCGCCGATACCGAACCATGTGTTGCTTCGCTCCTCGCGCGTCGCAGGCGGCGGGATCTCGGTGACAGGCGGCGGAGGACCTGCAACGGGAAGGTACACAACGCCAGGGCTGTCCGCATTGGTAAAGATGTAGTTCTTGCCGTCTTTGGTGGTGCTCCGGCATCCAGTCTTGTTGAAGAGATACCAGTTGATTTCAGCGGGCGTGCGGGTCCTGTAGTTGAAGAAACAGAGATCGTTCGCGGTCATGCCGGCGCCCCTCGCTTCCGGGGTTTCGGCGAGGGTCCACCAGCTGTCGCCGGACTTTACCTTGACGGGCTTGCTGTTGGCGGGAACATATGTAAGCTCTGATGGCAGTGGATTGGGTACTCTGACGATCGCCATGACGATTTGGTCCTTTGTCACGAAGTATATAACCGGCAGAGCCCAAGTCAATCCCCTGACTGATCATCACATCGGGTCACTGGCTGTGGTCACGAGTTGTTCGCAATAGGGACCAAGCCATTCGGGGCCGATCCGAAGTTCACCGCTGGGTTGGTTCTGTTCCGTCCATTCGAGCGCCTGCACGAGCGTGATTGCTGCGATGTTCCCTTCGCCCACAGCGTCCTGCGTGGCTAAGATCAACGCCTCGCCGGGGCGGGCGAGCAGAGGGATCCGCTCAAGGTCTTCGGTGGGGTGCGAGACAAAGTATTCGCGGCAGGTCAACGGCCGTTCTTCGTCAATCGAGCAGCTTTCGTTTTCGAGGAAAGGGCAGGGCACTCTCCGGGCAGAGTACGCGTCCATTGCGGAGGCGTAACGCTCGCCGTCCTCCCCGGTGCGAACGGGGCGGAGGATGTCTTCAAGCAATCCGGTGCTGCGAAACAAGTCCATGGCCTTGGCGAATCGCGCCTGGACCTCGGAACGCCTGGGTTCCGGCATGTTATCGACAATCTCGCGAAGACGGTGAGCCTCGGGAAGCGACACCGGAATCGCCATCCGGCAGCAGGCTCCGCAGCTGCTTGCAGACGTGACACTCTTCCCCTGCTTCTCTGCGGACTCGACGCCGATCTGCACCAGCCGGTCGGCCATCTTGCGAAAGGCCGGCAGCGTTGCTTCGAACGTGACGGGGTTCATGGAAGTTTCCACTTCGAAATCGACGGGATTGCCGCCCAGATGCAGCCGGACACATGTCGGGATCATCATGGTATTCACACTGTAACGCGCGACGCTGTTGCGAATCGGCTCACGTGAAGACGTGCGTTACACTACAGCCGTGCAGATTCAGGAACCGGTTACGCGAGTGCGGCCGCGGGTGCGCGTCCGTTTTGCGGAGACCGATCAGATGGGCATCGTTTACTACGCGAATTACATGGTGTGGATGGAGATCGGGCGCGTCGAGTTGTGCCGTGCGCTGGGCATCCGGTATCGCGATATGGAACGCGACGACGGCGTGCTGCTGACGGTGGCGGAGGCAACCTGCCGCTATCTCGCGCCGGCGCTCTACGACGAGGAAGTCGAGATCGAAACATGGATCGAGACGTCACATCCGCGCATGGTCGCGTTTGCCTATGAGATGAAGAGTCCGGAGACAGGCGTCGTGCACGCCAAGGGGCAGACGAAGCACATCTTCTGCGGGCGCGATCTCAAACCGACCAGGCTGCCGGCGAAGTATCACGCTGCCTTTGGAATCGGATCGAAAGGTTAGAGCAGGGAAGCGTCGAGCGTTTGCGGTAACGCGACGGGGGCCGGTTCTTCTCCGGGGGCGGTTTCGCCCGTCTGCGAAATGCCGCCGTTGAGGTACGCGGCCAGTTGTTCGCGCGAGCCTTCGAAATACTCGTCGAGCAGATGCTGCACGGCCAGCTTGCGCATTTCCGCTTCCGACATCGCGGCTTCGTAGATGAACGCCTTACCGGACTTGTGACGCTTGAGCGTACCCTTCTTTTCCAGGCGCTCGAGCGTGGTCATGACCGTTGTATAGGCGAGTTTGCGATCGCGCGTGAGCAGGTCTCGCACGTCCTTGACGTTGGCCTCGCCGAGCTTCCAGATCGCCTGCAAACACTTCAGCTCCAGCGGTCCGGGAACATCTCGAATCGTCGGTGTGTTCGCTGCGCTCACGTTAGTGACTCTTGATGGCCTGTGCCAGTTTGTCCGCGAACAATGAATTCTGCTGCGGCCTCGGTGTCGAGGACTGCGGTTGCTGCTGCTGTTGTTGCGGCCGCGATGCTGCGGGCGCTGCCGCCGCCGCGGTGGTCGCGGGCTTTGGCGTGTCGTCCAGGTATCGAAGCTTCTTGAGCATCACTCGTTCCAGAGACGGGCTGTAGGCCGTCCAGGGACCGTCCAGTCGCGTGTCACGCTCCAACGCCCACCGCATCGCTTCCATCTTCGAATCCATGTTGTCGATGTGATGGAGGAGCAGCGCTTCCGGAAACACAGGGACCTTCGGCGATCCGTAATCGAGCTGGCCGTGGTGGCTGAGGATCAGGTGCTGGACCAGATGGAGCAGTTTCGTTGGAAAACCAGGAATCGCCGCGGCTTTCTCGGTAACCATCTGGTAGCCCATGATGATGTGGCCGACCAGTTGTCCTTCATCCGAGTACCCGAATCCGCGATGATACGTGAGTTCCCAGATCTTGCCGATATCGTGCAGAAAGACGCCGGTGAGCAGCAGCTCCTCGTCGATGTCGGAATAGTGCGCGGCCGTGAACTTCGCGATCTTGGCCATGCTGAGCACATGCTCGATGAGTCCACTGAGGAACGCGTGGTGGATCGATTTGGCAGCGGGCGCGGTGCGATACGCGGTGGCAATGCGCTCGTCACCGAAGATCGACTCGAGCAAGGCTTTCAGATGCGGATTCTGGAACGCAGCGATATAAGAGAGCAGTTCCCGCTCCATCTCACGCGGGTCGTGCTTCGACGCCGGAAAGTAATCGCCGATGTCGACTTCGCTGTCGTCGATGCGCTGCAGCTTGTGTACCGTCAGTTGCAGGCGGTTCTGAAAATTCTGCGTGAGCCCTTTGACGCGGACGAAGTCGTCGCGGTCGAAGGTGTCCATCACCTCGGCCGCGTTGTCCCACATTTTCGCGTCCAACTCGCCGGTCTTGTCTGCGAGGATCAGCGACAGAAAGGGGTCGCCGCTCTTCTTCTGCCGGATGTCCTTGGCGAGGACCAGAAACGTCGTATTGATGTTCTGTTCCGGCTTGATTTCAACGACGAAGGGGCCTTTCATTCGATAGTCGCGATCTCTCTAATCACTAGCGCTTGGACGAAGACGGCTTGTTCTTGACGACCTTGGTGCCGGGGATCGGCACGGCCCAGAGTAGCCGGCGGCGGCGAGTCTGGGCGGCCACCTCTTCTTTCGAAATCGTTTCAGGCTTCAACTGCGCCGGATCAGTCCACGCGGTGTTCTTGCCGGGCGCCGCGCCGGTGTCGGTCCAGCCATTTTTGATTTCGAGGAAGGCGTCGGTGCGGAGCTTGGTCAGATAATCGCGCAGAGCCGGTTGGAAGCGCTGGCCGTAAAACTTCTCGGTGATTTCGCCTTCCACTTCTTCGAGTTCGGCTTGCCCTTCCTTCTGGTGCTCGTCGACGCGCAGAATCAGGAAGCCTTCCGGAACCTTGATGGGATCCGTCACGGAGTTGCGCGGCTTTTCCCAGATGAGGTCTTCGATGTCTTTGCGGAGCTTGCCCTTTTCCCACGGACCCATGTCGCCGCCCTGCTGTGCGGTCGGCGCGTCCGAGTTGTCGCGCGCGAGTTCGGGGAAGCGTTCACCCTTCCGGGCGCGGGCGACGAGATCCTTCGCCTTCTTTTCAGCGGCCGCGACGCCGGCAGGATCCTTGCCTTCGGTGCTGACGAGGATCTGGCGCAGGAACACGCGTTCCTGACGGACGAATTCGGTCTTGTGCTCGTCGTAATACTTCTTGATCTCTTCGCGCGGGACGTTCAACGAGCGACCCACCTGCTCACGCACGACGCGCTGCGTAATGGCGTTGTTCTTCCAGTCGCTGCGGAACTCTTCGTACGGCATGCCGGTCTGTTCCTTGACGAAAGCCTGGAACTTTTCCGGATCGGGCTGGTTGAAGCGGCGCTGTAGTTCGGCCTGGTATTTGGAGAAATCCTGGTCGACATTGACGTTCAGTTCCTTGCCCTTTTGAACGAGCAGCAACTGATCGATTCGCTCGCGAAGGATATCCTTGGTGCGTTCCTGCATCGCCTGCTGGAGGCGGGCTCCGTTGAGGTTCCCCTGCGTGCGCAGTTCGGTTTCGATCTGGCGCCGGGACCGTTCGATTTCACCGCGGGTGATGATGTCTCCATTCACCTTCGCGACAATCTCTTCAATCAACTGGATATCGGCTGCGGACAGAATCGCGGAAGAGGCAGCGAGGCCGCCTGCAACCGCTAGACGCGTAAACCACTTCATCAATGTCATTATATCGGTCCGGGCAGTGGACATGCCAATCCTTGCGGGTTGATTTTTCAATTGGTTAAGGCGCGGCGCGGCGTGACGGCGGTTCACAGGCGTGACCACAGCATCTCGCGCACGCGCGGCGCGACCTCATGCGGCGAGGTGACGCGCAGGACTTCGAATCCCGCGGCGCGTCCCGCACGCTCGCCGGCTTCGGAATCTTCGACGACCAGCGGACGGCGGGCTCCGAGCAGTTCCGCACCCTTTAGGTAGGGATCCGGCTCAGGCTTCAACTTGCCGGCTTCGAGTCCGCAAACGAGCGCGCCGAAGCGGTCGCGGATCCCCGCCTGGATGAGGGGCGGTTCCACTTCGTTGCGGCCGCTGGAACTGACGACTGCCATGGGGACGTCGAGTTCGCGCAGCAACTCAATCGTGGCTTGCGGGAACGGCATCAGTTCCACCATGCGCTCTGAGAATCGGGCCTTCTTGCGAGGGTATTGTGCGTAGACTTCGTCGAAGTCCAGTGGTGGATTCTGGGAGTCGCAGAAGCGCTGCACCATCAGGCGGTCGGAGATGCCGACGCATTCACGGACGTATTGCGGGAAGTCCATCGCGAAGCCATAGGGCGCGAGGACCTCGCACCAGACTTCGTAGTGGATGGGTTCACTGTCGGCGAGCACGCCGTCAAAATCAAAAAGAACAGAGTCAAACATTCTATCGGGGTTCGGTTGTCGTGGAAGACGCTTTCTGCATGAAGCGTACGGTGAGGTATCCAATGGCGAGCACGGCCACGCCCAGGACGCCGTACAACAATCCGGGATAGCGATCGCTGAACGGTTTCACGGGCGGCGGCGGAGGCGTATAGCCGGGGTTTGTTTCTTCAGCTGTGGCGTTGACGGGCGCTGCGGATTCCATCGAAGATCGCGCGAGGACCATCGGCAGGTCGTAGGCCGGCGCCTTCGCGTTCGGATTGCCATAGTACAGCCAGTAGTCGCCCCCGGCCGTCACCGGGAAGATCACGCGGCGGATGACGGCCTCGGCGATGATGGACTTCACCGGCAGAGGCTTATCGTCGCCATGAAAGAGCCGCAGCTTCAGGTAGCGATGGCGCGTGTCATTGATGTGGATGAAGAGCGATTCTTCGCCCTCGACGCGATACACGACGCCGCTGCCGTGCCAAGACCAGATCTTGTTGTCTTCGGATGTTTCGACGGTTGCGGCGCGGTGGAAGAGCAGGTTCCTGTCTCCGCCGAGTTCGACGCGCAGCAGATCTTTTGGGATGCCGTTCTCTCCGAAGTCCAGCGTGTAGATGGTGGCCTTCGCCTTGGCGTCTTCTTCGGCGGCGGGCGAGTTGAAGTCCTGCACCACCTGGCGCACGGCAGCGCGTTCTTCGGTGAGGCTGACAGAGGCGCCAGTCAGTACGGCGGGATCCTCCCAACCTTCGATCGTGACCCGCAGGTACGGGCGCGTCGAAACCGGGTACTCCACCGAGAGGATCGACGAATGCTGCCCTTCGAAGGTGAAGTCGAAGATGTAGGCCTCCTTGCGGACCAGCGCCCAGGACTTGTTGTCGGCCGAAGCTTCGATCTTCAGCTTCTTCTTGAAATTCGTCTCGCGCGTGGTGAGCGTGATTCGGCTGTGGCGGGTGACGCCTTCGAGTGAGAGGACGTATTGAACGGCGCCGCCGGAGGCCGAACTATCGAGGATCTGCGCACTGAGGCTCTTGGCTTCACGCGAGGCGCCGAGGCGGTTGATCAGGTACGGGACCTCTTCGGATCCGCGCACAATGCGGATGTCCGAATAATCGGGCGCTGCTTTGCCGAACACCTGCCGGTCGATGTTGACGGCGCTGATCGGCTTGCCGGCTTCCACCGGAATGCGCTTGCGATACTGCCAGGCCGAAGGCGCGAAGTCCGCGCGGCACAGCGGAGAGAGGGCAAGTATGGCGACGGCAGCCGCTGTGGCAGTTCGGAAAATCATTCTTCGTCTTTTATCAGGGTACTGAGTTTGTCGCGGAACCGCGAATACATGTACGATCCGGCGAGTAGCATGCCGCCGAGCGCCATGAACGCGATGATGCGATACGTCACGTCGAGCAGCCAGATGTCGTAGATGTAGAGCTTCACGATGACGATCGCAAAGAGGATCAGGCCGAGGATGCGCGGTAGCGCCGATCGCCGCGCGAATCCGCTGACCAGGAACTGGAAGCCGTAGCCCGCGAAAATCAGGCTGCTGATCAGCGACTTCAAGCTTGAGCGATTGAGCAGGTCATTGCGCGAATCGACGTACGCGAACAGTTCGAGGTGGATGCCCCAGATGAGCAGAACGTGCGCCAGCAGGTAAGGGATCGCGGCGATGCGGCGATCGACAGGACCTTCCATTTTCGAGGTCCAGAAGGCGGACAGGAACAGCGACACGCACACGCAGAGGAAGGTGAGGAATCGCTCGTTGAAGAAAAGCGTGTAGCTTGCGCC
>CAZVKC010000006.1:0-63345 GCA_964627455.1 uncultured Solibacteraceae bacterium | reverse complement strand
GCGACGGTGAAGAGTCCGAGCCAGTCTTTGTATTCGACCTCGAGCAACGCGTACGCGGCGCCGTAGTAGATGACCCCGGCGCCGGCGGCAGTCAGCAGGTCCGATTTCGGAACCGCATATTCATGCACGGTCGCGCGCAGCTTGGTCCAGATGAGAACGATCGCGAACGAGATCGTGTAGCCGAGCATCAACTCGGTTAGGTGTTCGTTGCGGCGCGACAAATCGACTGCGGCTTGCGCGAACCAGAATCCGAGGAAGGCGACGGCGGATCCGCCGGGGAGCCGCTTCTTCCACCAGATGACGGCGAGGCTGCCGACCAGCAGGCTGAGCAGCAGCGGCTGAAAGATCGCCGCCCAGTGGTGCTGATAGGCAATCGCGACGACCAGCGGCGCCATGAAGAACGCGACGAGCGCGACCCAGGAATTCGGACTGATCACGCAGATGCCATAGTTGAGGACCGTGAACAGCGCGCCCCACTCGCGGCCGAAAACGCGAGCCCGATCGGCAGACCACGCCGTGTGCAGGATCCAGGTTCCGGCCAGCGACACGGTCTCGAGCGACTTCCAGTTGCGCAGTCGCGAGACGTACATCGTGGCGCCGTTCAGCACCAGCATGTACGAGAGGAAGAACAGATCGTTGGGTTCGCCTTTCGCCAGCAGGAACGGGGTCGCGTAGCCGCTGAGCAGCGCGAGCAGCAAGGTGGCGCGGGCGTTGTATCGCAGCGACAGCGCTCCGGTCATCAACGTTGTCGCGAACATCAGCACAAATGCGATGGCCTGCGGGATGAGCTGATAAAACGAGAACGCGGCGAAGAACGAAAGGTAGAGAATCGAGGATCCCAGCGCCTGGATGCCTTGCGCGAAGGTCTTCTGTCCGCGATGCCAGAGGCGGTCTCCTGCGAAGATCGCGGCGAGTCCGGCCAGGACGCCGAGGATCACACGGCCGCCGGGGCCGATCCAGTCGTTGTCGACGGCGTACTTGAAGAAGAACGCAACGCCGAACAGCACGGTGACGACGCCGATCCGGTTGATCCACGTGAGCCCGACGTTGGATTCGAGCGTTGGCGTCTCGGGATTCACCAACGGCTCCACAGGCGGCGGTGGCAACGGCATCGCGGCTTCGAGTTCCGGCGCCGCTGGATCCGCCGTCGTCGCCACCGGAGCCGGAAGTGGTGGCGGCATGGCCGGCGCTTCGTCCACCGGCGCGATCGTAGTGCGCGAAACCTGCTGTTCCAAAGCGAAAACGCGGCGAGTGAGCGCCGCGTTCGCCTCGGTGAGTTCCCGAAGCTGGATTCGGATCTGTTCCAGTTGCCGTTGTTGGTCGCCGCCGGAAGTTTCCATCGCGAGAAGTTTAGCTTACAACGGCTGCTTCTTGTGGGGCGTACTTGCGTTCAACGTAACGATTGAGGATTTCGATAAACTCCGGCACGATGTTGTCGCCGCGCAGCGTCACCGTCTTTGCGCCATCGACGAACACGGGCGCGACGGGCTCTTCGAACGTGCCCGGCAGCGAAATTCCGATGTTCGCGTGCTTGGATTCTCCGGGACCATTGACCACGCAGCCCATCACCGCGACCTTCATCTCTTCGACGCCTGCGTACTTGTCCTTCCACACCGGCATCTGCTCTCGCAGATAGCGCTGGATCTGGTCCGCCATGTCCTGGAAGAAGGTGGAAGTCGTGCGGCCGCAACCCGGGCAGGCCGCGACTTGCGGCGTGAAACTGCGAAGTCCCAGCGACTGCAGCACCTGCTGGCAGACGATGACTTCTTCCGTGCGATCGCCGTTGGGGAGCGGGGTCAGCGAGGCGCGGATCGTATCGCCGATGCCTTCCTGCAGCAGGATCGACAGCGCGGCGGTGGTCGCCACGATGCCCTTGGCGCCGAGTCCGGCCTCGGTGAGACCGAGGTGCAGCGGATAATCGCACTTGGACGCAAGATCGCGATAGACGGTGATGAGGTCCTGCACGTTGCTCACCTTCGCGCTGAGCAGGATCTTGTCGTGCTTCATGCCGTACTTCTCGGCAGCCTCGGCCGACAGCAGCGCGGACGCGACAATCGCGTTCATCGTCACCTGCTGGGCGTCCAGCGGTTCGGGCAGCAGATTGTTCTCATCCATCATGCGCGTCAGCAACGCGCCGTCGAGCGATCCCCAATTCACGCCGATGCGGACCGGCTTGTCATAGAAGATGGCCGCCTCGATCATCGCGCGATAGTTGTCGTCGTGCTTCTTGCCGATATTCACATTGCCCGGATTGATGCGGTACTTGGCAAGTGCCTTCGCGCAATCGGGATACTTCTTGAGCAGCAGATGGCCGTTATAGTGGAAGTCGCCGACGATCGGGACGCGAACGCCGAACATGTACAGCGTCTCGCAAATCTTCGGGACCGCTTTCGCCGCGTCGTCGGTATTCACCGTGACACGCACGATTTCCGAACCGGCCTGGGCGAGGGCCATCACCTGATTGACGGTTCCGGTGACGTCGGCCGTATCGGTGTTGGTCATGGACTGGACGACGATCGGGTTGTTTCCACCGACCATGACGCCACCCACGTTCACAGGTACGGAGCGACGGCGAGGAGATGCTGGCATATCTTTCTATTTTATCTGTCTGGAAGCAAAAACGCCGCAGCCCGTGTGACGGACCGCGGCGTTCGAGTGGGATACCGGTTGAGGTTAACTCTTCTTCTTGACCCGCTGGCACGCCATCAGGGCGCCTTCGGGATTGATTGCGGAACTGCCCTCTTCGATGTGCACGATCTTGCCGTCCATGTCGACCAGGAACGTCGCGCGGTTGGAAATTCCCATGTTTTCAATGAGAACTCCGTAAGTCTTCGAAACGTCGCGCATGTGATCGGACAGAAGGGGGATGTTGGTTTTGAGGTCCTCGGCAAAGCGCTTCAGCGAGGGCGTGAAGTCGGTGCTGATGCCGTAAACCTGGGTGTCCGCTTCGGTGAATTTCGCGATACCAGCCTGGTATGCAGTGAATTCCTTCGTTCAACCACCGGTGAACGCGGCCGGGAAGAACGCGAGTACGACATTCTTCTTGCCGCGCAAGTCGGACAGCTTGACTTTGCCGCCCGCGGAGGAGGGAAGTTCGAAGTCCGGCGCCATGTCGCCAGACTTGAGATGGGTTTTGGGTGGCGCTGCGTTCTGCGCCGAAGCCGACGGAGCCAGCCCGGCCAGAGCCGCCGCGGCGCCCGCCGCCAGCAATGCTCTTCTACGATTCATTGTTCGAGTTACCTCTTCGTATGTCCAACTACGCGGACGTGTCCGCTCTTACAGGTAGACGTCCACGATTGGTCTAACGTAACATGCCGCCGGGGCGGGGAGTTCGGCGGGCAGGTCCGCGCAATTCGAGGATCAGCCGCATGACGAGGCCTTCCAACTGATCGCGAACCTGTTCATACACGGCCTGCTTCTTCCCGATCGGATCCTCGACCGCCCACGTAATCACTTCTTTCTCGCGATACGCCTTGGGAAGTCCGCGACCGCTGATGTTCACGATGACGTCGATGTTCGCGGGGTCGAATTCGATGATCGCCTTGGGGAATGGATCGACCATCGCGATGCCCTTGTCTGCCATCACCTGCTTGGTCATGGGTGCGACAGAAATCGCGGGATCGAGACCCGCGCTCAGTGGAACCATCACATCCGCGCCATAGGTGCGTGCAAACCATTCGGCCATCTGGCTGCGGCAGGAATTCCCGATGCAGACAAATAAGACGCGCTTCTTCACTTGCTTCCGTTGAGCTTCGAGAGGAACAGTTTGTGGATCTTCGCGTCGGCCGTCAACTCGGGGTGAAAGGTCGCGACCATGTGCCGGCCTTCTTCCGCCAGCACCGGCGTGCCGCCATACGACGCCAGAACTTTCACTCCCGGACCCGTGCCGCGAATGATTGGCGCGCGGATGAACACCGCCTCCACGTCGCCATCCAGATGCACGATGCGGCTGTCCAACTGCCGCCCGTAGGCGTTGCGCTCGACCTCGATATCCATCAGGTTGAGCGACTCCTGTTCCGGATGCGTGACGTGGCGGGCGAGCAGGATCGCGCCCGCGCACGTGCCGAAAATCGGCTTCTTCTCACCAAAGTCCCGGATCGCGTCGAACAGGTTCTCGACCCGCAGCAGCTTGAGCATGGTGGTGCTCTCGCCGCCGGGGATGATCAGTCCGTCCACGCTATCGAGTTCCTCTTTGGTGCGCACTTCGACTGCTTCGGCGCCCGCGCGCTCCAGGGCTTTGTGGTGTGCTTCAAAGTCCCCCTGCAACGCGAGGACGCCGACTCGTTTCTTCATCGTTTTGATTACCAGCCGCGGGTCTGCATCAACTCTTCTTCAGGCAGCTTGGTGATGTCGAGGCCAGGCATCGCATCGCCGAGTTCTTCGCTGGCTTCGAGCAGCTTCACCGGATCCTTGTAATAGGTCGCAGCCTTCACGATCGCCTTGGCGCGCGCTTCCGGATCCGAACTCTTGAAGATGCCCGAACCCACGAACACGGCTTCCGCGCCCAACTGCATCACCAGCGCGGCGTCGGCCGGAGTCGCAATGCCGCCCGCCGAGAAGTTCGGCACCGGCAGCTTTCCATGCTCGGCGACCCACTCGACGAGTTCGAGCGGCGACTGCAGCTTCTTCGCTTCGTGCACCAGCTCTTCTTTGCCAAGCACGGTGAGCTGCTTCATTTCCTTGACGATCGTGCGGATGTGGCGGACCGCTTCCACGATGTTGCCGGATCCTGCTTCGCCCTTGGTGCGGATCATCGCCGCGCCTTCGGCAATGCGCCGCAGCGCTTCACCCAGGTTGCGCGCGCCGCACACAAACGGGACCTTGAAGCCGCGCTTGTCGATGTGGTGTTCTTCGTCCGCTGGCGTCAGCACTTCGCTCTCGTCGATGTAGTCGACTTCGAGCGCTTCGAGTACACGCGCCTCGGTGAAGTGGCCGATACGGGCCTTCGCCATCACCGGAATCGACACCGTGTCCATGATCTCGCGGATGATGCGGATCTGCGCCATGCGCGCCACGCCGCCCTCTTTGCGGATATCCGACGGAACGCGCTCGAGCGCCATGACTGCGCACGCGCCGGCCTTCTCGGCGATTTGCGCCTGCTCGACGTTGGTGACGTCCATGATCACGCCGCCCTTGAGCATCTCGGCGAGACCGACCTTCAATCGAAATTGTTCATCCAGGAACATGGTTGTTGTGCCTCCAGTGTGGTGTCAGACCAGCGCGGGCTGTTGCGTCTCGAGCCTTCGTACGGCTTCCACGCGCTGCCACTCGCTGCGATAGATCGAACCCAATATTTCGAGACCCTGCCGGATGCGATCCGGCGCGAGTCCCGCAAAACTGATACGAAAACAATTTGAGAAATCCCGTGAGACCGAGAAGTACCGGCCGGGCAAATAAGAGACGCCTTCGCGCTGGGCGCGGGCCAGCATTTCGCCGGCGTCGATGCCTTCGGGGAGTTCCACCCACAGATTCATCCCGCCTTCAGGCCGCGTGAATCGCGATCCCTGCGGCAGATACCGTTCGCATGCCTGCAATGCGGCGTCCAGCCGCTGTCCGCCTGCTTCGATCATGCGCTTGCGGTGATCCGCCAGGCGTCCCGATTCGAGGAATCGCAGCAGCACGGCCTGCGACAACTGATCGGTATGCAGATCGCAGGATTGCTTGGCCTCCGTGAGCCGGCGCGTGAACACCTTGGGGCCGATCGCCCAGCCGACGCGCAGCCCTGGAAACGCGAGCTTCGAAAAGCTGCGCAGCAGGATCGTATCGCCCGTGTCATCGAGTTGCTTGATGGTCGGCAGCGCTTCGCCGCGATAGCGTAGTTCGCCGTAAATGTCGTGTTCGATGAGCACGACGCGAGCCTCGCGCGTGAGCCGCAGAATTGCCTGACGCGCAGCAAGCGGCAGCGTCGCGCCGGTTGGATTCTGAAAGTTTGGTGTGACGACCAGCGCCCGTGGACGCTCGCGTTGGATGGCGCGCGCGAGTGCGTCGATATCGATGCCCTGCGGCCCCACAGGCACGCCGACCACGCGTGTGCCTCCGGTGACGAACACGTTGCGCAAGCCCGAATACACGGGATCTTCAATCAGCACCGTGGATCCGTTGTTGGTGCACAGGATCCGCTGGATGAGGTCGAGCGACTGCTGGCAGCCGTTCGTAATCACGACATCATCGGTGTCGCGCGCCGCGCCTTCCGCAAGCGCATTCGCAAACAGCTTGGCGCGCAGCGAAGCGTAGCCGGCAGGCGAACCCAACTGCAGGATCGACGAAGCGTTGGCGTCGCGGATCACTTCCTCGCATGTTGCGCGGAACTGATCGAGCGGAAACAGCAGTTCCGAAGGCCGTGAATTGGCGAAACTGATCGCAACCGGCGCGAGCACTGGCGGAGCTTCAATGCGGTTCGCCGACGCCAACAGATCGGTCCAATTCAGGGAACTCGTCGCGGCGGCAGCGGGACTCTCATAGATGACGAAACTGCCGCGGCCGACCTCTCCGCGGACCAGCGCGTCGGACTCGAGCAGTTCATATGCGGTCGAGATGGTCTGCCGGTTCAGGCCAAGTTGACCAGCCAATTCACGAGTGGCTGGCAGGCGTTCGCCATGTTCGAGCGTGCCGCTGAGGATCGCCGAACGCAACTGGGCATAGATCTGCCGGTAAATCGGATGGTCCGACGACTCGTCGATTTGGATCCGCGGCAGCATGCCAATTGAAGTAGTAGCGTACCATATTGGCCTGGCCCGGGCAACACGTCGACGGTATGATAGGATTGCAGATTCGAGATGAAGGTCCTTGCGATTCTCCTCCTGTGCTCGTTCTTCGCCGCCGGCCAGATTCCCCTGGACGACGACCAGAAGCGGAAGCGAAAGAAGAGCAATAAGAAAGACATCGAACCTGTGACGCAGGTCCTGCCGTTACCCAAGGACCTCCCGAACGCCATCACAGCCGAGACCCAACGCCTCGTCTTCCACGTGTCGCCTCTTTCCACCAAAGGATTGCTGTCGCAGCAAACGCGCGACGCCATCAAAGCGCTGTGGACCCTCACCCGCGGCGCCAATATCGTCAAGCTGCGCGCCTTCGTCGCCGGCAGCGGAGACACGCGCCGCGTCGGCACGATCGTCAGCGAAATGTTCACCGAACGCAAGGCGCCGCTGCCGGTGCTGAGCACCGTGCTCGTGGGTTCGCTGGGCCTCGAAGGCGCGCAAGTCCTCATCGAAGCGACATCGGTCGCAAGCAAGCCGGTGAATCCGAATGGACTGCTGTTCATCTCCGGCAAGGCCGGCAAGAACTACCCCGAAACCATGCAGCAGGTCCGCCAGGCAGTGAAGTCGATGGGCGGCGAGGACGCCGATCTGTTGCGCGTCACCTGTTTCGTGAACGTGTTCGAAACAGCGAATCCGGACCGGCAACTCGCGGGTTCGCAGGCGGCGTACACCGTGGTGCAGATGCGTCGCGAACCTTCGCCCACCGTCGCCGAATGTGAAGCTGTCGCGCGCTTGGCGAAGCCGCAGGCCGAGCCCGTTCGCTTCGTGAATCCGGCGGGATTTCCGACGTCGCCCAACTTCTCGCAACTCACCGCCGTGAGCGCGTCGAAGGTCGTGTTTTCGGGCCTGCAACTGTCGTTTCAGTCCAGCGAGGCAGACGTGAAACTCGCGTTCGATCGTCTGGGCAAGAACCTCGAAGGGCAGGGCGCCGCGTACAAGAACGTGATCTTCACGTCGATCTACGCCCTGACGCAGGAGGCGATCGACCGCGTGCGCGCGATTCGCTTCAACTATCTCGACAAAGCGAATCCGCCGGCTGCAACGCTGCTGCCCTTCGAGGGTCTGCCTGCTTTGGATGCGGCGCTTGGACTCGACGTCGTCGCCGCTCTGCCTTAGTTCTTCAATTCGATCCTTTCTGCTGCAGGTCCCAGCGACTCGACGAACGCACGGTCGTGCGAGACCGCGATGATTGCGCCGGGATACCGGGCCAGCGCGGCTTCCAATGCTTCGAGCGCTTCGACTTCGAGATGATTGGTCGGTTCATCGAGCAGCAGCAGGTTCGCGCGGCTATTCAGCAAGTTCGCCAGCGCGACCTTGGTTCGCTCGCCTCCGCTGAGGGATCGCAGCGGCCGGTTGAGGCACGTCACCGGGACCTTCAAACAAGCCAGCAACGTCCGGGCATTCGTTGAACTGCCGCAGATCTCAAGCGGCGTCTGCGCGAGGTCGAACTGATGATCGAGCATTTGCGCGACCGATCCGATCTCGACGTTTGCGCCAAAGCGTACATCGCCTGCGTCCGCCTGCTCGCGCCCTTCGAGGATCCGCAACAGCGTCGTCTTGCCGGATCCATTGGCGCCTGCGACGACCAGCCGTCCGCCGCGCCGCAGATGAAACGAGAGATCGCGAAACAGCGATTGCTGCCCATCGAAGGACTTCGACAAGCCCGAAGCCGTCAGCACGACGTCGCCCGAACGGACCACGTGTTCGAACGTGAGTCCGTCGATCGGTTGCTCTTCCCACGGCTTGGCGACCTGCGACTCCGGTTTGTTGACGCGCTCGCGCAGCAGCCGTCCAGTGCGCGCCACCAACGCTGCCTTGCGTGCGTAAAAGTCCTTGCTGTATCGCGCCCCCGGCGGCGTTGTTGCGACTTTCACGGCAAGGCGGTCCCGCTTCTGCGCGGCGGCTTCCATCGCGGCTTTGCGGCGTCCGAATGCTTCGTACTCCGCCCATTCCTGCTCGTTCAATTGACGCTTGCGATCCCGATACTCGCGATACGTCAGGTCAAACACGCGCAGCCTACCGCGTTCGATTTCGACCACGCGATTGGCGAACGCGTCGAGCAGCGCGCGGTCGTGCGTTGCGACCAGGATGGCGCCATCGCGTTCACTCGCGAGTTCGCCTTCCAGCCACATGCGCGCGTTGTCGTCCAGGTGATTGCTGGGTTCGTCCAACAAGAGAATATCCGTTGGATTGGAAAGCGCCCGCGCCAGTTGCGCGCGCGACCATTCGCCTCCCGAGAACGTTCCCGTCGGGCGGTCCCATGTGTCGGGATCGAAGCCGAGTCCCGCGAGAATGCGCGCGGCTTCTGCTTCGACGAACACGTCATTGCAGCCTGCACAGACGTAATCGAAGAGCGGCATCGCCGCGGCATGCGGGTCGCGATGCTGTTCCGCGAAGGCGACACGCAAACCGCGCCGCCGCACGACCACGCCTTCGGTTGGCTCGAGATGCGCAGCCAGCAAACGCAGCAGCGTAGACTTGCCGGATCCGTTGGCGCCCGTAATGGCGATGCGATCACCGGCATCAATGGAAAAGGAGACGCCGCGAAAAAGCGCGGGCTGTCCAGTGGATGCGAACTCATACGCGAGTCCGCTGAGGCTCAATAAAGACATAGAGGCCTGCCTTGTTTGATTCAGGATTTTTGGGGATGTAGAGATCGCTGGACCGCCGTAGTAGCGGACAGCAACGCGAGGACAGAAGGTGGGAGTTAGAGCCTCATCGGCGTCGATGAACCATCGACGGTTTCAATGTACCATAACTTGCTCCCCTGAAACGTGGTACTGTGGAAATGTCTTTGAAGCATCTCAGCATTGAGTTTTGCCATCCGGCCGCGACTTACCTGGTTTTTCTTGAAATCCATTAGCGCTGTCTGACGAGGACACCCGCCGCAAGGCGGAGGAAGGAATATACGATGACCAACATCTTCGTTGGCAATTTGAGTTACCAGGTAACGCAGGAAGATCTACTCGCTGCGTTCTCGCAGTTCGGCGCCGTCGAGCGCGTCCACATTGTGACGGATCGTGACACGGGCCAGGCTCGCGGTTTTGCCTTTGTCGAAATGACGAACCGCCAGGAAGCCGAGTCGGCGATCAACTCGCTGAACGGCGCGGACCTGCGCGGCCGTGCGATGAACGTGAATGAAGCGCGTCCCAAGCCGGCCGGCGGTGGCGGCGGTGGCGGCCGTGGGTTCGGCGGTGGCGGCGGCGGTGGCCGTGGCCGCGGTGGTTCGGGTGGCGGCGGTGGCCGCGATCGCGGTCCTCGTTGGTAACCTGCTCGCAGTCAACTGCTTCGCTCTCTGCCCGTATTGATCGAAATCCATACTCGCTGGACCGCTGCCGCCTCGCGCAGCGGTCTGGCCCTCTCGCTCGTATCTCTGACCACTCTCCTTCCAATTTCCTGCGCCGCGCTACCTGTGTGTACGCGCACGAGCGCCGGACCGCAGTGACCGACTGAATGAATAATTTTTCTGAACTGAATCTGTGCTCTGCGCTGCAGAGCAACCTGACGAAGAATGGCTTCGTCAAGCCGACGCCTGTGCAGGCCGCGGCGATCCCGCCGGCCCTCGCCGGCAAAGATGTTGTCGCAACCGCGCAAACCGGCACGGGCAAGACCCTCGGCTTTGCGCTGCCCCTCATGCAATCTCTGATCGATGGTCTGGACCAGCCCGGCACCGGCCGCATCCGCGCCGTGGTGCTCAGCCCCACCCGCGAACTCGCGATCCAGATCAACGAGACCTTTGTGAAACTGGCCGCCCATACGCAGATCAAGACCGCCGTTGTCGTTGGCGGTATGGACGAAGGCCGCCAACTGCGCTCGATTCGCAATGGCGCCCAGGTCGTGATCGCGACCCCCGGCCGTTTGTGCGACTTTCTCGAACGCCGTCTCGTCGACTTGCGCGGCACCCGCGCCATCGTGCTCGACGAAGCGGACCGCATGCTCGACATGGGCTTCCTGCCGTCCATCAAATCGATCCTCGATTCGATGCCGGCCGAAAAGCAGACGCTGCTCTTTTCCGCCACGATCGAAAAGACAGTGGCGCATCTCGTGGAACGCTACGTGCGCAATCCCGAACGCATCACGATCGGCGCTATCACTCGTCCCGCCGAGCACGTCGATCTGCACGTGTACGAGGTCGATCAGGATCGCAAGATCGAAGTCCTCAACAAGCTGCTGCGCGATGAAACAGGTTCGTTCCTGGTCTTCACCCGCACCAAGCACGGCGCCGATCGTCTGGCCCGCAATCTCGAACGCACCGGCTTCCAGGCCGCGCGTATCCACGGCGACCGCACGCAGGGTCAACGCAATGCTGCGCTGGCCGGCTTCAAGAACGGCAGCTACCGCGTGCTGGTGGCGACTGACGTCGCAGCTCGCGGCATCCACGTCGACGACATCGCGCATGTCGTGAACTACGATCTGCCGCAGGTCCCCGAGGATTTCATCCATCGCGTCGGCCGCACGGGACGGGCAGGGAAGCGCGGCACCGCGTCCACCTTCTCGATTCGTTCGGAACGCAGCGAGATCAAGCGCATCGAGCGTACGATCAATGTGCGGATGCAGCAAAAAGAAGCGCCGGCCAAGGGTTCCGTGGAAATGACCCCTGTGGTTCCGGCCGCGGCGGCCGCTCCTGCCCCTGAAGCAGGAACCACGGTGATGCGTAAGAAGATCATCGTGATGCCGGCCGCGAAGCAGAAGAACGCCTCGTCGTGGAAGCAGCGCGGCGGTGGCGGCGGACGCAATCAACAGCGGCGCGCCGCTCGTTAATTGCCCGCGAGTCCTACCTTTTGGACTAAGGCTTCAAACCGCGGCTGGCCATGCAGGTTCGCCAGCCGCCGGTCTACTTTGACGAACATCATCTGGCGATCGGACTCGGCATAAGCCTGTTCGAGTTTTGCCAGCGCATGTTCAATATCCCCGATTAATGCATAGGCCCGTGCGGCTTGGATCGGCTCGATCTTCGGATCGCGCGCCAGCGCCGCCGGGACTTTTTCTTTTTCCCCCAACAACGCCAGTTCCACCGCGCCGGGTTGCCAGTCGTGATCATTGCGCAGGTCCGCGCACATGCGGAACGCGGCGAGCGCGTCCTGGCGGCGTGCTGCAAACGCGAGCGCCATGCCGCGATCCCAAATCAGGTCGTTGAACTTCGGATAGATCTCCGCCGCCTTATCGTAATAAGGCAGCGCTTCGACCTCGCGCCCCGGCGTCTGCTGCAGGACATAGCCCGCGACCATATTGGTCCAGAAATTGAGCGGGTCGAGTTGCAGGGATCGCTTGATCTCGAACTCGGCTTCCACGAGTCGCGCCTTCGGCAGCAGATAGCCGAGCGCGTAGGCGACGTGCGCCTCCGCGGAGCCCGGATTCAATTCGACGGACTTCAGAAAATGCGTTCGCGCTTCATCGAATTTCCATTCGCCCAAGGCCAGCGCCGTACCCAACGCAGCGTGTCCTTCGGCCGAACGCGGGTCGAGTTCGATGGCCTTCGAGGCCAGGCTCTTCGCCTCTGCAGCAGCCTGTTGCGGCGCGATCTCCCGGTAGTAAGACAGCAGCGCTATGTTGGAGGCGATGAGCGCATAAGGCGGCGCAAACGCAGGATCCTTCTCGATCGCTTTCCGGCAGTATTCGGTGCTCAACGAGATGCCGTCGCGCGAAAAATTGTTGCGATGGAAGCGGGCGCGCAAATAGTCGTTGTAAGCTTCGGAACTCGTGGATCCGATGCGGTTCAGCACCTGTTCCGGCTCCGCGCTCATCTGCACCCGCAGCGCATAAACGATCGACTTGGCGAGTTCTTCCTGGATCTTGAAAGCGTCCTTCGACTCGCGTTCCCAGGTTTGCGACCAGAGCGTGTTGCCGCGCGTCGTGTCGACGAGTTGCGCGGTGACGCGGATGCGGTCGCCCTGCTTGCGGACCGCGCCATCCAGAACGGCCGCGGCGTTCAACTGCCCCTTCAACTCGTCGAGGCTTTCCGCCTTGCCGCGGAATCGCGACGCCGAGTTCCAACTGACGACGCGCAGCGATTCGATGCGGGTCAGGGCCTCGATCAGTTCGATGGTGAGGCCGTCGGTGAAATACTGGTTGTCCGGGTCGGAACTGAGGTTGCGGAACGGCAGGACGGCGATCGCCGGCTTGGTCTCCTTGCGCGCGCGGTTGCCCAGGTACATGAATAACCCAATGCCGAGCGACATGATGGTGATCATGATGAACACCAGCGCGGGGCCGGACATGTGGAACCGCGCCGGCGGATCCTCGATTTGGGTTCGTTTTTCCGATTTGCCGCCGCCGGTCTCGAATACCGGGACGTAGCCGCCTTTAGGAAGCTGGATGACCACCGGATCGCCGGGGTTGGCCTGATAGTATTCCTCGAGGCGGGCCCGCAGGCGGCGGGCTTCGACGCGGACGATCGGGTCGGTGCGGGGATCGTAATCGGCTGGCCGCTGGAAGACTTCGACGCCGAGGACGCTTTCTTTGATAGAACCCGATTCGCCTGCAAGCGTACGTTCCACCAGGTACGACAGCAGCGGACCGATCCGTCCGGCGTCCTTGAAACCGTCGCTTTGGAGGATTCGGTCCAACTGGAGGCGGATCGATGCCGGGTCCGGTAACTCGTTCACTATCAACGAGTATACCGTTAAGTTTACCCCCCACTTCTCGCGTAGAGGCGGCTTTTGACGGTGCAATAGCTTCAATGATGCGAACTCTGATCTTGTGGTGTGCCGCGGGCTGCCTGATTTGGGCCCAAAATGTGACGGAATGGCCGGCCTATGGCGGCAACGCCGGGGGATCCCGGTTTTCGCCGCTGAAACAAATCGACAAAGGAAATGTCGCGAACCTGAAGCCCGCCTGGACCTTGCACCACGGCGACGTGCGGGATCCCAAACAGTTCAAGCGGGCCTCGGCATTTCAGGCGACCCCGATTCTGGCGGATGGCGTCCTGTACTTCCCGACGCCCTTCAATCGGGTCTACGCCGTGGACCCGGCGACTGGCAAAACGAAGTGGGTCTTCGATCCGAAAACAGATCTGAACAACGGCTCGGGCGATGGGTTCGTTTCGCGCGGCGTGGCGACCTGGAAGGACGCGAAGACCGGCGAGCGGCGGATCCTGCTGTGCACGGTCGACGCGAGGTTGATCGCGATCGCGGCGGCGGACGGCAGGCAGTTGTGGCAGGTCTCGCTGGGTGAGGATGTGGGCGCGCAGTACAACGGCGAGTATCACGTGACCTCCGCGCCGACGGTAGTGAACGACGTGGTGGTGACCGGGTCCGCGATCGACGACAATTCGCGGACGAAGATGAGTTCCGGCGCCGTGCGTGGATACGACATCCGCACCGGCAAACTGCTGTGGCGGTGGGAGCCGATCCCGAACGAGAAGAATTCGGGGGCGGCGAACGCCTGGTCGACTTTGAGTGCGGATCCGGCGCGCGACCTGGTGTTCATCCCCACGGGATCCGCCAGTCCCGACCACTACGGCGGCGAGCGTCCGGGCGACAACAAGTGGGCGAATTCCGTGGTGGCCCTGCGCGGATCCACCGGCGAATTCGTCTGGGGCTTTCAGACGACGCATCACGATTTGTGGGACTACGACGTGCCGGCGCAGCCTGTGCTGGTCGATTACAAGGGGCGTCCTGCGGTGGTGCAGGCGACCAAGATGGGACTCATCTTCGTGCTGGACCGGGAGACCGGCAAGCCGCTGATCCCAGTGGAAGAACGGCCGGTTCCGCAGACGGATGTCCCCGGTGAGAAGACCTCGCCGACGCAGCCGTTTCCTGTGATGCCTCCGCCGCTGGTCCCGGTGAAGAAGGCGGAAGCCTGGGGTGTCGCGTACTTCGACCGCAAGGGCTGCGAGAGCCGGATGCAGGGGCTTCGCAATGAAGGCATCTACACACCGCCAAGCCTGAAGGGATCGGTGCAGGGTCCGGCGATTGTGGGTGGTGTGAACTGGGGCAGCATCGCGTACGACACCGACCGCGGGATCCTGTATGCGAACGCGAACTCGTTCGTGTTTCACATGCAGTTGATCGAACGCGACAAGGTGGACGCGGTGCGCAAGGAGCATCCCAAGGCGGAGTTCGCCGCCATGCGCGGAACTCCGTACGCGATGATGCGCGAGCCGATCCTGTCGGCACTCGGCATGCCGTGCGTCGCGCCGCCCTGGGGACTCATCAGCGCCGTCGATCTCAACGCGGGAACCTTGAAGTGGCAGTCGCCGCTGGGGACGCCGCGCGACATTCTGCCCGTGCCGCTGACCTTTGGCACGGGGACGCCGAATCTGGGAGGTCCGCTGGCAACTGCCGGAGGCGTCGTATTCATCGGCGCGGCGATGGACAACTACCTGCGTGCGTTCGACGCGGATACCGGCAAAGAGTTGTGGAAAGGCCGGCTTCCGGCGGGCGCCCAGGCGACGCCGATGACTTACTCGGTGAACGGCAAGCAGTATGTCGTGATCGCGGCCGGAGGCCACGGAAAACTCGGGACGACGATGGGCGACACGTTGATCGCCTTCGCGCTCGAGTAGCGGCTTACAGCGCGCTGAGGACTACTTCCAGCGATCCGCCGTCGATCTGTCGCGGAACCAGATGGGGCTGCGGACGGAAGCCGGTGCACCAGAATACGAGCGTATTGTCCGCGTTCTTGAACTCGAAATACCCATTGGCGTCGGTCTCGACATAATTCAGGTCGGAACCGATGACCATCACGCCGGCGATCGGTGTACCGGTCGTGGTGCGAACGGTTCCCGACACCGGGTTAAAGAGCTTGGGGCGAATTTCAGACACCACTTTTGTACACCGTCCCGACGATCAGCGCTGCCAGGTTCCAGGCCACGATCAGCGCGAACATGATGTTGATCCGGAAGAGGACGTGATTACGTCCCTGCCGCCAGCAGTAGAGTCCCAGCGCGAGGGCTGCGATCTTGATCACGCCCAATCCCACCATCGGGTTCGGCGCCAGTTGCATGGCGAACCGCACCAGGGGATTTCCTTCTTTGACTCCGTTGACCAGAAAAGCAATGGTCGTTAAAAAATCCAATACTTGCAGATACGAGTACTGCACGAGTAGGCTGTTCAACCGTTCTCTCCAGGTAACCCTAATCTAGAGGCTGGGGGAGGCGCGGTAAATGAGACACCCGTACGAGGACCTAAGGCCTTATACCTAGTACCCTGAGCTAGTACCGTACTGCAGCTTACTTGAACCGCTTCCGGAACTGGAAGTCTATACCGAACAGGCCATTCTCTTCCCGCACTGCGATCGCCGACCACTGGCGGGAAATGTCCCACTGGATGCGGACAATCTGTTCCTGCGTGCGGGCGAGGTTGGTGATGTAGGTGAGCGTGATGTCTTTCGAAACCTGCTGTTCGAGGCTGAGGCGGGCTTGCGGAATGTTTTCGACGCCGGTCAATTGCGGGTCGATTTTGATACGCGTCACGCCGAAGAACTTCTGCAGCCGGCCGTTCAGCGACTGAGCGACCGCTTCGCCGACCAGGCTTCCGACGCCCTGCAAGGTGGATTGCGTGTTGCTTTGCGAGGTCGCGAGTCCAGCGCCCACGTTGGGATCCCGCCCGATGGCCAGTAGCGCGATGATTTCGCTGGGCTGCAGCGGGGGATCCGAGCGGTAGGCCGCGTTGATCTTGCGCGGCGTCCCCGAGAAGCTGACGTTCACCGTGATGCCGCGGGCGCGCGTTTCGGCTTCGAGGTCGAACGTCGGCTCGATGCGGGTGGGATTGAAAAAGCGGATGTCGCCGCGGTTCAGCGTATAGCGGTTGCCGAACAACTGGATCTCGCCCTCGTTGAACGACACATTGCCGATGAGGCTGGGACGCGCGAGGTTTCCGCGCAGGCGAAGGTCGACTTCGGCCCGCAGTCCGCGGGTGAGTGAGGTCTGGAACTCCAGGTTCGGCGCGCTTTCGACGCGCAGGTCGAACTGCATGCCACGCAGGTATTCATTGGATGCCGCGGCCGGCGCTACCGGGGCGTTGGACTTCGCCGTTTCCGCGAGCATGCTGGCGAAGTCCGTCCGAGGATTGAAGCCGGCCCGGATAATCGTGACCGTGCCGCCGAGCAGCGAGTCTTCGGAGGTCCCGGTGAGGCTGAGGTTCGCGTTGACCGTGGTGGACGCGCCTTCCGGGTAGCGGACGCGCACGCCGTTGGCGAGTGCCTGCAGGCGGTAGACCAGCGCTGCTCCGCCGAATCCGACAAAGCCGCTGAGTGCGAACTTGCCGCCGCCGCTTTCTCCCTGCAGCGCCTGGACGGTCGCGCGATTGCGGTCGAACAGCACGGATCCGTTGACGTTGTCGATGCCCGTGGGCAGGTCCCCGAAATAGAGCGAGGAATTGGTGAGTTGCAGGGAACCGTTGACCTGCGGATCATCGAGAGGTCCACGGATGGCGGCGTCCAGGCGCGCGATGCCGGTCGCCAGCAGGTCCTTGTTGATGATCTGGAGCTGCGCCATGTTGATCGCGCCGAGCAGCCGCAGATCCCAGGCGGCTTTTTCGCCGAAGCCCGCACGTCCGGAGACGTCGAATCTGGTATTGGTCGCACTGAACTGCGCCGATTGAATGACGGCCTCATTCGCATTGAGGTGGATCGTCACCGGACGGTTGTTGATGACGACGAGGTCCTGCTCGCGGGTGCCGGCGCGGAGGGTCTGCGTCGGCGCGGGATTCAACTGGATGCGCCGCAGCACGAGGTCCGCCTGAAAACTCGCTGCATCGAGCAGTGCGACCTTGAATCTTGCCTCGCCTTCGACGGCGCTCTGGAAGGGCATCGGGCGCTGGTCTTTATTGAAGATCGCGATGAGGCTTTCGAGAGATCCGCCTGTGACGCCGATCGTGCCTTCGCCGGGCGCCTTGCCATCGAGCTTCCACTCGCCGGCGAGTTTCAGCCGCGCGCCCTGGTAGGCGGCGCGTCCGGTGACGCCCATCAGCAGCCCCTTGGTGGCCGCACGTAGCTGGACGTTCGAGATGGTGGCTTGACGGTAGCGGAGTGCGGGTACGGAGAAATCGCCCTGCAAATAGCGCAGTTCCACATCCTTGCCGCCGGTGATGCGCAGTTCGCCGTCGGTATTGAGCGTCGCGGCGCCGGCGATGTCGGGAACCCTGCTTTTGAGATTGCGGATTGCGGCGAGGTCTACGCCCGCGCCCTGTACGCGCCAGCGGAGGGAACCGCTCTTCCAGTCGGAGGCGCCTTTCGTGTAGCGGATCGTGAAGGGAACCTGCGTGCGGCCGACAGTCGCCTGGCCGTCGGTGATCTCGATGGCGCCAGTGAGCAGGCGGATCTTGCCGCGCATCTTTTCGACCGGCTCATCGAACGCAACGACCTGATCGGCCGTGACGGCAGCCTCGCCTTCGGGTTTGTCGAACGAGCCTTTGAGATGCGCCGACAGATTCACGAGGCCGGTGATGGGGATGTCGCCTTGGCCTGCATCGCGCAACAGCCGCTCGATGCGGGCGCCGCGCAGGTCGGCGGAGGCTTCGAACGCACTCGTGCTGGTCGCTTTCCAGTCTGAAAGGGCGAGCGATCCGTCGCCGGTCAGGTGCAGTCCAGCCTGGTCGACGACGGCGGAGCGGGCGCGCAGGCGGCTGCGATCCACCTCGATCTCCGCGGATACGCGATCGACCAACTGATTGTCGTAGACGATGTTGTGGGCGGTTACCTTGCCCGTGATTCGGGGATCGGAAACCGTGGGTCCCGTGAGGAATCCGTCGAAGGAAATCGAGCCGTTGCGGAGGCCGATGGGAAGAGGGTCTGCGAGGAATGGCTGAATATCGGCGGCGAGGTTCGATGTGCGGGCGCCGACGTGGACGCGGGAGTTGAGGGCCCCGTCAAAAACGACTTCAGAATCCGGCGTGGACAGATACGAGTTCGAGGCTTCAACCGCGCCATTCTCGTAGCGGATGTTCAACGCGCCCTGCAGGGGCCGGCCCTCGGCGGCTGGGCTCAGTGCGAGCGTTGCGGTCGCTTTTTTGAGGCTTGCTCCGAGGCTGCCGTTGAGGCGTACCGGGCCGGCGACGATCGCTGCGAAGGGAAGCGGCTTGTCCAGTAACTGGATGCGATTCGAGGCGACATTGGCGATTTCACCCTCCACCGCGTAGTCGCGAAATTCGCGCAGTTGCACGGCGCCGGTGAACTGGCCGCCGAGGGCGCTGAGCGTGGTTCGCTTGAGGTTGATGCCAGTATTGTCCAGATGGATGGCGCTCTGCAATGACGCGTCTTTGATTTCGACGCGCCCTTCCCGGTAGCCGAGTCCACGGGCTTTGACGAGTCCATCGAGAGCATACTGAAAGCCCTTGTCCAGGGTGATGCCGACGCGGCCCGCGAAAGCCGCTTTGCCAGCAGGCTCGACGGGTAGTTTGACCACCTTCGCCAGATCGCCGAGCGCGGCGTCGAGGTTCAGCGCGAATTCCAGCGAGGGATGCAGCAACTCGTAGGCGAAGCCGCTGACGCGCGCCATGCTCTCCTTGGTCTTGAGCGTGGCGCGGGTCACGCGGACGATGCCGTGTTCGAGCGCCGTATCGGCTTCGAGGTCCAGCCGCAGGTGGCGGACTCCCGGCGCATTGATGTCCAGATCTTTGGCCCGGGTTGTCCCGGCATACCGTGGACCCAGCGCTTCGTACTTGAGAAGGACCGCGAATTCGCCGGTCTTCAATTCCAGCGGTACGCGCTTGTCGTTCAACTCGAACACGCCGTGATCGACCTGCATGCGCTTGGCTTCGAGTTGCAGCAGCGTGTCGATGAAGTCGCGCTTGGTCTGCGGCTTGATTTTGGGTTCCGGCAGGTTGGTGTTGCCGTGTTCGTCCGAGATGATGCGAACGTGCGGGTCGACGACGCGGAGCGCGCGGAGGTCCACGATCTGGCGGACGAACGACAGGATCCGGATCTCGGCCTCAATGCGCCTGGCGTGGAACAGCGGCGGATCCCCGGCTGGTTCCTTGCCGTGCAGCGTGAACTCGTCGACGGCGACCGTGAATTGCGGGAAGGTGAAGGAAAAGGCCTTGAGTTCGGCCCGGCCTCCGGAAGCGCGTTCGACTTCCGCGATGATCCGCTGGCGCACGTACTCGGAGAATTCCCGGCTGTTGAGGTACTGGTAGAGCCAGACCGTCGCGGTTGTCAGGATCCCCAGAACCGCGAGTGCCGCGATCCACCTGGTGCGCCGCGAGATGGTCATGGCGCTAGTTCCTTGACTTTGAACAGGATGGCCGTCTGACCACGCTGTTCGACCAGCCAGCGCTCGAGCGCCTCGTCGACATGCCGTTCAGTGAGTGCCGCCTCGAGATCTTTGCGAGCCTCTTCAAACGGCGGCGTGGATTTCCCCTGCGCCTTCAGCCTCGCGGACTCCTGATTGTACAGGTCCCGGATTTCGTTGTCGCTCACGCTGACGCCGGGCTGAAAGCGATACTGCACGAAGCGCAAGAGTGTCAGTTGCCAGAGCAGGTGCTGGTTGAGGTCGTCGTCGGAGAGTCCGGCCTCGCGCAGTGCAGCAGCGAAGTTGTCGCCATGGATTCGCATCGCCTGCTCGAAGAGTGGTTTCGCTTCTTCGGGCTTGGGCGTAGGGAAGCGGGTCAATTCGATTTCCCGGCGGACGAGGGTCTGCTCGATCAACCGCGCGGCCGCTTCGCGCTTGAGCGTATCCGTGACCGCCGGCTTGGGCTGGCCGCTGAGGAACGCCGTCACCCGGACCTCGACGTCGATCTGCGAGGTCGTGATGACCTGGCGCCCGACGATGATCGCGATGCGGTCGACGACTTCCGCACGGATGGCCGCCGGCATCGCGAGCCGGAAAAGGGCGACAGCAACGGTCGTGATAATGCGCAGCGCGGGCATGCGTCTCTTCTCCCGGCCTTGGCCGGCAGCTAGCGGTTCATCCTTTTGATCTCGCCGAGCAGGAAATCGACATCGTCAAACGGATCGCCTCCGAACCTCGCCCAATGCACGCGGCCGTTCTTGTCGATGAGCAGCGTCGAATGGAGTTCAAGGTCCTCGAAATCATCATAAGACTTGAAGCGCCGCGCGTTGTCATGGTTCGCCGAGTCGGAGGCGACGCGCAGAGGCAGTTCCTTCAGCTTGAGGGATGCCGCGTTTTTCTCAGGCGTTGCGCTGGAAATCGCGATCACTTCGGTGTCGGCGGCGGCGAAGTCGGCGCGGCGCTTCGAAATCTTGTCGAGCTGTTCGAGGCAGTGCAGGCATTCTTCGCCGAGGTAGAAGACCATCAGGACGTTGCGTCCTTTGTATTCGTCGAGCGTGAGCGCTTTGCCTTTGGAGTCGACCACGCTGAGCTTCGGCGCCGGGTAGGGTTCCCAGACGTTGGGTCCGAAGGCATCTAATGCGGTGGCTTTGTAGTTTCGTTGCGGGCGCGGCGAGAGATCCTGCGGCTTGGCGTCGCGAACCAGGCTGCGGGCCTTTTCGAGCCAGCGGAGGCCGGGGTCCGCGTCGGACCAGACGTGCAGCAGGCGTCCCATGGCCGTTCGTGCTTCGGCGGTCTGGTTGAGGGTCGAGTAGGCTTCGACGAGTCCGGCGAGCGCGAAGCCGTCATTCGGCACGCCTTTCAGCGCTGCTTCGAAAGCTTTGATGGCGAGCAGCGGCGACTTCTGTTCGAGGTACGCGTTGCCAAGCAGGTCATAGACGAGGACCGGATAGAACGGCGGATCGTTCTGATCCAACCGGAGCTTCGCTTCGAGGCGTGCGGCTTCTTCGAGCGCCGAAAGTCCGGCGAGTGCGTCGCCGCGGCGCAATGCGAGCCGTCCGCGGACCTCGGCTTCTTCGACCTGCCAGGTAGCTTTGGCCGGGCTCTTTTCGGCGTCGGCTTTCAGTTTCACCAGTTCGGAGTATGCGGCTTCCGCCTTGACCAGATCGCCGAGGCCGATTTGCGCGACGGCGCTGGCGTAGTGCCGCCTGACTTTGTCGCCGATTTCGTCGGTCCATTCGAACTGGTCTTCATTCGAGAGTTCCTTCCAGCGTTCGAACTGCACGAGCGCGCGCAGCAGCGCGATCTTGCCCTGGCCGTGGATGTAGGAATCGCCGCGGCGGTCCTTGCGGCCGACGGCGTTGCGGGATACGGCGAGAAGCTGGCGGGCGCCGGAAATGGAGCGTTCCGCCATGCCGAGCTGGCACTGGATATAGGCGAGGTAGTTCGCGTTGTGCGCGTAATTCCAGGTGTTCCAGGGGAATGTCATCTGATCCCGCATGTACTTCTTCTCGCCGCGCGTGGCCGAGTCCATGGAGATCGCGGCTTCGTGCCACATGCCGACGTTCGAATAGATGTGGCCGGGCATATGCAGGGCATGCCCGATGCCGGGGGCGATACGGCCATAGGCGGCGCTCGAGTCGAGGGCCCGCTCGGGGATCCAGTCGTTCCAGTTATGGATGCGGTAGTGGTGCGCGCCGGGGTGGTTGGGATCTTTGTCGAGCACCTGCTGAATCAGCAGGTCGGTCGAAATCCGGCTGCTGCGCCACATGGACGAGATCGCCAGCATCGCCTTGGCTTCGACGTCGTCCGGGTATTTGGCGACCAGCCGTTCGAGTCCGAGCAGGTGGTCGCGTTCGCGCTCGTCGGCCGAGCGGGGATGGAGTGGATCTTCGATCATGCCGGCCACGTCGGCGTCGATGTACATCCGCTCGCGCTCGCTGACGGTGTCGCGATACTTGATCGCCTCGCGCAGGAATTTCACCTTGCGTTCGTTCTCTTCGGCCGATCGCGACATGCCCCACCACGCCATAGCGTTGTTGGGTTCGAGCTTCAGGCACCAGCGGAAGGCGCGTTCGGCTTCGAAGTACCAGAAGCTGTGCAGCAGAGCGTTGCCCTGGTCGAACCACTTCTGCACTTCGGGATTCTTCGTCGTAATCGGGAAGTGGGACTTGCCGATTCCCTCAATCACCCAGGGCTTTTGCCGGGGACCTTCATCGAATGCGGACCCCCGGTGGGAGTGTCCGAAGCGGGTAACGCCGTCCTGTTGCGCGAGCAATGTGAGGGCCAAAACAAGAATCATGGCTTCAACCAGAATAACTGTTGGTATCATGAGGCCAGAGATGAGTACGCTATCGCCGAGATTACAGCTAGGCGTCGCGCAGAAGCAGATCCTGACCCCTGGGCTTGTCCAGATGGTGACGATCCTTCAGATGACCCGTATGGAACTGAAGGAAATGATCGTCCAGGAAATTGCGCAGAACCCGGTTCTCGAAGAAGCGCAAGACGGGGTTGAGGAACTGTCCGCGGACGAATTGCGATCGGTCCTCGAGGCCGAACGCGTCCAGGATCCCGCAGACCGCTCGATTCTGGAAGCGGCTCAGGAACCGGCGCCGGAAGTGGAAGCCTCCGAACAAACCCGTGCAGAAGCCGCGGCTGTCGAACCCGCTCCTGCGCAGGAAGCCAAAGATCCGTTCGACGAAATCGACTACGGATCGTTCTTTGATGACTACCTGGATCCGGGGTACAAGAGCCCGGCGTCCGAAATCAGCGACAAGCCGTCGTTCGAGACCTTCCTTTCCTCACCGGTGACGCTCTCGAGCCACCTGGACGAACAGCTTGCCGTACTCGTGCTGCCGGAAAAGGTTCGCGACGCGTGCGACAGCATCATCGGGAACCTCGACCAGAACGGTTACCTCACCGCGTCGCTCGAAGAGATCGCCTCGGCCGGCGAGCATGATCCGCACGATCTCGAAGAAGCCCTGCACTGGGTGCAGACGCTCGATCCGGCCGGCGTCGGCTGCCGGGATCTGCGGGAATGCCTGCTGATCCAGTTGAAGAGCCGCAACGCGGAAGACAGCGTCGCGTGGCACATCGTGCACGATCACCTGAAACTGCTCGAGACGAAGCAGATGAAGGAGATCGCAAAGGTTTTGGGCCGCCCGCTCGAACATATTCAGATTGCCGCCAACGTAATCCGGCATCTGGATCCGACGCCGGGCTTGCGCTATTCGGGAGAAGGCGCGCAGAAGGTCGAGCCGGATGTCTATATCTTCAAGGACGGCGAAGACTATCTGATCGAATTGAATGACGACGATATCCCGCAGGTGCGCCTGAATCCGGAATATCGCCGGCTGCTCGACCGCGAGCAGGAACCGAACAAAGACACTCGTAACTACATCAAGGACCGCTATCAGGCCGCTCTGCAACTGATCAAGAACATCGAACAGCGCAAGCAGACCATCGTGAAGGTCTGCCAGTCGGTGATTCGCCGCCAGGGCGAGTTTCTCGATCAGGGCCTCGATTTTCTGCGTCCTATGATGATCAAGGATGTCGCCGATGAGATTGGTGTACATCCGTCAACGGTAAGCCGGGCCGTCGCCGCCAAGTACGTGCACACCCCGCAGGGTGTGTTCGAACTTCGTTTCTTCTTTGGAGAAGCGGTGCAGGGCCCGTCGGGAGCTTCGATTCCGCTTCTCACGCTGAAGCGGATGGTGAAGAAGATGATTGAAGAGGAGGATCCACACAAGCCTCTAACCGACGAACAGATTACCGAAAAGCTGCAGGCATCGGGTATCGATGTCACGCGGCGAACCGTCGCAAAATATCGCGAGGATATGAAGATCCCGTCGACGCATCAGCGCCGGAAACGAGAATAAGTCAGATGATGAAAATCACACACACAGGTAAATCGCAGGAATTTACCAAGGACGAGCAGAAGAAGCTGGACGCGCGTTTTGCGCGCATCGAGAAACTCGTGGAGCGCGCCGGTGAGCGGAAGGCTCACGTGGCGTGGAAGTCGACGCGCCACCTGAAGAGCGCGGAGATCACGATGAATTTTTATGATCGTCCGCTGGCCAGCGCGGGTTCGAACGCCGACGCTTTTCTGGCCATCAGCGAAGCGGCGGACAAACTCGAAAAGCAGTTGCTCAAAGTGCTCGAGAAGAACCGTTCGACGGCGCGGCGCGACAATGGCGCCAAGGCGCTCAAGTTGAACGGAGGCGTGGTAGCGGCTGCGGCCACGGCCAGCGAGGACGAGGCCGAAGCCGTTCGCGTGTATCGCGTGAAGGCCAGCCGCCAGAAGCCGATGACGCTCGAGGAAGCGATGATGCACATCGGCGACAAGAAAGACTATCTGATTTACCGGGATCATGACGGGGCCGAAGGGCTCTCGGTTCTGATCCGCCGCAAGGACGGCCACTTCGACCTGGTGCAGCCGTAGCGGTTCATGCGGAAGAAGAAAACGGACCCGGGGGTTCCGAACGCACAGCCACCGGTGAAAACGGCAGTTCAGCCACAACGTCAACCCGAACTCGTGATCATCACGGGCCTGAGCGGCTCCGGCAAAGGAACCGTGCTCAAGGCGCTGGAGGATTTCGGGTACTACTCGGTTGACAATCTCCCCGTTGGGCTGATCACCAAGTTCGCCGAACTGACCAAGGAATCCCCGAGTGTCCGTTCCGCCGCGCTCGTGGTGGACATCCGCGAAGGCCGCGCCATCGAGGATTTTCCTGCGATTTACGCGCAGGTCCGCAAAAAGATCAAGACGAAGTTGCTGTTTCTCGAAGCCGCCGACGATGTGCTCGTCCGCCGATTCAGTGAGACCCGCCGCCCGCATCCGCTGGGGCAGGATCAATCGGTTGCCAAGAGCGTGACCGCCGAGCGCAAGATGCTCGAACACATCCGCCCGCTCGCCGATCATGTGGTCGACACCACCAAGCTCAACGTACACGACCTGCGGCATCTGATCGAAGAGAAATTCCACGGCTCGCGCGACGAATCGAAGATCATGATCTACGTCACGAGTTTCGGTTTCCGGCATGGCGTGCCGGCTGACGCGGACCTCGTCTTCGATGTACGCTTCCTGCCGAACCCGAACTACATTCCCGAGTTCAAGAAACTGACCGGCCGCAACCCGAAGGTCGCGCGCTATATCCGCAGCTTTCCGCAAACCGCGGAGTTCCTGGCGCGGATCTCGGATTTGCTCGTCTACCTGCTGCCGCACTATCTTCGCGAAGGCAAGAGTTACCTCACGATCTCGTTCGGCTGCACGGGCGGGCATCACCGCTCGGTGATGATGGCGCATGAGATCAAGCAATACCTGACGCGCAAGGGATACCGCGTCAAGGAATCGCACCGCGATCTCGAGAAACCCGTGTGATCCTGCGTCCGCCGAAAGAACTGCCGGTGCTGGGGCCGGTGTACCTCGGCGGCGAATCCTGTTCCTACTTTCGCGACGGCCGGCCATCGCGGACCGCTTTCACGCAACCGTTGCGTCCGCTGACGCCCGCTGAATACGATCACGCGCTGCAGATGGGGATGCGGCGCTCCGGCACGATTCTCTACCGCCCGGTGTGCCCGGGATGCCGCAAGTGCCAGCCGTTCCGGATCGACGTAGGGGCGTTCGAGCCCTCGAAGTCGCAACGGCGGGTGATGCGAAAGTGCGAGGGCAAGTTCGAGATCCGTGTGCATTCCCCGCGCGTGGATCCCGAGCATGTCGACCTCTTTGCCCGGTATCAGGACGGCCAGCACGGCGAGCACGGCATTGAAGCGAGCGACGAGAGTTACTCGCGATTCCTGGGGGATTCGATCGTCGACACGATCGAACTCTCGTGGCGCGACGCGGCGGGTAAGCTGGCCGCGGTCGGGATTCTGGACGTCGTGCCGAGCGGGCTCTCGACCGTCTACTTCTTCTGGGATCCTGCCTATCGCGACTTCTCGCTGGGAACCTACTCGGCGCTCGTCGAGATCGACCTGTGCCGCCAGTGGAAGCTGCCGTATTACTACCTCGGCTTCCTGGTTCCCGGCGCCCCCACGATGAACTACAAGGCGTCCTTTGGCGCGGGCGAAGTGTGGGACGGGCGTGGGTGGCTGCCGGTCGGTGGCCGCGGCGTCGAGGATCCGCAGGTTCGCGCGGTGTTGGCCGAGGCGGAATCGAAGTCGATGGAAGCTGACGAGGCGCGATTCACCCCGCTATTTTCGTAGGCCTTCGAAGAAGGTTTTCAGCATCTCCAGGCATTCGGCGCCCAGTACACCTTCCTCGACCGTGACGCGGTGGTTGAGGATTTCCGAATCGGCAATCTGAAACTTGCTGCGCACGCCGCCGAAACGCAGGTCGCGCGCGCCGAACACCAGTCGTGCGACGCGGGCGTTGACGATCGCCCCGGCGCACATCGGGCAGGGTTCGAGCGTGACGTACAGCGTGGTCCCGCCGAGCCGGTAGTTGCGGACGCGCGCAGCAGCCTCGCGCAGCGCCAGGATCTCGGCGTGCGCGCAGGGATCGTTCGAGGCGATCGGCTGGTTGAAGCCGCAGCCGGTTTCGTTGCCGTACTCGTCCACCAGCACGGCGCCGATCGGGACTTCGCCGGTGCGCTGAGCTTCGCGCGCCAAGTCGAGCGCCCGCCGCATCCACCGTTCGTCGGTATTCTGCCGCAGTTCGCCGGTATGTGACGCTGGTTGGTCCGGAGACCCGTTTTTCTCTACATCCATCTGCCTCAAAATGGTATCGAAAGACCGATAGCGCATGATCCGGTTCCTGCCCCTCATTTTCAAGAACAGTCTCCGCAACCGGAGGCGCAGTCTGCTGACGATCGGCAGCATCGCGATGTCGCTGTGCCTCCTGGGTGTGCTGTTCGCGCTGTACCGGTCGTTCTTTTATGCCGACTCGACGCCCGAATCGGCACTGCGGCTGATCACCCGGCACCGCGTATCTTTGACGGTTTTTCTGCCGGGGGCGTACGAGCAGAAGATCCGGCAGATCCCCGGCGTGCGCGAAGTTTCCGTGTACACCTGGTTTCAGGGCGTGTACAAAGATGCCCGTGATCCCAACAATTTCTTCGCCCGTTTTGCGGTGGAGCCGGAAAACGCCCTGCGGATCCTCAGCGAGTGGCAGTTGCCGGAAGAATCCCGGCGTGCGTTCATCAAACAACGCACCGCGGCGATTGCGAGCGACCTGGTAGCCAAGGTCCACGGGTGGAAGGTTGGCGACAAGATCACGATCAAGGGCGACATCTTCCCGGTGACGCTCGAGTTTACGCTGGTCGGTTTCTACCGGGACGTCGACAAATCCAAGACGCTTCTGTTCAACAACGAGTACCTGCAGGAGGCGCTCGGCGCCAACAGCCGGCGCTATCACACGGTCGGGACCTATTACGTGCTCGCCGAGAGCGCCGACGCCGTGCCGAAGGTCGCCCGTGCGATTGACGCAATGTTCGAGAACTCGCCGGAGCCGACCAAGACCGAATCCGAAAAGCAGTTCATGCTGAGCTTTGTGTCGTTTCTCGGCAACGTGAAGATGTACCTGCTGTCGATCTGCGCGGCGGTGACCTTCACCATCCTGCTGGTGAGCGCCAATACGATGGCGATGTCGGTGCGCGAGCGGATCCGCGAAGTCGGGATCCTCAAAACGCTCGGGTTCACCAACCCGCAGATTCTCGGTATCGTACTCGGCGAGGCGATGATGATCTCGCTCATCGGAGGCGTGCTGGGAACCGGACTGTCAGCCCTGCTTTGCGGAGCGGTGCGCAACGCGCCGACCAATTTCCAGCAACTCGAGACCTTGCGCCTGACGCCCGATGTCGGATTGATGTGCATCGGCGTGGCGCTGCTGATTGGATTCGCGAGCGCTGTGGTTCCGGCCGCCAATGCGTCGCGGACGCCCATCCTCGAATCGTTACGGTACAGCGGGTAGACGGCGATGGCGATCCCACTTTCCTACAATCTTCGGAACCTGGCCGTACGGCGCACGACGACGCTGATGACCGCGTTAGGCGTGGCGCTGACGGTCGCCGTGTTGTTGTCGGTGCTGGCGCTGATGTCGGGCTTGAAATCCGCCTTCGCGACCGCTGGAAATCCGCGTCATGTGCTGGTGATGCGCAAGGGTTCCACCGCCGAACTGTCGAGCGGCGTGAGACGGGAGCAATACCAGTTGCTGAGATTTCGCCCCGGACTCGAAATGGCCGCCAACGGGGAGCCGCAGGCCTCGCTCGAGATGGTGACGGTGATCAATCTCGAGAGCGTCGACAGCGAAAACGGCATGAACGTCACGTTGCGCGGGATCCTGCCGGTCGGTGTCGAAATGCGTGGACTGAAACTCGCGAGCGGCCGCTGGTTCGCCCCAGGGCAGCGCGAGATCACCGTCGGCAAGGGCATCGCCAAACGGTATCCCGGCGCGGGAATCGGCAAGCAGTTGAAGTTCGGAAAAGGACTGTGGACTGTCGTTGGCGTCTTCGATGCGGGCGACAGCGCGTCGAACAGCGAAATCTTCGGCGACCTCAATCAGGTGGCGAGTGACTACAACCGGATGGACGGATTGAGTTCCGTGCTGCTGCGCGCCGTGGATCGCGCCGCGGCGCGGGCGCTCGTCAACAACATCAACGATGACGTACAGCTCAACATGGAAGCGCAACTCGAAGACGATTACATGGCGTCGCAGACCAGTTCCGGCCTGCCGATCCAGTTCCTCGGCGTGTTCGTCTCGGTTATCATGGCGGTCGGTTCCAGCTTCGCGGCGATGAACACGATGTATGCGGCCGTGTCGCGGCGCGGCAAGGAGATCGGGACCCTTCGCGTGCTCGGCTTCTCGCAGGGGAGCATCCTGCTGAGCTTCTTCATCGAATCGGTGTTGCTGTCGCTGCTGGGCGGGATCCTCGGCTGCATCCTCGTGATGCCGCTGAACGGGATCACCACCGGCATCGGCAATTTCACGACGTTCAGCGAAGTGTCGTTCGCGTTTCGTGTGACGCCCGAAGTGATGCTGAGCGGCATGGCGTTTGCGCTGGTGCTCGGCGCGGTCGGCGGTTTGTTTCCCGCCATGAGCGCCGCGAGAAAAGAGATTCTTTCCGCTTTGCGGGAGGTTTGAGAGTTTTTTCATGGAAGCAGAACTGAAATCGCTGCGCATCGATCGCAGCAAACGGAAGCGGAACGGCCGGGAGTCGAATTGGGCCACCCGCTGGATTCTCATTGGCATTGCTTTGTTTGTCCTCGCCGGCGCCGCGCGGATGGCGTACGGCGTATTCAACAAAACGCCGGAAGTGACGACGGTTCGCGCGAAGAGCATTAGCGCGGCTGCCGCGGCGGCGCAAGGCAGCGTGATCCTCAACGCGACCGGCTATGTGGTGGCGGCGCATAAGATCCAACTGGCGTCGAAGGTCGTCGGAAAGGTCGCGTGGATCGGCGTCGAGAAGGGCGATCGCGTGAAACAGGGGCAGGTGCTGGTGCGGCTCGAAGATGACGAGTATAAAGCACAGGTCCAGCAGGGGCGGGGAAATCTGCAGAATCTCGAGGCGCGGCTGGCTGAGGCTCTGAACGGCTCGCGCCCGGAAGAGATCCATCGCGCCAACGCGGATGTCGACCAGGGCAAGGCGGACCTGGTCAATGCGAAGGTCCAACTCGACCGCATCCGAAAGCTGGTCGAAGAACGGGTCGAAGCCCGGCAGCGGCTCGATGACGCGCAGGCGCGCTACGACGCGGCTGTGGCGAAGTTGCATTCGCTCGAACGCACGGCGCAACTGGTGCAGATCGGTCCGCGCAAAGAAGTGATCGACCAGATCCGCGGGCAGATCGTACAGGCGAAGGGCATGCTGTCGTTCTACGAAACGCAGTTGTCGAACACCATCATCACGGCGCCGGTGACGGGCACGATTCTCGAACGCAACGTCGAACGCGGCGAGTTCGTTACTACCGGCTTCGTCGGCGACCGCGGGGCAAAAGGCTACGTCGTATCGATTGCCGACCTCAACGATCTCAAAGTCGAACTCGACATCAATCAGAACGATTTCGCGAAGCTCCGCATGGGCACGCGCGGCACGATCACCACCGACGCCTATCCCGACAAGAAATACGATGGCGTGATCGACGAGATTTCCCCGGAGGCCAACCGCCAGAAGGCGACCGTGCAGGTGAAGGTCAAGGTAAAGAACCCCGATGATTTCCTGCGCCCCGACATGAACGCCAGCGTGGCGTTTCTGGCGGACGAGAAACCGGCCAACACGGCCAGCAATGACGCGCAGCAAAAGCCGGTAATTTACCTGCCAGCAACTGCGATCCGCGACGGCGCGGTGTTCCTCGTGGTGGATGGCTCGGTCGTTCGGCGTGCCGTGAAAACAGGCGCCGCAGGACCTCAGGGCGTCCGCATCGAAAGCGGCCTGCTCGGCGGTGAAGACGTGATCGACAATCCGCCTGCGGATCTCAAGGACGGCGGCAAAGTGAAGGTGAAGCCATGAGCAGCAGCGAGCCGGTCATTCAGACACGCGGATTGACGAAAGAGTACGTCCGCGACGAGTTTCACGTCTATGCCTTGCAGGACGCGAACATCGATATTCTCAAGGGCGAATTCGTGGCGCTGATGGGGCCGTCGGGATCCGGCAAGTCGACGCTGCTCCATCTGATCGCCGCGATGGACCGGCCCACCGACGGCGAGATCGTCGTGCTGGGCGAGAGCCTGCGCGACCTCACTGACCGCGAGATCGCGCGCTGGCGCAACGAGCACATCGGCTTTATCTTCCAGTCGTTCAACCTCATTCCCGTGCTGACCGCCATCGAGAACGTGGAACTGCCACTGAAACTGACGAACCTGTCGCATCGCGAACGCATGGAACATGCCGAAACCGCCTTGAAACTCGTCGGACTCGGCGATCGCATGCATCACCTGCCGCGCCAGCTTTCCGGCGGCCAGGAACAGCGCGTGGCAATTGCGCGTGCGCTCGTCACCGATCCCGATCTCATCCTCGCCGACGAACCCACGGGCAATCTCGACGCCGCCTCCGCACAGGACGTGCTGCGCCTGCTCGGAACGCTCAATCGCGAATACGGCAAAACGATCGTGATGGTGACGCACGATCCGCATGCCGCGCGCGCGGCGTCGCGTGTGCGCTACCTCGAAAAGGGACAGCTTCTTCCCGAAGGCCGGGTTCCCGAAGATTGGGCGCTTCCCACCCCGGTCGCGACGGCCCCGCCGAACGCGTCATGATAGTGGGATCATGAGCAAATCCATTCTCGTCGTCACCGGCGACGGCGGCGAAAGTTTCGAGACCCTGTACGCAGTCCAGCGCTTCCGCGAAGAAGGCTACACCGCAGTGGTCGCGGCGCCCGCGAAGAAGCGGTTGAACCTCGTCATCCACGATTTCGAGCCGGGCTGGGACACCTATATCGAGCGCTATCCCGGCTACGGCGTCTCCTCCGACCTCACCTTCGAAGACGTGAAGGTCGAAGACTATGACGCCATCATGCTGATCGGCGGCCGCGCGCCCGAGTATCTGCGGAACCGCGCCCGCGTGCTCGACATCGTGCGCGAATTCGACAAACAGCAGAAGTGGATCTTCGCGCTATGCCACGGGATCCAGGTGCTGGTGACCGCGGGCCTGGTGAAGGATCGCTGCATCACCTGTTACGAGCATGTCCGGCCGGAAGTCGAACAGGGCGGAGGAACCTGGATGACGCCGCAAGCCGTGCGCGACGGACGCTTTGTGACCGGGCAGACCTGGGAATCGCACCCCGAGTTCTACCGCGAAGTCATGCAATGCCTGCGCGGGTAAGCTGGCGATAGATTGTGGGAATACGCGCCAGCGCCAGCCCCAGCAGCAGATATGCCATGAGCGGCGTTGCGCGCGTTGAGTACAGCGGAATCAACGGCGCCACGGACGGCAGCACGAGGTCGTACAGGAAGAAATAGACGCTCAGGGACCAAGCCAGCGCGACGAGCCAGGAGACGGGAAACCGGAGCGAGCGGAGATGGGCGAAGCAGTACGCGTACAGAATCCCCGCCATGCCGGACGCGACGAGCTGCCAGGCGCAGCCGGCAAGCGTCGCACGGCCGGGTCCTTTCCAGATCGCGGAATTGCCGTAGATCGCTGTACCCAGCAGGTTTTCCGGCATCCACCAGTATTGACGCTGCAGCAGCGCTCCCGCCGAGTAGTACAGCAGCATGATGATGCCGCCGGTCACTCCAGCCTGCAGGCCGGCCAGCGTGCGCGCCAGCAGCGCGAAAGACGAATTCTCCTCGAGGCCGCCAACGGCAGGCGGCGGAGGAAGATCCGTATTTTGGACGGTGGAGTTTGGGGAGAAGGAACCGGCTTCCAGAGCTGACACTCCTGACTTCAGAGTAGCAATTGTGCCGCGCTCAGTCCGGCTGCTTGCGCGAGTGAATGGCGATAAACGAATCAAGGTCGGCGACCACAGTGGATACGCCCTCGACCGACGCCAGTCCAACTACCAACGTGGAGGAGGTGAGAGATAGCAGCGCGCTCCTTTGGTGGGATTCGAAATTGAACTTCACTTTCTGCGAGCTGATTTGTTCCAGCAGCCCTCGCGCGTCGGCGATTGGGCCGGATAGGTCGTACAAGGCCAGCACAGAAGCCCCGGTCCAGCGAAAGAGCATCGTGTCGGGCGGCATCTTCTGTCGAAGGTGTGTCGCATAACAGCGGATCGCTTCCTGGCCTGCCTCGATACCGTAGCGGGTGCTCATGAAGCGCAGCCGGTCAACGCTGCAAATCCCTGCGTATCGCGGCCGGCCGACCGATAGCGCGGATTCGAGGGCTTTGCATGCAATCGTCCGCCCGGGAAGGCCGGTGAGGTGATCCAGAACGCCCGAAACCGGAAAGATCTCGTCCTCCGGAGTCTTGGAGGCCGGCTGGGCCGTGGAGTCTTCTTCCTTTTCCTCGATGGGCGCCGGGATCTCGATTGGCTCCCTCCGCATCTTTGCGATCAACTCGGCGCAGTTCAACGCGGCGGCTTTCGAAGCATTGAGGTGCTCCAGGATCGAATCGCACGACGAGCCGGGCAGCTTGACGCCGTCCCGCTCAAGTTCGGCCAGCCGGATACTCAGCTTCTCGAGCCCGTTGTGTGCGGTCGCGGACGTCGCAAGTAGAGGGGCCAGTGTGGCCTGTGTTCCAGTTTGAGAAACCGACAAAGCGCCTCCGTGTGAATTGCTCCAAAAAACCATATCGGAGCCGATGAGGGAACCTGGAGGGAGTTTCAAAGCATGTCCTTACGGATCCTCATCGTCGATGACTCACCGGCGATGCGCGCCCACATGCGAAGGATTCTGAACGGCTCCGGTCTTCCCATCGAGATGTTGGGCGAAGCGGGAGACGGCCTTCAGGGCCTGGCGCAACTCAAGGAGAAACAGTTCAATCTGATTTTCAGCGACCTCAACATGCCGAACATGAACGGCGATGAATTCGTTCGGGAGATCAAGGCGGACCGGGTCTTGCGCGAGATCCCGGTCATCATGGTGACGACGGACAATTCCACCGAGCGGGTCATGAAGATGGGGCAGCTGGGGTGCGACGGCTACATCTGCAAACCGTTCAACGCCGAGACAGTGAAGGAAAAGGTATTGGCCGTAATGGGCGGCTAAGGACGGGTTCGATCATGGGGAATATAACCTTACAGACCCACATGCGGGAGGCTGCAGACAGCGTGCTGGCGACGATGTTTCTGTCCCCGCTCGTCGATGATCCGCAGCTTCAGGTCAGCCGCTGGACGGATCCGATTATCGTGGGCCTCGAGTTTCAGGGCCGGCACAGTCACGGCAAATGTGCGGTGGTGACCGAAGAGCCTACGGCGAGGGCGCTGTCGGCAACCTTTCTCTGTGAAGACGGAGACATGTCGCGGCGTTCCGCATGGGAGGTAATGTGCGAATTGGCCAACATGTTCTGCGGGCGGTTCCTCGGACAGATGGACGCTCAGGAAAGCTACCAGCTTTCCTCTCCTCAATCCCTGGTTCCTGGTGACATCGGGCTGATGCACCCTCTCCACAAGAGCATGTTGCGAACCTCCCATGGAGTCGTCCTGTTTCTGGTGGAACTCGAAGCGGATGGTCCGCTGATGCGCAAACTGGCGGTTGAGCAAGGGTAACGGGCGGTCATTATGGCCGAAGATCTGCATGACATCCTGCTGGTGGACTCCGACGCGGCGCTCGCCGGAACGCTCGAGAAGCGTCTCACCTCATTAGGGCATCAGGTCACGATCGCCGCCACGGCCGGTCGCGCCATCGAGCGCATCAAAGAAACGCCGCCTGTGCTCACGATCGTTGCGGCGCGCGAGCAGCCGCCGGGTGCGGAATCGCTTGAATTTCTGAAACACCTGGATAGCCGGGGGCTGCCGTTCCTCCTCACGGCGGCTACTGCGGCGCATGTCCAGCCCTTCGTCTCCGCACAACCGGCGGCCGTAGCGCTCGAGCCTTTCCGCGAGGGGGAACTGGAACTGGCCCTGGCGCTCGCGCAGGATCGAATCGCCCGGCGCAGGAAATCCGAAGACCACACCACGATTCTGCACTCAGTTGTCGACGGGCTTCTCGACAGCGTGTTCGTGATCGACGCCGAACGAAATGTGGTCTTCTGCAACGCGACGGTTCGCCGGCAACTCCAGGAGGACGCTCTGGTGGGGAAACCACTCCAGCAATTCTTTCCTCCTGGCGAGGCCGGCAACGAATCCCTGCTCGCCACAGTGAATTCGGCTCTCACCGGGTCCGGCGCCATCGGCTCGGGATCCCGGGCAACCCTGCAATCCCGGCCAGGCCAGACGCTCCCCGTCGTGGTGATTGTCCAAGACTTCAAGGACGCCTCCGGCGCAGTAACCGGCGTATCCATCAGCTTCCGTCCCGCTGCCCAAGCGCCACCAGAGCCGTCCCGTCCGACCGATGAAGGCCCGGGTGTCGAAAACGCCGATCCTGCCGAAGCCGCGGATCCGGTCCAACCCGTTCCCATACAAAACACGCCGCTGCGAGCCAAGGCAATTCGCTCCATCGAGGCTGGTCTCAACTCGGACTCGCCGACCCACAAACACTATGTTGTCGTGTTGCTCTTGAGCCAGTTCGACATGTTCCGGCTTCGCTATGGCCTCAACAATGCCGAGAAGCTGGTCCACGCCTTCTCCGCGCACCTGATCAAATCGCTGCCGCCCGAAGACCGGCTCTATACCTGGAGCAACCGGACTGTGGTGGTGCTGCTCGAGCGCGAAAGCGCGATCGATGAGGTTCGCCTGGAAATGACTGCGTTCTGTTCGCGGCGTGTGGACTACTACCTGAACGCCACCGGCCGGAGCGCCCTGGTGACGCTCTCGGCAAGCTGGCACCTGATCCCGCTGTTCGACAGCCCCGACGCCAAGCGCGATCCTCGCAGGATCATCGATCAGATCGACGCCTTCGAGCGCATGCATACGCGGCGCAAGTAGCTGGATGCGCTATTGCGCCGTCGTCAGCAGCCGTTCCTCACGGACGTGGGCCGCCGCTGAAGGCTCGGCTGTGATCCGCTCCAACTCGTCGATCCCTTTGATCGTGATGGCGATCCGTCCATTGTCGTTGCGGCTGATGAAGCCGCTCTCTTTCAGGTACCAGAGCGTGAACTCGAGATGCTCCTTGGGAACTCCCAACAGCGACTCGACTTCGTTCATCGACACAAAAGGCGTTGCCGGTTCCTGCATGCGCTTGGTGCACAGCACGCTCAGGACGCCCTTGCGCTTGCCCCGCTCGGCCTCGAGCCCCATCGCCTGCACGGGTTTCTCGAAGATCTTCCAGCGGCGCTGCTGGATCCGATTCAAGCGTAGATCGTATCCCGCGCGCTCCTCAGGGTCCGACAACGTGCGATAGGCCTTGCTCAACAGCCGGAAGGTTGCTTCGTTGCCCGTCTCCTTGTTGTCCGGATGGAAACGCTGCGCCTGAAAACGATACACCCGGTGAATCGTATCGACATCTGCCTTCGGGTTGATCTGCAACAATTCGTAGTAATCCGGCTCGCTCTCGTCGATCGGATCGGCTTCAGGCCCGGCGTGCGCGTCCGACGCGGAGGACGAGGCGTTGTCTTCGCTCCCCGGTATACCCTCGAACACCGCGCCGATCTTGAACTCGCCGTTGACCGCTTTCTGGCACCAAACGACCTTCGCTTCCCGTTGTTCGTGCGTCTGGTCGACAAAGCGCAGTGAACTCCCCGGCGATATGGCTTCCGCGCACTGGAATCCCACGCCCGCCTCGTGAAAGTCGACCAGGCGAGCCTTGGCCATGCGCGTGCGATGGCGTCCTTCCACAACGGTCAGGTCGATCATTGGCCCGAGAATCTTGCGAACTCTCGCACGGCTGCGTCTGTTGGAACCGAAGGCTTGTTGTTGCACCTATCGCTATTGTTCGGCAGAAGATCCGAGATCCGAATCAGCGAAAACGCGGAGCGCCTCTACCAGTAAGACCCTAGTCTCGAGGAGAAGCGCCCCTCGTACTTACCAGTACAACTTCAGCGCGACCTGCATCTGCCGCGGATCGTTCACCTGATTTGTGACCTGGCCAAACGTCGCAGCGTCGAGGTTGGTGCTGCCGGTTCCGAATATGGTCCGGTTGAAGATGTTGAACGCTTCGCCTCGCAGGTCGAGCCGCAATTTCTCCTTGAAACTGAACGTCTTGGCGAGACTGACGTTCTCATTCCTGTTCCAGAACCCGCGCACCTTCGGGTTGTAGCGCGTGGCGTCGCCGAAGGTCGCCAGTTGTGTGGGGAACGCCGCGCGGTTCAGGAACCGGTCGACGTTCGGGTCGAACTTGCCGCCCGCCACCGCGCCGCGCCAGTTCTCGTATCCGGAAATGAACGGACGCGTCGTGCCGTTGAAGATCGGCAGCGGGTTGTTGCGCGTGAGGCCGATCGGGAGTCCGCTCGAATAGACCTGGATCGCCGACACGCGCCATCCGCCGATGATCTGCGCGAGGATCCCGCCGGTGGCCCAGCGTTGCCCCTTGCCGAACGGCAGGTCGTAGATCGTCGAAAACTTGATGGTATGCGTCTGATCGAACTGCCCGATGGACTTCTCGATGCGCCGGTTGTACTGATCCATCGCGGCGGTGGCCGAGTTGGCGAAGTACGTGTCCGAGTCGGTCAGGATCTTCGAGAACAGGTAGTTCCACTGGAACGTCGCGCCGCGGGCGAAACGGCGGTCGGCCTTCAAGAGAAACGCGTGATAGGACGAGTGTCCGCTCTTGTCGCCGTTCTGGGCGCCGGTGACGATGTTGAGGAACTGCGGGAACGGCCGCAGTGCCTGCGCGACGGTTCCGCTGAAGCCGGCATAGGGCGCGCGGAACCCGGCCTGCTGCGCTACCGCCGACGTCACGTTGGCGCGCAGGATATTGAGTCCCTGCGTGAGGCCGTACTGCGAAACAAGCCCGTTGAAGATCGGCGTCGGAACCTGGTTGAGGTTCAGAATGCCGGATTGCAGGTGCGTGCCGGAGCTGCCGTTGTAGCCGAGTTCGAGGACGAAGTTCTGGGTCAACTGATGTTGGATGTTGAGGTTCCAGGAGATGTTTTCCGGCGCGCGCGTGGCGTCCTGTCCGTTCCAGTAATCGACCGTGTTGCCGTTCGAGAAACTGGGATCGATGGCGGGAGGCAGCTTATAGGCCGGCAATCCCTGATCGAGTTTGAACGTCGGCTGCACGCCCTGTGACGTGTTCTCGAACTGGTACTGCCCGATGAAGCCGGCAAAGTGCCCGGATCCCTGCACGGCGGTCACGCGTGAGAACGAGCGTCCGACACCGGCGCGGAAAGTGGTTTTCGACCCGGGCGTGTAGGCGATGCCCAATCGCGGACCCCAGCCTCCATACCAGCCCGGCACGAGGCTGCGAGTATTCTCGCGACCCGGACCAAAACCGGCGAACCACAAGGCGCCCGGGCGTCCGCCGGCCGCAGGATTCGCGCGGTCGGGATTGAAGTCTGAGTATTCGTCGCGCTCGTTCACCGGCGGCAGCGTGACGTCGTAACGCAGTCCATAATTGATGACCAGCTTGCGGCTGACGCGCCAGTCATCCTGCGCGTAGAAGCCGAAGTAGCGATACTTTTGCGATACGTAGCGGATGGTTTCGGTGCGGCCGAGGTACGCTTCACCCAGGAGGAACGACGCGAACGAACTGCCGCCCGATGCCGGAAACGCGGTCGCGCCGGGGACGCTCGTGCTGAGGAAATTGAAGTCCGCGCGACCGGCAATGTCCTGCTGGCCGAAGCCGTTCGCGTTCTGGTCCTGGTGCTGGAATCCGAACTTGAAGCCATGGTTGCCGCGCATCCAGCTCAGGTCGTTCTTGATGCCGAAGCCGGGTTGGTCGGTGCCGTTATACGACGCGCCGCCCCAGGCCGAAAACTCCGTGAAATTGAGCGTCGGAAAGTTCTGGTTGCAGTCGACGACATTGCGGATACAAACTTTGTCCTTCCAGTTCTTGTCGACGTTGCCCGAGTAGCTGTTCTTGGTGAACGTATTCTTCGCGTACGAAAGGTGATTGACGATGCGCGAGTTGATGGTCCAGTCATGCGTGATGCGGAACGCTTCCGTGTCCCAGGCCTGGATCTGCCCGCTCCACAACGGCGCGGGAAGTCCGGGAGGTCCGTTCGGACCCGGCTTGTTCCGATACGTCGTCGTGTTCCAGAGAAAGCTCAGCCGCTGGTTGGACGTGAGGATGTGGTCGCCCTTGACGCTCCACTTGTCGGTCGGCGTGATGAGCGTCCCGCTGTCGACGCGATAATTCTGGCGGACGTAGCCGCTGGTTCCAGGGGCGAAGCCGGCGTTGGGTTGCACGCCCTGCGCGAGTTGCAGGATCTGCGAGGCGGTGGTCGAAAAGCGATTCGTGGGGATCTGGTTGCCGGGGAAGGGATCGCGAATGAAGCCGGTGCCCGTGGGATTCTGACGCGTGGTCGACGGATCGTAGATGGTGAGCGATCGCGCATTTTGATCGACCCAGTTGCGGAAGTCCCCGCGATACATTTCGGGCGTCGGCACCGAAAGAATCGTGGCGTTGGCGCCGACTCGATTGCGAAAGCCTTCGTAGGAGACGAAGTAGAACGTCTTGTCTTTGCCGTTGTAGACCTTGGGAATTCGCACCGGGCCTGAAGCCGTGAATCCATAATCATTCTGGCGATAGATGGATCGCGTGCGTGCGAAGAATCCGCGGGCGTCCATCGCATCGTTGCGTAGGAAGTCATACGCCGAACCGTGGAACTGGTTCGTGCCGGACTTGGACGCGAACGTCATAATGCCGCCGCCGGCCTGCCCGTACTCGGCTTTGAACCCGTTGGTGTCGACGGTGAACTCGGTGAGCGATTCGACCGAAGGCGTGTTGAGCGCGGCTTCGTCGGTGTCGCCGGAACGGTTGGTGCCGACCGAATGGCCGTCGAGCGTCGCGTCCCATTGCGCGACCTGTCCGCCGCCAAGCGCGAGACGCTGGCCGCTGCCGCGTGCTTCGGGCACTACCGCGACAAGATTGAACGGACTGCGCATCGCGCCGCCGACGACCAGCGGCAGTTCGTCCACCAGCTTGTTCTGTACCTGCGTGGATACTTTGGCGTTCTCGGTTTGTATGGTTGAAATCGCGGTGGAAACTTCGACCTGGTCGGACACCTGACCGAGCGTCATCTGCGCATCGACACGCGTGGTGGACGCGGCGGCAACCGTGATGGCGGGGCGCACGTAGCGCTTGAATCCGGCCGCTGTGATTTCGATGCGGTATGCGCCGGGCAGCAGATTCGGCGCGTTGAATTCGCCGTTCGGCGAAGAGGTTCCTTTCCAGGTTTCGTTGGTGCCGGCGTTGATCACGGTGACCTCCGCGCCGGCGATCGCTGCGCCGGTGGGGTCGGTGATGAGGCCGGTAACGTTGCCGCGTTCGCTTTGCGCGACGAGGAATATCGGAAACAGAAGTAAGATTCCGGAGCGACGGAGCAGGGTCAAATGGTGTTCCTCCCGAGAACAGGCTGAGTTATATCACACTGGATGCATGCAGATTCGTCCGATGGGCACTGCGGATCTCGCAGCGGCCATGCGCCTTTCAATGTCGGCAGGCTGGAATCAGAATGAGGCCGACTGGGTGCGAGTGTTTCGAATCGCGTCCTGCTTCTGTGTCGAATCAGACGATGGCGAAGTGGTTTCCTCGGCCTCGGTCGTGACGTACGGCGGATCCGCACTGGCGTGGATCGGGATGGTTCTCACGCTGCCCGAGCACCGCGGCAGGGGACATGCTTCGACCCTGATGCAGACGGCCATCGATCACGCTTTGGGATCCGGCGTCGAATGCATCAAGCTCGACGCCACCGAAGCCGGTGCGCCGGTGTACCGGAAGTTCGGCTTTGCGGACGAGTGTGTGGTGGAACGCTGGCGCGGGCCGAGCCTCGCCGGAGTGGATCCCGGCGGGGGTGGCGAACCCGACTGGACGCTCGATTTCGAGGCCTTCGGCGCCGACCGGCGCGCGTTGCTCGAGTCGTTTCCCGAAGCGTGCGTGGATCCCCGTGGCGGCCATGCGATGCGGCGTCCGGGACGCGCTGCATCGCACTTCGGCCCCTGTGTCGCCAGGGACGCCGAAACGGCCCGGTCCCTTGCGGAATGGGCCGTTTCATCGGTAGACAGGTCTGAGTTCTTCTGGGATCTGTTCGGCGAACATTATGCGGCCAAACAACTCGCGCATTCGCTGGGATTCACGCCGGCGCGAAGGCTGTTGCGCATGAGCTACCAGGGCAGGGAACTCGCACAGCAGGACCCTTCGCTGGTCTGGGCGCTATCCGGCTTCGAGTGGGGCTAGCGGTTGAGGATCCCGTCGATAAACCGGCGGGCTTCGGGATCTCGCGACTTGGCCAGCCAGAATACGGCCTTGTCACGCACCTTGCGATCCACCGGCTTTGCGTTCCGCACGAGATCGATCAGCACGCCGATGCCTTCCCGCGACTGGCTGAGCGCAAACGCCAGGTGTTCGCGGAACCCGTCCTCACGTTCTTCGCGGATCATCTTCGTCAATAACGCGACCCCGCGGGATCCGCGGCTGGCGCCCAACCAGAAAGCAGCCTTGCGACGGATCTTGTCCGGTTGCGTCGAAACGGACATCTCTTCGAGCGCCGCATCCGCCTCCGGACCTCGCTGCAGGCCGATGGCGTCGACGGCGTTGGTTGCGTCGAATGCGATCGAGCGCAGGTAGCGCACGCTTTCGGCAGGTGAAACGCCAGTGAGCCAGACCACCGGGAATCCGGCAGCGTCGATCTCGCAATCCGGCGTAAACGTACGCACGCGCTGCACCCAGTGATTCTCGATGCGCAGCAGGATGTGCACCTCGCGCGGACCCTCCAGTTGCGCCTTGTTTTCGAGGATCCGGTTCTCGCTGGGCCAGCAGCTTTGCCGGTCGCCGGGGATTGCCGGCGCAGTCCAGGCCAGCCAGAAGGCTTTTTCTGTCGCGCCCGCCACCTCTTGCGCAAGAGACCCGCGCAGGGCACGGGTCTCCAGTTTTGCGTCCACCAGTTTCGGCTGCTGCGCTACCATCGCGGCCGCCGCGACAAGGAGTCCGAGGATCATTTGTTCAAAAGCTCCATCAGGAACTCGGTCGCTTCCGGCGACTTCATGCTGCTCAGCAACTGCACTGCTTCGCGTTTCATCGCCGGATCCGTTTCCTTCTTCGCCGCATCGACCAGCGCCTTGGCGTTGTTCTGCACGCGGAACGCCCGCAGGATCGAGGTGCGGATCTGCTTATCCTGCTCGCTCGCGTACATCGACAGCAGCAGTGGCGCGCTCTTCTCGCGGTTGGTCGCGCCCAGTAACTCGATGGCGTGGCGGCGAACCTTGATGTCACTGTCGGACTTCGCGATTTCCGCCAGCTTGTCGACGTTGCTGCGAATCATGAGCCCTTCGATCACCGCGTCCTTGATCTCTTTCGAGGCATTCGGAGTCCACAACGTACTCACGTCCGCACCGGCGCTCGCCGCGTAACGAATCGCTTCCCGCTGCAGTTCGGCGTTCTGCTCACTGCGGGCGATCTGCAGCAGATATTCCTGATCGCGTGACATCATCAGCCCACGCAGCACCGCCCGCTTCAACTGCACGTCGTTCACGCTCTTGTACAGCTCCGACAGTTTGTCGCGATTCTCCTTGCCGCCGAAGGATCCGAGATATTGGATCGCCAGCGCTTGCAGATCCGGATTCGTCGCGCCCTTGGCGTAGTTGCCCACGATCTCTCGCGCCCGGGCGTTGCGGCTCTGCGCGAGGACGAAGAGCGCACGCTCTTTCAGGCGAGGCGAACTCTTGGGGTTGTTCAACTGCTTCTCCAGTAGCGGCACGGCGCGTTCGGGATCGGTCGACAGCAGACCGTTGATGGCCAGCAGTTTCAGTTCTTCGTCGCTCTCGGCTTCCGGCGACAGGGCGCGTCCGCCGTTCTGCTGGATCTCGAGTTCCAAAGCCTTCGCGTCATTCAACCAGCGGCTCTGCGCGTAGCCCTTCTTCAGTTCGTCGAGCGACTTCAGTGCGTCCTCGCGGCGGCCCAGTTTCGCCAGCACGTAGGCCTTCCAGTACATCGCGCCCTCGATGCGGCTACCCTTGCCGTCGATCACCTGCTGGTAGCGCTGGAGCGCCTCTTCGTATTTCCTCTCGTCGACCAGGCGGCTCGCCCTCCGGTAGACGTCGTCGTCGAGTCCTTTGCGGGCCATGGTGCGGGCGACCGCGGCCTCGGCCCTCGCCCGCACAGACTCTTCCATCGCCTGCGCGATCTGCGTGTGGACCTTGGTCTGCACCTGTGCCTGGACCTGCGCCAAAGCTTCCTGCGCTGCCGCTAACGCCTCTTGTGCTTCCGCCTGCTGGGCGGCCGCAGCGGAGGGCGCCAGTAAGCCCGCCGTCAGAAGTACGCCCATTGCGATGGGTCGAATTGTTTTCATGGTTGAATTTGTTCCTTTCATTGGTTGCACCTCACAGCTTCCCGCTCTGCGTTTGCAGGCGGGAATTCAATACCTTCACCTTGAAGACCAGGCCCTGGTCTTCGATCCGTTTCCGGAGATCCTCGAATTCGTGGCTGCCGACTTCGTCAGGCGCATGCGCGAGTTCGAGCAGCATACGCTCCAGATCTTCCAGCAGGACCGCGGATTGCGTGTCGCCCTGCTGTAGCGCGGCCTGGCGATAGAGCCGGTTCGATTCGAGCAGGTCCGAAGCTTCTTCGCGCTCGTAGCGGATATCCATGCGCCCTGCTTTGCCGGCATCTGCGTTCGACAACTCGGCGAGCACCATCTGCGATTTCTCGAAGTGATCGGTGAGCGCGACCAGCAGCACCCGCTGGCGTCCCTTCTCGAATGCATCCGACGACGCAACCGCGGTCTGTTTTGCCTTGCTCGTCTCCGGCCTCGATCCACGCCCGATCAGGAAGCCCGCCACGCCGACCACCAGCATTGCCGCGATCGCCGCGAGGTTCCGCCACGGCATCGTGCGGACCTTCGGCTGTTGCGGCCGCAATTCGCCCTTGATCTTGTTCCACACCTCGCGGCCGTAGAACTCGCCGCGTTCCGGAACCGCCATCCCGTCCACCGAATGCAACACGCGCCGCATCTCTTCGAACCGGGCGCGGCATTCCTCGCACTCGCTCACGTGCTGGTGGATCCAGGCCGCATCCCGGCCGGGTTCGTCATAAAAGTGCAGGATCATTTCTTCTTCGTGAATATGCCGGTTGTCGTTCATTTCAGCCGTCGTCCTCATGAGGTGGCTACGTTGTTGGTCCAGGGGGAGAGCACCTTACGCAGCTTCTGCACCGCCCGAAAAATACTGTGTTTGGCGGCGTTGTTTCCGATTCCCAATGCGCCGCTGATCTCGTCGATCGAAAGTCCTTCAAAGTGCCGCAGGACGAACGCCGTCCGTTCCTGCTGGGTCAGGGACTCGAGCGCCTGATCTACCGTTTCCTGCATGCGCCCGCTGGCGTACACGCGGTCCGGCCCAGGACTCGACTCCCGCAAATGCTCCAGGATCCCGTCGCTTTCGACCTTCTTGCGGCCACGGATCAGGTCCAGCGAGTAGTTCGCCGCGATGCGATAGACCCAGGTCGCAAACGACGCCCGCGATTCGTATCGATGCAATTGCTTGTAGGCCCGCAGGAACGCCTCTTGCACCACGTCCTCGGCGTCCTGTTCATTGCCCGTCATGCGATACGCAAGCCGAAAAACCGCGCGGGAGTGGCGTTCCACCAACACCCGGAAGGCGTCCTGGTTCCCGGCTTGCGCGGCGGCGATTGCCGCCTCGTCGCTCATTTCCATGTACCCTTTAGACTACAGACCCCGATCCCGGTTAGCCGGGCTGCTCACAACAAATTCAGGAATTACAGAACTTTTCTCAGCACCCCTGCTGGGATCCTGGGTTACAAGCTCTGGTCCTATGGCTTTGCCCAATCAAATCTCCGGTTTGCGAGCCTTGTGGGTCGCCTCCGCATCATAATTTCTGCGAGAAAAGCGGAAGATTGGCGATATCGGGAATCAGCCTATTGGAGGGATGTCGAGTTGCCGGCAGATTGCCTTGGCTAGCCTATTGTCGATCTCGACATGTCGAGGAATCGGCGCGCTGGCTCCGTTCCTGGGGTTGACATAGATCGAATGCCTTGCGCCTTCTCGCTCCAGCCTGCAACCGTGAGCCCGCAGGTGATTCAGGAGGGCATGCCGTTTCATCAGTGAGGAACCGCAACCTCGATGGAAAGCGGCAGCTGTTCGATCAGGTATGCGTCGACGTCCTCGGCAGGCTCGAATGGAATTGGCAGGGGACGGCCCTGCTCCAAATACAATTGTGCGATTTCCTCCAGCGCGCTTGCCACCATCGAACGTGCATCCTGGAGATCATGGCCTTGGCTGAAGACGCCCGGAAAATCTAGCACCTCAGCATAGATCATGCCTTTGTCGGAGCCCGGCAGATGGTATGCGACGTGATATCGCAGCATATCGTCAGTATATCGGGTCTCTTCGCCGCGCCTCACGCCGCCCGCCGGACGCCCTCGAAATCCCCCATCAGCTTGTTGAGGCACAGCCAGCCGAGCAGGTAGAAACAACTCATCCCCAGGAACATCGGTACATAGCCGAGCACCGGCACGACGTACCCCGGTATGATCGCCGAAAACAGGAACCCCGAGAACCCGCCGAGCGCCCCGCCGATCCCCGTCACCGAAGCCACCGCGCGCTTGGGGAACACATCCGAAGTCGTCGTGTACAAATTCGCGGACCATCCCTGATGCGCCGCCGTCGCCAGACTGAACAGCCCGATCGCGACGTACAGGTTGTCCGCCAGCACCGCCAGCGATGCGATAGGAGGCATGCACGCAAAGATCAACAGCGTCGTCTTGCGGGCCCGCGGAACACTCCAGCCCCGGCTCAGGAAGAATCCCGACAGCCAGCCCCCGGCGACACTCCCGATATCCGCCATCAGGTAGATGAACGGCAGGATCCACTTCACCTCGTTCATGTTCAGCTTGCGCACGTCGTACAGATACAACGGCAGCCAGAACAGCAGGAACCACCACACCGGATCGCTCAGCGCCTTGGCGAGTCCGAAACCCCAGGTCTCCGGCATGCGCATCGCTTCTTTCCACGGCATCGGAGCTTCCACCGCATCCGCGGAAGTCTCCCCCGGACCCGGCTTCGGCACATAATACGAGAACCACCAGACGATCGACCAGATCACGCCCAGCGCGCCCGTGATGTAAAAGCAGGCGCGCCACCCGTAGGCATCCTTCATCGCCACAAAGATCACCGGACCCACCATCGTCGCGACGTTGGTTCCCGCATTGAAAATGCCCGTGGCAAACGCGCGGTCCTTCGGCGCGAACCATTCCGCAACGGCCTTGATCGCCGAAGGGAAGTTGCCGGATTCACCGAGTCCCAGCAGCGCGCGATACACGCCGAGATCGAACGGCGACTTCGCCAGAGACGTGACGATGCCCGCGGCGGACCACCACAATCCAGCCGCCGCATACCCGATCCGCGTTCCGTACCGGTCCACGAATTTGCCCATCAGCAGGAAGCCGATCGAATAACAGATCTGGAACGCGCCCGTGACGAACGCATACGACCGGTCGTCCAGCGCCAGATCCTGCCGGATCACCGGGATCAGAATCCCAAGAGCAATCCGGTCGAGGTAATTGATGATGGTGCCGAACGTGAGAAGGGTGAGGATCCACCAGCGATAGGCCATGATGAGGGGTTAGGATTCCAATCCGGGCACGGTCCACTTCTCGCCGATGTTGAAGACCTTGAACTGCAGCGAGGGATGGTAGCCGAGCATGTGGTCGATGAAAGCTTGCGGGGACGCCGGTTGCCCTTCGAAGGTCCCGTAGTGCATGGGGATCACCCATTGCACGCCGGTTTCTTCGGCCAGTCGCGCGCCTTCGCGAACGCTGAGGTTGCCGGGGCCGTCGACCGGCAGGATCGCGACCGTCGGGTTGTAGGGCTTGAGCCGCGCGGCAAGGTCGTCGTAGTAGCGCGTGTCGCCGGCATGGTAAATCGTGATGCGCTCGAAGCGGATCAGGTAGCCGAGGCGCGGATACCCGCCGATTGGCGTCCATTCGAGTTCCGGATGCGCGGCGGGAACCGAGTACACACGCCCGTACAGATTGTCCTTGAAGAACTCGATCCGCAATCCGTTGTCAGTGGTCGACATGCGGTCATACGGGATGCGCGCCTGCTCATGCGCAAACGCCGCCGTGGACTTCGGCAGCACCACTTTCGCCCGTGCCGACGCGGCTAGCATCGCCGGCAGCGACTCGGCGTCCATGTGTCCCGCGTGTTCATGCGTGCAGAGGATCAGGTCCGCGTTGTTCACAGACTCGGGCGACAACGGCGCCGGCGTCTGGCGCGCTCGAGGCGACGACAAACAGGGGTCCACATAAAACGTGAGGTTCGCGTAACGGATCGCAAAGCCGGCATGTCCCAGCCACCACAGCGTCGGGGTTGCTGTGTTGGTCCGGTTGATCTCGTCGATCAACTCCTCGCCGTGAGCGAACAACGTCATCGTCGTGAATGTTCCAGCATATCCTGAAAAGATGCGGGCAGTCGTGCAGCGCGTCCGCGAGGCGCGCGTGGTTGTGGACGGGCAGGTGACCGGCGAGATCGGCACGGGACTTCTGATCCTTCTCGGCGTCGCGAAAGACGATACGGAAGCCGATGTCGCGTGGCTAGCCGACAAAGTCGTCGGGTTGCGGATCTTCGAGGATGACGCGGGCAAGATGAACCGCAGCGTCCAGGAAGTCGAAGCCGGCGGCCTGCTCGTCGTGTCGCAATTCACGTTGTACGGTGACACGCGCAAGGGCCGCCGTCCGAGCTTCGATCAGGCCGCGGGCCCGGATCTCGCCAAAGCCTTGTACGAGAAATTTGTCGACCGCGTTCGCGCCACCGGCCTTCGCGTCGGGACCGGCATTTTCCAGGCCGACATGAAGGTCCATCTGTGCAACGATGGTCCGGTGACGTTGATCTGTGAGAGTCCGCGCGGCTGATGACGGTTCCGTTTCTCATCGCCTTCGCACTCGTCGCCGCGCTGTTCGATCTGCGCTGGCGGCGGATCCCGAACTGGTTGACCGTCTTCGGCTGGACCTTCGGCGTCACGCTGCAGTGCGTGGAGCACGGCTGGGCTGGCGCGAAGGAAGCACTGCTCGGCAGTCTCGTCGCGTTCGGCGTCTATGTCGTGATGTTCGCCCTGCGCGCGATGGGCGGAGGCGACGTGAAACTCATGACCGCTGTCGGCGCCTTCACCGGACCCATGCAATGGTTGTCGGTGTTTCTGATTGCCTCAATGGTCAGCGGCGTTTTTGCGTTGATGACCCTCTGGACCAGAGGCGAGGCGACTCGCACAGCCGCAGGGATTGGCACGATCCTCTGGGAACTCCTCCACCTGCGCGCCCCGTTCCGCGCGAACCCCCAACTCGATGTGTCCCACGCCGGAGCCCGCACGATCCCACACGGGGTTGCGATCGCGCTCGCCGTCGTAGCGCTCGCGATCTACCGCGCGTCACACTGAGGTCAGCAACTGGTCGACTTCCGCACGCGTGGGAACCGAGGTCTGCGCGCCCACACGAGTCACGGAAATCGCGGCAGCCGCACAGGCGAAGCGAACGGCATCTGACCATCCGCATCCTTCCGCCAGTGCAACCGCGAGCGCTGCATTGAAGACATCGCCCGCCGCCGTCGTGTCGATCACGCGATCCACAGAAAACGCGGGCGCGAGTCCGAATTCCTCGCCAGTCCTGTAGTAAGCCCCCACGTCGCCCAACTTCAGCACAACAGCCCGTGGACCCAACCCCAGCAGCGCCTCCGCGATCTCCGGCGCTTCCTCCGCCGAAAGCCGTCGCGGTGGGATCCCCAATAGCAGGCACGCCTCCGTCTCGTTGGGAGTCAGCACTCCGGTTACACGCAAAACCTCTGCAGGCAATCCGCCGGCCGCCGGCGCAGGCGCGGGATCGAGCACCGTGACCGCGCCCTCATCCGCCGCGACCCGCATCATCGCGGCAATCGTATCGAGCGGATTCTCCAGTTGAAACAGCGCATACCGCGCGCCGCGAAACGCCGCCCGCGAACCCTCGGCCTCGGATGCCCGCAACTCGCCATTGGCGCCCGGCGCGATGACGATCGAGTTCTGGCCCGAAGCATCGTCCACCCAGATCATTGCCGTACCCGTCGCTTCGGTCTGGCATCCCCGGACCCCGCTGACATCCACGCCCGCGGCCGCCAGCGACGCCTTCAAATGATCGGCGAACACGTCATAGCCGGTCCGTCCGACCATCCGCACATGAAAACGGCCCGCGCTGAGTTTCCCCGCCGCGCAGGCCTGGTTCGCTCCCTTGCCACCGGGGAGCATTTGAAATTGTTGTCCGGAAATCGTCTCGCCGCCCGCGGGCATGCGCGCCACACGAACCACGAAGTCCATGTTCAGGCTGCCGCAGATGGTGATAGCGGGCTTCATCAGAGAAAGAGAAGCAGGCGGTTAGATCTTGGTTAAATCGATGCCGAGCTTCTTCATTTCCTCAGCATAGTAGCGGCGGTGCAGGACATCCCATTCCTCGGCGCCTTCCATGATCTCGCGTTTGATCGACTTCACCTTCTGCCGTGCCGCCTGATCCACCTTGTCCTCGAGTTGCAGGACCTCGGTGAAGCACTTGACGATCTCCAGCCGCGCCGTGTTCTGCTCACCCTTGATTCGGAACTCGCGCCGCGTCCGGAACAGCGTCATGATCTTGTGCGACAGGTCGTTGATCTTGTCGCGCGACAGCTTCATCTTGTCGCCGGTGTCGCGCCCCGAAGCCCGGATGATCTTGCGCTGCTGCACCAGCGTATTCTTGATCTTCCGGAACATGTCCTGGTAGCTCACGCCCTCTCGCCGCATGTACTCCGAATACTGCTCCAGCATCTCGCGGACTTCGTCGTTGAGCTTGTCTTCGACGGCCAGGTCGTCTTCGATGAGGTCGGCGATTGCGTTCCCTGCGGCTACCGGATCACTAGCTTCGATAATGCGGGGCGTCAGGCGCTTCAGCAGTTGCGCGGCCATGTAATCGATGAACTCAGGGGCGAGTAGCATTTGGGAACGGTGAAACCTCAGTGTATCAGAGTGTTCGCTCTAAACGTCCCGGAGCGAACTGCCGATTGAACCCCCGTGGGACTCCGTAAACTCACTCTCGCTTGTACCCTTCTGACTTGCTCTTTGGCTGGTTTCGCGCAGGCTCCGGCCCCTTCGGAGGATGCCCTTCGAGGATTCATCAGGACAGCCCTCGAAGCCCATGAGAACTCCGACTACGAAGCCGAAGTCACGGCTTGGCGGCAGGCGTATCTCGAGGCGGCGAACCTCAAGAACACGGACGCGCTCTTTCAGGTCATCACCGCGCTGGACCAGTTGTTCAAAGAAAACGACCACCCGATGGAACGCATCTCTGCTCTCAAGTCCGGTGGCGACCTGTTGAGAAAGATCGGCGGCGCCGGCGTCATCTGGGCCGCTCAAGTGGATGTTGCGCTGGCGTGCGCCCTCGAAGACCAGGGCAAACGGCAGGAGGCCGCGACGACGGCGAGGAAGGCCCTGCCGGTCCTCGAGCAGAATTTCGGATTGAAGTCCCGTGAGTACCGTGAGACCTTGCGCATGCTGATCGGCATGTTCGAGGACGACGGCAACGCGACGGTCGCATCGGACCTCGCCTTGAAGTACGACGAGATCGAGCGGCTGCGGGACGCCGAGCCGGTCTTTGGCTTTCAGCCGGACCCGCGCATCCGTCCCCTGGTCGAAAAGGTCCGCGCGGCGTTTCCCAAGAACGTGGTCGACGCACACTTCTCCCTCGGCCAGATCGCTTCCATCGCCGACAAGCTTCCGGAAAAGAACCCGTACCGGGCCCGGGCGCTGTCGTCAGCCGCTTCGGCCTGTCTGAACCGGAAAGCCAGGATCGATCCGAAGGTCGTCACGATCGCGGAAGGCTACCTGAAGAAGGCGCTCGATATTCGCGAGCGCGCGATGGGCAGCGAACGAATCACGGACGTCTCGAAGCTTTCCCTCGAACTGCTGCACCTGCGGAATTACCAGGAAGAGATCGACATCCTGGCGCGGCATTATGGGACGGCCGGTGAGGCCCAGAAGCAGGAAGAACTGCTGCTGCGGTCCCTCCAGACGGTCGAGCGGGTTCTGGGGCCCGACCATCCGGCTCTCGCGGGTCCTCTCCGGAAGCTCGCTGACTTCTACTACGGGAACAACAACAAGGAACAGGTCAAGCGGCTCGCCAGCGGAGCGGGGGCGCGTGACGACGGCCGCCTCAACAAGTCGATCGACCTTCTCAAGCGCGAACTGGCGATCTATGAAAAGGCGTTCGGCAAGGACGATCCGATCCTCGTGAAGACGCTCGATCGATTGTCCGAATTGCAGTGGGTGAAGGGCAACGAGGCGGAAGCGAAACCACTCGACCAACGCGCCAGCGCGCTGCGCGAGGCCGTTGGGTTCGGTGTTGCGCCCGAAGTCTCGATGAAGCAGGAAGTCAAACAGCTCCGCGCCTTCCTCCGCTTTGAAGACGCAGACGAAGAGGTGGAGATCTTCAAGAAGCTCCACCCCGATAAGTCGTTTATTTTCTAATACTCTGGTGGTGCAGGCTTCAGCCTGCGGCGGGATTCATCCCGCCTTTCAGACTACCTTCCTTCGCTGGACGGAGGAACCAGCCCGCGAATGCGCATGTAGGTCACGATGTTGCCGTAGTGCTCGTTGTCGTGGGCGACGTTGAACGACAGGATGTTGATCATCGTCCGCTCGCGGCCAAAGAAGGACTTCTTGGTCGCAGCCGTCGCGTCGGTCAGCGCAGCGTAGGACGCGTCGCAGTATGCCATGCTCTCTTTGAGCGCGGCAACAAGATCCGCCTTCTTGGTCAGGTTCTTCTCGGCGCCCGGAGCCTTCTTCACATCCGCCTCAGCCTTGCCGGGCGAGCAAAACAGATATCCCGCGTCGGCCACGTGCCCGACCAACTGGCCGAACGACCGCACGTCATGTGACGGCTTGAATGCGTAGCTCTCTTCCGGCATCTTCTCCGCCGCCTTGATCAGGTTGTTCTTGATCTGATTGAACAACCCCTTTAGTTCATCCGACATCGGATTGGCAGAGGGCGCGTTCTGCGCCTGCAGACCCAGCGCAGCGAGCGCTGCAACAAGCAAAATCTTTTTCGTCATGAATGTGGAAGCCTCCTGTTGGCTTTCCCTATGCTACTTCGGAAATCCGCATCTCCGCACTGGTAACCTTTTTTCGCCGCGCCAGTACACTGTTAGGAAAGCGGAATCATCGAAGTTGACCGACCTCTCCGATTCAGTCCTGATGCAGCAGGTTCGCGACGGCGACCTGCGCAAACTCGCGGTGCTCTTTGAACGCCACCACCGCGCGTTGTTCCACTTCTTTCTCCGCTGCACCGGCAACCGGGAACTCGGCGAGGACCTCGTCCAGGAAGTCTACTTCCGGATCCTTCGCTACCGCCACACCTACGATCCCAAGTACTCTTTCACCGCCTGGATGTACCAGATCGCCCGCAACGCGCAGATGGATCATTTCCAGAAACGCCGGCCTGAACCGCTGCCGGAAGGCGACGACGCGACCGACCGGATGCCGAGCGAGGCGCCGCTCGCCGACGAGCATATCTCGCGCCAGCAGGAAGTCGCCATCCTCAAAAAAGCAATGGACTTACTCCCCGAAGACAAACGCGAACTCCTGGTCCTCAGCCGCTACCAGGAACTCAAGTACGAAGAGATCGCGCAAATCCTCGGCATCGAAGTCGGAACCGTGAAGGTCCGCGTATTCCGCGCCGTGAAGGCCCTCGGCCAGCTATACATGCAACTCTCGGGAGCCAAAGCATGAACAACAATTGCGAATGGGTTCGCCAGAATCTGCCCAACTACTGGGCCGGCACGATCGCCGTAAAGGATCACCGCGAGATCGATACGCACCTCGAAGGTTGCCCGGCTTGCCAGGCGGAAGCCTCCGAACTCGGTAAACTCTGGACCCGCCTCGACCTGATCCCCGTCGAGAATCCGGGTCCGCAGGTTCGCACCCGCTTCTATGAAATGCTCGACGCCTATCGCAGCGGAGTCGAGGAAGGCGCCGCTCCGTCCAAACCGGCGGCCCGTTCGTTCTTCGCCACCCTCCGGATGCCCACTTGGCAACTTGCAGGACTGGCCTCCGCCGCTGCCTTCGCGCTCCTTGCCGTTGGATTCTTCGCCGGCCGATCGCAGCAGCAGCAGCAGCAAGGCAAACCGTCTGAAAACGCCCAAATTGCCCAACTCCGAGGTGAAGTCCAGTCGATGCGCCAGATGGTCGCGCTCTCGCTCCTCCAGCAGGAATCCGCCGCCGAGAGGATTCGCGGAGTCAAATACGCCTACAAGGTCGACAAGACCGACAACGAAGTGGTGTCGGCGCTGCTCGATACCGTGAAAACCGACCCCAGCGTCAACGTCCGCCTCGCCGCCGTCGATGCCTTCAAGAACTTTTCATCCAACACAGCGGCCCGTCGCAAGCTCCTCGAATCCGTGCGGGTCCAGGACTCGCCCCTCGTCCAGATCGCGATCATCGAACTCCTGGTGGACCTCAACGACCAAACCGCAGTGAAGACGCTCGACACATTCTCGAAGGACGCCGCACTCCCCCGCGAAGTCCAGGACCGTGCCCGCTGGGCCGTAACGGAGCTGCACTAATGCACCACCCCTGTCCCAGTCCCCCTTTGTGGGGCGGGCTTCAGCCCGCGCGGGACTTCAGTCCCGCCCAAACACATCCCCAACCCATGAATCCGCACCGGAATGCCCGGCCACCCCGCTTCCAGGCCATCCTGAAGTCGTATGTACTACTCCCAGTCCTCTTGATAGCAGCCGCAACCCTATCTCCGGCGCAGGAAACGAAAATCGAATTCCCCGACGAAGGCCGTCCGCGGATGCTCAAAACCGAGATCCTCAACGGCCGCATCACAGTCCGTGGATACCCCGGCAAACAAGCCCTCATCCAGGTGTCCGACGGCGCCCCCACGACCCGCGAACCCGGCTTCTCCATCACCAGCCAGAACAACGTCATCACGATCAGCGGAGGCCTGCGTCGTTCCGCCAATCTCACCATCCAGATCCCGTTCGAAACCTCGCTCCAACTCCGCTGCACCAACTGCGGCGAACTCCGTGTCGAGAACGTCAAAGGCGAGATCGACGTCAACGCCACCAATGGCGCGATCCGCCTGCAGAACGTCTCCGGCTCCATCCTCGCCTACACGCTCAATCAGGGCATCACCGCCGTCATCGACCAGTTGGATCCGTCGAAGCCGAGTTCCTTCAGTTCCATGAACGGGACCATCGACTGCACCTTCCCCGCGGACCTCAAAGCCAACGTCCGTCTCCGTACTGAAAACGGCCGCATCCACACCGACTTCGACATCCGTCTAAGCGGCGGCACCGTCATCCGCACCGACCGCGGCTTGTCGGGAACGATCGGCGGCCCTGGCGGTCCCGACGTACAGTTCAAGGCCTTCAACGGTTCGATCTACCTGCGCAAGAAGTAGTTATGCCGACGCTGGCTCGGTAATCCGTTCGGCCAGTTCGATGATGATTCCCTCAGGACCGCGCAGGTAGCACAATCGGTAGCTGTCCTCGTATCTTCCCAACTCGCCAACCAGCGTAGTACCGCAGTGAGCTTGCAGGCGAGCGATCACGCCCTCAATGCCTTCCACCGCAAAGGCGAGGTGGCGAATCCCCACTGCATTAGCTGGCGCATTCCCGTGGCCGTCGACGCCGTCATCCACCGGTGCGTGGTACTTCGTGAGTTCGAGCCGGGAGTTGCCGTCCGGAGTCTCCATCATTGCGATCTCCGCCCGCACGCCATCCAGCCCCACGATGCCGTCGACCCAGCGTCCCGCAACGATCGCCCGGCCCTGCATCGCGAGTCCAAGCTCGGAGAAAAACGCAATCGCCGCGTCGAGGTCGTGCACTACGATCCCGACATGTTCCATTCGCCTCAGCAGGCCTGCGCCCGTCATCTCTGGATTCATTCTCATGGCTGTTCCTGCGTAATCATACGTGCCTTCGTGGCTGTAATACAATCGGAAATCCCCTGGCAAAGTTCACAACGGAGGCAAGGTCCGCAATGATCCGTCCGACATTCGTATTGCTGTTACTGCTGCAAGCCGCCCTAACCCCCATCCTGCTGTTCGCGCAACGGCCAGCCCAGCAACAGCAGAACCGCCAGACCCCAACCGCACCCGAGCGGCCTCCAGCCTCGGCAAGCACGCCGCATGTGCTGCCGGAAGAAAAATCCGTCGTGACTCACGGCAGCGTGCGCGTCGGAGGCCAGTCCATCGCCTATACAGCCACCGCCGCCACCTACAACGTCAAGGGCGATGACGGATCCCCCAAGGCAACCTTCTTCTTCGTCGCCTACACCAAGGACGACGTCGCCGACAAAACAAAGCGCCCACTCTCGTTTGTCTACAACGGCGGACCCGGCTCTGCATCCTCCTACACGCACATGGGACTCGGTCCCCGCCGCGTCGTGCTGACCGACGACGGCTTCGGCATGCCCGCGCCCTATTCGATCATCGAGAATGGCGACACATTCCTCGATTCGACCGACCTCGTCTTCGTGGATGCGATCTCGACCGGCTACAGCCGACCCGCGCCCGGCGAAGCGGGTTCCCAGTTCTACGGCGTCGAGCAGGACGCCGTCTGGTTCGCGAACTTCATCTACCAGTACATTACGCGCACCGAGCGCTGGGCTTCGCCGAAATTCCTCATCGGTGAAAGCTACGGAACCACGCGTTCCGCCCAACTTTCCTACACGCTCCAAAGACGCCATCAAATCTACCTCAATGGCGTAGTCCTGCTTTCCGCCGTGGGATTCGGCAACTGGGGCGCGGACGACCGCACGATCTTCTTCCTGCCGACCCTGATCTCCTCCGCCTGGTATCACAAGCTACTCGCGCCGGATCTGCAAAAACTCTCAGCCTCCGAAATCGCGCAGCGCGCGAGGCAGTTCGCACACGGCGACTACGCTGCGGCTCTCGAGAAAGGCGACGAGATCACAACCGCGGAAAAGCAAAAGATCGTGAAGGAACTGGCGCGGCTGACGGCGCTCACGCCCAAGTACCTCGAGCAGACGAACCTCCGCATCAGCCCCCAGCGCTGGTTCAAGGAACTCCTGCGAGACCGCCGCCAAACCGTCGGCCGCATTGACTCGCGCTTCCTCGGCATGGACGCCGACGCCGCGGGCGAACGCTACGAGTACGATTCCAGCCTGGCCTCCTACGACGGCGCCTACGTCGCGATGTTTCAGGACTACGTCCGCCGCGAACTGAAGTGGAACACCGACATGTACTACACGCTCAGCGCCAACGTCCGGCCCTGGGATCAGGGTACCCCCGGCCTGCCCGCCGAATCCCTCCGTTCCGCCATGACGCAGCAGGGGCAGATGAAGGTCCTCGTGCTCTGCGGCTACTACGATGTGGCGACCCCGTACAACGGCATCGAGCACACCATCGCACACATGTCGCTCGAACCCGCGATCCGCAAGAACGTCAGCTTCGCCTACTACGAAGCCGGGCACATGATGTACATCGAAAAGAGATCCCGCGAAAAGCTCCACCGGGACGTGACGGCCTTCATCCAAAGCGCCGCCACCCCCGCCAGATAAGCCTCCGTCGTGGGGCGAGCTTCAGTCAGCTTCAGCCACCGCCCGACTCCGTTGGACCCTTCGGCGGCGGCCATACGCTCACTACGCCGCCCACCGTCTACTACTAACCGGCAGCGCCAACGTGCGGGAATTCTCCCCGAATCAGATCTTCAAATCGCCGCACCCCAAAGGCGGGCCTCCCCGTCGGACACGGCGGACCTCTCCGGATCCGCGTGCCTCGCCAGCCAGGCTACAAGAGCCGGAAGTTCCTCATCTGCATCTCGCCGACCGATAGTGTGGGGCCTGCGGCTCGACAAGAGATATCCTGGTACGCCGGAATCTGATTCGTACGCCCGACACTGGGATACCGGGCGCCGGCAGGCACAAACAGGAAGCCGGAACGATCCCGCCGGGGCCGCCCGGCCGCCTTGCATCCCCCACCGGAGTTTATCGGCGCACACCCTTTCGAGGCGAGTTGAGCGCCTCTCAGCGTGGGCCAGCGTACGTCGCCTGAAAGTCCGTGTAACCCGTCGTCGCTCCGTACCCTGACCACTGGCCGCCACTGGTACGCATGGATGCCCCGGATCCAGTCACCTGCGCGCGCCAGAGCTGTTGCTGACGGGACCCGTTGACTGTAATGAAACGCGTGAAAGCCAGCTGGCCGTTGGCGAACGTGCCCTCGAAGGGGGAACCGCCGTCGGCCGCGCTACTGCCGAACACTCCGCGGATACGGCCATCCGGGCCATGCTCTTCGATGGTAAATGAGCCGGAGGAAGAACCCTTGCAGCAACTCCAATTCCAGCGGCCGACGAGGGAGGAGGGGGCCGCCGGTGAAGGCCTTGTCGGGGTCGAGACTTCTGTGGGTGGGCGCGTTGCCGTAATCGGCGCCGTGGCGGCGACGCTCTTCCGGCGGTAAGGACCCTGCCCGCGGAGACTCCCGTCGACGTTATAAATGCGCACATCCGCGCTGGAAGAGTCTCTGATCAGCATCGATAGGAAACCGAGCTCGGCGCTTTCCAACCGGCGGAAGGCAAGCGCAGTCCGGTTGCCGCGGAAGTGGCCCACAGCTTTGGCATAAACCCTTTCCCTCAAGGACAGGTCAGCGGTCAGGACTTCGGCTGACGACGGATCCTGCAAAACAAACACGCACTCCTCTGAATTCGTTGCGCACCATTGCCCACTGATGTTTGGGCTTTGCGCTGAACCGGTGAGCGCAACCAGCAGCAATAGAATTGCAGCCATCATGATGTCTCCTGGCATACCGATTTTGACTCTCGGCATGCCCCAAGTATATTCCCCTTGAAACGAACCGGGAAGCGCCGGGCGGTGGCGGTTCCGACGACGACAGGCGACGAGGGTCATCACCTCCTCCACAGCCTGAAACCGCCTTCGCGCTGCTGCCGCGCCCGCCACAGTTGTTCCTCTTGCCTGTGCGTTGGCGGACAGGGGCCAGGGCTTCGACCTTCGCGATAAGGGCTTCGGGATGGCCGGCCAGCAACCGGCAGGCGCCGCCACGCGTTGAGCGACTTCAATACGGCGACACTTCGACCGGTGCGGACGTACGCCCTGGCAACACGATCTGGCACGGCTGAAGTTCTGGCGGGACATGCCGATTGTCTGTGCAGAGGCGAGCTGCAGCGAACTGCTCCGAAAGTGAGATACTCGGGGCAGCAGGCCGTCGCAGCAGGGGCCATTGTGAAGTCGTGTCAGCGCAGGCTGCCGCAGACACGGCTTGAAAGGGGAAGTTAGATGCGGCCCGGCGTATGCAAAGCCGCTCTAACGCGTCTTTGCAGATGAAGACCCGGTTTCGTTCTTTCCATCTCTCGGTTTCGCTGGCCTGCGTGGCCTTCGAACCGCTCCTTCAGGGACAGTGCGTCTGGAAGGGCAAAGAGGATGAGGTCGGCACAATTTTTGAGTGGACCTGGACCCGGCGCGGAGCGTCCAACGACTACGACGAGGTAAGGCGGAACACCAAGACCGGCAAGGTCCAGAACTTTGTCGTCCGACAGTTCGAGAAGAGGCCGGACCGCAGCGTCGTGTTCGGACGGGTCGACTTCGTGGGCCGGCATCGCGGAACTGTATCCGCCGACGGCCGGTCCGCCAAGGGCTTTCTCGATTGGACGGGCGGGCCTTGGTCCGCCGAGATCACTGGATGTGGCCTCGGCATCCCGGAGCCACCTCCGCCCGTGCAGACCAGCGCCATTCCCGGCGGCGTAGCGCCCGGCGTGAAGTGGACCGTTGTCGAGCGCAGCGGCAATGACCGCTACGAATCCGTATGGACGGTGCTCCCGGACGGCAAGTCTTTTCATGTGACGTGGAAGCGCCTTCCGTCGGGACAAAGCGGCGTGATCGATCGCATGGGCTGGATCGAGAGTGTCAGCGGCAACCGCATCGTCATCGAAAGGCCCGGACTCGGCCGCTACACGGGCACGATCGACACGGCCCGCGGAACGATTACCGGCAAGCCGAGTTGGAGCGAGTACATCTGGGAGGTGACCCTTCCCGGCGGGACTCGCGCCGCGGAACCTCCGCCGCCTCGCCCTGCGATCGCGGGCATCGCGCCCGGCGCGAAGTGGTCGGTGGTCGAGTCGAGCGGGAACGATCGCTACGAATCCGTGTGGACTGTGCTGCCGGACGGCAAGTCCTTCCACATGACGTGGAAACGGATTCCCGGCGGCCAGAGCGGCGTGATCGACCGCATGGGCTGGATCGAGAGCATCAACGGCAACCAGATTGTGATCGAAAGACCCGGCCTCGGCAGGTACACAGGGACCATCGATGCGGCCCGCGGAACCATCACCGGCAAACCCGGTTGGAGCGATTACAAGTGGGAAGTGAATCTCACCGGAGGGCCGGCTGGCGCCGCCAAACCGCCGGAGATCCTGGTGGACACCGCCGAAGACATGGGTACGGGTCCTGTGTTTCGCACGCTGCTGTTTGGTCCGTTCGGCATGAAGGTCGAGAGCGCGTGGAAGGAAACTAATGCCCAGCGCACTCTCACGCTCACTGGCCCGGCCGCTGCGAAGATCCGTTTCGAGGAGCAGGGGACGCCCTACAAATCACAGCCCGAGCGGGCCAGGATTCTTGCCCGCTGGAAAACGCCCCAGCCGGGCGGACCTATCCAGCTTGCCGGCGGAAAACTGGGACAGATCGCGGCGGAGTGCGTGCGGCGCGAGCAGCCGAAAACGAAGTCGACGCAAGTGGAATGCTATGCCGATTCCGGCGATGCGGTCCACAAGATTACGGTGGAAACCGCGGGTCTGGTGAAACAGATGCCGCCCCCGGTGATGGCCGTGCTCGACACGCTGCGATGGATGAACTCGAAAGCGATCAAAAAGTACGAAGGGGCTCACCCAATTGAGAAGGCGATCTCGCGGTTGCCCAAACAGCCGGCGCTCGCCCAAGAGGGTGATGTCCTCTGGACGCCGGCGCCTCCCGGATACACTTTGCCTTCCGGCGGCGCCGGCGACCTCGGTATGCCGGACAGCCGTCCGCGTCCTTTGGCCACGCCCGCGCAGTATGCCGCGGCGGCAGCCATGGCAATGAACGGAATGCGCGAGTTGACGGGGCCGATGACACCGGAACAGGAACAGAAGTTCGCAAAGAAGTGGTCGAGCTTCCTGCAGGAGCCTTCGCCGGTCGCCGCAAAGTCGCTGGAGACGCTGACGCCCTTGATCGAGGAGACGCTCGCGGTTCGCGAAACTGCTGCCAATGCGGCCGCGGCTTTCGATCGTTCTTGGGCGGACGCCGTTGCTGCGGCCGTGGTCGAGGATGAAGAAGCGGCGGCGACCGCCCTGGCTGCTGCCTATCAGAGCCGGCAACTGCTGTTGGCGGCACAGGGCCGTTTGAACCGGATCCTCGAAAAGGCCGAAAAACAGGGGAATCCGCCGGATCTGCAGGCAGCGCGCGCCGCCGAGCGGGCGAAGGCCCTGGGCGCGAGAACGGCGCCGCCAACTCAGGTGACGCAAACCGGCGCCGCGCCTGCGGCCGCGCCGGGCAGGGAACTGGCCGGCGTCTGGATCAACGACAAAATCACGCACGGCATTTTCCCGCTCCGAGACGGCTCCTACGGTGAGATCGAGTGCGTTGCGCCGGAGATGGGGTGCAGCGTCATGAGATGGACGCTTCGCCAGGCAGCCCCCGGCGTCTACAAGCCCAGCCAGGAGGATTTCACGATTCAGTTCAACGGCGGCGTGCTGCGCTGGCAGTTGACGAAGGACTGGCCGGCCTACAAAGGCGAGTTCACGAAGGCCGACCTGTTCAACCCGCCGATGCCTTACAATCCGGCCACCGTCGAGGCGATGCGCAAAGCGGATCAGGAACGTCAGCGCAGAGGCGCCGCGCTGGCGGCCGCGCCCGATGACGAAGGCCGCTGGCCCTGCGCCCCGGCAAACTTCAACTGCATGGCCGAGATGAACAGCATCCGCAAGTACACGGCGATGTACGTGGCGCGAATGATCGTGAACCCGCCCGTGAGCCTGGAGGCGGCACAACGCTATGCCGTCGTGAAAATGGCCGATCCGACGCCGGCGCAGGTCGCGGCCGCGCTCGGCGGCGCTGTCGTTCCGGCGGCGCCCGCACCGGCATCGCCGTCGGCCTCCCTCCCGCCCATGGGAGAGAAGGAACGCGCCGAGGCCATCACCGAGCACAACACCTGGATCCAGGCGATGGAAAAGAACCTGGCGAAGGACCGCGCGGATCTGGCCCGTGCGAAGACGCCGCAGGAAAAGGACCTTCTGCAATGGCGCGTGATCAACGCGGAAGCCAACATCCAGGCCGAGCGCGACCTGGTGCGATCGCTGGAAACGGGAACGTACGTCCACACGCGAACGAAGATGGACGACCTGCTACACGCGCAAATGATCGACAATTCGCGCGAGTACAACGCGCGCGTGGACCAGACTCGCCGGATGGCCGAGGGCCTCATGCGCCTGGCCGGTACTGCCGATTCCCCGGAGCAGGCGCAGCAGGTCCGCGACTTCGTGGCTCGCCAGCTTTCTCCGGCAGACATCGCCGCGGGGAACCTCGAGAAGGCGCGGCAGGCGGCCAAAGCCGTGTTGGGTCTGGTGCAGGGAGGCAACCTCGCCGCCGGCGCCCAGGCCCAGGAGCAGGCCGAAACAGCCGATGATCTCCTGCGTTACGCGCAAGGAACCAAGGTCGCAGCCTCTGTCGCGCTTTCGATGCTGGCCCCGGCCGCAATCGCGGAACTCGGGTTCGGCGCCGCGGCCGACACGCTGCTCACCTACGGGTTCGGGGTTGCCTACGGAGGCGTCACCGGGTACGTCGAAGGCGGACCCGCACAGGCGATTCGCGAGGCCGTGGCACAGGCCAGCCTTGCAGGCGCAGTGGCAGTGGAGGCGTTTGACGGATACCAAACGGGCGGCGCAGGTGGCGCTGCGCAGAACGCGGCGCTCACCTTTCTCGGCGGCAAGCTCGTGGAATACGGAGCTTCGAAAGCGGCCAAGGCGTATGCAGTAGCCCGCAGCGGCCTGTCACCCTCCAAAGTCCCGACTCTGACCATCAGCGAACTGTGCACGAACGCGGTGGTGATCCACGAGCGAAACCAGGCCGAGCGGCTGATCGGCGCCTTCAAGACCGCGACCGGAGAACAGCGGCTCCGGCTGGCCGCCGAGATCAACTCCAACTACATGGCCAAGCTCATGATCAAGCAGGGCGGCGCGGCTGGCGCGGGACGTCCGCTCGAAACGGATGCGACTTCGGTGATTCGCGAGATGTACCGCACGCGCGTGGATCCCGCCTTCCGTTCCTCGGTGCAGAAGAGCGGCATCCGCTGGCAGGAGCGTGGTCCCAACGGCGAATGGCGCGACGCTGCGCCGGTGGACTTCAGGGAGTTCCGCCAGGGCGGCAAGCGCGAAACCTTCAACATGGATCGTGATTTCGGATTGATCGAGCGCGATCCAAGCCGGTTCCGGCTGGTGCAGGGAGACAACGGCAAGCCCATCAACCTGCATCAGGCCCAGGAGCGGATGCAGGAGTTGTATGAGCAGGCCTATCGCGCGGCGATGTTCGGGCAGGACCCCAAGCGGGCGTTCCAGAACATCACGACGTCGATGAGCGGCGACGCGTACCGCCAATGGGGTTTCACGCGGCTGATGAATCCCGAGCAGCCGAACATCTGGCGCGATCCGTGGGCGCAGCAGGCTGCGGATGTCGCGCGAGACAAAGTGATCTCGATCGACAAGTCTTCCATGCCGGCCGCGCTGCGCCTGATCGAACAGGCGAGAACGGCGGCCAAGGAGATCGAACAGCGGCTTCTAACCCAGTTGCAGCGGGCCAAGGCGGATCCGGCGCGCATCGAGTACTGGCAGCGAGTGAGGCAGTCTCTGAATACGATGGTGAACGACCCGGTGTCCGGCCAGCGATCGCTCCGGCTGACCTCGGGCGAAGATAGCCTGCGGGCCGTCATCGACCGCGTGGCGACCGCAATCGAGGGGGTGAACAAGGTCTCACGATGAAGCGAAGCAAAGCCTCCTGGTTTTGGACCGTGGTTCTCACCGTGGGCGCCGCGTGGCTCTCGTGGATCGCCGCTGTGGATCTGCTGCTGCTGGCGGCCGGCAAAGAAGCGCCGGCCGTCGCCGAATATTCCATTGCGTCCCGTGGCGCCCGCAACCGGACCTACGAAGTCCACTACGTGCTGTTCCGCGACGGCAAAGAATATCGCGGCTCCGGCTCGGCGTCGCGTGCGCTGGCGGCGGGTTCGCGAGTCCCGGTTCGTGTCCTGTCGCTCGCGCCGTCCATCAACTCTGCGGACAGCACCACCACGCTGACGCTCCGGGGCCTCTGTTCGCTGGCCCTCGGCGTGGCCCTTGCTGTTGTGGCGTGGCGCAG
>CAZVKC010000005.1:53821-160818 GCA_964627455.1 uncultured Solibacteraceae bacterium | reverse complement strand
GCAACGACCCGGCCTGGAGCTGTGTGATGAAACCCGTCAAGCCGCAGCCACCCACCGAGTGGCCCAACATCTACAACCGCGAAGAGTAGAAAAGGAGACTACGAACACCATGCCCGTTCAGGGACCCGAACCAACCCGCCGCTACTTTGTCGGCCTCGATCTCGGCCAGCGCCGCGACTACACCGCTCTCGTGGTCGTCGAAAAAACCACCACGCCCTTCTGGGGGGACCAGTGGCTCTACGCCCGCAAGAACGAAACCGGAACCACGCGCCTGCTCGTCCGCATGGCCGAAAAAGTGCGTCTCTCCACGCCTTACCCGGAAATCGTGGACTGGGTGAAGTCCATCGTCACGCGCCCGGAATTCGCCAGGCGCACCGCGCTCACCGTCGATTCCACCGGCGTCGGAGCCCCCGTCGTGGACCTCCTCCGCAAAGCGCAACTGGGCGTGAACCTGGTCCCGGTCACCATCACGGGAATCGGCCAGGCCCACAACCCAGTGACAGGCACGATCCCTCGCAACGTCCTCCTCACGGCGCTCCAACTCGCCATCCAGCAGGACGAAATCGAGATCAGCGAAACCTGCGCCCAGGTCGAAGCTCTCCGTAAGGAACTCCGGCACCTCAAGATCGAAGGCACACTCCACGGCCACCACGACGACCTCTCCATCGCACTGGCCCTGGCCCTCTGGTCCAGCAAGAAGAACCACTAACGGCAGCAATTCTCGGACGGCCCTGCGAAGGCATCCGCCCGGCAGATGTTTGACAACCGAACGGATCGCCGGAATGAGTGGCCTGCAAATGCAAAACCGGCCGGGAGAGGCTGCTCCCGGCCGGCTTGGTTAGGGCTACTGCGAATTAGAAGTCCACGCGAAGAGCCAACTGGCCCTGGCGCGGAGTCGTGCCGCCGGCAATGCCGGAAATGCGGCCGAACTGGGCGTTCGAGACGTTCGCCTGCGGGGCCGCGAAGATCGTGCGGTTGAAGGCGTTGAACAACTCCGCGCGGAACGTCAGCTTCATCCGCTCACCCAGGATCGAGGTGCGCTTCATCAGGCCGAAGTTCTCGTTGAGGAAGTTCGGCGCGCGGAGGTCCGTGTAGGCGCGGGCCGCCGTGCCGAAGGTGAACGCCGTCGGTACGCGGAACGCATCCCGGTTGATCCACAAGTCGCGGTTGGGGTCGAAGTCGGCGTTCGACACCTGACGCGTGACGCCACTGATCACGGTCGGCCGCAGCACCTGGTTGAACAACGGTAGCGTGTTGTTCGCCGACAGCGTGATCGGTGTGCCGGTCGAGTACTGGTGGATGCCGGTCAGCACCCAGCCTCCCACGATGTAGCGGCTCGCGCCCTTGCCGTTCAGCAGGGCTTTGCCGGGTCCGAACGGCAGTTCATAGCTGTAGCTGAGCGCGAAGACATGCGGGATGTCGGTGGTCGCGATCGCCTTCTCCAGGCGGCGGTTGTAGGTCGTCTGGCCGGTGGGTCCGCCGCCCGCGAGGACGTCGGAATCCGATAGCGTCTTGGCGAAGGTGTATGCCATCTGCACGTCGAATCCCTTCCAGTTGCGGACGCTCAACTGCGTCTGCAGCGCGTTGTACGTCGAACTGCCGGCCGGGTTGGAACGGTTCCAAACGGCCTGCATCTGCGGGAACGGCCGGAGCGCCTGCGCAACCGAACCCGTGAAACCTGCGTACGGGACCTTGATGCCCGCTGCGACGGCAGCCGGCGAGGTCACCGATTGGGTGAGGAGCGAGCCGAGGCGGAGGTAATCGGGATTCAGTTCGTTCCAGTGCACGAGTCCGTTGCCGAGGCGCGTACCCTTGGTGCCGAGGTAGGTCACTTCGAGGTTCATGCGCGGCACGATCTCGTGCTCGATGGTGAACGACCAGTTCTGGAAGTACGGCGCCTTGCCGTCGCTGCGCAGCATCATGCGCACGTCCGAACCGTTACCCGCCGCGGGGTTGATGAACGGAGGCTTGGGGAAGTTCTGCGGGAAGCCGCCATCCCAGTTGAAGCCCGGCGTGGCGCCGGCGTCCTGCGATTGGAACACGGGCTGCGCCACGTAACCGACGCTCGACTGCAGTGAGTCGCGCAGGCCGGCGTTGGCGTTGCCCTGCGCGTAGTAAATGCCATAGCCCGCGCGGACCACGGTCTTCTTCATCGCCTGATAGGCGAGGCCGAGGCGGGGTCCGAAATTGCCCCAGTAAATGTCTGCGAGACGGTTCAAACCGCTGCGGCCCGGGCCGTCGCCGAGGAAGACCATCGCGCCCGGCAGGTTCCCGGCAGCGGGGTTCGGCAGTTGCAGGTCGAAGGTCGAGAGGTTGTTGCGCCGCTCATAGCGCGGGATGAAGACGTCGTAGCGGAGGCCGTAGTTGAGGGTCAGCTTGCGGCTGATCTTCCAGTCGTCCTGCGCGTAGCCGGCCCAATATTGATAGCGGTTGCGCGGAAAGTAGCTGAACACCTGCAACTGGCCGCGATTGACGTTGCCGAGCATGAAGCTGGCGATCGCGTTGCCGGTGTTGCCCGTGCCGGGCAGGCCGGTTTCAAGAGCGTTGAACTGGAACCAGCCCATGGTGCGCCAGGGGTCGATGCCGTTGGTTTCCATCCAGCGGATGTCGCCGCCGAATTTGAGACTGTGGCTGCCGCGGATCCAGGTGAAGCTGCTGCCGAACTGGAACGCGTTGTTGGTCTGGAAGACGCGGGCGTTGCAGTTCTGGTCGCCGAGGCGCGAGTAGCCGGCGGAGATGAATTCGATACAGGGGAAGGTGTTGTCGACGCCGGTGTTGACGCCGGTGAGTCCAAGCTTGGTGGGCCAACCCTGGTCGAGCGAGTACGGCGCGGTGCGCACAGCCGTACGCGTGTAGCCGAGGATCGTGTTGCTCAACATGGTCGGCGAAATCGTGTGGTCGTAGTTGAGGCGCGCCCAGTGGTTGCGGCTGGTGACGCTGCGGTTCGGCGTCGTCGGACCGGGAACGAGTTCCGGCTGCAACTGCTCGTGCTTGTCGTCGTAATAGAAACCGCTCAGACGGCTGCGATCGGTGAAGTTGTGGTCGATCTTGAGGTCGAACTGGTTGGAGTCCGTGGCGCCGCGGCCGATGCTGAGGAAGTTGTTGAAGAGGGCGCTATTGTCCGGGTTCGGCAACACCGGCAGGATGTTCTTCGACACGTTCGAGAACCGGCTGGTGGGGATGCGATTGCCGGGGAAGGGATCGCGGACGATGCCGCCGTTGGCTCCCGTGCGGTTGGTCGAAGGATCGTAGACGACCTGCGCGACGCGCGAGAAATCGCCCTGGCGGAAATCCAGCGGGATCAGGCTCTGCAGCGTGTTCGGCGAGCCTTCCCGATAGCGGTAGCCGCTGTAGACGGCGTTAAAGAAGGTTTTGTTCTTGCCGTTGTAGAGTCCGGGGATGCGGACGGGTCCGCCGATGACGACGCCGAATTCGTTCTGGCGATTGATCTGGCGAACGCGCTGGTAGAAGCCGCGGGCGTCGAGTTTGTCGTTGCGGAAGTAGTTGAACAGGGAACCGTGATATTCGTTGGTCCCGCTCTTGGTGGTGAAGATCTGGACGCCGCCGCCAGTGCGGCCGTATTCAGCGTTGAAGTTGGCGCGGACGAGCTTGAATTCGCCGATGGTCTCGACCGACGGACGGCCGTTGCCGGCGATGATGCCGCCGCTTTCGATGCCGGTGGAAGCGACGCCGTCGACGAGGACTTCCTTGGCGCGGTTGGGCGACCCGGAAATCTGCGTGTCGTTGGTGTTGCCGGTGACGCCCGGCGCGAGGAAGATGAACTGCTCGAGGTTGCGGATGTTGCCGCCGACGAACAACGGCAGGTCCACGAGTTTCTGGCGCGAGATGACCGTGCCGAGGTCGGATGTTGCGGTCTGGAGTCCGGCGACATCGGCGGTGACTTCGACGGCTTGTTCGACGACGCCAACCTGCAGGTCCGCGTTGAGGGTCACGGTGGAGGCGACGTTCAACTCGATGCCCGTGGCGACGAACTTGCGGAAGCCGCTGGCTTCGATCGAGAGTTCATACTTGCCGAGGGAGAGTTGAGGCAGCACGTAGACGCCGGCATCGGTCGACGTGGTGCGATACGTGATGTTGGTGCCGGTGTTGGTGGCGCTGACCTTGGCGCCGGCAACGGAGGATCCGCTGGGATCCGAGACGCGTCCCGTGATGGTTCCCAACGTGGTTTGCGCCGACAGGGACGACGCAAGCAAAAGGAATAGGAAGAAGGACTGAAATTGCAGTTTCATGGAGGGCTTTACTGCTCCTCTGAAGCAAGGAGTGTATGCCCTGAAAGTATCACGTTTTCAGTGTCTTGTGAATGTTTGGTTACTGTTTTTTGTCGCCCTCGCGACGGAGAGTCGGAGGCTTGCGAGGCTGTGTCTGGGGTGGTGGTGCGGGAGACCGGATCGCTTGTACGCGCTTGCGAACCTCGGTGCTGTCCGTGAAGTTCGGCGCGAGCAGCAGGTAGCTGTCGTAAGCCTGCGCGGCTTTAGCCGGATCGCCGGCGCTTTCATAAAACTGCCCGATTTCCGGGTAAATCGGCGCGTAATTGCGGTCGAGGGCGACAGTGGCGTTGGCGGCACGGACGAAGTCCTGCGCATTGCCGAGGAGTCGATGGGCGCGCGCTAGTGTCCACAGGATGCCGATAGCCTTCGGGTTCAATTTCGCAGCCTTCTCGAGGTGAGGGACGGCGCTGCGGAGGTCCCCGGCGGCGATCAGTTGACGGGCGATTTCGAGGGGCGGCAGCGCCCATTCCGGCGTGAGTTTCGCGGCGGTTTCGAACGCGCGTCGGGACTCGTCGTTGCGGCTCAGACGTCCCAGGGCGACGCCCAGTGCGTTGTAGGCGCAGGCGAACTCGGGTTCGATGGCGAGAGAGCGGTTGAGTGCCGCGATGGCGGGTTCGAACTCATTGCCTGCGATGTGGGCGCGCGCCTGGCAGAAGAGCGATTTCGCTTGCAGCGAAGCGTCGCCCGGGCGCAGGGTTTCGAGGAGCTTGAAGGCCTCGGCGGAGCGCAGGAACATCGGACGCTTCAAGGCGTTGGTGGTGGATTGCACGTAGTCCGAGACGCATTCCATGCCGGTGTCTTCCAAGGCGCCCATGATCAGCGCGGTGGCTTCGGCGGATTGGGTGAAGCCGGCGCGGTATTGTTCCCAGGCGCCGCCTTTGTCGAGGATGTTGCCGGCGCGGATGCTGGCGCGGAGGCGGAGCAGCGCGAATTCGGGGGATTGCTGGAGGTCCAATGTGTTGGACCCGGCCTTGACGGTGACGGACTGGTCCAGCGGTTGGGCGTTGCCGGGGAGATCGAACGAAAGTGCCCGGGATCCGGCTTCGGTCTCGATCAGGAGGTCGCCGGTGGAACGGATGCGTCCGCGGAACTCGCGGTCGACGTAAACGGCGGTGTCAGGCGGGCCGGTAAGGCGCAAGGTCGCGAGGGTGGCCGGTTGCTGCAAGCGGGTGTCGACTGGTACGGATGCCACAGCCATCGCGGCGTCGAAGTTGCCGGCGATGCGAGGATTCTGTTTTGCGCCCGTCTGCTTCGGGACCGAGGTCGACACATAGTCGATCAACTCGGAGACGCGCACGAAACCGTCGCGGTCGCGATCGGCTTCGCCGCGCAGGGCAGTGAGGACTGAATAGGTGAACACGCCGTGGCCGCCGCCCCAACGGGCATCCTCGAAGGACTGCTCGCTGGGTTTCGATGCGAGGAGTTTCAGGAACGACCGGTCGCTGGCGCCGAGGGCTTCGAGAGATTGCTGTGCCGCGGTGGGGGCGGCGGAAGGATCCGCGGTCCAGCCAATGCCGCCGGCGTGGCAGGCGTCCGCGAAGAGGACCACGCTGGCCGCGTGCATCTGCGTGGTGAGTGCGTTGTTGACTTCTTTGAACGGGATCCCGGTGGCGTGGAGATTTTGAGGATCCGAATCGTGCGCGACGAAGTAGCTTTCGTTGCGCTCCGCGGTGACGGCGTGTCCGGCGAAGAAGATGTAGACGATATCGTTGGGCCCGGCGGAGCGCGGCAACCAGGAATGCAGCGCTGCTCGAATATTACCGACGGTGGCGTCGTTGTCGGTCAGGAGCCGGATATTGGTGGGCGGAAAGGCTCCGCCCTCTGGAGATCGTAACAATGCAGCGAATTCCTGCGCGTCGCGATGCGCGAATTTCAACTGCGCTTGGGGAGGAGCGTACTTGTAAGAAGAAACGCCGACGACCACGGCCCAACGGGCGCGCTTGTCTGGCAGGGGCGGTGCGACGCGTCGCACTCGAAGGTCCCGGGCGGTTTGCGCATAGAGCGACATCGCCAGAAGAAAGAGCGTCAGCGTGCGTTGGGCCGCCATGAATGTCTCTCAAGTATACTTCTCGTTGCCGGAAATAATTGCAGGGGATTGACAATGTTTACTCTTGATTTCACACGCAAGGAAATACCTTTTCTATTGGATGGAGCGGGGAAGCTGAGCGTCCGGGCGAGTGCGCCGGCGCCGGACCTTCCGATTCCGGAAGACGGAGACGCATTGCTTACGGTCGGCTTCGACGCCGGAGGCGAACACAAGATCCGGCTCGGGTCGGATCACAGCGTCAAAATCGGCGTATCCGCGGCGGCGCAAGCGAAACTCACGCCGGTCTTTGCGTCGACAGGAGCCGGCGCTTTGACGCTGCTCGAAAACAACGGGCTGGCGGATTATTTCGCAAACGGAAAACATTCGAACGACGTCGTGCTGGGCTTGGACCTCGGCGCCGCGGCCTCTGTGGACGCCGCGGGGACATTTGCTTTTTCGGCTTTGAACGCTTCAGTGGAGATCGACGCCGGAGCGGACGGCGGGTACACGTATCTGCGCGCTTTCCGCAAGAGTGACGCGGCTGGCAAAGTGCTCGCCGCGTTCTTCGAAAACGCGCGATTGCCCGATCAAGTCGACCGGGCGCTGGATGCCGGCGAAGCGATTTCGCTGCGCTATGGCGGATACCTGAATCTGTCCGCCGAGGTTTCGTCGGGATACCGGTTGCAGGGCACGAAGTCGATTTCGCTCGGCAGTCTCGCATTGTCCGAAAAATACGACTTCAGCGTGTTGGGCAGGATCGGGCTGCAGGCTGGGATCGCGGGCCGGTTCGCGATCCTGATGACGGCGGACGAGGAGCGCCCGGATTGGGTTCGCGTGCGGGTGACGCGGCATCACGCGGGGTCCATCGGAGTAGCCGCGGATGTGACGGTTGGCGCCGCGAATGGACTTACGCCGCTGCCCGGTAGCGCGGACGAGTTCCTCGGCGCGGTATTAGGCGTCAACGCCCGGAACTTCCTCAACGTATTCCAGAGAGCTTTGGAGTTCTCGGAACTCTCGAAACTCGAAGCGCAGATCGATGGTTTGGCGAAACGGTTCATCGGAGAATTCATCGGCAAAGCGTTCGGCCGGATCGACGCGGCTGATTTCGAGAGGTTCCGGGCGCGGGTACAGAAGATCGTTGCGAGTCAGGAAGCGCTTGGTGACCACGCAGTGGCGCTGTTCGACCGCTACTTCCGTCGCCTGGATTTCCTGCGGACGTTCCTTCGGAAGATCACCGAAGGTCCGGTCGAGAGTCTGGGCAAGGATCTCGACCCGGAACACTGGGGGATCCTCTCGCAGTTGACCGACGGAGATCCTCTGCGTTTCCTGCAAGGGGAACTCATTGACGTGAAGCAGCGAGCGGAAAAGGCGCTGGATCTGATCGACGATCCATCGCTGGCGCATGCCGAGATTCGCAAGGTCGTGGCGCTGGCGCAGGATCAATTCGCATTGCCGCAGTTCGTTCGTGAAATCGCAAAGATCCGTTCGGTCGAGGACCTGGAGGCGATTGCCAACGAGAAAGTCGGGGAGTTCGTGACGCGGCTGGTGGGGCGGACACTCGACTCGTCCACGAACTTGAAGAACGCGCTGGACGAGGTCCACGCGGTGCTCGCGAATCTCGACAAGTTCAAGAACAAGTTGTTCGAATCGTTCCGGGAGGTCGCGAACCAGTCGTGGAAGCTGGCGCTGCATGCCGAATACAGCCGCGCTGTCGAGAGCGACTCGTTGATCGATGTCCGCATCAACGCGGGGACCCCGCGTGGGATCGAGTTGCTGCGGTCAGCCGGGCGCGGCGATTTTGTTGCGGCGTTGGCGACGGCGGATCCGGAGATCGTGACGTTGCGTGAAGGCGTGTTGACGCATCGCACTCGCAGGGAGAGCGCATTCAAAGTCCAGATCACGGGCTGGCATCTCAACTATCAATACGAAGGGTTCGACCGCGTGATTACGGAGGTCGAGCAACGGTTGAAGCCGACTGAGCACGGGTTGATGATCGACAGCACGGCGACGCTCGAGATCGACAAGATGCGCAAGCGGCAGCGGCGCGGCGAGGAGATGCACGTCAATTTCCTGTTGCGCGCGTTGGGAGAATCCGCGAAGGTGGTTCGCGCCCCCTCGTCGAATACGGCGTTCCTGATCGAGACTCTCCAATCGCTGACGGCCCGGTATCAACTGCAGTTCGCCGACGCGGACACATCGCTATCGGAGTTGCAGGATTATCTGGCGTTCGCACGGGAACTCGGACTGGACGCGAAGGGCGCGAATCTCGCGGAACTCACGCCGCTGCTGCCCCGGAACGCGGCGGGGAACTTCGGCAGGATGACCGCCAGCTACGATGTCCGCTTCGGAAAGAAGGCTCTCGATGCACTGCTTCGGCTGCAGGACCTCTCGCCGGTAGAATGGGTGACTGCCGAGACGGAGATTCGCGCCTGGATGCGTCTCAACCTTCTCGCGAACTACCTCAAGAACGACGATCTGCACGACATCGCGTTCGCTTACGCTTCGCCGAGCCTGTTCGAGTTCTACCGCCGGGAGGGCGGGAACTTCCAGAATCATTCCAGCCTCAGCGTGAGGGTGCAGGTTCCGGCGGGATTCCACGCGCCGGCCAAGGTGACGCTCAACCGTTCGGAAATCCAGACCGTCGATACGTTGTACCGGATCGAGGAGTCGATGGTACAGGCGGCCCGTGATCTGGTAGAGATCTTGCGGGCGGCGCAACCGGTCGATCCGAGGACGTTCGAGAAGAGACTCGGACGATTCGGTGAAGCGATGAACCGTTATGATGCGTTCGATCAGGTTTCGAACAAGGGCGGCGTGGGGACCAGCACCATCTTCCTGATGTTCGACGCGCTGGTCCGGATTGCCACGCGCGAGGCGCCTTCGAACATCTGTGTACTGCGCCTCTCGAGCGAGGCCGGGGGGAAGACCGTGGAGAAGATCTTCCTTTCGGACGCTGCCGTCGAGGGCTAGAGCATCGAAAGGAAAAGCGGGGAGGTTGCCCTCCCCGCCTGTCATTCCCGAATGCTGCGCTGCGCTTGTCAGAACGACAATCGCAACGCCATTTGTATGGTTCGCGGACCGTTGCCGGGCGCTGTCCCGGTGACACGTCCGAAGTTGGTTCCGCCGAAGCCTGTATCCGCGCGTCCGAACTGCACGCGGTTGAGCGCGTTATACATTTCGGCGCGGAACTGCAGTTTCAGCCGCTCGAGGATCTTGAAGTTCTTGGCGAGCGACATATCCCAGTTGTTGGTTCGCGAATAGCGGATCTCGTCGATGAAGCGAGGGGCGTTGCCGTAGGTGAACGGCGCAGGCTGCTCGAAGGCCGCTGTGTTGAACCAGCGGTCGATGGTCCGCGTGCCGTCGTTGAGGTTCGCGCCGGACTTGATGCTCGGCTGCTGCCACTCGGAGTAGTTGAACAGATTGTTCGGGGCCGAGAAGATCAGCGGAAGTCCGCTGTCAATCTTCCAGATGGCGCTCATCTGCCAGCCTCCGACAACGGCGTCGACAGCCTTGTGCATCGAGGCGCCGTACTTCTTGCCGCGGCCGACCGGGAGTTCGTAGACATAGGTCAGCGCCCAGCTGTTCGGAACGTCGTGCGAACTGACGCTGCGTTCGGCGGCGAAGTTGTTGACGTTGCGGATGCGGTCGTTCACTTCCCAGCCCTGGTTCTCCGACGAATTGTCGTAAGCCTTGGAATGCTGGTAGGACGCCATGATCGTCATGCCGTTGCCGAAGCGTTTGTTGAGCCGCAGCAGGAAGGCGTTGAAGCTCGACGAGGCGCCGGGCATGTCGAGGATGCTGATGTTCTGGAACTGCGGATAAGGCCGCAGCAGTTGCCGGCGCAGGATTCGCGCGCTGGCCAGAGGTCCGGACTTGATGATGCCGAAGAACGGATTGTCCACCTGGTCGTTGAGCGAGTTGCCGAGCGACAACGCGCTATCCGGGAGTTGGTTGATGTTCATGCCGGCCGAATAGCCGTTGTAGCCGAAGGAGAGTTTGCGGCCCTGGCTGCCGGCATAGCCGGCTTCGATCAACCAGCCGTTGAACAGTTCGAACTGGATGTCCGTCGAGAACTGCTGCATGTACGGCGTGGGGCGGTTCCGCTGGAAGGTGCGGATGTTGAAGCCGATCGCGGTGTTGAGTCCGGCGTCGCGTCCGGTTGCCACGGCGAGGCCGCCGGGGAACGGGTTCCGCAGGTAGTTGCGCGGCGTACGCCCGTTGTCCAGTGAGTTTTCCCACGAGTTGTCGAGCGAATAGCCGTCGTTGCCGACCGGTTGGACGTTGACGGTCGGCGCGAAGTAGATGCCGTAGCCACCGCGCCACACGATCTTGTTGGTGATCTTGTAAGCGAGTCCGACGCGAGGCGCGAAGTCGGTCTTGGGCGCGTCCCACTGGTAACGGTTGCTGCCGTCCACCCAGACGAGTCCACCCTTGAGACCGGAGATCCTGGTGGCGCCGGCCAGCGGACTCGCGACATTGAAATCGAAGTAGTTGAGCTGGTTGTAGCGCTCGGTGCGGGCGCGCTGCAGTTCCCAGCGAAGTCCGATGTTGACGGTCAGGCGGCGGTTCACGTTCCAGGTGTCGTGGATATAGGTGCTCCAGTGCGCGTGCGTCGAGGTGGGCCGGACGTTGCGCGGCGCGTTACCGCCGGATCCGGTTCCCAGCAGGAAGGACGCGATGGTGTTGCCTGAGGGGATGTTGCCGCGAAGGTCAGGATCAGGTCCCGCGGTGAAGAAGCGATCGAAGTTGAAGTTCGCCGATGTCGTTTCGGTGAGGCCGAGGAAGAACTTCTCCTCATAGATGCCGAACTTCAGCGAGTGGCTGTTGAACTGCTTCGACGCGTGCACGCCCCAGCTCAACGAAGCGCGGGTGGCTCGTGAATAGTTTGCGCTGCCGGGCACGTAGTATCCGGAAAGTCCGAAGCCGGGAGTCTGCGGCACGTCGATTTGCGATGCGAACGAAGCCGGGAAGCCGAGCGTCGTAATGTCCGTCGGATAGGCGAGCGGGTAGACGAACTCCGTGAACTTGCCCGCTCCGACAATTACGTTGACTACTGTGGTCGGGTTGAGGATGAAGGTGTTGCCCAGCGAAGTGGTCCAGCGCGGCGTGGATCCGATGCGGCTGTTTTCGACCGCAGCGGGGAACACGAGCGCCGGCGTGCTCAGCTGCGGCGACTTGGTGAAGCGTCCGAAGAGGCTGTGCTTTTCGGAACTGACCCAGTCCACGCGTCCGTCGTAACGGTCACTGTCGAACTTGCTGCGGAGGCCGCCTGCGACGAAGTTGTCGAGTTGCGCGGGCGTGCGGCCCACTCCCGTTGGATCCGGAAGAAGCTTCAGAACCGCCAACGCGACGGGATCGAGACGCGAGGTCGGGATGACGTTCCCGGCAAAGGGGCTGCGGATGAACTTGCCCGGATTCGCAGGATCGGCGATGGTGGTCAGCGGATCGTAGATGTTGACCTTGGATCCGTCGGCGTTGAGCGTCTGGTTGAAGTTGCCCTGGCGTTCGGCGACTGTCGGCAGCGTGGTGACGCGAGTGGCGGGCGAGGCTTCGCGCAGGTAGTCCGCGTTGAAGAATCCGTAGATCTTCTTCGCCTTCCAGATCGGGCCGCCGAAGTTGCCGCCGTAGGTGTTGCGGCGGAAGGGGAATTTCTTGACGCCGTTGCGATTGTTGAAGAAGCTGTTGGCGTCGAGCGCGGAGTTGCGGAGGTATTCCCACGCGCCGCCGTGGAATTCCTGGCTGCCGCCCTTGGTGGTGATGTTGATGACGCCGCCGGCGGTGCGTCCGAAGCGCGCGTCATAGGCGTTGCGGATCATCTGGAATTCCGCCACGGTGTCGACGCTCGGGATGGCGATCGCGCCGCCCCAGTCACCGCCGGCGATGTTGAGTCCGTCGACGAGGACCCCGACCGATTGGCCGCGTCCGCCGTTTACCGAGAAACGGTTCTGATTTTGTTCGGTGGTGGATCCGGAGATGCCGGTGCGTGCGGCGACGACGCCTGCCTGGGTGTGAAAGAAGACCAGCGGATTGCGCGCGACCGCGGGGAGTTCCGCGACTGTCTGTTGTGACAGCGTGGCGATCTGGTTTGCGGTTTGCGTGTCGACGCCGCCGGTTTCCGCGGTGACTTCGACAGTTTCGGATACCTGGCCGACCGCAAGATTCGCGTTGACCTCGAGCGTCTGGCTGGGCAGCAGTTCGATGTCCTTGACGACGTTTTCGCGGAAGCCGGTCTTGCTGACTTTCAGACTGTACTTGCCGGGAAGGAGTTGGGAGAAGGTGTAGCGGCCCGAGTTATTGGACTCGACAACGCGGGTTTCTTTGGTTGATTCGTTGGTAATTGTAACCTTGGCTGCGGGGACGAGCGCCCCGCCGGAATCGGCGACGATACCCGTGACCGTACTCGTGAAGGTCTGCGCCGACAGCGCGGCACAGACTGCCAGTAGCGTCAAAAGATGCTTCATGGGATGTAGTGGCAATTATACAGGAAGGGCGTAGGCTGTCTTACCATGGCCTTCGCGGCGAATCACTGCAAAGCGCTGGCGAATCCAACGGATATGCATCTTTCCGCAACACTGACACTTACTTTGATTGGCGGTCCAACCGCCTTGCTTGAATTTGGAGGAATCCGGTTATTGACGGATCCGACGTTTGACCCACCCGGCGGCGAATACACGACCGGGCCGGTGACGCTGCGCAAAATTGCGGGTCCCGCGCTGACGCCGGCGCAGGTCGGCACATTCGATTATGTTTTGTTGAGTCACGACCATCACTTCGACAACCTGGATCACGCGGGACGGGCGTTGCTGCCTCAAGCCGCGAAGGTTCTGACTACCGTGGACGGCGCGGGGCGGCTGGCAGCTCCGAATGTAGTGGGCTTGAAGCCCTGGGAGACGATCGATTTGCCGGCGCCATCCGGGCGGACGCTGCGGGTGGTGGCGGCGCCGGGGCGGCATGGTCCGGCAGATGGAGATCGCGGACCGGTGGTTGGATTCGTTTTGTTTTTTACCGATGATCCCGAGACGTGCGTCTACTTTTCCGGCGACACGGTGTGGTACGAGGGTGTTGCCAAAGTCGCAAAACGATTTCCGGTAAAGGTCGCGATGCTGAACCTCGGCGCGGCGCATGTGCCGGTGGCAAGACCTTCGCATCTGACGATGACCGGCGCCGAGGCTGTGGAAGCGGCGAAGGCCTTTCCGCACGCGACGCTGGTCCCGCTGCACTTCGAGGGATGGGCGCACTTCAGTGAAGGTCGCGCGGCGCTCGAGAAGGTATTTGCCACGGCGGGGCTAGCCAGCGGACGCGTCCAATGGCTGGAGCCGGGGCGGCCCGTGACGCTTGGCTCCGGCTCTGCCGCCGCTACTGCGGCCGGCCGTATTCGGTGAAATATTCGTCCGGGAGGAAGAACTCCCAGAACTGAGGGAAGAATTTGACGCCGGCTGCCGCGCTCTTGCCGCGGAATGCGATGCCTCCGGCCTGGATCCCGGCAGCCATATCAGCGCGGCGCTTTTGGATGTACTCTTTGCGATCTTTGTCGTTCATGCTGAGGATTTCAGTAAACGGCAGGTTCCGGTTCATCGCCTCTCGGATGGCGCTGCCGCCGTCCAGAAACGCCTGGTTGGCGGTCTTGTTTCCTCCGGTCTGTGCATCCAGCAGGCCGTTGGCGGAACTGATAGGCGCCTGGTTCCGTCCGTTGCCATTCCGAAGCCAATCGAAATAGCGCCAGTGCATCTTGATGGCGAAGTCGTTATTGCCGAGTACGTCATCCTTGGTCATAGGCTTCAGGCCGAGAGACGCCGGCAGGATCGATGCGCTCCTGAGGCTGACCTTCAAGTCCTTGCCGACCGCCCAGGTTGTCAACGACGTGTCCCAACGCGTGCCGAGAAAGTTTTCACGCGGCGTCTTTTGATCCACGATGTCGAGACCGGCGAAGTAGTAAACCTTCTCGTCTTCCGAGACCTGTAATTGGCCGGGGCCGAGCGCGATCGGTTTGCCGCCCTGCGCCATGTTGCTGCAGAAGGTTTCCTCCCAACACAAGGCGATGAAGACTTCGATCGAGATCGGATGATTCGCTTCGCGGTGCCTGGTGCATGTCGCCCAGAAATCGGGAAAATTCATGGCTCCGGCGGCGCGCCAGCGCTGAGGCGCATGAGTGACCTGCGATGCGGTGAGCATGTTTGCCCCTATTGTGGCGCCTTCGGCGATGGTTGTGTGCGCAGAATCCCGACAGGCCTTCCCGGCAGTTCAGTAATTCTTTCCGGTTCCAACGCGATGGTCCTTTGTTTTCAGTAACGGCATGAGAACTGCATATTAGATGAGCGAGGAGACGGACCCATGATCTCAGCAAAATACGACCTGGCCCACGACGCCCGGCACGGCTACCGCAAAGACGAAGCCGGAGAGTTTTCGAGAGTCCTGTACGCTTGCGTTCCGGAAGGAATCGTAACGGGCTTTCTGATTGCGCCAATCACCGCCGCTGTTGCTTATTTGTTCTGGGGACGAGAGGCCCCGACGCTTGTCGCCGAGGCCCTGATTGTGTTGGTTGGATGGATTGCTGGATTCGCCGCCGGCTTTGTGGGCGGCTTGATTTGTGCCTACTGCGAGAAGGATTAGCTCCGGCCTACTTCAACTCGCGGGGCGAGTATTTGTTGAGAAGGCGGAGTAGCGGGGCGGCCCCGGCCGGAGCCGCTCTCCGCTTTTCTACGATCTCGCGGTTCGACAGCCTCGATCCGTACATCGCGGAGTTATCATCCAGATCTTCACGCAGCGTCGCGCCCTGCAGCGAGATGCCCGCGAATACTCCACGCGCGCGCGACCACGAGAGAATTTCCGCGGTCATGCGAGCGTCGGTCTCGGCGGCCGCGGTTCGGCCCACTGGTCCGGCGGCTACGGAACCCTCTCCTCCGAGGGTGAAGCGGCTGCCAAGCAGGCGATCCGCGCCACGAGAGTTCATCACCAGCAGGACGACATCCGTTTCGGATCCGCCGATCTGAAAGCCGAAACTGCCGCCTTCGACACGCACGGATCCCGGTGCGGACCAGCCAGCCTGGCGGAGTTTGCGGCACGAGATAAATCCTTTGCCGTACTTGGCCCCGATGATGAAGGCGCCTTTCTTCAAGCCCGGCACCACTACGACGCAATGAGCGCGCTCCAGCAGGTCCCGCGGGATGCCCTTGTCGGGGGACTTCATGATCTCGCCGAAAACGGTGGCGGATTCCTGCAGGCGTTTGCGTGTGGACTTGATATCGTCGCTCTTGTCCGCGAGTAGATTGGCGGTAGCAAGAGCGCAAAGCAGGAAGGCGCGAATGGGCTGCATATCTCCATTGTCACAAGTCGCGTGCGGCGGAGAAGCCCGTGATATTCTGCTTCATCATGGCGATGCCTCTTGTGCGAATGATGCTGGTCGCTCTGCTTGGCTGCGCCCTGGGCGCCGGGGAGCGGCGTCCCCCGACTTTCAGTAAGGATGTCGCGCCGATCTTCCATAAGCATTGCGTGGCATGTCACCGGCCGAAGGACATCGCTCCGATGTCGCTGTTGGACTTCAAATCCGCGCGGCCGTGGGCGAAGTCGATTCGCGAGTCGGTGGCGACGCGGCGCATGCCGCCGTGGTTTGCGGATCCACGCTACGGTCACTTTGCGAATGATCCACGGTTGAGCGAACAGGAGATCGCGACGGTGACGGCCTGGGTGGATGCGGGCGCGCCGGAAGGGGATCCGCGGGATCTGCCGCGCGTGACGCTTGCCGCGGTGGAAGGCTGGCAGACGCCTGCGCTTGCCGGCGGCAAGGGGCCCGATATCGTGATCGATATCGGCGAGGATTTCCGCGTGTCGCCCGAGGGGGATGACGCTTACGAGCACTTCACCGTGCCGACGAATCTCAAGGAAGGCTTGTGGATCCGCGCGGCGGAGATCCGGCCGGGCAACCGTGAGGTGGTCCATCACGCGCACGTGTTGCTGGTGGACGACGACCTCGCGAAGATGGAGGTCGCATCGACCACCAACATGCCGACGCTGTCGAAGTATCTGATCAAAGAAGGCAAGCTGACGCGGATCCGCCAGGACGCGCCGGTGGTGAATGACGCCTGTGATGCGAGCGCTGTGTCCACGGGACTGCCCTATTTGACGGGTTCGCAGGAAGGCGCGCTGGCATCGTATTTGCCCGGGCGCGCGCCGGATATTTTTCCGGAAGGGACGGCGAAGTGGATTCCGCCGGGCGCGAAGCTCGAGTTCGTCATTCACTATGCGCGGACGTCCAAGAAGAATCAGACGGATCGCACGAGTATCGGGCTGTATCTCGCGCCAGGCGGCGGGCGGACTCCACCGGCGAAGGTGTTGCGGCGGATGGACCTGCGGAACTTCTTCATGCAGATTCCTGCCGGTGCGGCCCATCATGAGGTCCGGCGCTGTTACACGTTCGACAAGGATCAATATCTGTTGTCGTTCACGCCGCACATGCATTATCGCGGCAAGGATGCGACGTATGAGCTGATTCGTCCGGGTTCCAGCCGGCGGGAAACGCTGCTGGCGGTCCCCCGATACGACTTCAACTGGCAGCTTGCTTATCGCCTGGAAAAGCCTCTCCTGGTCGAAAAGGGCAGCCGTCTCATTGTCACGATCCATTACGACAACAGCGCGAACAACCGGGCGAATCCGGATCCTGCGAAGGTCATCCGCTGGGGTGACCGTACGGAAGAAGAGATGATGACGAGTTGGATCGAGTATCTGGACGTCTCGTCGAAGTAGTCAGGCAGCGGGTCCGTCGAGTTCGAGTTTGACGATGGTGTCGATCGGGTCTCGCTGCGATGCGGGCACGGAGATGCGGATGCCGGAGGCGGACTGCTGCAATTGCGCGGATCCGCCGGTGAGAACGCGGTGTTGCAGGATGCGCGGGCGTAACGGGGCGAGTTCGAGGGTGTCCGCCGGCCAGCGCAGGATGTGCAGGTACACGGTGTTGCCACGGTGCGTGCTGCCGCCCCACCAGTTGCCTTCAGCGAGTGCGAATCCCTTTGCGTTGGCGGGGCGCTTCTTTTCGTCGGGCGCCACGATGGGACCTCCGCGGGTCCCGTAGATGCTTTCGCCATACTTGCCCAGGAATGCGCCCATTTCGCGCAGCCGCGCAGCGTGGGAGGTTTCGATGAGGCCGTCGGGACGAGGTCCGACGTTGAACAGCAGGTTCCCGTCGCCGATGGCGCAGCAGACGAGTCCACGGATACATTCTTCGATGCTGCGTAGTGCGTCGTCCGGCTTGTAGGCCCACTGGGCTCCGACGGTGGCGCAGGTTTCCCATGGGCGCGTGTTTTGGAACAGGCCGATGCGCTGTTCCGGCGTGTCGTAGTCGGCCGGGATACCCGCGCGGTTGTTGATGACGAGATCCGGTTGCAGTTCGCGCATCATGCGGATGAGACGCGGCGCGTCCCAGTCTTCGGGTTTGCCGCCGAGTCCGTCGAAGAACCACATGCGCGTTGGCCCGTAGTTGGTGAGGAGTTCGCGGACCTGGCCGTGCAGGTACTCGATGTAGCGCGCGTGGGCGGCGGCGCCGTTGCGGTAATCCGGATGATGCCAGTCGGGCTGCGAGTAGTACACGCCCCAGTCGATGCCGCCGCGGCGGCAGGCGTCCGAGAGCAGACGCACGACATCCTTGCCGTAGGGACACTTGCTGCTGGTGATCTTGTAGTCCGTCAGCTTCGAGTCGAAGTTGCAGAAGCCGTCGTGATGCTTGGTGGTGAAGACGAGATACTTCATGCCCGCATCTTTGGCCAGTTGGACCCAGGCGTCCGGATCGAACTTCACCGGGCGGAACATCCGGTAGAGATTGTCGTAGACTTCAACGGGCACTTCGCCGGTTTTGGTTTCGGGACGTCCGCGGCGCTCGCCTCCGCGCGACCAGCCGATTTCCGTGCCGACAATGCTGACCGGTCCCCAGTGGATGAACAGGCCGAAGCGGTGGTCCTTCCAGCGCTCCAAGGCGGCTCTGGGCGCGCCGGGATCGGCGTCTCCCCACGCGGAGGCTGCCGCGGCGAGAGGCAGGGAACAGAAGATACGCCTGTTCATCATGATGGATTCACCTGAGCATGCGAGGCGCCAGGAATTCCACGCGATGCGCCGCTGGTTCTGTGTCTAGTCGCCAATTCGCATGAGCCGGACCTGCGGGAGAATCCGCATTAGGTGAGCATGAAGAGTTTATTGCTGGCGCTTGCGTTGGTAACCGCCGCAGCGGCGGATGAGCGCGGCCCTCTCGGAACGTGGGAGGGCGAGTCGATCTGCACAGTGAAGAACTCCCCCTGCAACAACGAGCATGTCGTATACGAGATCGCTCGAGGCGAGAAAGAAAAGGTGCTCGTCGGGGCGCACAAGATCGTCAGCGGAGAGAAACAATTCATGGGAACCCTCACCTGTGATTGGACCGCGGCCCGCCGGTCGCTTCACTGTGTCGCGCCGATTTCGCGTTCCAATGACTGGGACTTCCAGATTGATGAGGACGGAACGCCGATGACCGGGACGCTCCTGCTCGACGATCGAAAGCTGCTTTACCGGCGGATCGACGTCCGGCGCAAGTAATCAATCGACGGTCAGAGTTCGCCGGCGAGGCCGGAACGAGCGACCGCCGCGGCTCCGGAGACGCCGCCGTGATAGCCGAGTCCCGAGGCGCGAACCTGGATGTGCGGCAGCGCCTGCTGCAAGCGATCCAGCAGGAAGGGATTCTCCTGCGCCAGGCCGCCGGACAGAATGACGAGTTCCGGATCCAGCAGCCTCGAGATGCAACCCAAGCCTCCCGCCAGATAGCCGGCGAGGCGGTGAATGGCTTCCTGCGCCTTGGTGTCGCCTGCGTTCGCGGCGCCGAGAACCCGGCGCGCCGATCCATATTCTTCCTTGCCTGCGTACCGCAGGAGAGCCGCGGCGTTTGCATAGGGTTCGAGGCAGCCGTTGCGTCCGCAGGTGCAGGGCAATCCTTCGGGTTCCACGATCATGTGGCCCAGGGCGCCTGCCCGGAAGCGGGATCCACGCAGCAACTGGCCATTGGCATAGATCCCGGCGCCCACCCCGGTTCCCAGCGTGACGCAGAGGAAGTTCTGCGCACCCTTTGCGTTTCCGAAGCAGTGTTCGCCGACAGCGAGCGCATTGGCGTCGTTCTCGAGGTAGACAGGAAGGCTAGGGACGGCGTCGCGCACGGCTCCGGCAAGATCGGCGCCGGTCCAATCGGGGAGGTTCGCGGTGCCGTAGGCGATTCGGCCTGTCGCGGGATCCGGCCAGCCGGCGGTCGATACGCCGACAGCGAGAGGCCGCAGGCGCTGCTCCCTTGCGTCGGCGGCCATGTGGACCGCCAGTCTGGAAACGAGGTTGAGGATCGCGTCGCGCCCCTCTTGTACGGGTGTCTGATCCACCCCTGCGTGACGGACGGCGCCGTCCCCCGTGACCAGTCCGAACTTGACGTTGGTGCCTCCGAGGTCAATGCCGAGGTAGCAGGCGTGGCGTTCGCTCCAGGGTTTGAGGCGCGTTGCGTAGAGCCGGGTGATATCGCGAGGGCGCGTGATGGCGGATCCAACCACGACGGCGAAGGCTCCGGAATCGAGTGCGCGTTGGGCGTCGCGAGGCGTCCAGATGCGGCCCTCCGCGATCACGGGGACGGGAAGGTTCCTGACGAGTTCCGCGATGAACGCGGGATCGAACGTGTGGATGCCGGCGGTCTCGTCTGTGTACCCTCGCATGGTGCTGAGGACGAAGGAGGCTCCGGCGGCCGCGGCGGCAAGGGCTTCGTCGAGGGTGGCGATGTCGGCGGCGACGGGGACGTTCAACTCCTGCCGGATCTGCCGGATGCGCTCGAGCGCTCCGTGTTGCTGGCCGCGGCTGGTGCAGTCCAGAGCGACGGCGTCGGCGCCGGCTTCGACGAGAGCCTGCGCGTCCTCGAAGGCTGGAGTGATCAGGATGCGCCCGTCCGGCATCTGCCGCTTTTGAATGGCGATAATCGGGATCGCCGGACCGAGCGCGGCGCGGATGTCGCGAACATCTTCGGGTCCGTTGGCCCGGATGCCGGCGGCGCCGCCTTCGATTGCGGCTTCTGCGAAGCGGCGCATGAGGCCGGGGCCGTGGAACGGATCGTCATCCCATGCCTGGCAGGATACGATCAGGCGTCCTCGCAGGGGACGCAGGTTTTCGGGAATCTTCAGCTTCAAGTTGTAATGTATTGTAATGCGAAGCGTGATGATGCTGAGGCGTTCGGTTCTGGCGGTGGTTCCCCTGGCGTTTGCCGGAGTGCGGCGCGGCTCGCTCGAACAAGTGGATTTGTTTGCGGCCGGCGAGAGGGGAGTGCACACGTACCGGATCCCCGCTCTACTCCAGACACGGAAGGGTACGCTGCTGGCGATCGCGGATGCGCGTCACGATAACGCGAGCGATCTGCCGGGGAGATTGTCTCTGGTGATGCGGCGGAGTTCCGACGGCGGGCGCACCTGGAGTCCTGTGCGGACGCTGTACAAGCCTGCCTCGGGCGGCGCGGGCGATGCGTCCCTGCTTCTGGAGCCTGGCACGGGACGGGTCTGGTGCTTTTTTGCGTACGGAGCGCCGGGCATCGGATTCCCGACTGCGAAGCCGGGTGCTGTGACGGGTCCGGAGACGCTGCAGTTCCACGCGATGCACAGCGACGATGACGGCGAATCGTGGTCGACTCCGGTGGACCTCACGCCGCAGGTCAAGGATCCGGCATGGCAGGCTCTCTTTGCGACGTCCGGCACGCATTTTGCGACTCGTGCGGGAAGGTTCCTCGTGCCGCTGGTGGTTCGCGAGAGACGGGATGGGCCGACGACTTCGCGCAATGCATACAGCGATGATCGCGGGAAGACGTGGAAGGTGGGTCCTGCGATCGGGCCGGGGACGGACGAGAGTAAGGTTGTCGAGCTTTCAGACAGAAAGGTGCTGCAGAATATGCGCGTGGCGGGTGGAAAGGTCCGGGCGATTGCGATTTCGCGCGATGGCGGTGTCACCTTCGATGCTGCTTCGCCGGAAACCGCATTGCCGGATCCGTCGTGCAATGGCGGGATCGCAGTGCTGCGCAAGGGTGTGCTCGTCTTCACCAACGCGGCGTCACCATCGAGGCGTGAGAATCTGACGGTGCGCCTGAGTTACGACGACGGGCGAACGTGGCCGTACGCGCGCACGCTGCATGCGGGTCCGGCGGCGTATTCGACAGTGATCCCACTCAGGGGGCGTGGGATCGGCGTTCTGTACGAGCGTGGAGCCACCAGCCCGGTCGAGCGGGTCACATTCGCGAGGATTTCAGAGGATTGGGTGAAGAACGGGGGGCGGGACTAGCAGGCCTATGTGTTCGCGTCCCGGGGGCTGTGTCGTAGCAGTGAGCACAGCCTCCGGAACTGTATGCGAACGAAAGTCCAGCTATCGGACGCGGCGGCGGCGGAAGACTGCGAGTCCGCTCAACGCGAGGCCGATCATGGCGTAGGTGGAAGGCTCGGGAACAGCCGGTGACGCCAGCACGCCGTTGTAGGAAGAGGATGAGGAGGTTGAATTGGCGATCGCCGAGTAGCCCACGCTCACACGGAACGTCATGGGCGAGGCGGCGAATGTCCCCAATCCAGTATAGGTGCCGGTGTAGAACATCTTCAGCTCATTGGGGGAACGGGAGTCGAGTTGTCCTGTGTTCGCGGTGAACTTGCCGTATACGCCGAAGTCGATCACAAAGACATTGATGGAGTTGGCGTCCGTCAGGTCGATGACTCCACCTGTTCCTGTGGTTCCCGGGAATACCATGTCGCCTTGGCCGATTCCCGACAGCACCTGATTCTGCAAAAACACTCTCGGCCTGATGATGGTCACATCGGACAAATCCGATCCACCGAAAAGATCAGCGCCGAAACCGACTACCTGTACCGATCCGTTAATGACATCCGCGCTGGCCGAGAAGGCTGAGATCAGGGTAAGAGCCAAGGCCAGTCCGAGTTTACGCATGAGCGCAGTATTCCTCCGAGTATCTATCGGACTACTTCTATTGAAGGATACGAATCGGGGGGCGTGGAAGTCAAGCAGAAACTTGCCTTGGTTAGAATGCTTTACAGTTGCGACAATAGAACTTGATCCGATATCTCATTTCAGATCGTAAGCGCTATCCGGATGTCGTCCGCCAAGTCCGGGAATCGCAAGGGGTGGACTGGGTCCAGATTCGAGAGAAGGACTTGCCTCCGCGACAGTTACTGGAACTGGTGGAGCGGGTCATCGAGGTTGCCCGGCCGCGTGGTATTCAGGTGCTCGTGAACGAGCGTGCCGATGTCGCTCTAGCCGCTGGGGCGGACGGGGTTCACCTGCCGTCGAACGCGATCGCTCCATCGGAGATCCGCCGGCTTGGGGTAGATTTTATCGGTGTTTCCTGTCACAGCGAGGAGGAGTTGGACGCTGCAGTGACGGAAGGCGCTAGTTTTGCAGTGCTTGGTCCGGTGTTCCCTCCGCTGTCCAAGGTCTCGCCACTGGTTCCGCTGGGGCTGGACCGATTTCAGCAGATCGTAGGACGTTGGTCCGGGTTTCGGGTCTTGGCTCTTGGCGGGATTACGGAGGAGCGGGTCCCGGGTTGTTTGGCCGCAGGCGCCGCGGGAGTTGCTGGAATCTCCCTGGTCGAAAAATGAAAAGGACCCCGGAAGTGATCTTCCGGGGTCCTTTATTCTAAGACTTCTGTAGTTAGATTACGAGCGGCGACGGCGGAGCAGGGCCAAGCCGGCAAGACTGCCGCCGATCAGCGCGAAGGTGGTCGGTTCCGGGATCGGCTCGACGCGAGCGTTGAAGGCCAGGGTTCCGTTCGTGAACACACCAGCGCGATTCTGATTCGAATACACTCCGGTCACGGAATTCCAAGCGCCACCGCGCGAGAGATTCATCGTCAGCGTGTTCGGGATCACATTCGGAACGCCAAAGTAAGCCAACAGTGCGGCATTCGCGGTCAGCGTGTTGATCCCCGAGGTCAGGGTGTTGACGCCCGACCCGAACTGCAGGAGCGGCGAACCGATGAAGATACCAGTGGCGAGAGTGCCCGTCGCGATCGTGGTCGGGCCGTTCTTCGCGGTGCCGGTAATGGTCCAAGTGCCGCCGGTGGCAAGCGGGGTGTTTCCGCTCGTGCCGGGCGTGGTCAAGCGACCACCGGTCGTAAAGGTAAAGACACCGCCCGTGATGTTGAGCACAGAACCACTATCCAGGTTCTGCACGCTCGAGACACCAGCGAAGCCGGTAGCCGGGGATCCTAAAGCACCGGCCATAGTCAAACTAGTGCTACCAATTGCATTCCAGCTGAACTGGATGGTGTCTCCGAATACGGGAAGAATCAAGCCCGCCAAGAGTAAAATTTTCTTAATCACCGTACAACCTCCGAGTCTATTCGCCTGGGACCATGCGCACTCTTCGAGCGACACATTGGAAGTCAGCGTACCTTGTAAGCATATCCTGAGGTGGCAGGGAAGTCAAGTCTATGCTGGGGGTGAGAGGGGGGCTAAATCACCTTAGATATTTTGTAGGGAGTTCATCGAAGATCCTGTCCCGTTGGTCATGCCGTATTCGCTCATTTTAGAAGATCGGTTTGACGCTGCATCACGGAGTCCCAAAGGGGCTGGAAACTGAACCAGCCGGCTTGGGAGGTCCCCACTTGGCTGGCCGTGAGCGCGGCTTGGGCCGGGTCGATCAGGACCGGCTTGCCGGCGGCTTCCGCCATCAACTGGGCCTGGCACGATCGCTCCATCGTAATGAACCACCACGCCGCTTCGTCGACGGACTTGCCGACCGTGAGGAGGCCGTGGTTGCGTAGGATGACTGCTTTATTGGATCCCAGCGCCTCGCCGATGCGGCGTCCTTCCTCGACATCGAGCACGACGCCGGTGTAGTCGTCGAACAGCGCATGGTCGTTATAAAAGGCGCAGGCATCCTGGGTGATCGGATCCAGCAGCCTCCCCAGTGACGACCAGCTTTTGCCGTACACGGAATGCGCGTGGGCAGCCGCCACCACATCCGGCCTCGCTGCGTGGACCGCCGCGTGAATTGCGAAGGCCGCGCGGTTGACGTGCCACTCGCCTTCGACGACATCGCCGCGATCGTTGCAGAGCAGCAGGTCCGACACGCGGATGTGGTTGAAGTGCATCCCGAACGGATTTACCCAGAAGTGATCGGTCAGGATCGGGTCGCGCGCGGTGATGTGTCCGGCGACTCCTTCGCTGAATCCGAATTGGCCGAACAGCCGGAAGGCGCCGGCGAGGCGTTGCTTGCGATGCAGGCGCTCTTCTTCCAGAGATTCGAACTTCGGTGGGAGCGCAATTTTGAGCTTTCCCTGTCCGTAGAACTTGGCGATAGGATCGTTTGCTTGCGGCTGCTCTGGCATAGGCGCGATTCTATCCCATCCGTTCGCTGCTTGCGATAAGCTGCAAACGTGATGATGCTTCTCCCGCTTGCCGCTTTGGCTGCATTCCTGTCGCAGGATCCGAATCAGACGCTTTGGTACAAGCAGCCTGCCGCGGAATGGAATGAGGCGCTCCCCATCGGCAACGGACGCATGGGCGCGATGATCTTTGGGGTCCCGGAGAAAGAGCGGCTCCAATTCAATGAGAGCACGGTGTGGGCGGGCGAACCGCATGAGTACCAGCATCCCGGCGCGTCGAAGCATCTGGGGGAGATCCGGCGGTTGCTGCGTGAAGGCAAACAGAAAGAGGCGGAGAAGCTGGCGATGGACGAGTTCATGAGCATCCCCCTCGGGCAGAAGGCCTACCAGGCATTTGGCGACCTATGGATCGAGCAGCCGGGCGCTACCGGCGTGAGTGGGTATCGCCGGGATCTGAGTCTCGATTCCGCCGTCTCGACGGTCCGATTTACTGCGTCCAACGGGGTCACGTATCAGCGGGAATTCTTCGCCAGCCATCCCGCGGGACTCATCGTCGTGCGGCTCACCGCCAGCAAGCCGGAATCGATCAGCGTGTCTGTGTCGATGACGGGCGCGCATGACGGGGCGGCGGTGAAAGCCGAGGGTTCGTCGCTGACGTTGACGGGCAAGGTGAAGGATGGCGCGATCCGGTTTGAAGCCGGTGCGCGCGTGATCGCGGAGAAGGGTACGGTGCAGGCCGAGGGCGGCGGGATTCGCATCGCCAATGCGACCAGCGTGACCGTTCTCCTGGCGGGCGCAACGAACTTCAAGAACTATCGCGATGTCAGCGCGGATCCGCATGAGCGGGTCACGCAGTTGCTGCTGCGGAATGGTAAGTCGTACACGGAACTTCGCAAGGCCCACGTTGCCGATCACCAGCAGTTGTACCGGCGGGTTTCGCTGGATCTCGGAGCCGCGCCGGCTGACCTTGCGACAGATGAACGGCTGCGGCATCCGGATGCGGCGTTTGCGGCGTTGGTCTTCCAATACGGCCGCTACCTGATGATCGCGTCCAGCCGGCGCGGCGGTCAGCCGGCGAACCTGCAGGGCATCTGGAATCACCGCAATAATCCGCCATGGGACAGCAAGTACACGGTCAACATCAACACCGAGATGAACTACTGGCCCGCGGAGACGACGGGACTTTCGGAATGTGCGGATCCGCTATTTGCCGCGCTTGGGGAGGTCGCAGAGTCCGGTCGCAAGACCGCTCGGGAGCATTACGCGGCTCGCGGTTGGGTGCTGCATCATAACTTCGATTTGTGGCGTGGCACGGCGCCGATCAATCATTCGAACCATGGCATCTGGCCGACGGGCGGCGCCTGGCTGATGCGGCATCTCTGGGAGCGATACCTGTTCACGGGCGACCGCGAGTTTCTGCGCACGACTGCGTATCCGCTCATGCGCGATGCCGCGTTGTTTTTCACCGATTATCTGGTGGATCGCGGTGACGGGCAGCTGATTTCGGGTCCGAGCAATTCGCCGGAGCAGGGCGGACTGGTGATGGGTCCGTCGATGGATCACCAGATCATCCGGTCGCTGTTCGGCAACGTGATCGCCGCGTCCGAGATTCTGAACACGGATGCGGATTTGCGGCAGCAATTGACGGCGATGCGCGCGAAGATCGCGCGGGACCGGATCGGCAAGCACGGGCAGTTGCAGGAATGGCTCGAGGATGTCGATGATCCGAACAACAAACACCGGCATGTTTCGCACTTGTGGGCGCTGCATCCGGGTGACGAGATCACGCCGAAGGGTACGCCGGATCTGTTCGCCGCCGTGCGGAAGTCGCTCGAGTTCCGAGGGGACGGCGCGACTGGATGGTCGATGGGCTGGAAGGTGAATTTGTGGGCGCGCCTGCTCGACGGCGATCACGCGATGACTCTGCTGTCGAACCTGTTCAAGCCTGTGGGCAGCGGGCAGTACCGGTCCTCGATGTCGGCGGGAGGCGGTCTCTATCTGAACCTGTTCGACGCGCATCCGCCGTTCCAGATTGACGGGAACTTCGGCGCAACGGCCGGCATCGCGGAGATGCTGCTGCAGAGTCACGATCCCGCGGCGAACGCGTTGTCGAATACGCCGGTGCAGCGCGGCGAAGCGGGATACCTGCATTTGTTGCCCGCGTTGCCCTCGGTCTGGAAGACAGGATCCGTCAAAGGGCTGCGGGCTCGCGGCGGTTTCGTGGTCGATCTCGCGTGGCGCGACGGCAAACTGACGCAGGTCGAGATCCGGTCGCTTCGCGGCAAGCCGGCGACGGTTGCGTATGCGGGCAAGCAGATCTCGCTTGCAGGAGGCAAGCCGGGCGCGGTCACACGGTTGAATGGCGACCTCCGCTAAGCAATTCGCGGCGCGCCACGAACCGCTCTGCTAGAATCCGCGAATATGAAATCCTTCGCGTTGTGGGCCGCCCTCGTTGCGGTGTGCCCACTGCTCGCTATTGCTCAAAACAAGGTCGAACTCGGAGAGATCAATGGGGCGAAGTTCCGCATTGACGTGCCCGAGAAGTGGAATGGCGGACTCGTGATGTACGCACATGGCTACAATCCGAAGCCCGCTGCCTACAACGACAAGCCGAATCCCATGATCAACGTGTTTCTCGACCAGGGATACGCAGTGGCGCAGTCCGGCTATGCGGCCGGCGGCTGGGCGATCCAGGAAGCCGTCACGGATATCGAGAACCTGCGCCGGTACTTCCTGAAGAAGTACGGTCCTGTGAAGGAAGCGTATTTGACGGGCCATTCGATGGGCGCGTTCATCACGATGACGATCATGGAGACGAATCCGACGGTGTACGACGCCGGAATGCCGTTGTGCGGTCCCCTTGCCGCGCCGGCGTTCTTCATGGCTCGCGGCGCGTTCGACGGGCTGGTTCTCTTTAACTACTATTTCCCGGGCGTTCTTCCCGAGCCGACGAAGGTTCCGAGCGATTACTCCGGCGGACGCGACGTGATCGCGAAGGTCGAGGCGGCGCTCGCGTCGGATGAGGCGAAAGCAGCCGTGTTGCGGGCGCAAAACGGCAACAAGAGCAACAAGGATCTCGCGAGCGTGCTGGCGTTCGTCACCTACATCGTGAAGGAGATCAGCGAACGCGCCGGCGGCAATCCGTTCGACAACCGCAACGTGATCTACAACCATACGACCGACGACAACGCTGTGAACGCGGGCGTGAAGCGCTACGCCGCGGATCCTGGCGCGGTGGCTTATGTCCGCACCTGGTATTCGCCGACCGGACGCATCACGAAGCCGATGCTCGCGATTCACACGAGCTACGATCCGCTGGTGCCGACCTGGATCCCCAACACGTATCAGTCGCTGGTCGATCAGTCGGGATCGTCGAATCTCTTCGTGCAGCAGTACGTCAAGCACGACGGCCATTGCACGATCCTGCCGAATGAAATCGCGAAGGGCTTCTCGCAACTGCGCGAGTGGAAGTCGAGCGGCGTGCGTCCGCCCTCGGGCGACCAGGCTGCTTCGGGCGGCGTCGTGGCGAGTGGCGGCAGCCGCTAACTCCTACGGACGCACCACGGATCCATCGACGGCGCGATCGGTCGGATACGCGCCGCCGTTGGGAATCTCGCCGATCGGGTGTTTTGCGGCGAGCGCCTCGTCGATGTCCACGCCGATGCCGGGGCGGCCGCTGCCGTACAAGTAGCCGCGGCGGATTTCCGCGGTTCCCTGACAAATTTCGCGCGCGAGGGCAGGGAAGTTGTTCTCTTCCTGGATGCCGAAGGCCGGGCTCGAGATGTCGACGTGATAGGCGGCCATCTGGTTTACCGGATCGTTCTCGCCGCCTTCCTGGAAGGCCGTGCGTACGCCGAAATACTCGCACATGTTCGCCAGCTTTTTCGCGGGCGTGATGCCTCCGATGGCGCACACTCGGCAGCGCACGAAGTCGATCGCGCGATCGGCGACGAGCGGATAGTATTCGTACGGATGCGTGAAGAGTTCGCCGACGGCCTGCGGCACAGAACAGATCTTGCGGATCTGCCTGTACCAATCGATTTGCTCAGGCGCGAGCACGTCCTCAATGAAGAACATGTGATACGGCTGCATGCGGCGGCAGAACTCCACCGCATTGATGCCGCTCAAATGCGAGTGGACATCGTGCAAAAGCTTGGGTTCGTCGCCGACTTTCGAGCGCACGTACTCAAACATTTTCGGCACGCTTTGTACATAGACGTCCTCGTCGAACGCGGCGCCTTGGTAGCCATTTTCAGGCCGCGAAACCTGGCCCGCGGGGATAAATCCGCCTCCTCCGTAGGAACCGCCGAACTGCACGCGTACGTGCCGGTATCCCGCGGCGAGCGACTTCTGCACGGACTCGACGGCTTGCACCTGATCGCGCCCTGACGCGTGGTCGTAGCAGGGGACCGCGTCGCGCGCTTTGCCCCCCAGCAACTCGTATACGGGCATGTTGGCGCGCTTGCCCTTGATGTCCCACAGCGCCATGTCCATTGCGGCCAGTACGTTGTTGTTGACCGGGCCGTTGCGCCAGTAAGTCTTGTTGTGGGCGGCCTGCCAGAGGTCCTCGATGCGTGCGGGATCCTTGCCGATCAGCCACGGCTTCAGGTGCTTCTCAAGTGCGGCAACGACCGCGTGCGTCTGAAAGAAATTGTTCGCCGTGCCAATGCCGTAGAGGCCGGGTTCGCTGGTGATGACTTTGAGGAAGATCCAGCGATAGTTGCGGCCTCCGCTGGTGGTGATGACCTTGACGTCTTTGATGGTGAGCGGCGGGAGTCCGCGAGTGGCGCGTTCGGCGGCCTGCTGCGCGGCGGCGGGCATCACGGGGAGGCTGGCGGCGGCCAGGCTTTTCAGAAGGAAGTTCCGGCGAAGCATGGTTCCAGCTTATGCCCTCTCGATCAACTGAGGATGGGCTGCACGACGTGCCCGTGGACATCGGTGAGACGGCGGCGGATGCCGTTGTGATAGAAGGTCAGCTTCTCGTGGTTGAGCCCCAGCAGGTGGAGCGCGGTGGCGTGGAAATCGTACACCGTAACGGGATTCTCGGCGGGTTGATAGCCGAGGTCGTCGGAGGCTCCGTAGGCGAACCCGGGACGCACGCCCGCGCCGGCGAGCCAGCAGGTGAAGCAGTTGGGATGATGATCGCGCCCCTTCTTGCCGGCGCCTTGCGCGACCGGCGTGCGCCCGAATTCGGTGACGCCCATGACGAGCGTGTCTTTGAGGAGTCCACGGGCGTCGAGGTCTTTCAGCAACGCGGCGACGGGCTGATCGTATTCACGAGCCATGCTCGAGTGGTTGCCTTGCAGGTCGCCGTGGGCGTCCCAGTCTTTGCCGGAGGCGCCGTGGTAAACCTGCACGAAGCGGACGCCACGTTCGAGCAGGCGGCGAGCGAGCATGCAGCGGCGGGCGAGTGGTCCGGTTTCGGGTTGATCGAGGCCGTACAGCTTGCGCGTGGCCTCGGATTCGCCTGCGAGATCGGTGGCTTCGGGAACGCTCAGTTGCATGTGCGCGGCGAGTTCGTAACTGCGGAGGCGGGCGTCGAGGGTTGTGTCGCCGGGGTGCGATTCCGCATAGCCGCGGTTCATGTCCGCGAGCCATTGCATGCCGGCGTTGCGCGAGGAACTCGAGATGTCGCGCGGCGTGGAGAGATCGGGGACAGGATCGCCGGCGCTACGGAATACGGTGCCCTGATACGCGGCGGGGAGGAAGCCGTTCGACCATTGCAGGGTCCCGCCCCACGGATAGTTGCGATGATCCGGGAGCACGACGAACGACGGCAGATTCTGGTTCTCCGTGCCGAGCGCGTAGGTGACCCACGCGCCCATGCTGGGGAATCCGGAGAGGATGAATCCGGTGTTCATCTGCGCGACGGCGGGCATGTGGTTCGCGCTTTTCGCGACCATCGAGCGGATGACGGTGAGTTGATCGGCGCGCTCGGCGAGGTGGGGCAGCAGGTCGCTGACCCAGAGTCCACTCTGGCCGCGCTGGCGGAACTTCCACGGGCTCGCGTAGAGATTGCCGGCCTGCCCGAAGAAGGTCGGCATGTCGAAGGGCTTGCCGTTGCGCGCGTCGAGTTCGGGCTTGTGGTCGAAGGTGTCGATGTGGCTCATGCCGCCGACGCAGAAGACCTGCAGGATTCGCTTGGCCTTTGGGGTGAAGTGCGGGTTTCCTGCGATGCCCTGGTTCTGCGAGAACAGCCACGAGGCCGCGAGCCAGCCAAAGCCGAATCCGTTGTCGAGGAACCGGCGCCGTGAGATGTGGCTATTCGACTTGTAGGAATTCGGTGGCATTGAATAACCCCCAGCACAGAGTTTCGAGTTGCTGCTGTTGGACGAGGCTGCGGCTTCGGGACTTCTCGGTATCTGTCGGCGCGCGTTCGAGCGCGAGATGGAAGGCCCGATCGATTTGCGCATCGGTGTCGTTTGCTTCCTTGCGAAGCCGTGTCGCAAACGCCTTCGACATGCGGATTGCGAACGCGCCGTTCATGAGGCTGAGCGCCTGCAGCGGTGTGGTGGTGATCGCGCGCTTCGGCGTTTTGACGGACGGCACGGGACAATCGAGCGCGTCGAGCATCGGCTCGCCTCCGGTGCTGATGTTCATGCGATACACCGTGCGGCGCTGCAGTGCGGGATCGTCGGAATCTTTGGGTTCGTATTTGACGTAGGATCCGCCGGGCGTGGTGGCGTTGAAAGGTTTGAAACTGGGACCTCCCATTTGTGGGTTCAGCGCACCGCTCACGGCGAGCATCGCGTCGCGGACCGTCTCGCCTTCGAGGCGGCGGGACGAGTAGCGCCACAACAGGCGATTGTCCGCATCCTTCGCTGCGGCCTGCGCGTCGAAGCGTGACGACTGCTGGTAGGCCGCGGACATCAGGATCGACTTGTGGAGCTTCTTAAGGCTCCAGTTGTTCTCGATGAGCTGGTTCGCGAGATAGTCCAGGAGTTCGGGATGGGAGGGTTTGCCGCCGTTGTATCCGAAATCGTTGGGACTCTCGACGATGCCCGCGCCGAAGTGATAGTGCCAGACACGGTTCACGATCACGCGCGCGAACAGCGGATTGGCCGGGTTCGCGATCCATTGCGCGATCTTGCGGCGGCGCTCCCGATCCGATGCGTCGGGATTGACGCCGAGGTCCGGGGACAGGCTGCGGATGGCGGAGAGCCCGGCAGGGGCGACGACATCCTTGGGAGATCCGACATCGCCGCGGTGCAGGACACGCGTGACGCCGGGGTCCACGGACACGGCCGCGAAGGCTTTCTCGGGCTTCGGCTGTGCAGCGAGTTTGGCGCGCAACGAGACGAGTTCCTGATCGAGGTCGCGGACGCGCGTGCGGTCCGTTTCGGACATCGAGGCCAGCGATTCTTCGAGCGTGACGCTGGGCGCGCCGGCCGCGTAAGAATCCGCGATCTGCTGCGGCGTCAGCGTCGCGGCATAGAGCCGGGCTTCATCGAGTTCAAGCGAGCGTGACGGCGTCAGTTGCACGAACGCGTCTGCTGCGAAGTAGGTCTGCAGCGCGCCGGAAGGGCCGTCTACATCAGGCCGGTATGCCGATCCGTACGGTTTCCCGTTGCGGTAGATCTGAATGGTTCCATCGGCCGCATACGTGATCGCGATCTGCAGCCGGTCGCCGGCCTGCGAGGTCTCTTCAGGACCGTTCACCTCGTCGCTGCGGAATCGCGCGGTGCTCTCGTTTTCCCACTGCCGCTTCTTCTTGGCTCCGGTGTATTGGATGCCGTCGAGGGAGGCTCCGCGATAGCCGCTTTGGTTCTGGATGTAGAAGACCGAGGTGCCGAGTTCAGGAGTCTTGCCGACGTGGATCCACGCCTCGAGCGTTTTCTCTTTGACGTCGCGCGCGAGTTTACTGGTGAAGAGACGGACGCCTTCCTTGTCGATGGGTTGGATACGGCCACTGGCGATCCTGGCTTTGCCGGCGAGGTCCAGGTGCATGCCGCCCACAGGGTCGCGGCCGTCGGTGTCGAAGGTCCACTGCGAGACCGGGTGCGGCACTGTGGACGGCCAGCGGTGGCCGCGCTGGTCCAGCAGTCTGGTGCGAATTGCACCATGCATCCGGGACAATTCGCTTTCGATTGCTTCGATGCGATCGCGCAGGTTTTTGGCAGTGGACTCTGCCTCGCGTTCTTCGGCAGGTGTGAGAAGAGCGCGGCCGTCCGGCAGCAATTCGATGGACGCCCGATCCTGCACGGGTTGCCAGACTCCGGCGAATGCGGCCTTGAATGCGTAGTAATCGCGTTGCGGAATCGGGTCGAACTTGTGGTCGTGGCAGCGGGCGCAGTTGGCAGTGAGTCCGAGGAAGGTCTGCGAGACAGTGCCCGCCATTTCTTCCAGTTGATCCTCGCGCACGGCGTCTCGCTCACGCGCTACGGCGGAGGTGAGGCCGACGGCATCGGTTGGACCCGAGACCAGGAATCCTGTTGCGGCGATGCTGTCGTGCGTGACGTTCTCCAATACGTCACCCGCGATCTGTTCGCGTGCGAAGTCGATGTACGGCTTGTCGTCGTTGAAGGCGCGGATCACGTAGTCGCGGTATCGCCAGGCGTGTTCCCGGGCGAGGTCGCGCTCAAAGCCCTCGCTTTCGGAAAAGCGCGCGACATCGAGCCAGTGGCGTCCCCAGCGCTCGCCGTAGTGCGGTGACGCGAGCAGCCGGTCGACCAGGTTTTCGTAGGCATTCGGGGACTTGTCGTGGACGAATGCGTCGATTTCTTCGGGCGACGGAGGCAGGCCAATCAGGTCGAAACTGAGCCGGCGGATCAGTTCACGGCGTCCGCCAGGCTCTGACGGCTTCAGTTTGTTTTCGCGCAGTTTGGCAAGGATGAAGCGATCGATCGGCGACTGGTTCCATGCCATGGGCGCGTCTTCGACGGTTGGTGGCGTGACCGTTCGCAATGGTTGCAGCGACCACCAGCCGGGCCCTGCGCGACGCTCGGCCACGGCTCCGGACCATGGCACGCCGGCTTCGATCCAGCGTTTGATCGTGTCCCGATCGTTTTCCGAAAGGGGATTGGCTGGCGGCATTTCGCCGCGCAATACCCGTTGCAGGATCATCGAGGGTCCACGGTTGCCGCCGCGGAGGACGGCTTCACGGGAGGAAAGGTCGAGTCCGCCGGATTTGATTTTTGCGGAATGGCAGCTGAGGCAGCGGGCGGAAAGGATTTCGCCGGCATCGCGTGCGAGGTCCCCGGCGGCCGTGGCGCGTGGCCGTGTGACAAGAACCAATATCGATGCGGCTGCGGCAAGTCGCCTCACGAGCGTCCCCGGGCAAACGAGTGTTGCGAAACCTTTCGATTATACGAGATTGGAGTAGACGCACTGGCCGCCGACCCAGGTGTCGACCACGTGCAAACGGCCGTCTTCGATCGTGAAGCGTACGAAATCGGCGCGGTCGCCGACGCTGAGTCCACGGTGGCGGGATCCGACGCGGCCCGCGCGCGCGGCGTTGATGGTCGCCATGATCACGGCTTCGCGCAGGCTTACTCCGGCGAGACGCATGACGTTCGAGACTGCGTCGTGCATCTGCAACGCGGATCCGGCGAGTCGCGAACTGCCGCGCAGCACGACCCGGTTGTCCGGCTTCAGTTCGACATCGAGTTCACCCAGCCGGTAGTCGCCGGGTTCGCATCCCGCCGGCATCACGGCGTCCGTAACCAGCACGCTGCGCTCGATGGTCTTCGCGCGCAAGGCGACCTTGATAAAGCTGGCGTCCAGATGGATGCCGTCGACAATGAGGCTTGCCATTAGCTTATCGTTCGCCAACTGGTCCCAGATGTAGTTGGGATGCCGCGCCAGCACGCCGTGCGAACCATTGCCGATGTGCGTCGACATGGTGGCGCCGGCGGCGACGCAATCCGCGATCTGCTGCGTATTCGCCCTGGTGTGGCCGATCGCGACCACGACCCCGTCGCGGACTACCGCTTCGGTAAACGCGGGCGCCTCGTCGTATTCAGGGGAGATCGTGACGATCTTCACGAGGCCTTGTGCCGCGTCCTGCCAGCGCTTGTACTCTTCGACATCCGGCTTGCGGCACCAGCGCACGGGATGCGCGCCGCGCGGACCTTCCTCGGGCGAAATGAACGGACCTTCGACGTGAAACCCGTCCATCGCGGATCCTTCGACGCCGAGGGCTTCGCGCGCCGCCGCGAGATTGCGGAGGCATCCGATGAGTTCCGGCTCGGAATTGGTGATGAGCGTCGGATACAGGCGAGTCACGCCGGTCGCGAACTGGGTCCGCAGCGAGTGCAGGAACTGTTCGTGTGTCGTATCGGTGATGTTGTAGTCGACGCCGCCGAAGCCGTTGACCTGCAGGTCGATGAAGCCGGGGGCGATGTAAGGGCCACCGGAACGGGCGTCAACGAGCGGGTCGACGCCGGTGATCACCTGGTCGAAGCGGACCTCAACAGGTTCTCCGGAAAGCGCGTGAATGCCAGTACATTTCATGTTGTCGATGTTTTTAGACCGGTTATCCACAGGAGTCTAACAGGCGCCGGCTTCCAAGTCTTTCACAACACAAGGAAAAGATCCTGTGGATTACAAGGGAAAAGGCCACGAATGTTCTTTTCCACCGTGGCCTTTCCTGTTACAACTGACTGCAGATCCTTTGCAGGGACGGCTCGGATGGAGATCTCGGGGGAGGTGGCCATCGTCCGTCTCCTGCAAACTGATCAATTTGGAAGAAACGCGCAAAACGGAGCGCGGCGCGGAACTTCTTCTGACTCGACGGTGGTGCGCGCCGCGCCCTTTGCGCTTCTCTACTTCTTCCTTATTTCGTACCCACCGCTTCCGCCACCGGCGTCAGCCATCCGAACGTATCCGGCGCATTGCCTTCCACGATATCGAAGAACGCCTTCTGGATCTTCTCGGTGATTGGTCCACGCTTGCCCGCGCCGACCTGGATGCGATCGACCGAGCGGATCGGGGTGACTTCCGCGGCGGTGCCGGTGAAGAAGATTTCGTCGGCGAGGTACAGCATTTCGCGTGGGACGAGCGATTCGGTGACCGGCAGGTCGAGCGACTTGGCGATCTGGATGATGCTGTCGCGGGTGATGCCGGGCAGGACGCTCGCGCCCAGCGGCGGCGTGACGATCTTGCCGTCGCGGATCACGAAGATGTTCTCGCCGGAACCTTCACTGACATAGCCGTTGGAATCGAGCGCGATGCCTTCGGCGTAGCCGTTGACGTCGGCTTCCATGCGGATGAGCTGGGAATTCATGTAGTTCGCGCCGGCCTTGCTCATCGCGGGCAAGGTGTTGGGTGCGAGCCGGTTCCAACTCGAAATGCAGACATCGACGCCCTGTTCCAGGGCTTCCGCGCCGAGGTACTTGCCCCATTCCCAGCAGGCAATGTAGGTCTCGACGGGTACGTTCTTGGGCAACACTCCGACATCGCCATAGCCGCGAAGCACGATGGGCCGGATGTAGCAGGATTGAAGCTTGTTGACGCGTACGAGTTCTACGAATGCTTCACTCAACTGCTGGACGGTCCAGGGTACATTGATGCGGTAGATACGGGCGGAGTCGACGAGGCGCCGGGCGTGTTCCGGGGAGCGGAAAATCGCCGGACCGTTCTTGGTGTGGTAACAGCGGATACCCTCGAACACCGAACTTCCGTAACTCACGACATGGGAGAGGACGTGGATCTTTGCATCGTCCCAACTGATCAGGCGGCCGTTATGCCAAATTTTGCTCGTAGGCGTCAACATGAACGTATTATAACTGTATAAGGGCGAAACTTACCTCTCCGCGCCCGCATCTGACGCCGGGGAGGCTCACGGAGGAGAGTAGAAAATGCCAATGAAATCAAGGTTCGTATGGCTGATCGCCGGTTTGCTTGCGGTGGCTCCGGCCTGGGGGCAAAGGAAGCCCGAAATCAAGGAGCCGAAGCCGGGTTGGAACCTGTTCAGCAAGGACCAGGACATCCAGTTGGGGCGCGAAGCCGCGGCGGAGATCGAAAAGCAGGTCGTTGTCGTCAACAATCCCGAAGTGGTTCAGTATCTGAACATGATCGGGGGCAAACTCGCCAAGTCGAAACGCTCGGGCGATTTCCCGTACTTCTTCAAACTGGTGGCCGACGAGAGCATCAACGCGTTTGCCCTGCCGGGCGGACCGATGTACGTCCACACCGGGTTGATCAAGGCTGCCGAGAACGAAGCGCAGCTTGCGGGAGTGCTGGCGCATGAGATGTCGCACGTGGCGATGCGTCATGGCACCAATCAGGCGTCGAAGGCCAACATTATTCAAATCCCGTTGGCGCTTGCCGGGGCGATGGCCGGTAACAGCATGCTCGGGCAACTGGCGCAGTTGGGAATCGGAGTCGGCGCCAACTCGCTGATCATGAAGTTTTCGCGAAGCGCGGAAAGCCAGGCGGATTACAACGGCGCATTGATGATGAGCGACGCCGGCTACAATCCGATCGAAATGGCGCGCTTCTTTGAAAAGCTGGAAGCGCAGGTCGGCAAGCAGAGCAAGCTGGCCGAGTTCTTTGCTTCGCACCCGAACCCCGGCAATCGCGTCAAGAGCACCGAAGACCTGGTGCAACTGATGCCGAAGCAGAACTACACCGGCGATTCGGGACAGTTCGAACGCATCAAGGCGATCGTCAACAAGATGCCGCCTCCGCCCAAGAAGCCCGCGCAGCAGCAGCCTGCCAACGCACAGGTGAGCGGCGCTCCGGCGCAGGTCCGCCCGACCGGCCGCACCAAGGACTTCAACAACGCCTCGGTGGCGTTCCGCTATCCGGATAACTGGGAAGTGTTCGGCGACCAGAACGGCCACACGGTGACGATTGCGCCGCGGTCGGCGATCATGCAGTCGCAGCAGGGATCCGCGGTGGCGTACGGCATCATGCAGAGCTACTACACGCCGCAGTCCAATGACCTGCAATTGCAGCGCGACACGCAGGCTCTCATTCGCGAATTGCAAAAGGGTGATCCGCAGATGAAGGTCGTGCAGCAGAACGATACGACTGTCGCGGGCGCCAAGGGATTGGCGACGGTGCTGCAGACCAAGTCCGCGTACCCGAACGAGGTTGAGACGGACCTGCTCATCACGACGCCTCGCCAGGACGGCTTGTTTTACATCGTGCTCATCGCGCCCAGCAGCGAATGGCAGACGGTGCGGCCGATGTTCGAAGACGTGATCCGCTCGGTGCAGTTCCGCCAGTAGTTACTTCTTGAGCTTCGACAAACGCTCGCGTGCCTGCGCGAGCGTTTCGTCTTTTTTGCAGAAGCAGAAGCGGATGAGATGCTTACCGTTTTCCGGATTTTCGAAGAAGCTCGAGCCCGGAACTGCAGCCACTCCGATGTTCTCGATGAGATGGCGCACGAACGCCACGTCGTTCGGAAAGCCGAAGTCCGAGATATCGGCCATCACATAGTAGGCGCCGTAAGGCTTGATGCAGCGCAGTCCCGCTTCTTCGAGGATCGCCATCATCTTGTCCCGGCGGTCGCAGTAGTGGGCAGAGAGTTCCGCGTAATAGCTCTCGGGCGACGAGAGCGCCTGGATGCCGGCCTGCTGCAGCGGCGACGCGGCGCCGACAGTGAGAAAGTCGTGGACCTTGCGGATCGAATCGGTGAGGTCCGGCGCGGCCAGCACCCAACCCACGCGCCATCCGGTGACCGAGTAGGTCTTGCTCATGCTGTTGATGAGGATGGCCCGGTCGCGCATGCCCGGCAGGGACAGAATCGGGACGTGCTGGTGGCCTTCGTACACGATGTGTTCGTAGATCTCATCGGTGATGGCGAGGGCGTCGTATTCCTGGCACAAGCCGGCGATGAATTCGAGTTCCGCGCGCGAGAATACCTTGCCTGTCGGGTTGTTGGGCGTGTTGAGGATGATCGCCTTGGTGCGGTGCGAGAAGGCACGGCGCAGTTCGTCGGGATCGAAGGTCCAATCGGGCGCGCGCAGGGTCACGAGTTTGCGGGTCGCGCCGCAGAGCAGCGTGTCCGGGTGATAGTTCTCGTAGTACGGTTCGAAGACGATGATCTCGTCGCCGGGATTCGTGGTGGCGAGCAGGGTCGCGATCATGCCTTCGGTGGATCCGCAGCAGACCGTGATCTCACGCTCGGGATCGAAGGCGAGGCCGTAGGTCCGCTGGTATTTCGCGGCAATGGCGTCGCGGAACGGCTTCGCGCCCCAGGTGATCGAGTATTGATTGATGTCGAGGTTGATCGCGTCGCACGCGGCTTGCTTGAGGTTCGACGGAGCAGGGAAGTCCGGGAAGCCCTGCGCAAGGTTCACGGCCTTGTGAATCACGGCCAGGCGGGTCATTTCGCGAATCACGGACTCGGTGAAATGCGCCGTCCGATCACTCTTGAAGCGGGCTCGGGACTCCTGTGCCGGGGCGGACGCAACCGAAGAACTCGACATAGTTCCGAGGGTATCATTGGACTCCTCATTCGAGTGTGATAGCGTATGTAGCCACCGTCGTTGAAATTTCAGAAGGGGTTGCCCATGCAACGTCAACTCAGGCTCTGCCTTGCCTTGCTCATCGCTTTTGCCACGTGGAGTTTCGCACAAGCGCCCACCGGCCAGATCACAGGTTCCGTCCTTGACCCATCCGGCGCAGCCATTTCCGGTGCGTCGGTTGTCCTTACGAACGCCGCAACCAACCAGAAACGCGAAACCGTCACCAACGAAGAAGGCTTGTTCAACATGCCCGCGCTGCCTCCGGGCACGTACTCGCTGCAGGTGGACGCCAAGGGCTTTCCCAAGCAGCGTCGCGACAATCTCGAACTACAGGTCGGGCAGGTCGCGCGCGTGGATTTCAACCTGACGATCGGCAACGTGGCGGAAACCGTGCAGGTGACCGGCGGCGCTCCGGTCCTGCAGGCGGAAACGGCGGAACTCGGCACCGTCATCGAGAATCGCCGCATTGTCGACCTGCCGCTTAATGGCCGCAACTACCTGCAACTCGCGTCGCTCGCTCCCGGGGCGACGACGAATGGACCCTCCTCGTCCCAGGGGCAGCAACGCATGGGTGGATCGCGCAATACGTTCTCGTTGAACGTCGCCGGCCAGCGTGTTCACTACAATCACTACTCGCTCGACGGCATAGAGAATACCGACCCGAATTTCAATACCTACCTGTTGCTGCCGTCGATCGACGCGCTGCAGGAGTTCAAGGTCGAGAGCGGCATCTTCCAGGCCGAATACGGCCGCGCGATTGCGCAGATCAACGTGTCGACCAAGAGCGGCGCGAACGCCATTCACGGCGCTGCATTCGAGTTCCTGCGCAATTCCGCGCTCGACGCGAAGAACTTCTTCGACCGGGCGAACCTGCCGATCCCGCCATTCAAACGCAATCAGTTCGGCGCCACGGTGAGCGGTCCGATCGTGAAGAACCGGCTCTTCTGGCTCTTCTCGTATGAAGGACTGCGCGAGCGCAAGGCGCTCACGACGACCGGCGTCGTTCCGAATTCTCTGCAGCGCGCCGGCGACTTCTCGAATGTCTCGACGGCGGTCGTCGACCCGTTCACCAAGCAGCCTTTTGCCGGCAACCGTCTTCCGGCGAGCCGGATCATTCCGCTTTCGGCAAAAATCCTCAATGACTTCTACCCGCTGCCCAATCTCAGCAGCGGCGCGCTGAACTTCATCAACAACGAAGGCCGTAAATCCGACAGCGACCAGTACCACGGGCGCATCGACTTCCAGGAATCGACGCGATCGAACTGGTTCTTCCGCTACAGCCAGGCGGGTGATCCGCAATACCTGCCGAGCCTGACGAGCGTCGCACCCGGCATGGGCAATGACGTCAAGGTGGACGCCAAGCAACCGGTGATCGCGAACACGCGACTGTTCGGCGCAACGAAGGTCAACGAAGTTCGCTTCGCGGTGAACCGCTTCGTTTCGCAGAACATCCAGACGCGCGCCAACACCAACAACATCGTGCAGGGACTCGGGATCCCCGGCGTGGATACGTCGATCCCGTTGTTCTGGGGGATCCCGTTCTTCCAGATCTCCGGCTTCTCGAGCATCGGCGAATGCAACGATTGCCCGTTTGTGAACTGGAACACCAGCTTTCAGTTGAAGGATGACTTCTCCTGGACGCTGGGCCGCCATCAGTTGAAGTTCGGCGGCGACTTCCGCCGCTTCCGTTACAACCAGATCGGCGCCGTTGTGCCGCGCGGGCGGTTTACGTTCAACGGCCAGTACAGCGGATCCGCGATGGCGGACTTCCTGCTCGGCACGATGAGCAACAGCGAAAGCCAGATCGGGGCTCCTATCGCGAACTTTCGCAATAACTACTATGCGCTGTACATTCAGGACGCGTGGAAGATCAACCAGAAGCTGACCTTGAATCTCGGCCTGCGCTGGGAAGCCGAGCCGCCTTACTACGACAAGCACGACGCAATCGTGAACATCGACTACCTGTGGGACAACAGCCGTAATCCCGTCTTCGTTCGTGCGGGCACGGGCGACCTGCTGGCCGGAAATCCGCAGTTCCCGGTGGGACCGCCGTTCCAGTTGGTTCGCGACGGGCGTTTTGGCCGCCGCGCGTTCAAGAGCGACTGGAACGATTTCGCGCCCCGCGTCGGTCTTGCCTATCAGCTGAACTCGAAGACCGTGATCCGCAGTGGAACCGGCCTCTACTATGTGCGCGACATCAGCAACGCCATCTTCGATATCGTGCGCAACATTCCCTTCACGATCCGCCAGAATGAAGTCGCGAACTCAACCACGCCGAATCTGACCTGGGCGAAACCGTTTTCACAGGTGGGCGCTCCGACGTTCATTCTTGCGAACCAGTTCGGAGAGCCGTCGTCGTATGTCGCGCAGTGGTCCTTCGGCGTGCAGCGCGAGATCACGCAGGATTCGTCGTTGGAGATCACATACATGGGGTCGGCCGGCATTCACTTGCGGCGGTTGCAGGTGTACAACAGCGCGCCTCCCGGCCCCGGCGCCACGAACTCCCGCCGTCCCTGGACCTACCTCAACGGGAACGTCCAGACCATGACCGCGCCGTCGCACTCGAGCTACGAAGCTTTGCATGTGCGGTTCCAGCATCGCCTGAGTCACGGCTTTACGCTCCTCAGTTCCTACGCGTGGGGCAAGTCGATCGACAACGGCAGCGGTGTCCGCACGACAGACGGCGACGCGTTGACTCCTTCGAACAACTACAACCTGCGTGCAGAGCGCGGCCGTTCGGCTTTCGACTTCCGCCATCGCTGGACGAGTTCGTTCCTGTATGAACTGCCGTTCGGCAAAGGCAAGCAGTTCCTGGGCTCGGCGAATGCACTCACCGATGCGGTTCTGGGGGGATGGCGCGTCGGCGGCATCATTACGCTGCAATCCGGGTTCCCCGCGTCGATCTTCTGCGGCCCCGGCAACTGGCAGAACAACGACACCACCTGCTATGCCGACGCGACGGGCATCAATCCCGACCTGCCTGGCGACCAGCGGGGTCCAAGCAAGTGGTTTAATCTGGACGCCTTCGCCAATCGTGTGGGCGTCGCGAACAACCGCCCGCAGGACATCACCGCTTACCGCTACGGCAACGCCGGACGGAATGTTCTCACCGGACCTCCGATCATGGGGATCGACGCGTCCGTCGCCAAGAGCTGGACGATTCGCGAGGGGTATCGACTGGAATTCCGCGGTGAGTTCTTCAACCTGCCGAACCATCCGATTTTCGGGCAGCCCGGTACATCGCCCGGTTCCCCGACCTACGGCGTGATCGGCAGCACTCGCATCGATCCGCGCGATGTGCAGTTGGCGCTGAAGTTCGTGTTCTGAGAATAATGGAGGTGCATCATGCGAAACATGCGCCTCCGCAAAGTTCAGGGCCGGCTGAAGATCGAGCACAGCATCATCGACGGGTTACGCGATGTCCTGGAAGGGATGCTGGAGGCGGAGGAACGAATCCGGTCGATCGTGCCCGGGGTCATTCGCCCGGTGAAGGACGCCAAGGGCAAGGTCGAATTGCGTGTGACGGTTCCTGTTGTGAACGGTTGGAAAGCGATTGCTCTCGCGGCCGGAGCACGGCAGGAGCTGTTCATCAGCACCGACCTCGCCAAGCCGGAACTCGAAGCCTTGATCGAGCGTGTGCTGCGCGAAACTTAAGGTATGGATCCGAATTCGCTGAGCCTCTCTGTCGAGGAGATGCGAACATCCGGCTACCGGGTGATTGACGCAATTGTCGAGAGGTACGCGAATCTGGCGCGGCTTTCGACGGGAAAGAAGGCCGATCCCGGGCGGATCCGGCCGCAGTTGATCGCAAAGCTGCAGGATGCGCCGGAAGATTTCGAGGCCGTGTTTGCTGAGCTGCGGGATGAGGTTCTGCCGTTTAATGGCGCGATCGATCATCCGCGATTCTTTGCGTTTGTGCCGGGTCCCAGCAATTATGTAGGGGCACTCGGCGACGCGATTGCTTCCGGATACAACGTTTTCGCGGGCACGTGGCTCGAGGGCTCGGGCGCGATTGCCGTGGAGCTTGCGCTCATCGACTTCCTGCGGCGGGAATGCGGACTCCCGGAAACGGCGCTTGGTTTGTTCGTCAGCGGCGGATCGATGGCGAACGTCACGGCTCTGACTGCGGCCCGCGAGGTCAAGCTGCAGGGTGATTTCACGGGCGCTCGCGCGTACTTCTCGACACAGACGCACTCGTCGATCGAGCGTGGTTTTCGATTGATCGGTTTCCGGCCCGAGCATCTGGTGAAGGTCGACGCTGATTCGCGTGGCGCGATCTATTTGCCGGCTTTACGCGCGCGTATCGAACGCGACTTCGCTGCCGGGTTGCGGCCGTTCTGCATCGTGGCGAATGCCGGCACGACGAATTCCGGCGCGGTGGATCCGTTCCCCGAACTGGCCGACATGGCCGCTGAATTCGGCTTGTGGCTGCATGCGGACGGAGCTTACGGCGCGGCTGCGATTTTGTGCGATCGGGGTAAGCAACTGCTGCGGGGCCTCGAACGTGTCGATTCCCTTTCGTTCGATCCGCACAAGTGGCTGTTTCAGCCGTTCGAGTGCGGATGCGTTCTGGTTCGCAACGCGGTGCACCTGAAGAACACGTTTCAAATCTTTCCGGATTACCTGGCGGATGTCCACCGGCATGACCGCGAGGTCAACCTGTGCGACTACGGCATTCAGTTGACTCGCGGCTTCCGCGCGCTGAAGCTGTGGCTCTCGCTGCGGGTGTTCGGCGTTGCCGCGTTCCGGCATGCGGTCGAGCACGGGTTCCGGCTGGCGGAAGAAGCGGAAGCCTGCTTGCGGGCGAAGCCCCGGTGGGAGATCCTGTCGCCCGCGCAGATGGCGGTGGTCGTGTTTCGCTTCCGCGGATCGGACGAGGACCAGATCCGCATCATCGACGCCATGTACGCAAACGGCGATGCGTTCCTGACCAGCACGAAACATGCCGGCCGCACCGTCATGCGCCTGTGTACGATCAATCCGCGGACGACGCTTGAAGACATCCGGTCCACGATCGACTTGCTCGACCGGATCGCCTAGAAGAACCAGCGCAGCTTGACGCCCGCGGTTCGCGGTTGCACGACTCGCGTGCCGACGAAGATCGACTGGAAGTTGAACAGCGCCACGCGATCGGTCAGGTTCGTGATCTGGAATTGCGCGTCCCACTTGCGCTTGCCGTCCCGCTTGAACTCATAGCCAACCGCCCAGTCGAGAATGGCGCGGGGATTGACGCGCGGCGGGTTGCTGGTGAGTTTCACGTACGGCAGCAGGTCCGCGTAATCGGGGTCGGCCGCAACCTGTGCCGGGTCGGAGCGATTGGCGACGAGGCCGCTATCGAAGCGGATGGCGCCGGAGGTCCAGAAACCGTTCAGCCAGGTGTATTGCAGATTTCCCTGCATGCCGAGCGTCTGATCATGGTCGATCACGAAGGGCCCCGCTGTCAGTGCGTCGATCGCCGAAGCGCCCAGGAACAGGCCTCCGGTGAAGGGCGGTGTGGAGATCGCATGGTAGTGCGTCATGCTGAGGGTCCCCGAGAAGCGCTTCACATTGGGAACATTGAGGCGCAGTTCCGCGCCGTTGACGCGGATCTTTGAGAGCGTGATCGGAAAGATGATGCCGGTGTTGAGGAAGTTGTCGTTGTCCTGCTGGTCGTTGGAATTCTTGTGATAGTAGGACACGTTGACGCTCGCAACCTTGCCGAACGCCTGCTGCAATCCGACCTCGTAGAAATTCTGGGTTTCCGGGCGGATGAGCACAGTGGTTCGGCCCCCGAGTGCAGCGCGTACTTCGGGCGGCGCCAACTGCGCCGCGCCCTCGGAACTCGACAGCAGCAGGTTCTCGTTGGGAGGCGTTTGATAGGTCCGGTTATAGGAGGCTCGGAGAACAGTGCCCGTCTGGCGGATGGCGTACGCGACACCTACGCGAGGCTGCAGTTGGGACCCATTCACGAGGAAGCGATAGACGTCGTGACGCAAGCCAAGCGAGACCGTGAACGTCTTCCAGCGGATCGTGTCCTGAAAGAAGAAACTGGGCAGGTATCCCGCATCGCGGTTGGAAAACTGAAAGCGCCGGCCGCCGCGGCTGAGGTCGTGCGGCCGCAAGCCGGGATTGTAGTTGTCGCCGAGCGGATCGTTGAAGTCCGGATTGGTGATGCCGAAGAAGAAGTTCTCGCTGACCGGGAAGTATTGGAAGTCGGCGCCCATGCGGAAGGTGTGGATCCCGCGCACGGTGTTGTAGCGGCCGCCGATGTTGAAGGTCGACAGGCGGCGCGCCTGGTCGGCGGTGACCGGCGTATCGAACCGGCTTCCGAACAGCCATGCCTGCGAGGTGCGGAACGACGTGGTGAAGTCCAGAGTGGTGCGGGCGTCCACGGTGCGCAGCCAGCCGATGGAGGCGGACCAGTCTTTGAACAACTGCCGCTGATCCTGACCGGCGGCGTGCTGCGAGCGAAGGTTCGCCAGTTGGAACGACGAGCGTCCCGCCATCAGGTTGATGCGCAGCATGTCTTTCGGCGACGCACGATAATCGATACGCGAGAACGTGCGCTCGGCGTTGCCGCCGTTGTGCAGATTGTCGAGCGAGACGGCGTCGAGAAAGCGGTTGCTCTTCATCGCTGAGAACGAAGCGAAGTAGCCGAACTTGTCGTTGCCGCCGGTGACCTGTCCGACCTGATTGAGCGTGTCGAATTGCGATGCCGCGGACTGCAGGTTGCCCTGGAACATACGTCCACTGTCGAGTCCCGTGCGCGTGGTGATGTTGGCGACCGCGGCGGTGCGAAGTCCATATTCGGCGGGCGTGTCGCCGGTGAACAGCTCGATGTTCTGCACGATGTTGGTGTCGAGGGAGGTCGCAAAGGCGCCGGTCAGCTGGTCGGTGATCGGCATGCCGTCGACGACGAAGGTCATCTGGTTGTGGGCGCCGCGCGGGTGGATGGCGCCGTTGGCGTTCTGCGCAAAGCCGGGGAAGGTGAGCAGTACGGCTTCGACGCCGCGGTTCGACGCGGCGACCGGCAGTTTTTCGAGCATCGACTGGCTCAGTTCGGTGCGGGTGCCGGTTGCCTCGGGATTCAGCAGCACGATCTGGTCGGATGCCGTGACGTTCGTGCTCTCGACTTTGCCGAGGAGTCCGAGTTGGATGTCGACCGTGACTGGGATGTTCGACCGCAGCGCCATCTGGCGATTGTCGGTTGCGAAGCCTTCGCGATGCGTCGAGATCGTGTAGGTGTTGAACGGCAGGTTCGTCACGGTGTACAGTCCGTCGTCGTTCGTCATGACCTGGCGCTGAAAACCGCTCAAATCATTGCGAACGGTGACCATCGCGCCGGGAACGAATGCGCCCTGCGGATCCGTGACTTTCCCCGTGATCGTTGCTGTAGCCTGCGCGTACGCGCAAAGGCACGTGAAGAATAAAGCGGTAACGTACCGCATGGATGGACTCCTCCCTGGAAGACTGGCGTGCTGGATTTAGGCCGGTAAAAGGGAGGAAGATGGAGGTCCGCGAGAGAGCGGTTCGCGCGGGGCGGCCGGCTGTTCGACAGCGGCGATCTCGACCGCGATGAGGACGGGATCCTCCGCCGGCGCGGGCAACTCGAGGACGGGCGTCACGGAATCGGCGACCTGATGCTCGACGTTATTCAGCGAGCACTGCTTGGGATCCCCGTTCTTGTGAACGTGCAGCGGCGTGTAGACCGCAATGGAGAAAAAGCAAACCAGCGCAGCGAGCGCGAGGCAGATGACGCCGGCGAACTTGTGCTGATTCCTCACAGACTCCAGTATACAAACCCCGTGTTCAGGCTATTGCAATCCGTGAAGAAACGGGAGTAAGATCGATCTCAGCCGAACTCTGCCCAGAGGCGGGGGACCCAACGGCGCGTCTTCGTGAAACGGAGCAGCGCCCGGGGCGAACGGATCCGGCATGGGATCCAAGGGTACTTTCAAGCCCGAGCCCGACAGCTAACCTCGTAGGCCACATTTGAAAGCCGCTATGCGCGCCTGGGCGCTTGCGCATGCGGTCAGGAGTGTCTGTCCGTGTCCATTTCCGTGGGCGGTCAGCGGACCACGCAGGTCGTGGTCGCGACGACCGTATTGCTTTCGTTCATCTCGTTCTGGCGGGCTGGAGCGATCGTGCTGTGCGATCTCGCTTCGTCTGCCTTCTATGCCGGCGGCATCACCGAAGGGTTCGTGGGGAAATCCGCGCCCTGGTTTGTGCTGGCGGTGATGTTGTTCTCCTACGCCGTGCGCGCCGTGTATGTGGAAAGCTGCACGATGTTCGTGCGGGGCGGCGTGTACCGGGTCGTCAAAGAGGCGTTGGGATCCACCGCGGCGAAGTTCGCCGTGTCGGCTTTGCTGTTCGATTACGTGCTCACCGGGCCGATCAGCGGCGTCACCGCAGGACTGTATCTCGCAGGGCTGATCAATGATCTTGCCCGCTCGTGGCATGCGCCCGCGCTGGCGGTGCATCCACAGTGGTTCGCGTGTATCTTCACCATCGCCGTGATGGTGTACTTCTGGCGCAAGAACGTGATCGGCATGCATGAGTCCAGCAGCAAGGCGCTGCGGATCATGCAACTCACTACAGTGATGGCGCTGGCGCTCATCGTGTGGGCCGGATTCACGATCTGGCGCAATGGATATCAACCTGTTCCGCTGCCCACGCCCGGGAACATCACGTTCCACCAGGGCGCGCTCGGCTGGCTGGACGGCACGTTCTGGCCATCGATTTCCGGTATCGCGATTCTCGTCGGACTCGGTCATGCGCTGCTGGCGATGAGCGGTGAAGAGTCGCTGGCGCAGGTCCACCGGGAAATCGCCGCGCCGAAATTGAAAAATCTCGAGCGCGCGGGAATGTTGATCTTCCTGTACAGCATGTTGTTCACAACGCTTGTGTCCTTTCTGGCCGTGATGCTGATTCCGGACAGCGAGCGGATGAACCAATATGCAGGCAACCTCATCAGCGGACTCGCGATGCACATGGCAGGACCCTTGGGCGCGCGCCTCGCTTTCCAGGGATTCGTCGTGATTGTCGGAACCATCATTCTCGCGGGTGCGATCAACACCGCGATCATCGGTTCCAACGGCGTCATCAACCGTGTGGCGGAAGACGGCATTCTGCCCGCGTGGTTCCGCCGTCCGCACGCGCGCTTTGGCACGACGCACCGCGTCATCGCCTTCGTCGTGCTGCTGCAGATCGTGACCGTGATTCTGTCACGCGGCAACATGGTGGAACTCGGCGACGCCTATGCGTTCGGCGTCGTGTGGAGCTTCGCGATGATGGCCCTTTCGATGTTCGTGCTGCGGTTCAAACGGCCGGAACCGCGCGAATGGAAGGTTCCACTGAACATCCGTCTGCGCGACGGCCGCGAGATCCCTATTGGATTGGCGCTGGTCGCGCTGTTTCTGTTTTCGATGGCGTTCATCAACCTGTTCACCAAGAAGACCGCGACGATCTGGGGCGTCAGTTTTACGATCGGGATCTTTGCGGTGTTGGAATGGACGGAACGCAGGCAGCGCGCCCGCGGATTGCAATCCGGACCGGCGGAAGAGTTTGCGCTCGAAGGCGTGCTCGACGATGTGCGTCCGGGAGGCATCCTGATTCCGGTTCGCAACCCCTATCAACTCGATCACCTGCGGCATTCGCTCTCGCATGCTGATTTTGAGCGACAGGATCTCGTTGTTGTGACGGTGCGGACGGATGCAGACGCAGAGATCTACGACAGCCAGGTTGCGGACTTGTTCAGTCGCGTGGTTCATATCGCCGAGAAGGCTGGGAAGCCCGTCAAACTCGTGGCCGTGTCCGGACGTGAGGCCAACGAAGCGGTTGTGGGACTGGCGCAGAGGCTGCAGAGTTCGACGGTCGTGATGGGATTATCCGGCAAGTACAGGTCCGCGGAGGCGCCGCGCGAACAGGCGAAGTTGTTTGGAGACGCCTGGGAACTGTTGCCGGATCCCAAGCCCGCGCTGTCGCTGGAGATCGTCGATGGAGAGAATCGCACGTTCTTCAACCTGGGTCCGCATCCGCCGCGCCTGTGGCCACAGGATCTTGAACTGCTACACCGCCTCTGGTTGCGGATGAGCGCGGCCAATCCCGGATTGCGGCATCGGGACGTGATTCACGAAGCGCTGACCCGCCTGGATCGCGATCTGGCTGTAACACGCGACTGTTACCGGCCGGAAATGCAATCGAAATAAATGTTTGATAACCTTCGGGGCGAAAATATGCTTCGCTACATCTTGCTGATTTGCGCCGCAGCCATGACGCTGTTGGCGCAATTTGATTCAGGCGCGATTCTGGGCACGGTCCGCGACGCGAATGCGGGCCTGGTGGGAGACGCGAAAGTGACGGTTCGCAACATCGCGACCGGCATCACGAACGTCGCCCAGACCGACGCCAACGGCGATTTCATCTTTCCTGCACTGCGTATCGGCCTCTATAAGCTAACGGTTGAAAAGCAGGGATTTTCCACGGCAGTCGCGGACAACGTAAATCTGACGGTGAACGCCCGCCAGCGCGTGGATTTCTCGCTGCAAGTCGGTCAGGTATCGGAAACAATCAACGTGACGGAAGTGACCCCCCTGCTTGAAACAGACTCGAGTTCCAAGGGGCAAGTCATTCAGACCAAGCAGATGACGGAACTGCCCGTGCTGGGTCGCACCTACGCCAGTTTTGCGTTGTTGAGTCCTGGTGTTCGTGAATCACAGGTAGGCAATCAGGGGTCTGTCGCATTCCGCCGCGAAGGCGCGTACAACGTGAACGGCCTGCGGTCGGTGTTCAATAATTTCATCCTCGATGGCGTCGACAACAACTTCTACGGCACCACCAATCAGGGCTTCTCGAATCAGGCGGTTCAGCCGTCGCCCGATTCGGTGGCCGAGTTCCGCATGATGGTCAACGCGTATTCGGCGGAGTTCGGTCGTTCGGGCGGCGCGGTGATGAACGTCGCGACCCGTTCCGGTACGAACACTTTTCATGGAAGCGCCTGGAACTTCCTGCAGAATACGAAGTTGAACGCAACGGGTTTCTTCAAGCCAGTGGACAACCGCAAGCCTCCCACGGTTCGCAATCAGTTCGGTTTCACGTTCGGTGGTCCGATCGTCAAGGACCGGACGTTCTTCTTCGCGGATTTCGAGGGTTCGCGCTGGCGGATCAACCCGTTCTCGCTGACTTCGGTCCCGAACGCGCAAATGCGGGCCGGTGTTCTGCCGGTTGATGTGCGGGTCCCGATCAACTTCATTGACGCGGCGGGCCGCACGGTTGCCGCAGGCACTTTGATTCCGGCTGGAACCCCTGTCCCGATGACGAAACTCGCGCGATATGTGATGGACAACCTGCCGCAGCCGAATCGCACTGCTCCGGCCGTTGCCGTGAACAACCTCGGCATCGCGAACAACTTCGGCAACTTCGATGTGAATTCACTCGATGAGAACAAGGGCGCCATCAAGGTCGATCACCAGATCTCGTCCAAGTGGGCGAGCTTCTTCCGCTATACGCAGCGGCATCAGAACATCTATGCGCCCGCTGTGATCACCGGACCTGCGGGTGGCAACAATCTCGGGTTTCTCGATACGTACAACCAGGGTGGAACCGCCGGTTTGACCTGGACGAAATCGGCGACCGAGGTGGTCGAGTATCGATTCGCCATCACTCGTCTCGGCATGGACCGCCTGCCGGCTTCTGTCGGCGGACCTTCGATGCGCGAACTCTTCGGCATCACGGGACTCCCCGAAGGCGACCGCATCCGCGGCGGCGTCACACCACAGGACATCGTTGGATTTCCGCGCTACGGCCGTCAGTCGACGAATCCGCAGGCGCAGTTCCCGACCACGATCAACTCGCGCTTGAACTACTCGAAAGTGCTGGGCCGCCATAATCTCAAGACCGGTTACGAATGGCTCGGTTTGTACATCACGGTGGATGATACGAATCCGCTGTACGGCATCGATGCGTTCGGCGGGGGCTTCTCGCGGCCCACGACTGGCGTGCCCGCCGGCGTGAACGCATCCTGGTACCACCTGGCAGACTTCTACTTCGGAGCCCGCAGTTCGTATCAGTTCGCGACGCAGGTGCAGGCGCAGGTCCGGCAGAAGGGCAATTTCTTCTACTTCCAGGACGACTTCAAGGCAACCAATAAGCTGACGCTGAACATGGGCATCCGCTACGATATCTTTACGCCGGTCCGGGACGCCAACAACAAGCTGGCCAACTTCGATCCGGCAAAGAACGCACTGGTGCTGGCCAGCGACAGCGACCGCGCATTGCAGCGCCAGCCCTACAACAACTTCGCGCCGCGCCTCGGCGCAGCGTATCAGTTGAATTCCAAGACCGTCCTGCGCGGCGGCTATGCGTTCGGCTGGAACTATTGGAACCGGATGGCGTCAGCAGAACTGCTGAATACAAACGCGCCGTTCGTGACCCGATTCTCGACCACAAACAGCCCGGCGAATATCGGCACGCCCTGCGCGGGCGACAGTTTTGCCGGCTGCTTCCGAAGCCGGGAGCAAGGCTATCCGGGGAACCTGCCTTCGAACGTGATCCTGTATATGGATCGCGACACGCCGTGGGGTTATGTCCAGAACTGGCACTTCACGGTACAGCGGACGCTGTTCAAGGACACCGTCCTCGATGTCGCGTATGTCGGCAACAAGGGCAGCCGCCTGCCGATCCTCGGCGACTTCAATCAGGCTCGTCCGATCACGCAGGATGAACTGGGCCGCGGTCTCACCACGCTGGGCACGCTCCTGGCGCGCCGTCCGTACCAGGGATTTAACAACATCACCGGCATCCTGCCGACCGGCTTCTCGAACTACAATTCGCTGCAGGTGAAGTTCGAACATCGCGGCCGGGACCTGACCGTGATCAGTTCGTTCACTTATTCGAAGGCGATCGACAACGTGGGCCAGGTGCTCGAGACCACCAACGGCGGATCCCCGAATCCGCAGGACATCCGCAATCCGCAGAACGATCGCGGCCCATCGAGCTTCGACCAGCGGTTCAATTCCACGACATCGTTCGTGTATGAGATCCCGTTCGGAAAGGGACGCCGCTTCGGCAATGGCATGCACAGCGCTCTCGACGCGATCGCGGGCGGCTGGCAGCTGTCTTCGATCATCAGTATTCTGAGCGGCCAACCGCTGAACCTGCGCTATCCTGACGCATCGGGCATTGTGTCCGACGGCCAGCCGGACTTTCTCGGCAACGTCGCGCTTCGTCCGAATTACGTCGGAGGCGACGTGTTGTCAAACGTCACCGAGAACCGCCACCTGAACTACTTCAACCGCGCGGCTGTGGCCACTCCTTCGGTGACCGCTCCGTTCGGGACCCTGGGACGCAACGCCGTCTATGGCTTCCCGCTCCGGCAGACGAATCTCGTAGTTTCGAAGAGCTTCGCACTGCCCTTCAAGGAAGGCATGCGGCTGCAGTTCCGCGGTGAATTCTACAACCTGTTCAACCAGACCAACTTCACCGCGCCGAATACGGACCTGTCCAGCGCGAACTTCGGGCGCGTCTCGTCGACGCTGGATCCGCGCTTCGTGCAGTTGGCTCTGAAGCTGTCGTTCTAGACCCGGCTAGAGGCGTTGCGCGTAGACGAAGTAGGCTCCGCGCGCAACGCCATCCGGGGAAATCAACCACGTCTGCAACTCACATGGGCCCGCGGGTAGGTTCAACTCGAACACTGCGGCCTTTTCTTTTGCGTCCACATCGATGGTCTGATCCTGTGCGCCGATGCGGATCCGCGCTTTGGTGATCGGGATGGCCCTGCCTGCCGCCTTCTCGCGATTCGGCTCTTTGTCGGTGTAGCCGGCGCCAAGCGGCAGATCGATCTCTTTCGGCCAGCGGCGAAGTTCGAAGCGATACCGTCCGGCGCGGGCCTCGAGAGCCCAGAATCCATTTGCCACGGGACCCTGCCGGATTGCCCGCTGGTTCCAGGCTTTTTCCGCCTCGTCGCCGTGCCAGTCGTGCGAAGTGAGCCGCGAAGGATTCTCTTTGGCGTCCCCGATGATGATGCGCGCATACTCGCCGGCTCGCGCGGACACGAGAGTCCACCAGCGGTCATAATCCGCCTTGAGCTTCTCGACCACCTGCGGGTTCTCCGCCGCAATGTCGGATTTCTGCCCCGGATCTTTCGCGATGTCGTAGAGTTCCAGCTTGGGCGGGTCGTTTGCCGGACCTCCCAGCGAAGGACTCACCAGCCGGTAGCGCTGCGTCATCACCGCCGCCTGCCGCCATTTCACGAGTTCCTCGCCGCGTTGCGAGTCCGTGACGATCGTACGGTCCGGCCACTGCGTCTTCATGATCCGCGACTTGAAGAACGGCGCAAGCGAGCGGCCGTGCAGTTTCGCGGGCGCCGGATGCCGCGTTTGGGTCATCGACAGCAGCGTGGGCATCATGTCGATGTGCGACGCGAGCATGTCGAGGCTCCAGCCTTTGTCGTGGCCTCCCTGCGGCCAGTGCAGGAAGAACGGCACGCGATGTCCGCCCTCATAAGGACTCCCCTTGATGCCGCGCATCCCGGCGCTGTGTACGCCCGCGCCTGACGACGTGCCGTTGTCGGTCGTGAAGATGAAGATAGTGTTCTTCGTGAGATTGTTCGCCTCGAGAAACGCGCGCATCCGGCCGACGTTGTCGTCGATGTTCTCGATCATCCCGTAAAATCCGGGATCGGAGAGTCCCTTCACGTTGCGGTACTTTGCCTCGTACGCTTCGGGCGCCCACATGGGCCCGTGGGGCGCATTCGGCGTGATGTAGCAGAAGAAGGGCTTTTGCTCTTTGGCCGCGGCGGAGATGAATCGCTGCGCTTCACGGAAGAAAACGTCCGTGCAGAAGCCTTCGTACTTCTGCGGCTTGCCGTTGTGCAGATACGTGTCGTCGGTGTAATCGTTGCCGAAGTAGTCCGGCGTCTGCCATACGCCCCCGCCCCCCAGGACGACGCACTCTTCGAAGCCGCGCTCCTGTGGGCGGAACGGATAGTTGTCGCCGAGGTGCCACTTGCCGAAGATGCCGGTGCGATATCCGCCGGCCTTCAGGCAATCGGCCAGCGTGATCTCGTCGCGATGCAGCAGGCTGCGTCCCTGGATCGTGTGCCACGGGCCGACCAGGTTCGTATAGCGCCCCGTCAATAACGCGGATCGTGTCGGCGCGCAGGTCGGGCTGACGTGATAGTTTTCCAGCCGCAAAGACTGCGAATGCAGCTTGTCGATGTTCGGAGTCCTGATGACCGGATTGCCGTGGCATGCCAGGTCCCCGTAACCCTGATCATCCGTCATGATGAACACGATGTTCGGTTTGGCTGCAGCGGGCGCAGCCGCAAGAGCAAGCGGGGAGGCGAGCGCCGCCGTCCGCAGGAAGTCACGTCGTGAAATCGGCATTAGAAGGCTTGTCCGAGGGAGAAGTGGAATTGAAACTGATTGATGCGCTGTGGCACGGAGGAGCAGCGGGGGCGCGTCGGATCGACGGTTGAAGGTCCCGCGCACTGCAGCAGTTCATCGCGGGTTCCGGCGAATCCATTAAAGCGCGCGGAATTCGGTCCGTAGGAAAGGTCCACGCGCAGCGGACCGATCGGCGTTTTGTAGCGGAACCCGATGCCGACGGCGTGCGCCATGTAGTCGAAGTCGCGGATGCTGCGCTGGCTCGATCGCAACGAAATGTTGCCAACGGAAGAGTAGACGTTGCCGGCGTCGTGGAACAACACACCGCCGAGGTTATCACCAATGAGCGGGAAGCGCAGTTCGAAGGAATTCATCAGCAGTGCGTTGCCGCCGAGCGGGAACCCCGTGATGTCGTCTCGCGGACCCGCCTGGTTATTGGGGAATCCGCGATGAGAGAACGAGCCGCCGGAGAAGAAACGTTCGGGTAGTGGGATTCCTTCCTGCCCGCCTGTGCGCTCGATGATGCCGAAATTGAAGCTGCGCGCAAACGTCAGGTACGGCGTCAGCCGGTGGAACGTCGCATTGCGGGCGACGAGGCGCAGGAACGATGTCTTGGATCCGAACAAGGTCGATGAGAAGCCGAAGTCCACGGTGTTGTAGATGCCGCGCTTGGCGTCGAGTGGATCATCGCGCCGGTCCTGAATAAAGGTCGTGGAGAAGATGCCCGTGCGCACCGGCTGCGAAAACAGAGGAACCAGTTGCGGATTGATGTTAAGCGAGTTTTCATCGACCGTTACTCGCCGGAAGGCATACCGGTACTGCATGGAATTGGCGCGGGTGAATCGCTGGCCCAGCTGAATCGAGCCTTCGACGCGCCGGGCGGCAAACGTGCGAACGTCACGCGAGGAATCCCACAAGCCGGTGACCGTGAGGTTGAGGTTTTCGGAATTCTGAAACTGCGGCGCAAAGTAGGACAGCAGCGCGCGCTGCTGGATGTTCGATGCGCGCGTCTGCAGGCTGATCGTGTGCCCGAGGCCGAGGAAGTTGATCCGGCTGACGCCCAGCAGCACGCGCGGCGCGAATCCCGCGCCTCCGGCGGGCGCATTGAAGCTCGTGCTTCCGCCAATGCGCGCGATTTCCGCGCCGAAACCCGCGTTGAACGAATAACGCCGCGCCTCGTCCAACTGGTAAAGCACGTACTTGCTGTCCTCGACGCCGTCGGGATTCTGCACCGCCACCTGGACCTTCGCAAAGATGCCGAGGTCATAGAGCCGCCGCTGTGTATCGGCCAGGCTGGAGTCCGCGAGCGGCTCGCCTTTCGAGAAACGGATGCGGTCCTGCACCAGTTGCGGCTTGGTGACGTTGATGCCGCTCACCAGGACGTCGCGTACATACTGGCGCCGGCCCAGACGGAGCAGGAAGCGCAGATTCACTTGTGTTTCCGGGCCTGCCTCAGAGATCGACCATTCAAAGACCGCGTCCGGGTAGCCGAGGTTGAAGTAGTAACTCAGGATCGCGTCGCGGTCTGCAAAAACATTCACTTCGCTGTAGGGCTGACCTTCCAGCGAACTGAGCGCGGTCTGGAAATAAGCGCGGTCTTCGTCCGGGATCCCCTCGATTTCGAGCTTGTTGACGAACCACTGCCGGCCTTCCCTGATCTGCAGCGTGACGCCGATGTCACTCGCCTTGCTCTTCACCCGATCCTCGATGGACGAGGCGATCTGGACCTCGCGAAAGCCGTTGGACCGGTACAATCCGACCACGGACTCAATGTCCTTATCCAGGAGTTTCTCGCTGTAGCGTCCCCGGCGGTAGCGCAGCATCGTGGCGGGCGTAACCGCGAGGCGTTCGCGGATCGTTCGCGCATCGAAGTACTTGTTTCCTTCGATGTTGAGGTAGACCAGGCGATGACGCTGCCCCTTCGAGATGACGTATTCGATGACCTGCTCGTCTTTCTGCCGCGGCAGCAACTCGAATCCGACCTGGGTGTCGAAGTAGCCCTGTGACTGGAAATACTCGAGGATGTTGCGCCGTCCTTCCACGAGCAGGTCGCGATCGACGGATCTTTCCTGGAAGATCGGCACCAGTTGCTTCAACTGTCCCTTGCGGATCTTTTCTCCGCGGGCTTTCAGCAACACCTTGGGGCCGGGATCGATGAACAGCGACGGTGTGACGGTGTTGGTTTCCTTGTGATAGTCGAGACGCTGCAGCGTGACGCGCGACAGCAGGAGGTCCCGGTTCTGGAACGAGCGCTGTACGCCTTCGACTCCGGATCGTACGCGCGATTCCGTCACCGTGCGCCAGCCCAACAAGCCGAACAGTCGCAGCCAGTGCGTGGATCGCAGGATCGCGGCGCTGGACGTCGCCCCCTGCAGGTTAACGCCGTCGAACCTCGCCCTTTCGCCGGCGTCCAGTTGAAACGCGATTTGCGCGTTTTGCGTGGACGGCTCGCGCACGATCTCCGGCTGGATCGTTGCCTGATAGAAGCCATTCGCCCGCAGACGTTCCTGCATGTTGCCGATGGCGGTTCGAATGGCTCCCTCGTTGAACTCCTGCCCCAGTTGCAGTTTCGTCGCACCGGAAAGCTGGCCTTCGTTGGGCGGATCCTTGGCGCCGATGATGGTCACTTGTCCGACGAAGTAGCTGGGCTCTGTCTGGAACTTCAGGATGACGCCGGTTTCCGCTTCTGAAGCATCGACCACGATGTCGGCATAGCGGCCGGTCGAGAAGAGGTTCTGAATTGCGGTCCGCAGATCGCGCAGGCGGAGAGGCGAGCCGGGCTTGAGGGCGGTGATTCGCTCGAGTTCCGGGATCGGGAAGGGTTGCTGCGGGGGATCGAAGACGAGCGACGAGATCGGACGGCCTTCCTGTACCTCCGCGGAGGCGGTCACGCACGTGAGAATCGCTAGCAGGATGGAGGTCGCTGGCAACCGCACTCGTTTTCAATTCTAACAGCGCGGTCCGGCCTGTTAGCCTCGAAGTATATGGAATCGCGCTATTCGCGCCAGATCCGTTTTAGCGGAATCGGCGAGGCAGGACAGGCGAAGATCCGCGCGGCGAGGGTCGCTATCGTGGGATGCGGCGCGCTCGGCAGTTTTCAGGCAGAGGCGCTGGCGCGAGCGGGCGTGGGGATGTTGCGCCTGATCGACCGCGATTATGTCGAGGAAAGCAATCTGCAGCGTCAGTTCCTCTACGACGAGGCGGATGCCGCCGAATCGATTCCCAAAGCCGCGGCCGCGCGGCGCAGGCTGCAGAAAGTGAACTCCGAAGTCGGGGTCCAGGCCGAGGTGGCGGACCTGACGCCCGCAAACATCGAAGACCTGTTCGAAGAGATCGACCTCATCCTGGACGGGACCGACAACTTCGAGACGCGCTATCTCATCAACGACTGGGCGGTGGCGAATCGCAAACCGTGGATCTACGGCGCCGCGGTGGGCGGATACGGACTCACGATGCCGGTGATCCCCGGCAAGACCTGTTGCTTCGCCTGCGTGTATCCGGAACCTCCGCAGGGAGCGCAGCCGACGTGCGAAACCGCTGGCGTCTTGGGATCCGTTACGGCGTCAGTGGCTGCATGGCAGGCAGCGGCCGCGTTGAAGATCCTGGTGGACGGCGAACCGCCCTCCCGCAAGATTACGACCCTCGATCTCTGGGCGGGCACAACTCGCCAGATCTCGCAGCCTCCGGCGGATCCGAACTGCGTGGTCTGCGGCCGCGGCGAATATCGATACTTGAATGGGAAACGGCGCGCGCCGATCAGCCTGTGCGGGCGCAACGCAGTGCAGATTCACGAACGGCAGCGGCCGGTCGATCTGGCGGAACTGGCGCAACGTTTATCGGCGACTGGCCCCGTGCGGGCGAATGAATTTGCGTTGCGGTTTCAGGTCCCACCGCACGAAATCACGGTGTTTCCCGACGGCCGCGCGATCATCAAGGGTACGACAGATCCTGGTGTAGCTCGGAGTCTATACTCGCGTTACATCGGGAACTGACGGCGTCCTCTTCTTCGATCTCGAAGAAACGGTAATGGTCGCCGTCGAGTTCGTAGGTCCAGTGGGTTTCGCCGTGCCGGTTGAGAATCCGAAGCGCCGCGTCCGGGTTGTCCTGAAACGGCAGCCCGAATTCGATCATGGAGGATCGCACGCTCTCTTCGATCGCGTGACGTTCCCAATCGCGGGCCCAACGTTTTCCTTTGAATCCAGGGACCCCGGTTGCGTAGGGGCAATCCCACGCCAGGGCGTTCAATTGGATCGCCTCGGGCACCGTCTTGCACCATGGGGCGACCTCGTGACGCTTTTCGTACACCGAACATCTGTACTTGCCTGGCGCGCCCGGGTCGGCCTCCAGGTACTTGCAGTAGATATCCGGAATGATGACGGATTCGTTCCCCAGTTGAATGGGAGTAAAACAGGACATGCCGCACCTGCGGCACATGCCCTCATGCTCGCCTGCGCTGAGGACCCGAAACATAAGATGATCAACCTCTCGACTTGACTATATCCTGAATGGAAATGCCGACCAGCGCAAGGGTGAGGCCGATCATCAAGGCTACGGAACTCCAGGCGATGATGTTGTAGACGTGAGAATTGGTCCACTCCTTCATGACCCGCGGCTTGTTGACGAGGATGGTCATGAAGATGAGGATGAACGGCAAAAGAATACCGTTGACGACCTGTGACAGCAGGATCATCTTGACCAGCGGGAACGACGGGATCAGGATGACGCCTCCGCCCACCACGATCAGTCCGGTAAACAGCCAGTAAAAGATGGGCGCCTCGCCGAACCTGCGGTTGACGCCCGACTCGAAGCCGAGCGCCTCGCAGACTGTGTAGGAGGTCGAGAGCGGCAGGATACAGGCGGCGAATAGCGACGCGTTGAACAGGCCGATCGCGAAGAGTCCCGAAGCGTACTGGCCGAAAGGACGCAGGCCGAGCGCGGCATCGGCAGCGGATTCGATATCCCGCGGACCGTTCTTCCAGATGCCGCCGGCGCACGCCACGATGATGAAGAACGCAATGACGCTCATCACGATGCAGCCGACGATGACCTCGATGCGCGATTCCGCGTACTCCTTCGCCGAAATCCCTTTCTCGACGATCGCGGCCTGCAGGTAGAACTGCATCCACGGCGCGATGGAGGTTCCCACCATGCCGATCAGCATCGTGATGTAGCCGGTGTCGAGCATCAGGCGCGGACGCACGGAATCGATTGCTGCCTGCTTCCAATTGGGTTCCACCAGGAAGCCGGAGATGATGTACGCGACATACACGACACAGGCGAACAGGAAAATCTTCTCGACGCTTGCGTAGTTGCCTTTGACGATCAGCAGCCACACCGCGAGCGCGCCGAGGGGTACGGAGATGTAGCGGCTGATGTGGAACAACTCCAGTGACGAGGCGATACCGGCGAAGTTCGCCATCACGTTGGTGAGGTTCGCGATGATCAGGATGCCCATCAGCAGGAACGTAGTCCGCAGGCCAAATTCCTCGCGGATGAGATCCGAGAGGCCTTTGCCTGTGACGGCGCCCATGCGCGAGCACATTTCCTGGGTCACGATCAGCAGCAGGGTGATGGGCAGCAGGGTCCACAAGGGCAGGTACCCGTACTTGGATCCCGCCTGGGAATAGGTGAGGATGCCGCCAGCGTCGTTGTCGACTACCGCCGTGATGAAGCCCGGTCCGATGACCGAGAAGAACACCAGAATGTGATAGCGAAGCCGCTTGAGCAACCTTCAATATCGAACATCCCGCGCGGGCTTGGCAAGTATGAACGGGTTACGATTGTGTGAGTGGATCCGGCCATACTTCGATACCGTTGCAATATCTGTGGGGAGGCTAACGAGGTTCCGCGGGCGGAGTTTGACCGGGAAAAGCCTTCCTGCGTGACATGCGGTTCGACCGTGCGCCTGCGAGCGCTGGCCCTGTTGCTGGCCGAGGAACTCTGCGGCGCCCCGCTTGCCCTGCCGGACCTGCCTGTTCTGCGCGGACTCGAAGGCATCGGCATGAGCGATCCCGATCCGCTGGCTCACGCGCTCGAACCCAAGTTCCGCTACGCGAACACCTTCTATCACAAGGCTCCGCTATTCGATGTCCTGCATCCGGACGCCGACGCCAAGCCGCTGGACTTCATCCTGTCAAGCGAAGTCCTGGAACATGTCCCGGCTCCGGTGGATCGCGCGTTTCGCAACCTCGCGTCGATGCTCAAGCCGGACGGCGTGCTGCTGCTTACCACGCCTTACAGTCTGGCGGACGCCGCGACCGAACATTTTGAAGGGCTGCACGATTTCGCGGTGGTCGAACTGGCTGGAAGCTGGGTGCTGGTCAACCGTAAGCTGGACGGAACGATCGAAACCCGCCAGGACCTCGTGTTCCACGGCGGCGAGGGATCGACCCTCGAAATGCGCGTGTTCACGGAGAAGGATCTGCGCAAGCTTCTGGCCGGCGCGGGCTTCACGCACGTCCGCATCGCCGGCGGCAATCATCCGCAGTTCGGCATCTATCAGTCGGATCCCTGGTCGCTGCCGATCGCGGCGCGCAAGACGGCTCCGGCCCCCCGTCCGTTGTTCGAAGAACTCGCCGCATATTACGGCGAGACGCGCACGAAACTCAACAACGCGTTGAAGGACTTGCGGATCCTGAAGGAAGAATACGCACGGCATGTGGTGTGGGCCGAGCAAAAAGTTGGACAATTAGAAGAGGATCTACGGCAGCGGACCGCTTGGGGATCGCAAATCGAAAAAGACTTCGAGGAGCGAACGGCCTGGGCGATGCAGTTGCGCGACGAACTGGCCGGTGTCCGCGATGAGTTGGCCGCTCACGAGGCGGAAGTCGAAAAACGCACCCACTGGGCTCTTGATCTGCAGAGAGAATTGGATCAGGCACAGGCCGCGCGAGAAGGGCTCGAACGCTCGCGGTGGGTTCGACTCGGCCGCAAGTTCGGCGCGATCCGCTAGTTGATTGGTCCCTGAGGAGAAACAGTTTTGGTGTCACGCAGACGGTTCGATTGGAAGCTGAGAACGCAGACGTTGCAGCTTGGCGAGCGGACCTTGATCATGGGAGTGCTCAATGTAACTCCCGATTCCTTTTCGGATGGCGGACGCTATGACGATCCGGAACGCGCCGTGGAGCGCGCGCTCGAACTCGAGGCGGCCGGCGCGGACCTGATCGACGTCGGCGCGGAGTCGACCAAGCCCGGATCCGCGCGTGTGCCGGAAGCTGAAGAACTGCGCCGTCTGGTGCCGGTCCTCAAAAGGCTCCGCGACAAACTCCGCATCCCGATTTCGGTTGATACGTACAAGTCTGGTGTGGCCACGAAAGCGCTCGAGTACGATGTCGAAGTGATCAACGATCCGAGCGGCTTGACGTGGGATCCGAACCTGCCAAAGGTGGTCGTCAATGGCAACGCGGGCCTCGTCGTGAATCACATGCGCGGGACGCCGGAAACCTGGGCGAAGATGGGTCCTCTGGTGGATGTTGTCGGAACCATCGGCAAGGACCTCGACGCCTCCGCGAACCGCGCCCGCCGCGCGGGTGTGTTGAAGGAACGCATCGTCGTCGATCCCGGGCTGGGATTCGGCAAACGCCGCGAGCAGAACGCGGAAATCATCGGCCGCCTGCATGGTTTTGCGGCGCTCGAAATCCCGATCCTGATCGGCCCTTCGCGCAAGAGTTTCCTGAAGCAATTGGATGAAGAGGGAACCGAGTTCGCGACCGCTGCCGCCGTGACGGCCTCCATCCTCAACGGCGCGCACATCGTTCGTGTGCACGACGTCAAAAATATGAAGCCGGTGATCGAAACCGCGGACGCAATCCTGCGATCCGTGGAAGAATGACCGTCGCCGCCGTCATCCCCAATTTCAATGGCGCATCGCGCCTGAAAAAGCTGCTTCCGCAACTGCAGGGAAGCCTCGAGGCGGTTCTCGTGGTCGACAACGGCAGTTCCGACGATTCTGTTTCCGTCGCGCGTGCGCATGGCGCTACGGTGGTGCCGCTCGACCGCAACTATGGCTTTGCCAAGGCGGTCAACGCGGGGATCCGCGAGGTTCCGGCCGCGACCGATTGGATCGCGATCCTCAACAACGACGTCACGCTGCAAACCGGCTTCTTTGAATCTTTGACTACGGCGGCGCAAGGCGCGTGGTTCGCCGCGCCGAAGATCCTCTCCGCGAATGCTCCCGGCGTCATTGACGCGACCTACGATCTGCCCACGCGATCCGGCGCCGCTTATCGCAGAGGCGCGGGACTCCCCGATGGACCCGAGTTCTCGGATCCCCGCGAGATCACCTGCGCGCCTATGACGGCGGCCATTTTTCGCCGGGAACTGTTCGACCGCGTGGGCCTGCTCGACGAAACGTTCGGGTCGTATCTCGAAGACGTCGAGTTCGGCATCCGCTGCGCCCTGGCCGGATGCAACGGCGTCTACGTGCCGCAAGCGGTGGCGTACCACGAAGGCAGCGCGACGCTCGGCGGATCCTGGTCCTCCGGCACAACGTACTGGATTTCGCGCAATCAGGTGCTGCTTGCGCGGAAGTATGCGGTGGGCGTATGGCCGGCACTGTGGGGGCAATTCCTCTGGGGGCTCCTGGCGCTCAAACACGGCGTGTTCGCGGCCTGGTGCAGGGGTAAACTGGATGGCTTGAGGCCGGCCATTCAAAAAAAGTGTCATCAGAACCTGCTTCGCATTGTCGTAGAGAGTGAACGGCAAATCGAAGATCTGCAACGCCGCACCGGATGGGATTGGTACTGGCGTCAGTATTTCCGGTTCCTGCCGCTCGATCAGGAAAGGGACGTGTGACCGTGCCCCCCGCCTGCCGAACGGACGTTGTGATCGTCACGTACAATTCCGGCCAGGTGATCGGCGCGTGCCTGCGGTCCCTGCGCGGTGTGCCGGAGGGGGGCGGAAGCGTGATAGTCGTCGATAACGCGTCGCAGGACGAGACGCGGGCCGTGGTGCGGCAGTTCGATCAGGTGCGGCTCATCGAGAGTGAGTCGAACCTGGGATTTGGCGGCGGCGTCAATCTCGGCGCCCGCAGCGGATCCGGCCGTTACGTACTGTTGCTCAATCCGGATACGGCGCTGTTGTCACCCGATCTATCGGGACTGGAAGCCGAGTGCGAAGAGCATGGCCTGGCCTCGGGACTTCTGGTGGGCGAGTCCGGGGATCCGCAAATCGGGTTCTTTGCCCGCCGCCTTCCGACCCCGCTTGCGCTGACATTCGAAGTGCTTGGGCTGAACCGGATCTGGCCGTCGAATCCCGTGAATCGCCGGTATCGATGCCTGGACCTTTCCGGCAAGGATCCGGCATTTGTGGAACAGCCTCCGGGCGCTTTCCTGATGGTGCGTCGCGACGTGTGGACCGAGTTGGGCGGCATGGACGAATCGTTCTATCCGGTCTGGTTCGAAGATGCCGATTTGTGCCGTCGCGCGCTCGATCGCGGGTATCGGATTCGATTCACTCCACGGTGCGCCGCCGTCCATCAGGGAGGGCATTCGGTGCTCCAGGTAGATGAATCGGTTCGCGGGTTACTATGGTATGGTAGTTTGCTGAGATACGCGGCGAAACATTTTGATTCGCTTGCGTTTGGATGGGTTTGTGCAGCCGTCGCGGCCGGTGCGTTTTTGAGGGGGGTGTTCACCTTGGGAAACAGCACAGGATTCGGCAAGACGCTCCGGTTGTACGCTACAATCATGCGATTGGCGGTTCGGTCGCTCTTTACTGGACGGTTAGCTGTGTTACGTTCGGCGACCCAGGCGAACGCCAGTGGCGTGGTTTCGGCAGTTCGGCAGTGAGAGATGTGGTGTTTTTGAATACGTCGGAATTGATGATGGGGACTGAAGATCGCCTGCATGCCGCATAACGACATGGTTTCGGTCACAATCGTGACCTACAACAGTGGCCGGTTCATCAAAAGATGTTTGGAATCGGTCCTCGAACAGCGTTATCCCAATCGCGAAATCATCGTGATCGACAACGCTTCGACGGATGGCACGACCGACATCCTGGAGCAGTTCGACGATCGCGTCAAAATTATCTACAACGACGAGAACATCGGTTTCGCAGCCGCTCAAAATCAGGCCATTCATCTTTCGCAAGGCGAATGGGTGCTGACTTTGAATCCGGATGTCCTTCTGATGCCTGGTTTTATCCAGGAACTCGTGGATGCCGGCAATGTCGATTCCAAGTGTGGAACCGTCTGCGGCAAACTGCTGACGATCCTTGCCACCTTCGATCTTCCGGAAAAGCAACTCGTCGATTCAACCGGCATCTACTTCACGCCGATGCTGCGGCATTTGGACCGCGGCAGCCAGGAAGTCGACACCGGGCATTACACGAAGCCTGAGTACGTGTTCGGCGCTACCGCCGCCGCCGCGTTGTACCGGCGGACGATGATTAACGACATTTCGTTCGATGGCGACTTCTTCGATCCGGACTTTTTCGTGTACCGCGAAGACGCCGATGTCGCCTGGCGGGCCCAGTTGCTCGGCTGGCGCTGCATTTACACGCCTGACGCTCGCGGATACCACGTTCGCAACGTGCTGCCCGGCAATCGCCGCGCGCTGCCGCCGGCGATCAACATGCACTCGGTGAAGAACCGGTTCCTGATGCGGATCAAGAACATCACGCCGGGACTGTATCGCCGCAACTGGTTGTCCATCACCACCCGCGACCTGGTCGTCTTCGGCGCCTGCCTGTTGCATGAGCACAGTTCGCTGAAGGCCTTCTGGTACCTTGCGGCGAACTTCCGCCGGTTCCTCGCCAAGCGCGACGCGATCATGAAGCGGATGCGTGTGGACGAAGAGTACATGTCCAGTTGGTTTTCCTATGAGCCCGTTGCGAAACCAGCGCCCAAATTCATGTCGCGCCTGCAGGCGGTTAAGTCCCAGGCTGCCTCGGCTTCAGCGGGCGCTGCTCCCTCTCCCGCGACAACCAAAGCCCGGGCTGCGCGGCGCGCGTAATTCGTGAAGTTCGCAATCCTCGGTATCCGTGGCATTCCCGCCAATTACGGCGGCTTTGAGACGTTCGCCGAGGAACTGGCTCCCCGGCTTGTTGCACTCGGGCATTCCGTCACCGTCTACTGCCGGCAGCGTCATTCCGAACCCAGGTACAAGGGCGTCGATCTCGTCTACCTGCCGACCATCCGGCACAAATACTTTGACACCCTCGCGCATTCGTTCGTATCGACACTGCACCTGCTGTTTCATCGCCATGACGCCGTGCTGTATTGCAACGCGGCGAATGCGGTGTTCACCTGGATGCCGCGGCTCGCTGGCATGCCTGTGGCGCTGAACGTCGATGGACTGGAGCGCAAGCGCAAGAAGTGGAACGCGCTGGCCCGAGCCTGGTATCTGTGTTCGGAATGGATGTCGACCAAGTTCCCGACGCGGATCGTTTCCGATGCCGTGAAGATCCGCGAGTATTATCAGGAACGCTACGGCGCGGAATCCACGTTTATCGCATATGGCGCGGAAACCGGACGTGTCGCGACGGCCGAGGTTTTGGATCGCCTGAGTTTGCAGGCCGGGCAATACTTCCTCTACGTCAGCCGCATGGAGCCGGAGAACAACGGACTGCTGGTCCGCGAGTCCTTCGAGAAGGTGCAAACCGATCTCAAACTGGCGCTCATCGGCGATGCGCCTTACGCGCACGACTACATCTCCCGCGTGCGCGACACACGGGATCCGCGGGTTGTGATGCCGGGGGGCATTTACGGCGCCGGATACAAGGAATTGCAGTCCCACTGCTTCGCGTACATCCACGCCACGGAAGTCGGCGGCACGCATCCGGCGTTGATCGAAGCGATGGGGCGCGGGGCGCTGGTGTTGTATCTCGATACGCCCGAAAATGCCGAAGTCGCGGGCGGAATCGGGATCCCGTTCACGCACGAGACGCTCACGGCGCGCCTCGAAGAGGTCCTGCGCATGTCCGCCGGAGAGCGCGAATCCTGGGGCGCGAAAGCGCGAGCCCGCGTCGAATCCCGCTATGGCTGGGACGCCGTCACCCGGGAGTACGAGCGGCTGCTAACCGCGCTCGCTAACGGTCAGAATTTCGACCGCAGCACGTCGAAGTAGACGCGCAAACCCTTCAGGAACTGATCCACCGGGATCCGCTCGGAATCGCTGTGCATGGTCGCCGCGGTGGCGGCGTCGAGGATCATCGGCGTGAAGCCATAGGAAGGAATCGCCCGCTTGCGGAGGTTCACCGAATCGGTGCCGAACGGGACCAGCATCGGCGTGACCTCCGCGCCCGGATGGTGCCTGCGCAGCGCATCCGCCAGTACGCGGAACATCACCGTATCGCTGGGGCTCTCCCCGGCGTCCACGGGAGTCGAGATCCGCTCCACCGTCACGCGCGGATCGTTGATTCGCGCTTTCATCTCGGAAACGAATTCGTCGGCATTGACGCCGGGCAGCAGGCGGCAGTCGAGCGTCGCTTCGCTGTTCGACGGGATCACGTTGGCCTTCACCGGATTGCCGACTCCGGCGGTGAGCGTAGTGAGCGAGATCGTGTTCTTCTGGATCGCCGCCATGAACTTGTTCTCGGCCGGCGTCCCGATCACCTTCATCATTTCCGTCACCACGCGGTTGGCCTTGTTGTTCGCCGGCAGTTCCAGCGCCTTTTGAATGGCCTGAATGAGGATCATGTTCGCGTTATCGGGGATCGGCTGGGATCCATGCCCGGCCGTTCCCTTCGCCCGCAGGCGAAGCCACAGCATCTGTTTCTCGCCGACCGCAACGCCGAAGATCAGCTTCTTGTCTTTCGAGAAAATGTCGTGAGTTCCCATGCCGCCTTCGTCCAGAGCCCATTCCGCGTTGATCTCGTCGAAGTGGTTCTTGATCATCCACTGGATGCCGAACTCTCCGCCGGTCTCTTCGTCAGGCGTGCACAACATGACGATGTCGCGTTCCGGTACGATGCCGAGGTCCTTCATTAAAGTCAATGCGAACAACTGCTGCGTGCCGACGCCCTTCATGTCGAGCGTGCCGCGTCCCCAGATGTAGCCGCCCTCGATGGCTGCGCCGAACGGGTCGACCTTCCACGCCGCGCGATCCACCGGCACGACATCGAAGTGGTTCAACAGCAGCAGCGGTTTCAGCGTGTGGTCTTTGCCGGGCAAACGCACGATGAGTACGGTTTGCCCCTGCTTGCCGGATTCGTACAGCTTCGGCGCCAAGCCATGCCGCTCGAGTTCCGCTTTGAACAGCGCGGCGGCCTGCCGCGAATCAGCCGGCGGATTCACGCTCTGGATCCGCACGTACGACTGCAGGAACTCCAGGGCCCGCTTTTCAGTCGCGGCCCAATCCGGTTCCGCGGCCATAGCCGTCCACGCGGCGAAAAGGAACAGTCTTGTGAGGTTCATTTCTCGAACTCCGGAACGTCGGTCAGTTGGATTCCTGTTTTACCCGCGATGCGATAGGCCTCGAGCAGCGCACCCGCAGCGGGCATATACTTCGGTGCGGCAGCCTCGATTCGCTCCCCGAACGCCTGTCGCATTCGCCGGCTCTTGAACACGCCTCCGACGCAGCGGACGGGTTCTGTCGATCCGGGGCCGAATACGATATCGCGTGCGGCGCGGGCATAGGTCGCGAGGTTCGACGCCGCTTCTTCGAGGATGCGGATCGCGATCTCGTCGCCCTCCTCTGCCGCCTGGTCCACCAGTTTGGACATCGCGGCAATCTGCGGCCGCGTGAACTCGGGCGTGTAGAACCGGTGCATCAGATCGTTGATGTCGGTCGCGTTCGCGGCTGCCAGCAACTTGGGCCGCAGTGATGTCGATGGCCCCCAGCCTTCTTCTGCACGCAACGCTGCGCGCAGCGCCTGCCGCGTGATGTCGAATCCGCCGCCTTCATCGCCGTATACGTACCCCCAGCCTCCAGCGCGAATCGTCTTGCCCGAGGTATCGCGGCCGAATGCAATTGATCCGGTTCCGGAAATCACCATCACGCCGGGCGCGCCGCCGGTCGACCCCACCAGCGCGATCAGCGCGTCGTGCGTGACGAACTTTTCATCTGCCTGGAAGATCTCGTCCAGCAGGTATGCTTTGTCCTTAGCCCCGCCGCTGAATCCCGAACAGGCGCCCGCGAACTGGAAGGGCTCGCTCATGCCGGCCTGTGCCGCCGCCGCTCGCACGCATCCGCCGATCGCGTTCAGAAACTTGGTCCGTGCCTCGGGACCGCTGACGTGATTGCAGGGGCCACCGCGGCCGTACCCAGCGACGCGGCCCGTGTCATCGCCAATTAGTGCGGTCGTGCTGGACTGGCCGCCGTCGATACCCAGGTAGTAGCTCACTTGTTCACCACGTATGGCTGTATCTCGAACAGCCGTTTTCCGAGCGCCTCGTCCACGTATCGGATGCCCCATTCCTTTTGTGCCTCGTAGAGATCGGTGCCGCTATACTCATCCGGCGAGAACATGAGCCACCGCACTCCACGATCCAGTAACTCTCTCGTGGCCTCCCTGCGCATCCAGACTCGCGTCTGGCCTTCGATGAGTTCCGGTTCCATTTTGATCTCTTCCCAACCTTTGCCGGCGTCGATATACAGTTTCACGCGGCAATGCGGGCTGTCCCACGAAGACTCGACATGGATCTGCGAAAGTTGCTGCACGGCCCCGAGGTCCATGTCGACGTGCATGCCGGGCTTGGCCGTTTCCCAACTGCGCCAGCGCGTCACGGGGCTGTTGTCGAACGCCATCTGAATATCCCAGGGATTCGGCTTTGCAGTCAACCGCCAGTTCGCCTCGCGCGGCAGTTCCGCGCCATCGCGATACAAACGAATTTCGGTGATGTTCCACTGTTCGTCCTGCACTTCGACCGGAAAAGTCTGTTCCAGCCGGAACCTCTTCACGTCGCGATTGGCGGGGAATTTGAAAGCCCAGGTGAGGCGCGGCCAGCGGGCTTCGTCGAGGCCCGTATACAGGATGTCCATCAGCTTCTCGTTGTTCGCCGACTGGTAGCCCACCAGAACTTCGCGTGTTGTGTATACATCGGCCACGCCGTTCTGGGCGAGGATTTTCTCTCCGGGCGGGACTCGCGCTTCGAGCATTCGTGCGCGGACGTAACCCTCCGATCGCCGCGCGAGAAAATCCGGTTCGTTTTCAATTCGCAGTGCCGCCTTCCACGGAAGCCGGATCAGTTTCCAGGCGTTCGGCGGCACGGTTTTCGTCAACAGTCCCGGTGGCCAGTTCGGCCAGCACAAGACCGAATGCACAATCATGAGGCCCGGCAACAGGAACCGGAACTCCAGCGCCAGGGCCAGTGCGAGGGAGACGAACGGAAGGGCCGGGATCAGGAACCGGGTCCCGATGTTCAAGGGATACGGCGCCGCTGCAAAGAGCGCCGCGCCGAGCAGCCAGCGTCCTTCGCGCTTGCGCAGCGCGAGCAGCGCCAGTGGCGTCAACAGGAAGAGATAGCCGAGAACGCCGGTCGTCTTTTCACCGCGGATCGTTACTTCAAGAGGAAGCTGCCATTTGTCTTTGACGTCGTAATCCGCGAGCCAGGCCGAGTACTGTTTCTCGAACAGGATGTGGACATTGGGGTTCGGGAAGAACCGGTTGAACAGCGGCGCCAGGGGATTCCCCACCGTGACCGCGTTGCGAACCATCCATGGCGTGCTCAGCACCAGCGCCATCGCCGTCAGGATCGCTGCGTTCTTGAGACTGCGGGAGCGCCACAGCACGGCGACGAATGCCCACACCGCGAGGATCGCGCCTGTGTACTTGGCTGCGTAGGTGAATCCAGCCAGAAGCCCGGCCACGATCAGCAACCCGCGGTGCTGGCGATTCGTGTCCCAGATGAACAGCAGGTAAGACAGAGCAAACCCGATGCAGGTGAGCGCGAGGTCGATGTAGGCGGAGGTCCCGTCGATGCCGATCACCGGACTCGCGTACACGAAGATCGCAGCAGCGAATCCCGCGGCGGGCTTGCCGATGCGGCGTCCGAAACAGACGATCAGCCAGACGAGGTCCAACAGGAACGCGAAGTGGACCATTGCGGTTGCAGAGTGTTTGCCGAAGAGGAAAGCCGGCAGATACAGCAGTTCGACGCCCTGCGAGAGCATTCCGTAGATGCTCGAGACGGGCGATACAAAACCCCGTGCCGCTGCGTATTTCGCGATCCAGCCGAGATGATACGAGGATCCATCGGGACTCCACTCGGGCGCCATCGCGTTGGCGAGGTAGTAGACCGTGAACGGGACGAACAAGGCGAGGAAGATCCAGAAAGAGGTCTTCGGGAGTTCCGGGAAGGATTCCGCCGCGGCAGTCGCCCGCCACTTCCATGCGGCCGCAATGGCCGCAACGGCGAGCACGAGGAACACACCACGGCGCGCCTGATGGATCGCGCAGAGCAGGAACACAATCCCGCTCAAAATCGCGGAACCTGTGACGAACGCCACGGGCCAGCGTTCCTGCCTGTAAAGCGGCAGCCGGTTGGCGACAGGAAGTCCCAGCGCGACGCAAAGTGCGATGACGAGTAGGGAGCCGAAGAGAATCGCTGCGACTGCGGTCATGCTCGCCTAACGAACGAATCCGATCGAAGTGAGAATGAACCCGAGTTTGGCGCCATCGCCCGGCGCGACCCACGGCTTGTCGACTTCCACGGCGAGGTCGTTCTCGGAATTAGGCTTCAACATCTGATACGGCGCCAGCTTGTCGAATGTATAAGCGCCGGGTTTATCGTGATGCGCCTCGCCGAGCAGTTGCCCGTTGACAAAGAACTTGAAATTCACCGGACCCGTGTCTTTGAACGTCGCCTCAGCCACCGAGTATTCGACGAACATTCGCGTATCCGCAGTCGAAGTGAGATAGATCCGCACGGTCGGCCGGGCGCCGGCCCACCGCCAGGGACCTTTCTCGCCGCGCGGGATGTCCTGGATGATGTACGCATCCGTTTCGGGCTCGATCATGCGCAGCAGTTTCTTCGCGGTCTTCGGTGCGTCGTCTGAGAGCGCGGGCTTGCGCTGTACAGGTGGCGCATAGACCTCGGGCATCGTGACGCATCCGGTCAGAAACAGCACGGGCAGAAGTCCCACCAGCCTCATAGCGCCAGGCCCACCAGTTCTGTGACGTGCGCCTTGACGCCCGCAGCAAGCCCGGACAAGCTGTAACCGCCTTCGAGCAGCGACACCAGGCGCCCTCCTGCATACTTGTCCGCAATCGACAGCATCACATGCGTGAGGTCCTGAAAATCATGGTCCGTGAGCCGGAACCGTCCGAGAGGATCGCCGATGCGGGAATCGAAGCCCGCGGAGATGAGTACGAAATCGGGCCGGAACTTCTCGGCGGCCTTTTCGAGGTCTTCGTGATAAACGGGGAAGATTTCCTTACGGCCGGAATCTGCCGGCAGCGGCCGGTTCATGATGCAACCAGCGCCTTTGCCCTCGCCCTGCTCGGTGAACGCGCCAGTCCCCGGATACCACGGCGCCTGATGCGAACTGAAGAACAGCACGGACCCGTCGTGATAGAAAGCGTCCTGCGTGCCGTTGCCATGGTGGACATCCCAATCGGCGATCAGTACCCGCTCAGCGCCGTGCTTCTTCTGCGCATAACGCGCGGCGATCGCGACGTTGTTGAACACGCAGAATCCCATGCCGCGATTCGGGGTCGCGTGATGTCCGGGAGGCCGCACGGCGCAGAAGGCATTGTCGCAGTCTCCCGCGAACACCTTGTCGACCGCGTTCAGGACCCCGCCGACCGCTTTCAGCGCGACGTCGAGACTATCTTTGCAGACCATCGTGTCGCCGGTCGAAAGCTCTTCCGCCCCGTCGGCGATCTCCCACTTCACCTTGTCGATGTACTCGCGCCCATGCACCAGGGCCAGTTCTTCATCTGTCGCGTCACGCAGCTTGATCCGCGGCATGCGATCCAGTAACTCGGAATGCTGCAAAGCGAGCGTAACCGCATCGTAGCGGTCCGCTCGCTCTGGATGGCCGTAGCCGGTGTCGTGCTTCTTGTAAAGCGGATCGAGCAGTAGTGCCGTCTGCATGAAATGGGCCGTAAACTTCTCAGTTTACCGCCCCGCCGCCGCTGCCTACTCCGGCTTGCGCGTCCGGATCTTCATTTCGACCTTCCCCGGGCCTTCGTGGACCTTGTAGTCTACGGGGACCTCGAAGAGATCCATCGGCTGTTCACCGCGGCGAATGTTAGTGAGCCGGTAACTGGTCTCGCCAGTCCGCGGATCGGCGTGACGCGAGTACACCAGTGCTTCGAGTTCCTTCGAATACCAGGTTTCGTCGACAATCTCGATCGGACGCTCATTGCCGATCTCGCCTGCCGCGATCGTCGTCACGTTGCGAGTACCCTCGGCTTCCACTCCCTCGATGACCTTCTTGCCAAGGCTCTCAGTTCGAAAGGAACGCTTCTCGCTCGTCGCGTCATGCACGGTGACAAAGCCGGCCGTATGCGGACCGGGTGTGACTCCGGGCGCCCGTTCGATGATGATGTCCTTCTCGATGCGGTCTGCCGAAACGACGCCGCTTTCCATCCCGCGAACCACCTTGGGGCCTTCCACCCGGCGTTCAAAGATCATCGTGTTGCCGCTGTTGGACTGCATGAACCGGACATTGCCCTCGCCCATCGGCGGCATCTGTAGCTTCATTGCCGTCTTATCGGGGTGCAGCGTGATGTTCACGCGCGCCACCGGATCAAAGATGTTCACGATCTTTTCGCCCTTGCTGGCCCAGGGACCCACATCTCCAAGCGAATGCTCGTTGCGCGTGCGCCCCTGCGAATCGCGATAGACAGAACTGGTCGACTTCCGCGTGATCCGGTTGCCATCCGCCAGCACCTGCGTCGTTTCGTTGACGCCTTCAGCTGCATACGGAATACCCTTCACCGACTTGTTTGAAAAGTTCGCAGTCTCCGTTCGCAGGAACTCAACCATCATCGGCGCGGGCGGCGGATCCGGCGGCGCGGGCGGCGCAGGGGGAGCAGGCCGTGGAACCGGCGGCTGCGCCATCATCGCGGCGGCCGCAAACAAGGAAGCAAGCACGGACTTCTTCATGGCAGAGGACTCTCCTTATTGGGACACGAAGCGGATCGCTCTGGCGATGCCGTCTTCCGTAAAAATCACATCCGCATCGACCTTGCCCGCTGTCGGGCGATACGCATCGAGCGGCAATCCAAACGACAACAACGCCGCGCGCGGCACGCGGACCCGCACGACCTTCCCATTCGCCAGCAATTCCGGCGGCGCATATGCGAGCGAATAAAACCGCCGTTCCTGTGTCGGGACAGCTTGGGCCAGAGGACGGCGCGCGGCCGCAACAGCCACGGGCTTGCCGTACTCATCGAACGAAGGCACACGCTCCGGCGTCCGGTAAGCGATCTCAGGAACCTCGGGTGCGAACCTTGCCGGTTCAGGCAGTTTCGCTTCCGGCGCCGGGCGCAGCAGGATCGCGAACATCGCCAACCCGGCCGCTGCAGCCGCCGTCCACGCGGGCCACGCTGGAATCCACGCGGCAAAGCCGGGCTTGCGCCGCCGTACCCTTGCACGCAGCGCCATCTCGACCCGCTCCGGCGCTCCGGCCCGGCGGTCTTCCTCCGCCAGCATTTTCAGAAATTGCGGACGCTCCGTCATACCCGCACCGCACCTCTCAACTTCGACGCCAACATCTTCCGGCCGCGGAACAGCCGCGACCGCACCGTACCGACCGCGCAATCCAGGATCGCGGCGGCCTCTTCATAACTCGCTTCCTGCAGGTCGCACAACGCGACTGCCTCGCGGTACACCGGCGGTAGTGACACCACCGCCGCACGCACGGCCTCGAGGGTGAACGCATCCATGCCGTCATCCTCATCGGCTGCGAGGTCGAACTCCAGTGGCTCGGTCGACCAGTCCAGGCGCATCCGCTTCCGCAGCAGGTTGCGCGTCACCCCGAACAGGTACGCCGCCAGCGTTCCGCGTCCGCCGTCGAAACCATGCGGCTTCTCGATCAACGCGACGAACGCGTCCTGCGTGACCTCCTCGGCGACGCCGTGATCGCCGCTCATATGCAGGCAGAACCGGTAGATACTGCGCTGGTGATCCTGGTAAATGGCGTCGAACGCGGTCTCGTCGCCGCGCGCCATTCTTCGAACCAGTTCCTGTTCCGTATGCACCGTTCTATTCATCTATTGCGGATTCGCGGGGCGAAAGTTCCCGAAAGTGTTACCGTAATCCTTTGATGCTGCTCAATCCGACGATTTTCCGCGAAAACGACATTCGCGGCATCGCCGATGTGGACCTCCCCAGCGAAGGGATTGTCCTTCTCGGCCAAGCTCTTGGAACCTACATTCAGCGCCAGTCCGGCGGCCGCCGCGTCAATGTCGGCCGGGACGTTCGTCTGTCGTCCAACCGCCTCCGCGACGCGATGGTCGCGGGTCTGGTCAAAAGCGGCTGCGATGTGGCGGACGTGGGCTGCATCCCCACGCCGGTCCTTTACTATTCTTGCGTCAAGCGCCCCGCCGATGGCGGCGTGATGATCACCGGATCGCACAATCCCTCGGAGTATAACGGCTTCAAGACCGTTTGCGGATCCGGCACCATCCACGGCGCCGAGATCCAATTGCTGCGCAAAATGATCGAGACGGGCGACCTGCTGGAAGGTCCCGGATCGGTAATGGATTTTGACGGCGTGACTCCTTACGTCGACGAGATTGGCGCGAGTTTTCAGTTCAAGCGGCGGGTCAAGGTGGTGCTGGACGCCGGCAACGGCACGGCGGGTCCCGTACTGCATCGTTTGTTCGAGAAGCTCAACTGCGACGTCACCGAGCTGTTCTTTGAGATGGACGGCACGTTCCCGAATCACCATCCGGATCCGACGCTGCCCGAGAATCTCGAGATCCTCATGAAGACCGTACAGGAGAAGGGCGCGGACCTCGGCATGGCGTTCGACGGGGATTCCGACCGCATCGGCGCGGTGGACGAGCAGGGCAACGTCATCTACGGCGACATGATGATGCTCATCTACGGCCGCGAGATCCTCACCCGCAAGCCCGGTTCGACCTTCATCAGCGAAGTGAAGTGTTCGCAAATCATGTACGACGAGTTGAACCGCCTCGGCGGCAACGCCATCATGTACAAGACCGGCCACTCGCTGATCAAGGCGAAGATGAAGGAGGAGCACGCGGAACTCGCCGGTGAAATGTCCGGCCATATTTTCTTCGCGGACCGCTATTACGGTTACGATGATGCGCTTTACGCCGCCTGCCGGTTGATCGAGATCGTGGACCAGAGCGGCAAGCCGCTTTCCGCGCAACTCGAAGGCATCGCGAAAACCGTCACCACGCCGGAACTGCGCGCCGATTGTCCGGACGATCAGAAATTTGGCATCGTGAGCCGCGTGAAGGAATACTTCAAAGGCCGCCGCGAAGTGAACGATATCGACGGCGTGCGCGTGAAGTTCCCGCATGGCTGGGGATTGCTGCGTGCGTCCAACACCCAGCCGGTGCTGGTGATGCGCTTCGAGGCCGAGACGGAAGAGCAGTTGGCTGCCTACCGTCACGAGGTCGAATCAGCGCTCGAAGCTTGCCGCTAAAGTAGCTCTTATGTGGCCGGATCTGCCGCAACTCGCAAAGTTCAGCACGCTGGCGTCGGCGCTCAACGTGTTGACGGCGATGATTACGCCGGCCCTGTTGATCTCCGCGACCGGAACCTATATCCTCGCCGTCTCAGGGCGTCTGGGCCGCGTCGTCGATCGCATGCGGCTCGTGTCCGACAGGGTTGAGGCGCTGTTCACGAACGAGCAGGCGAAAATGCGCGAAGAGCGCATCAACGACTACCGCGCACAGATGAAGCGCTTGAATAAGCGGCTGCGCCTGCTGCAACGCGCGATGATCCTGCTGTATGTGGCAGCGTTGACGTTCATCCTGTGCAGCGTGGCGATCGGGACCACCGCGGCAATCAGCCTCGCGCTCTATTGGATCCCCGTCGCACTGGGCATCATGGGCGCTTGTCTATTGCTTGTCGCATCAATCCACCTGATCCTGGAGGCGCGCCTCGCGGTGAACGATCTCGAACTGGAAATCGAGTTCCTGCGCCGCGTGGTGCGCCATCACGCCGAACAGTAGTTACTGAGCGCCGCCGCCCGTTGCCGTCGCCGCCACTGCGGGTTTCGCCTGCGTATCCCGCGCGTCCAGATGTTCTTTGATCTTCAAGTGCGGGACGCCTTCCTGCATCCACTGCGGCGCCGGCGCGCCTTTCAGGTGATGGTCGAAGAACTCCTTCATGCGGACCGTGTAATCCTTCTGGTTCGCAGGTACGCGCAGTCCGTGGTTCTCACCCTTGTACTGCAGCAGGATCACCTGTTTCTGCAGCCGGCGTAGCGTGTTGTAGTATTCGATGCCCTGCGTGAAGTCCACGGCGCCGTCCTTGTCGTTGTGCAGGATGACCAGCGGCGTCTTCACCTTCATCGCGTGGAACACGGGCGAATTGCGAACATAGGCTTCCATGTTGTCGAGGTACGACGATGTGAAGCGTCCCTGGCTGCTCTCGAAGATCGGCTGATTCGCGGATCCCGTATTCCAGTAGATCGAGCTGTACATGCTGATCATGTCGGTCAGCGGGGCGCCCGCGATCGCGGCTTTAAATGCGTCCGTCTGCGTCACCAGGAACGCCGTCTGGTAGCCGCCCCACGAGTGTCCGTGCAGCCCCACGCGATCCTTGTCCACCACGCCGGTTGCGATCGCGGCTTCGAGCGCAGGCAGCACGCACCACACCGCGGACATGCCGGGATCGTTGAGCTTGTACGTGATATCCGGCATCAGCACGGCATAACCATTGCTCGTATACACCGACTTGTTGAATCCGTTCGACGTCGGTTGCGCGTACAGGTTGGCGCCCTGCGAAAGCTTTTCGTAAATGTACACGACGGTCGGATACTTCTTGCCGGGCTCATAATTCGCAGGCAGGAACAACGAACCCTGCAACTTGTCGCCCTTTGCGGACGTGTAGTCGATGACCTTCACGCCCGCGCTCCACAGCTTCTCCTTCTGCTGCGGATTCGCGTCGGTGATCCGCTGCCCGGCTTCGAGCGACGCGCTAGTCGACGCGTAGAAGTTCGGATACTCGCTGCCGTTCTCGCGCGTGTAGAAGTACGCCTCGGCGTCCTTCGCCTTGAGTAACTGCGAGAAATTCGCGTCCTCCCAGAAGAGTTGCTTGGGAGACTTGGCGCCCGGCTCGATGCGCACGATGCCGGCCTTCTTGGTCCACTCACCGTAGGTCGACACATACATCGCCGCGCTCGTGTCGATGCCTTTTTCTTCGGGATCCAGGCGGAAGCGGTTCCGGTAGCGGATCTTGTCTTTCTTCCCGTTCACCGTGAGATTCGCCGGCTTGCCATTCCACGCCGCGGACCAGATGTCCCAGTTGTCGCTCACCAGGATCGCGCTCGAGTCCTTGGTCCAGCCCACGAACCGCGTCGGCGGCTTCGCGACGTTGTGATCGTCTTCCTGATCCCAGAACACAGTCGATGTGATGGACTTCGTCACGTTGCGCGCTTCGCCGCTCACGATGTCCTTGATGAAAAAGTGGCCGTCGTCTGAATACGCGACCTTCAAGCCGTCCGGCGATGGTCCCCAATAGTAGCGGCTCTTCTCCAACAGCATCTTCCGCTCGCCGGTCTTGAGGTTGACCGAGTAGATGTCCGCGTAGCGCTGGCCATTCAGGCTGGCCTGCAATTCGTACTTGGATACATCCGTTCCGATGCCCCACACATGCGGTTCCGGGATCGTCACCTGTCGCAGCGATTCGTCCGCCAGGCGGATGAACTTCTTCTCAGCGACCCGGTAGATCGACGTATAGCTGAAGTTCTTGTCCATCTGCTCCTGCACCTGCTGCTGCGGCTGCAGGCGCTTGTCGAGCCAGTGCCAGAGCACGAGATCCGCGCGTTCCTTGTCGTCCTCTGGCGCGGGTGGAGCTTTGGGCGCCTCTGCGGCAGATGCCGGCTTGTCGCCGTTCTTTTTCGACTTCACTTCATGGATGCCGAAGACGAGCGCAGACAAATCGCGAGTCCACGACGGCGAGCGGTTCGGACTCACCGTCATTCCCGCAGGAAAGCTCTTGTCGTCCTTCGGATCGAATACCGCCTTTGCCGGCGAACCCGCCGCAAGCCCTGTGAATCCGACCACCGCATACAACTTGTCCTCGAACGCCTTGTCTTCGAGGCCGCGCAGCACCGCGAGTCCATCGCCGGCTTCCGTCCAACTCAGGCTCTTGTATGCGGCCTTCGCGGAATCGAGCGGCATCACCGCGCCGTTCGCCATGTTCCGCAGCTGAACACCGTTGCCAACCATGTCCTGCGCGTCGATCACGAACGCGAGCCAGTCGCCCTTCTTGTCGAATGCGAACTCACTCGTGTTGCCGATGTTCAGTTGGTTGCCGGTAGCCAGTTCAGTCAGCAGTAGGTCCGCGCCCTGCCACTTCTGGCCTTCAGCGGGAGTCCGCAACACCGCCAGCCAGCCGCCGCGCTTGCCATTGAACGCAAACCGGCGAGTCCGCTCGAACTCTGTCTTCCTGCCCGTCGCGAGTTCCACCAGGAGCACCTTGTTCGTCAGCGGCTTGCGATCCTTCTTCAGCTTCTTCGCCTCTTTTTGCGCCGGATACACGGTGAACGCAACATGCTTCGAATCGTCGGAGAACGCGAGGTTCGCGGGCGCGGCCGGCGGAGGTCCCGCGGCGAAGTTGAGATTCGGCGTCGGGATCTCGCCGATCGGGAACCGGCTTTCCTTGCCGTCCTTCACGCTGCGAACCACGACTTCCGCGTCGCCTTCATTCGGCGCCAGTTGATACGCCATCCACTGGCCGTCGTTCGACACGACCGGCGACTGGATCCGTTTCCATCCCAGGATGTCTTTCAACTCCACAGGCTTTGGACCCGCGGTCTCATTCGCGGCAGCCCATGTCAGGCCGGCGACGGCCCAGAAGAAAAGGAAAATTGATTTCATTGGCGCTCCTGCGTGTGATTACGGACGAACCAGTACCTTAACCTGCGACGCCTGCGACCCGCCGAGGTAGACCCGCTGCGTGGCTTTGATGAAGTCGCTCTGTTTGGCGTCGAAAATGTTGTCCACGAACTTCTGCGGATTGCGATCCGCAACCGGGAACCACGAACTCTGCACCTGCACCATAATGCGGTGTCCCTTGCGGAACGTGTGATAGACGTCCGGCATCGCATATTCGATAGTCTCGACTTTGCCCGGCGTCATCGGTTCCGGCTTCTCGTAGCTCTTGCGGAATCGCGCCCGGAACACCTCGCCACGCAGCAACTGCTGGAAGCCGGCCATCCGGATGCCCGTCGGATTCGGGTCGGGATCCGGATAATCTTCCGGATACACATCAATTACCTTCACCACGAAATCAGAATCCGTGCCCGACGTCGACACGAACAACTTCGGCATCAGTGGACCCGCGATGGTCACGTCCTTATCCAAAACTGCCGTCTGGTACGTCAGGACATCCGTGCGCGTCGATGCGAACCGCTGATCTTCGACCATGTACTCGCGCGTCATCCCCGGCGCCTGGCCATTGATATACGGAACCGGCTTCATCGGGTCGCTGATGTATTCCTCGACGCCGGACTCGCGCGGCGCATCGAAACTCAACACACCGTTCGAATGCAGGTACAACGTCGCGGGACGCATGTCCGCGGGCGGCCACTTGTCTTCCATGCGCCAGACATTCGTGCCGGTCTCAAAGACATACGCTTCGGGAAGTTTCGGATCGTCTTTGCCTTTCAGGAAATGATTGAAGAACGGCAGTTCGATCTTCTCGCGATAGTAGGCCGAGGTCTTCGCGCCGAACTTCACGTGTCCCAGCAACTCGCCATCCCCGCGAGCCCAGCCGCCGTGAAACCACGGCCCCATCACGAGCATGTTGAACGAGCCGGGGCTGTTCTTCTCGTTGTTCTCATACACCTTCAATGCGCCGAACAGGTTCTCGGCGTCGAACCAACCTCCGACGGTCATCACCGCATGCTTGACGTTCTTGATGTGCGGCCGCAGGTTCCGCGACTGCCAGAAAGCATCGTAGTTGGGATGCTTCGCGATCTCATTCCAGAACGCAACGTCATTCTTGAAGAACTTCTCATTCGCATTCGCCAGCGGACCCATGTCGAGGAAGAAACGATATCCGTCGGGACCCAAAACATCCGCGGGACGCTGCGCCGACGGCCGCACGGGCGCGGGACGCGGACGTCCAAAGCCGTTGAAGAACCGGAACGCGTGCGGCAGGTAGAACGCGCCGTTGTGATGAAAATCGTCGCCCACGAACCAGTCGGTGATCGGAGCCTGCGGCGACGACGCCTTCAGCGCCGGATGTGCGTCGATCATGCCTGCCGCCGTGAAGAAGCCCGGATACGAGATGCCCCACTGTCCCACGCGCCCGTTGTTGTTCGGCAGATTCTTCACCAGCCAGTCGATCGTGTCGTAGGTGTCCGTGCTCTCGTCCACATCCTGCGGGCCGCGCTTCACCGGCCTGTGCGGCGTCATGTTGATGAACTCACCCTCGCTCATGTTGCGGCCGCGCACATCCTGGTACACCACGATGTAGCCCTGCTTCGCGAACTCGGGGTTCGGCCCGATGTCGGTCTTGTAATTGTCGACCCCATATGGCGCGACGCTGTACGGCGTGCGGTTCAGCAGGATCGGCCACTTCTGCGACGCGTCCTTCGGAAGGTAGACGCTCGTAAACAGCTTCTTGCCGTCCCGCATCGGGATCTCGTATTCATATTTCGTATAGTGCGCTTTGACATATTCGAGGCCTTGCGCAAAGGTCACCGACGCGATCAGAAGGAAGCGGATCAGGGTGGACATGGGAAACGAGTCCAGTGTTACATACGGATACGCCACATACGGAAATGCCACATACGGAAACTTGTGCCGCTTCAGGCGTGTTCCACTGATGAATAGTGATGCGTAGTTGTTGGAGCATTCTGGTTGTAGCAGTTGGTCTGCACGCGCAGGCGTTGTGGGTGAGTCCGCCGGCGGGTGCTGGCGCGCTGCATTCGATTTCCACTAGCGCCGGGACGAAGCGTGTGGTCACGGCGAGCAGCAATCGGGGATTCGAGATCCGCGATGGTGTCGCCGTCGAGATGTTTCAGGCGCCGGAAGGCGTGACCCTGACTGCGGTGGCCGCATCCGCTCAGATCGCCGTATTTGCCGGTACAGTGCAATCCGCGCCCGACCGGGACATCTGGATTGCCATGGTTCCAGTCGATGGCCCGACCGTCACCACACGGTTTGGAGGCAGCGGAGACGACGTGCCGGTTCGGGTCCAAGTCGACGCGAACGGCGCCATTTATATCGCCGCCAACACCGACTCCGCGGACTTCCCCGTCACACAAAGCCGCTGGCGCGGAGGCCGCGACGGCCTACTGGTCAAACTGAACCCCGATCTCACCACATCCTACGCGACGTACCTCGGCGGCGCCTCTACCGACGATCTGCAGGATCTCGCCGTCGACGCAAGCGGCAGCGTATTCGTCGCAGGCTCCAGCAATTCCGCGGAAATCGCACCCGGCGCACATGGCGCGGCGGGTTTCACGGGAGCAGAAGGACTCGGTTTCATCGAGACCGGCGCCGGCGCTTTTCGCGCAACTGTGCAGGCGTGGCACACGCCGAACGCCAACGTCATTTTCGCCGGAACTGCGGGGCAGGGGATCTTCCGCAGTAGCGACGGCGGACAAACCTGGGATCCGCTCAATCAGGGTCTCGGCGATCTCAACGTCACATCCATCGCGGGTGATGCGCAAACGCTATATGTCGGTACACCGCGCGCGTTGTATCGATCGACCAACGGCGGGACCTCCTGGAGCGAGACGGCTCTCACGGCAAGCGGCTCTGGCGTGCGCGCGCTCGCCGCGAATCCCCAGAACCGCAGCATCGTGTACGTGAGTTCTCGAACTGGCTGCGGACTCATTCGCAGCAGCGACGGTGGACGCACGTGGCAGGCGCAGACGGCTGCCTCGGAACCCCTGTGCGCCTCCGCGATCCTCGCCACCGCGACCTCCGCATACGCATTCACCAACACCGGCGTCTATCAACAGGCGGATCCGCAATGGCGCCGCATCTCGACGTTCGCCGGTATTAGCGCGATCGCTGTCGATGAAGACACTTGGTACGCGGTTGTTGCCGGCAAGGGCGTCTGGAAGTCCACGGATGCAGGCGTGACATGGATCGAGTTCTTCACCGGCCTCGCAACCTCCGTTGCGGCCAGCGACGGCCGTATCGCGATCGGGACCTCGGATCAAGGCGTTCTCAACGCGGCGCTGACGCGTGTTGACGACGCTGCCATCACGCAGCCGGTCCGTAGCGTCGGGCTCAGCGGGTCCACGATCCTGGCCGGAACCGGGTATCTGCCGGATGTCTACATCGCAAAGGTGAGTCCACGCGGCGATCAGATTCTGTTCTCGACGTTCGAAGGCGGATCCGGCGTTGAATCGAGTCCGCGCATCGCGATCGATCCCTCGAATAACGTCATTGTTGCCGCCGCGACCGATTCGTTCGACATTATCGCGACCTTTGACGCCGCGCAAAAGCAGAGCGCCGGCGGAACCGATGTCGTGCTGTTTCGCCTCAGTCCGTCGTTCGACCTGTTGTCGCAATCGTACTTTGGCGGATCCGGCACTGATACTCCCGCCGGCATTGCAGTCGACACTCGTGGCTTCGTCTATCTGGCCGGTACGACAGCCTCGCCCAGCCTGGCTGTGTCCGCGAATGCGGACCGCAAGATCAACGATTCAACCGACGCGTTTCTCGCGGTGCTCAGTCCCGGTTTCGCCTCGATCTCTTACGCAACCTACATCGGCCGCGACGGAGTCGAAGATCGAGCGGCCGCACTCGCGATCGAAGGTTCGGACTCTGCCTGGATCGCCGGCGCTTCGGGCGCCGATGAGGGATTTGCGGTTCGCCTCTCCGGTCTCGTCAGCTACCGCCCGATCACGGCAATCCGAAACGCCGCGAGCCTCGTTGCTGGACCGATCGCGCCGGCTTCGACGATCTCCATTGAAGGATCCGGCTTCGGAAGCTCCTTCTTCGGACTCACGGTGCGAATCGGCTCCAGTGACGCATCCGTGCTGCGTGTATCCGACACTGCTCTCGAAGTCGCCGCTCCAGCGGATCTCGAGCCGGGCACGACTGCGCCCGTCACGGTGAATTCACGCACGGGTCTCTTTCAAGGGTCCGTTGCAGTCGATCGCGTTGCGTCTGGGATCTTCTCCGCGAATCGCGACGGCAAAGGCGTCGCGCTCGCAGCGGTGCTCCGCATCGACGCCGACAACATCACCACCGTCACGCCGGTGTACGAGTGCGTCGACGGGCCTGGGACCTGCACCGCCGTGCCCATCGAAGCAGGCGACGAAGCAGATCAACTCTTCCTTCTGTTGCGCGGAACCGGAATCCGCAACCGGCGCGGCCTCGACGACGTGCAGGTGACGATCGGCGGCAAACCTGCAGAAGTCCAGTCCGCGGACGCGCTCGACGCCTTCACCGGGACAGACCAGATTGTAGTGAAAATGCCCGCGGGCCTTGGATCAGACGCCGCGGGCAAAATTACGGAACTCACGATCGCTGTGACGGTGGAAGGCAAAACCGCGAACCTCGTCACGATGTCGTGGATCTATTGAGCCTTCAGGATCACCGCCGGAACCGCCGTATCGCGCACCAGTTTGTTGAACGCGTTCAAGTCGGCCTGCAGCAATCCATCGAGCTTGCGGATGTGGACGTTCACCTTCGTCGCCAGGTCCTCGAACACCTGATTCGATTGCGAGGTCGGCGCCGTATCGGAATTCTGCACCGTTCCCAATAGCGCCGCCAGTTTGTTGTTCAGCTTGATCGGATAATTCAGCGGATCCTGGCTGCTCTGGTTCTTGGTCTGGTACAACTCCTGCTCGACTTCCGTCAGCTCTTTCGACAACTTCTTGCCGGCCTCCACGACCTTCTGCGCGTCCTTCAACGCCGAAGCCCGCGTCACCAGGTCATCCACCTGCTTGCGGATGTCGCGGATCCGGATCACCGCGTCGTTTGCCTGCGTCACCTTGTCGCGGATCTGCAGCGAAAGATCCAATTGCTTCTGCAGGTCCTGCTGCGAACCCGCCATTCGCGGATCTTTCTTGATCACAAACGGCTGCGAGAATGTTTTGCCGTCGACTGTCAGCGTCACCGTGTAATTCCCGGGAACCGCCACCGGGCCCCGTGACGACCCGGCCCAATAAATCATGCCCGGAAAGCTCGACGCGTCGGGATACCGCATGTCCCAGACAAAGCGGTTCATGCCGGCATTCGCCGCCACACGCACCGGGCCTGTCGGGATCCGCGGACCCTCGTCGTCATCGGCAGGCGGCGCCGGCGTAGCCGCAGTCTCCGTAGCCTTGCTCGAAAACTTCTTGATCGACTTGCCCGCGTTATCGAAGAACTCGAGCGTCACTTCGCCCTGCGGCTTGTTCTTCAGCAGGAAGTTCACCACCACGCCATTCGGCGGATTCTGGCCACCTCCACCGCCGCGTCCACCTCCTCCGAAACCGCCGCCGCCCGCATACCGGTAAGCCGGCTTCGGCGCGAACAGGTGCACGTCGGAACCGCGCACCGCATCGGTCATCTGATGCAGCACCGGCAGATCATCGAATACCCAGAACGAACGCCCCTGCGTTGCGATGATGAGGTCGTTCTCGCGCTTGTGGAACGTCAGGTCCGTGATGGGAACAATAGGCAGGTTCAGTTGGAACTGCTGCCAGTTCTCGCCGTCGTCCATCGATAGATACAAGCCCGTCTCCGTACCCGCAAACAGCAAGCCCTTGCGATTCGGATCCTCGCGAATTACGCGCGTGAATGCATTGCCGGCGATGCCGTTGACGATCTTCTTCCAAGTCTTGCCGTAATCAGTCGTGCGATACAGATACGGCCGGTGGTCATCGCTCTTGTACGCGGTCGCCGCCACATACGCTTTGGCGGGATCATGCGGCGACGCTTCGATCGAGTTGATCTGGATCCACTCCGGCATGATGTCCTTGCCGGGCGTCACGTTGTCCCACTTCCTGCCGCCATCGCGCGTCACGTGCACCAGTCCATCGTCGCTGCCCGTCCAGATGAGTCCCTTCGTGATGCGCGACTCGTCGACCGTAAAGATCGTGCAATAGTATTCGACGCCCGTGTTGTCCTTGGTGATCGGGCCGCCCGACGATCCCTGCTTCGACTTGTCGTTGCGCGTCAGATCCGGACTGATCGCTTCCCAACTCTGTCCTTCGGTCGTGCTCTTGAACAGCATGTTGCCGCCGCTGTACAGCACGTTGGGATCATGCGGCGAAAACAGCAGCGGGAAATTCCATTGGAACCGGTACTTCATCGCCTCCGCGCCCGCGCCCATCGGATTGTCAGGCCACACATTGACGGTGCGAGTCTGCCCGCTACGATGGTCGTAGCGCGTCAAGAGTCCCCCGTAAGAGCCGGCGTACACGATGTTCGAATCCTTCGGATCCGGCGCAATCCAGCCGCTCTCGCCTCCGCCGACATCATGCCAGTCGGCTTCTGTGATCGAGCCGCGATTGCCGCGGGACTTGATCTTCACCGTGGTGTTGTCCTGCTGCGCGCCGTAAATGCCGTACGGAAAGTCGTTGTCCGTCGTCACGCGATAGAACTGCGCCGTCGGTTGGTTCATGATCGTCGACCAACTCCGGCCGCCGGTGTTCGATACATGCGCGCCGCCGTCGTTCGATTCGATCATCCGGTTCGAATCATTCGGTGCGATCCACAGGTCGTGATTGTCGCCGTGCCCCGTGGGAATCGGCGTATACGTGCGGCCGCCATCGTCCGAGCGATAAAAGCCGGTGTTGAGGACATACATCGTGTTGGGCCGCGTCGGATCCGCATAAATCCGCGAGTAATACCAGGCCCGCTGCCGCAGCATGCGCTGCTCGTTGACGCGCGTCCACGTCGATCCGCCGTTGTCGGACCGGAACACGCCGCCGTCTTCCGCCTCGATGATCGCCCACACGCGTTCCGGATTCACCGGCGAAACCGCGACGCCGATCTTCCCCTGCACGCCTTTGTTCGGACCACCAGGATTGCGTCCGATCTCCTTCCACGTCTCGCCGGCGTCCGTCGATTTGAACAGTCCGCTGCCAGGGCCGCCCGACTCCAGGCTGTACGGCGTGCGAACCACTTCCCAGAATCCCGCGTAGATCACATTGGGATTGCCTGGGTCGAGCACCATATCGACACAGCCGGCCTTCTCGCCGCGCGTAAACACCTGCTTCCAGTTCTTGCCGCCGTCGGTCGATTTGAAAACGCCGCGCTCGGCGTTCGCGCCGGACATGTGCCCCAATGCGCAAACATAGACCGTGTCCGGATCCTTCGGATGCACGCGCACGCGCCCGATTTGACGGGTGTCCGCAAGGCCCATGTGCTTCCACGTCTTGCCCGCGTCGACAGACTTGTATACGCCGTCTCCATGCGATGCGTTGCCGCGGATCGCCTGCTCGCCCATGCCCACGTATACGACGTTCGGATCCGAATCGGCAACGGCCAGCGCGCCTACGGATCCCGTCTTGAGGACGGCGTCCGTAACAGGTTGCCACGTCGTACCCGAGTCCTGCGTCTTCCAAACGCCGCCGCCCGTGGCGCCGAAATAGTACGTGCCTGGACGCGACGGCACGCCGGTAACCGCCGTGACGCGGCCGCCGCGATAGGGGCCGATCAACCGGTACTTCAGATCTTTGAGGAGAGTGGCCTCTTCGTTCGCCGCAAACGCCGCGAAGGCGCAGGCGAAAATCGCCAGGAGTCTGGGAAAGCGCATACTTTCCCGAAGTCTAACGCAACCGCTACTTCTTGTGAGACTCGATCTTCTTGCGAATGGACGCCGCGGATTTGCTGTCGGGCTCCAGTTCCAGATACTTCTCGTAAGCCGCTTTGGCTGCCTTCCAGTCGGCAAGCCGCTCGCGCGCTTCGGCGAGTTTCAGGAACGCCTCAGATGATGATGGGTTCCACATCGTTGCTTCGCGGTACCGCGCTGCCGCGGCCTTGAATGCGCCCTTTTTCGCGTAGTAGTTGCCGATCCGCACCTCTTTTTCAGCTTGCAGCGGATTCAGCGTGTACTCTTTGGGCTTTGAGGACTCGTCCTCTTCCTGGGGTTCCTCGACGACCGGCGGCGGTGGCCGCTTGGGAGGCTGCGCGATCGCAAAAGACAGTGCAGCGGAGGCAAACAAGAGCAGTATGCGTGCCACAATTCAAGTATAGCGGCGGATGGCGGAAGTTTACCTGGAGTTGCGTGAAAAAGCGGCGCAGTTGCCCCTGTTGCCGGGCGTGTATCTGTACAAGGACGCGTACGGAACCGTTCTCTACGTCGGCAAGGCGAAGAACCTCCGCTCGCGTGTCCGCAGTTATTTCAACGAAGACCGCCTGGCCGACTCCAAGACCGGGACCCTCATCTCAGAGGCTCGCGACATCGAGTTCATTCAGGTAGACAACGAGAAAGAAGCGCTCGCCCTCGAGAACAACCTGATCAAGAAGTGGAAGCCCCGCTTCAACATCCTTCTGCGGGACGACAAGACGTATCCATCGATCAAGCTCACCGGCGAAAAGTATTCACGCGTCTTCGTGACGAGACGTCTGTTCAAAGACGGATCCACCTATTTCGGGCCGTACTTCCCGGGCAACCTGGCGCATCGTCTCGTACACTTCATCCACCGCGCTTTCAAGGTGCCGTCGTGCCGCGTCGACTTCAATCGCAAGCACACGCATCCGTGCCTGCAGTACCACATCGGCCGCTGCCTGGGACCCTGTGTTGAAGGGCTCACGACCGATGACGCCTACAATGCGGCCGTCCGCAACGTGCGCATGTTTCTCGAAGGCCGCCACGGCGACCTCGCGCGTGGACTTCGCACGCAAATGCAGGAAGCCTCAGAGAACCTCGAGTTCGAGCGCGCTGCAGGCCTTCGCGACCTTCTATCGACCGTCGAGGAAATGGAACAGCGGCAGAAGATGGACGCAGTGGAAGGCGACGACATCGACATCATCGCGTACTACGCCGAACCTCCTCTCGTCGCAGTGAACCTGTTCCACCTCCGCAAGGGTAAGATCGTCGACCGGCGCGAATACTTCTTTGAAGACCAGTTCGAGTTCGATCCCGCGGAAGCGATCTCGTCGCTGATCAAGCAGGTGTACATCGGCCAGCAGTACATCCCGCGCATCATCCACGTGCCCGTGGAATTCGAGGATATCGATGCGCTCGAGGAGTTCCTCACCGAAAAGCGTGGACGCAAAGTCGAGATCCACTCGCCCCAACGCGGACAGAAGAAGGCGATGCTGTCGTTGGTCGAAGCGAACGCCAAGCACAGCTTCGACGCGCGCTTCCGCATCATGAAACCGTCCGCCGATGCGATCCAGGAAGCGCTGCAGGACACGCTTGGCATGCAGGAGCCGGTGCAGCGCATCGAATGTTTCGACATCTCGCACATCCAGGGCACCGACAAAGTCGCCAGCATGGTGGTGTGGGAACACGGAAAGATGAAGAAGTCCGACTATCGGAAGTTCATCATCCGAACCGTCGAAGGCAACGACGACTTTGCCAGCATGCGTGAAGTCGTGACCCGCCGCTATGGCCGCATCCAGGAAGAAGGCGGCGAAATGCCGAGCCTGGTGCTCATCGACGGTGGACTCGGTCAGTTGCACGCAGCCGCCGAAGCGCTGGAAGCGATCGGAATCATCAATCAACCGCTCGCGTCCATCGCAAAGCGCGAAGAATGGATCTACGTTCTCGGGCAGGAAAGCGAGCCGATCATCCTCGACAAATACTCGCCCGTGCTGCACGTCATTCAAACGATCCGCGATGAGGCGCACCGCTTCGCCGTCACATTCCATCGCACCCGCCGCAACGCCAGTCGCATGACCTCGGAACTCGAGTCCATCCCTGGCGTTGGCGAGAAGACCATCAAGAAACTGTTGCGCGAATTCGGCAGCCTCGAAAAGGTCCGCGAGACGGAAGAAGCGGCGCTCGCCGCTCTCGTCGGACCCGCGACCGCGCGCAAGCTTCGCAACTACTTCGCCAAGCCGCGCCTCAGTTAGACGGCCGCTGCGGGAGGTTCTTGCGAATTACCTCGGCCACGCGATCCGCCAGCGCGTCAGATCCTTTTTCGAAGAAGTGCACATTCACCGGCCGTTGCCATTCCTTGAGGTTCGGCATCGCCAGCGAATACAGGTCGTTGACCTCCACTCCCTCTTCCCGCATCACGCGAGCCGCGATCTCGTTGTACAGCGGCACATCCGCCGGCGTCCGCGGCGGATTCGTCTTGCCCTCCGGCACGGGCGTCGTGCTCGCCCAAACGACTCGCTTCGCCTTGGCCTTGATCTTACGCGTGATGATGCGCAGGTTCTTCTCGTACTCTTCCGGACTCACCTGGCGCGTCACGCCATCGTCGCGTTTCAAATCATGCAGGCCGAAGTTGAAGTGCACGATGTCCCACTGCTGGTCGCCCAGCCACCTGTCGATCTTCTCGATGCCGCGAATCGTCGGTCCGCCGTTCTCGAGGATCCGGTGTACATTCGCGATGCCTGCGAGTCGAGCGCGGACCCCCAGTGTGTAGCCCATCGAAATGCTGTCGCCGATCAATAGCACGCGCGGGAGTCCCGGCTTGTCTTCGATCTCGACGAGAATCGGATCGGCCTTCACCGCGCCAGGCTCGGGCCGCGGTTGTTGCGCCTGCATGGCAAACGCGAAGAGAAATGCAGCAGCAGTCATCATAAGGAATCAAAGTAGGCCTGGATGGCCGCAGAGTAACGATACGCGGAACCCGGTTTGGGCATGCCGGCCGCGATGAGCGCCTTTGCGCAAGCCAGCCAGTCGCCTCCAAAAGCCGGTTCCACCGTGGACGCAAAACTGAGTGTCCCTCGCAAGTCGTCGTTGTATCCGTGCCGTTCCTCCCAACTCGCGCCGTGTTCCAGCAGGAATTTGGTCAGCCACGGATCCCCACGAAACACCGCGAGATTCAGCGCCGTCGCGTTCCAGTCCCCACCCTGCGCCGCGATCGGCCAGCCCAGTTCCACCATCAGCACCGCCGCGTTGCGATTGCCGGACTCCACCGAGTCGGGCAACATTCGCAGCAGCGTCTCCGGGATCTCCGCGATCCAGTTGTGCTCGCCCGCCATCGCGAACGCAGTCGCACGATCGCCCGCCGCGCACGCTGCGAGGAACTTGTCGATGCCCTCCGGATGCGACTCTCCCGTCACCGCCTGTAGCCGGTATGCGATCTCCCGCAATCCGAATAGCAATGCCCATCGATATGGCGTCCGGTCGCGGTAAGCCGCGGACGCGTCGGCGCCGGCGTGCAACAAGGCCTCGATATGCGCCAGCGAACGCCGCCGCCGAATTGCCCAGAACAGCGCAGGTACGCCTTCGTTCGGATCCGCGCCTGCATCCAGCAGCAATTGCGTGCACGCCAGATGGTCGAAATCGAGCGACTTGTTGAGCGCATTCGTCCCCTTGGGATTCGCCCCCGCCGCCAGCAACAGCTTCATGCAGGTGAGGTCACGGGTGTCGCAGGAATGATACAAAGACTCGCCGTCGTTTGGATTGGCCCCCGCCTCGAGCAGGATCTCCGTCATTCCCGGCTGATGGTTCTTGCCCGCGGCGCCGTACAACGCGCTCAGCGTAGCGCTGGGAAAGTGCGGATCGGTCCACGCCTGGTTCGGATCCTCACCGCGCGCCAGTAACAGGCGCAGGCACTGTTCGAAGTCGCCCGGACGTTCCCGGCACAAGCTCGAATGCGTCAACGCCACCAGCGGAGGCATCCCCGCTGTCGCCTTCGGATTCCGCTCGATCCCACTCGCATTGCCTGCCGCATATGGAGCCAGATCGCCGAAGTTCGGATTCTCACGCAACAACCGTTCCGCCACGCGCGGTCGAGCCGGCGTGTGTCCGGAGCCATAGACCGCGAGCAGCCACTTCTGAAGAGCGCTCGATACGGGTTGTTCAGCCACCTTCAGAAAATACCAAACAGTTCTTGACAGGGACGAGGAATGCCCGCACACTATACCTAGCTAGCTTATTTAGGTAGCTAGAGGAGGTCCGCAGAATGCCCGCCCCCGGCAGCACGAAGAAGAACGACATCCTGCAAGGAACGCTGACCCTGCTCGTGCTGAACGCATTGTCCCGCGGACCTCTGCATGGCTACGGCATCACACTCTTCATCGAGAAAGCCTCCGAAGAACTTCTCCGCGTAGAAGAAGGATCTCTTTACCCGGCGCTGCATCGTATGGAACAGGAAGGTTGGATTTCCGCCGAGTGGGGCGTGACGGAAAGCAACCGGAAGGCCCGTTTTTACTCGCTCACCAAACAGGGCAAGGCACAACTGGCCGCGGAAGAAGAAAGCTGGGCGCGATTGACACGCGGCGTCGCCAAGGTCATCCAGTTCGCTTGAGAAATCACAGAAGTCAGTAGAGGAGCAACCGGCGATGAGCTTGTGGAACCGGCTCGTGGGGACTTTCCGCGGCGACGCGAAGTCCGAAGAGATTTCCGACGAGATGCGGTTTCATCTCGACATGCGGATCGACGAATACGTCGCAGAAGGACTCACGCCTGCTGAGGCGCGCCGCAAGGCGCTGGTGAAGTTCGGCAATCGCGCTAGTCTTCAGGACGAAACGCGCGACCGCGATGTCTTCGTCTGGCTCGACATCCTGCTGCGCGAATCCCGTCACGCGATTCGCAATCTGCGCCGTCGGCCTTCCTTCACTCTCATCGCGATCCTGTCCCTCGCCATCGGCATCGGCGCTAACACCGCGATCTTCAGCATGGTCGACGCGGTGATCCTCAAACCGCTGCCCTTTGAATCCGCCGGCAGCATCTTCGGGATGGAAGAGCGCAAGGGGGCGACGCCCAACGGCGGAAATCCGCAACGCGTGTTCGACTACGCCTCGCAAGTGAAATCGCTCGATTCCATCACCGGCTTCTACAGCGACACGATCATCCTTTCGACGGGCGATCGCGAAAAGATCAACTCCCTGCGATTCTTCGGGGACCTTCCCAAAGTCCTGCGAATCCGCCCCGAACTCGGCCGCACGTTCGACGCCGCAGAACTCCGCGGCGAAGGCGCTCCGGTTGCGCTTATCAGCCGCGGCCTCTGGCAGCGCCGGTTCGCGTCGAATCCCAACCTCACGGGTATGAAACTCGAAACGCGCCAGGGTGTATTCGAGATCGTAGGCGTCCTGCCGGCGACCGCCATCTATCCCGAAGACGTGGACCTCTGGTCGCCCGACCAAAAGTTCCGAACCGCTTCGCGCAAAGCAAGCTGGCTCTCAGTGGTCGCGCGCCTCAAAGAAGGAATCTCGCAGCAGCAAGCCAATTCGGAATTGCGCGTCGTGACAAGCCAACTCGCCAGCCAGTATCCAGACAGCGATAAGGACCTCACGGCCAAGCTGCTCCCCCTCAACGACCTCATCGCAGGCGAAGCCAAAACTCCCATCCTCTTCCTCATGGGAACTGTTGCGCTCGTTCTGCTCATCGCATGCGTGAACCTCGCGGGCCTGCTGCTCGCGCGCGCCATCGAACGCCAGCGCGAAGCAACGATCCGCGCCGCCATCGGCGCAGGCCGTGGATCCCTCGTCCGCCTGTTTCTGATCGAGAGCCTTCTCCTCTCGCTCGGCGGCGCGCTACTTGGACTCGTCTTCGCCGCGAACACGCTCGAATTCCTCAAACGCGCCATCCCGTTGGATGTCCCGCGCCTGCGCGACGCCTCGATCGATTCGCGAGTGCTGATTTTCACGCTCGCTCTCTCGATCGTCTGCGGCCTCTTCTTCGGCTTCCTCCCCGCATGGCGCGCCTCTCGTGTCTCATTCGCTGCCGGCCTACGCGACAGATCGTCGGGATCCGGCAACAGAGCGTGGATCCGCAGTGGACTCACCATCTCGCAGGTCGCGCTCTCGATGATGCTGCTCATCCTGACGGGTTTGCTGACGCGCGGATTCCTGAACCTCCGCGCTCGCCCTCTGGGATTCGCGGCCGATCAGGTTGTGACCCTACGAGCGCCTTTCTCGTGGGACACTCCCCCTGCGAACATCGCCGCCTTCACCGATCAGGCTCTGCAGAAGTTGCAGGAACTCCCTGGCGTGCGTGCTGTCGGAGTCGCCGATCGCGTGCCGCTCACCGGCGGAACGCAATCCAGCAAGGAGATCCGCTTCCTCAAGCATGTGGCCCCGGAAGCCACGCTGCAGCAGGAATACGGCTATCGCGGCGTGAGTCCTGGCTACTTTCAAACCATGTCGATTCCGCTACGATCGGGCCGGCTCTTCGACGAGTGGCGAGGATCCGCCACTCCGAAGCAGGTCGTCGTGAACGAGACCTTTGCGCGCCGCTACTTCGGCAGCGCAAACCCGTTGGGACAGCAAGTCAGCTTTGAACGCAACACGCAGAAAGAAGCCCCGCCAGTCTGGTGGGAAATCGTAGGCGTTGTCGGCGACGTGCCTGCCGTCGCGTCCGAATCCAAGCCCCGCGCGGAAGTCTTCACGAACATCCAGGCCGTCGGATGGCCGCTGCTGGCCTTCACCATTCGCGCGAACGGCGACCCGCGAGCGATAATTGCTGCTGCGCGAAAAACACTGATGGACCTCGATCCCACGCTCCTCCCAGAGGCCCGTCTGATGACCGGCGTCGTCGAGCAAACCTGGCAACAACCTTCGCTGATGCTGGGCCTGGTCAGCGGCTTCTCGCTCTGTGCTCTGGTGCTTGCGCTGCTTGGCGTGTATGGAATCCTCGCCAGCGATGTCGCCGCGCGAACGCAGGAATTCGGAGTCCGCATGGCGCTCGGCGCAGACAAAAGCGACATCCTCTGGATGGCCCTTCGCCGGGGACTTGGCATCGCCGCTGCAGGCATCGCCGCTGGGGTCGGTTTTGCCATGGCTGTGAGCACCAGAGTCGAATCGCTGTTGTTCGCCGTCTCTCCGCGGGATGCGGCCACGTTCCTCGTTGCTGTCACGTTGCTATCCGCGGCCGCCGCTCTCGCATCCTATCTCCCGGCGCGCCGGGCTGCTTCCGTGGACCCCATCCTGGCGTTACGGCACGATTAGGACCGGAACTGCCGGATGATCCACATCACAACCGACAGCAGGACGCTGACAATCACGCAAGTCGCCAGCGGGAAATAGAAAACGCTGTTCTTGCCGCGGATCACGATGTCGCCCGGCAACTGCCCCGGCTTGAACGGTAATCTCTCCGCGAAAATCAAAAGGACTCCTGCCGCGACGAGCAGGAGTCCCAATGCGATCAGTGTACGGCCGATAGCCATGCGCCCTGACTACGCGATGTTGTACGTACGGCCGCGATGCGCGCCGACCAGGATCTGGAACAGCCGGTGCGCCGTCAGTTCATGCAGCGACAGCAGTTCGGCGTTCGCTTTCACGATCGAATCGACGTCGCGAATATCGGTCACGCCGCCGCCGCCCTTCAACGCTTCGATCGCTTCCTTCATGATCGGATCTTCCATCACCTCGCCGGCCATCTCCCACAGCGTGATGAACCGGTCGACCGCCGTCGGGAAGCTGACCGCGAACACGCCGTGATTCGACGTCGTGCGCGGCGGCTTATAGTCGAGATTGAAAGGACCCTTGAATCCATAGCTGCGCAACAGCACGAGCACGTTGAGCCAGTCGAGTGGATTCACCAGGCCCACCGCGATATCCACATCGTGTTTCAAGCGATATCCGTCGTTAATGTCGAAGTGGAACAGCTTGCCGCACAACAGCGCGCGTCCCAGCGCGGCGCGCACCGATGCGCCCCACATCAGCTCGTGCAGGTATTCGGGATTGAGTCCAACCATCTCCGGATGTTCCAGCAATCCCGAGAAGATGAACGCCAGCATCGCATCCGACGTCGGCAGCAGGATCTCGGCTTGCGGTTCGAACGGCTTTGCTTCCATGCAATGCTGCAGCGTCGGCCGGTTGTACTTCTTCGCAAACTCGATGTCCGCGTTGCAGGCCGCGTTCAAGCCATCCGCATACCACTTCAGTGCTTGCGGTTCGTCGACCGTTCCCGCCGTGTAGTATCCGAACGAACCCGGCCAATACACCGCGTACTTCGCGCCCAGTTCATGCCCGATATGGACGGTGTTCTTCAACCGCTCCGCGGCATATGCGCGGACCTCGGGAGCTTCCGCCGCCGGGCCGCCCGCAAACACGGCGTGATGGAACGTTTCGGTCGTCACCATCGAACATTCGAGGCCGTTCTTCTGCAGGCTCGACTTGATGCGGCCGACGATTTCCCACTGTTCATCCTTCATCACGAGGTTGGCCGGGATGACGTCCGTGTCGTGCGTACACCAATGACCGATGCCGATTTTGGCGTATTCTTCGATGACGCGCTCGAATCCAACGGATTGCCGCGTAGGCGCATGAAACAGGGCGTTGCCCTCATACGCAGCAGCCCACTGCGGACCCGTGATGTAATATTTGCGCCGGACCTCTGGCGAATAGGCTCCGCCGCACGCGCTCATCAGGCGCTCGACGAGAGATTGTTGTTGACTCGGAGGAATGGGTGCCATGAAATGGCTATCATAACGTAGTAGCGGAAATGGTGAAACTGCAGATCGATCAACGAGAGACCGCTCCTGGCACAGTGGTCATCTCACTGGCCGGGCGCCTCATGCTGGGACCCGAAAGCGCCGACCTCGAAGCGCTTGTCGCGACACTTGTCGGCCAGGGCGTGCGCAAGATCATCATCGACATGGGTGGCGTTACGCACATCGATTCCACCGGTATTGGCCGCTGCATCGCCAGCCTCAACAAGTGCATGTCTTCGGGAACGCGGCTGCATATGGCCGGGGCCACGGGGCAGGTTCGGGAAGCCTTTCGCGTGACCCGTCTCGACCGCATGTTCAAGTTTTTCGACCAGGTTCCCGAAGCGGAATCGGCCTTCGGCCTGTGATTTTCGAAACCTTCGTCGCCAATCGCTACCTGCGCGCCAAGCGCCGCCAGACCGTCATTTCACTTGTCACCGTCATCTCGATCCTCGGCGTCGCCGCCGGTGTGATGGCTCTCGTTGTTGCGCTCGCGATCAATAACGGTTTTCGCCGCACGCTGCAGGATACGCTGTTGTCCGCGACCGCCCATGTCTCAGTGCTCGAAAAACAACCGGGCTTCGGAATCCACAACTGGCAGGAAACGATCGACAAGATCAAACGTGTCCCGTACGTCAAGACCGCAGCCCCCGGCCTCTACGGCGGCATCTTCCTTTCGGGGCCGCAGCAATCGCAGGGCGCGATCCTCAAGGGCGTGATCCCGGGACCTGACTCCGGCCTCAGCGACAACTTACTGCGCCTCAAGCAGGGCTCACTCGATGCGTTGAAGCCCGGACGCGACGGCTTGAAAGGTATCGTGCTCGGATCCCGCCTCGCGCAGAACACCGGCATGCTGCTCAATAGCGTTGTCACGGTCATCAGTCCACAGGGGGAACTGACGCCGTTCGGTCCACGTCCGAGTTTCACGCGGATGCGCGTGGTGGGCATCTTTGAGACAGGCTTCGCGGACATCGATGCACAGTGGGCGATCACATCGCTGCAGAGCGCGCAGCAGTTGCTCTCGCTCGAGAACGTCGTGAACACCGTCGAGATCAAACTCGACGATCCCGACCGCGCGGAAACCGTGGCCGCCGCGGTTTCCGGCCTCATCGGACCCGACCTCGCCGCCACAACCTGGATGGAGACGAATCGTCAACTTCGCAGCGCGCTCAAGATGGAGCGCGTCGTCACCGTCATCACCATCGGACTCATTCAACTCGTCGCGGGACTCAACATTCTCATCACCATCACGATGATGGTGATGGAAAAGCGCCGCGACATTGCCGTGTTGATCTCGATGGGCGCGCGCAAAGAGCAGATCCGCAATATCTTCCTGTTTGAAGGCTTGCTCATTGGCGGGGTCGGCGCGATCCTCGGCCTGATCCTCGGCTACGCGATCTGCTTCTTCGCAGGTCACTACCGGCTTGTTCGCCTCGATGCCGACGTCTACGCGTTGAGCTTTGTGCCGTTTGAACCGCTCTGGTACGACGGCATCTGGATCGCCCTGGCCGCGCTCGCCGTGGCCGGCATTGCGACCCTGTACCCGGCTCTGTCCGCGGCGCGCGTTGCCCCTGCCGAAACCCTGCGCTACGAATAATTCAGTCCGTCGTCGCGCGTTCGAGCGGCATGGTCAAACAGTGCGGACCTCCGCCCCGTTTCGCGATCTCGCTCGCATGAAACGTGCGAACCTCGATACCGGCCGCTTCCATCGCCTTCTGCGTATACGGATTGCCTGCGTAAGACAGCACCTTACGCGGCGCCACAGCCACGAAGTTCGCCGCCTGATTCAATAGCTCGCGAATCACGCGTTCGGACATGTATTGAAATGCCGCCGGACTCGCCGGATCCTGCGGCCGCTCACCGCCCACGAAGATCACGTGCACGCCGCGGGATTCGAGGAAATCCACGAGCTTCATCCCCTTCAAGCCAGCGTCCACCTCGCCGCTGCCGGACTTCCATCGCGTCACGCGGCCCAGCGGTTCCAGCGCGCGAATCATCTTCTCCTGATCCGCTTCCCGCACGTTCGGTCTCCGCGACATCCCCTCCAGCATGCGCGTCAGTGGATCCTTGCCCGCGAACTTCTCCTCGAGTAAATAAGGCAGAGTAACAGCCGTCTTCGCATCCGCAAAGCAGCAGATCGTGTCGAGATGCAGGAACGCATTGTGCACGGGCGTGCGTGTCGCCGGATCATTCCACAGCTTCGCGCTCCCGCCCGTCGGCATCTGCACGGAAACTACGTCGATGTTCAGTTTCTGCGCCAGTCGCCGCGCGACCGCGGGATTCGACCGGTTGCCGACTCCCAACAGCAATGTGTTCGAATCCAACACCATCAGGTCGCCGCCTTCGAGCGTCAAACCCTCTTCCACGGCGTCGAACAGAACGGGATACTTCTTCAGCGTCGGACTCCAGTCGAACGCGAACCGCATCAAAAACGATTCGACCGAGCGTCCCTCGTTGAGGAAGTTGCACAGCACCACGCCGCGTGGCGTCACCACCACGGAATCGCGGCTGAATACGATCGACCCGTGTGCATCGATCAGCGGATCGAACAGTCCTTCCGCGTTGGTCCTGTACACCACGTCGTCGACCGCGCCCAGCAGCATCCGCGCAGTCACACGCGATTCGAGAGGCGCAAGGGATGGAACACGCGCGCGAAGCCAGGCACGCAGATGCCCGCCGGGACGCGCCGCAGCGATCGCCTCGTCGATGAGGTCCGTCGCATAGTGGACCTTGGCGCCGGACTCCTCGAGCAATCGCACGAAACCCGCATGCTGCTCCGCGGCCTCGTCCGTCATGTATCCGCCGTTGACCCCAAGCGACCGCCGGATCTCCGCGCCAGGCCTGTGCACGATCACCCGCAACAGCCGTCCCGTATCGGACTTTACTTCCGCAAAGCCCGCGCTCGCGGCGGACGCGGCCGCAAGCAGAAACTGCCGCCGGTTCATGCGCTACACCACCTGAACCGGGATCTCTCTGCCGCGCGCCGTCACGCGTTCCACTGCGACAATCTTGTGGTTTTCGATGATCAGCGCGTAATCGAAGTTGTTGACCGTCGGGCAGACGTGCCGCGGCACGAGGTACACGTGGCTGCCGATCGCCGGAACCTTGCCCGCGACATCCACAGGCAGATGTTCTTCGCTCGGTTTCAACGGGGTCCAATCGTCATGACCCACCGCGGCGCACGTCGGGACTCCCGCATCCGCCGACACAGACTTGTGCCCTGCGTCGCAGGTGAACCGCTTCGCAATCGGATGGCTCACCACCGAAGCCACCACCAGCGCGGCTGGTTTGTATCCGGCAGGCAATTCCTTCAGGCTCGTCATGTCGCAGTACGTGACCGTGCCCGGCGACACGCGATGCACAAACGGCGCCGTCGCAAACGGCTTGTAGGAGGCGCCGCACGCCATCGCCGGAGTTCCGGACGTGATCACTTCGGGGATCTGCTTCCCGGTTGCAAGGATCGCCTCCGCGAGTCGCATCAACTGATCGTATCCGCGATGTGCCGCCTTCTCGCGCTCCGCGTAATCCGCTATGTGCATGTGCCCGTCGTAATAATGCAGACCGCGGAAATCCTCGACGGCCTTCGCCAGTGCGACCACTTCGTCGAGGCGCGCCTGTTCCAGGCCAGTGCGATCCATGCCCGGATTCACGTCGATGAATACTCCGATGCCGGTCCCCTGCCACGAAGCCGCCTGGTCTGCGTTCTCAACGATCACCGAGATGCGGGCTTCGGGATACGTGGCGGCGATTTCTTGCAGCCGTCGCGCATTCGCGCCCACCACCGGATACGCCAGCAGCGCGTCTTCGACGCCGGCATCCAAAGCCGTCAGCAGTTCCAGCGTCGTCGCACACTTGGCCTGCTTGACGCCCGCCTGCACGGCCCGCTTCATCACAAAGCCGAGCTTCGCGGTCTTCACGTGCGGACGCCAGCGATTGGGATCCCCGCCCAATAAATCCAGGGTCACGCGGATATTGTTATCGATGTATTCCGGATAGATCGCGAGCGCGGGCGTGAGTACGCCGGCAAGCCCGTCGATCCGGTACGCTTCGAGGTCGAACATGTTTCACATTGTGACAGAACGCGTTAGCATAAAGAGCTTGTGAGCACCGGACAACACGACACGGAATTCAAGCGAGGACTCGGTTTATTCGATTCGACCATGATGGTGGCCGGTTCGATGATCGGGTCCGGCATCTACATCGTCGCCGCGGACATGACCCGTTTGATGGGAAGTCCCGGCTGGCTGATTCTCGGCTGGCTGCTCACGGGCATGCTCACGATGGCGGGTGCGCTTTCATACGGTGAACTCGCCAGTATGATGCCGCGCGCCGGCGGACAGTACGTTTATCTGCGTGAAGCCCTGTCGCCTTTGTTCGGATTCCTCTACGGCTGGACCCTCTTCCTCGTCATTCAAACCGGCACCATAGCGGCTGTGGGCGTTGCGTTCGGACGCTTCCTGGGTATCCTCTGGCCCACGATCTCCGAGACCAATTACATCATTCCTCCGGTACACCTCAGCGAAGGATACGCGATCTCGCTGTCTACGACGCAACTCGTCGGAGTCCTGTGCATCGCATTCCTCACCTGGACCAACACCCGCGGCCTGCAGTACGGCAAGATCATCCAGAACATCTTCACCACCTCGAAGCTCGGCACGCTCTTCGGCATCATCGTGATCGGCATTTTGCTCGGTTGGAATCCCAAGGCTGTCGCGGAAAACTTCGGTGACCTCTGGACCGCGCGCGGCTATGTCGACATCGTCCCTGGCCTCACCGCGATGACCAGTTTCGGACTCTTCGTCGCCGTCTGCGTCGCGCAAACCGGGTCGCTATTCTCTTCCGACGCCTGGAACAACATCACCTTCACCGCCGGCGAAGTGAAGGAACCGCATCGCAACATCCCGCTATCGCTCGCCTTCGGAACCGGCATCGTGACGCTGCTTTACATCCTCTGCAACGTCTCGTACCTCGTCGTATTGCCGCTCGCGGAAATCCAACATGCGCCCGCTGATCGCGTCGCAACCGCAATGCTGCAAGCCGTATTTCCGGGACTCGGCGTTGTAATCATGGCCGTCGCGATCATGATCTCGACCTTTGGATGTATGAACGGCCTCGTGCTCTCCGGCGCCCGGGCCTACTACGCGATGGCGAAAGACAAGCTCTTCTTCGAACAAGCCCGGCAGTTGAACCACGCCGCCGTGCCCGGCTGGGCGCTCGTGATCCAGGGCATCTGGGCCGCGTTCCTCGTGCTGCCGCGCACCTACGATCCCGCGACCAAAGCCTACGGTAATCTCTATTCGAACCTGCTCGATTACGTTGTATCCGCCGCGTTGATCTTCTATATCCTGACCATCGGCGGCATTCTTCGCCTTCGCAAAACGCAGCCCAACGCTGACCGTCCCTACAAGGCCTTCGGATACCCGGTCGTTCCGCTCCTCTACATGACCGGAGCCTCCACGATCCTTGGCGTCCTATTCGTGTATCGAACGTCCACCACATTCCCCGGGCTCGTCATCGTTCTGCTCGGTGTTCCCGTCTATCTCGCACTCTCGCGCCGGAGCTAACTGTGCCGATCCTACTCAGCGAAACTCAAATCCGCGAACTCCTCCCGATGGGTCCGCTCATCGACATGATGGAAAACGCCCTCGCCGAATTCTCCGCCGGGCGCGTGGATCAGCCGGTCCGCAGTATCGTGCAGATCGGCCCAGAGAAGAACTACTTCGGCTCGATGCCCGCGTACCTGCCCTCTGCAAACGCCGCAGGCGCGAAACTCGTCACCGTATTTCCGGCGAACCTCCAAAAGGGACTCACCTCGCACTTTGCGACCATCGTCCTTCTTGACACCGAAACGGGCGCGCTCCAGGCGCTGCTCGACGGGCGATACATCACCGAAGCCCGTACGGCCGCAGTTTCCGCGGTTTCATCGAAGTTCCTCGCGCGGCCGGATTCCCGGATCCTCGCCATTATCGGCTCTGGCGTGCAGGCGCACAGCCATCTCGAAGCTCTGACCCACGTCCACAAGTTTGACGAAGTTCGCGTATACAGCCCCACCCGCGCGAACCTCGAAGCCTTCTGCAGTCATACCGGAACCACGCCCGCTGCAAGCGTGCAAGCAGCAGTCGATGGCGCGGACGTCATCGCCACGGTAACCGCCGCCCGCCAGCCGATTCTCCGCAGCGAATGGGTGAAAGACGGCGCGCACATCATCGGAGTCGGCGCCTGCCGTCCCACGCAGCGCGAACTCGATGCCGCGCTGGTCGCGCGTTGTTCAGTCTACGTGGACTCGCGCGCAGCCGCCATGCACGAAGCCGGCGACATCCTGCTCGCGATCGAGGACGGCGTGATCGACAAGAGCCACATCCTCGGCGAACTCGGCGAACGTCCATCGCGCAAATCCCCCACCGAGTGCACGTTCTTCAAATCTCTCGGACTCGCAGTTGAAGACGTCGCCTCAGCAAGCTACGTCTACGCAAAAGCAATCGCCGCCGGCATTGGAACCCCATTCTCGCTGTGACCAGACGCGACCTCATTGTTCTCCTGCTCCTCTTCATCCCGTCCGCGTGGTTCGCTTGGGACAACCGTGACATGCCGAATTTCGGCTACTACCACGACGACGGCGTCTACTTCTCGGCCGCGAAGGCCATCGCGCAGTCCGGCAGCTATCGCATCGAAAGCCTCCCCGGGACCCCGTATCAAACCAAGTACCCGCCGTTCCTGCCCGCCTGGCACGCCATCGCCTGGCTGATTGAACCGTCCTATCCGCAGAACCTCCACATCGCGATCTGGCTGCAATGGATCTGGCTCCCCGCGTTCGCAATTTGCGCATGGCTCCTCGCCAAACAGTGGGGCTTCGAATCCTACAAACGTTGGATCATCGTTGCCGCCATCGCGATCAGTCCCTACCCGCTGTTCTTCAGCACCGCGATCCTCAGCGAGATTCCCTTTGGGACCCTCGTTGCCGCGTGCCTCCTGCTGCTTGCGCGCGGACGCATCCTCCCCGCGGCGCTGATCGCCGTACTCGCCTTCCTCACGCGCACGGCCGGCATCGCGCTGCTTGTCTCCGTACCCACGATCCTGCTGCTCGAGAAGAAACGCAAAGAAGCCGCGCAGTTCACGGCCATTCTGCTACCCGCAGTGATCGCGTGGTTCGCCTGGTCCGGCATGCACCGCCCTGCAGGACCCCTCGACGACCTCACCGCTTACTACGTCGACTATCTCGGTTATCACCTGCGCGTCTTCAGCCTCTCCGACGCCCACCTCTTCCTCTGGAAGAATTTCGACTTCCTGCTGCAAAGCGCTGGATCCTACTTGCTGCCGGTTGTCTTCGATGGTCAGATCGCGAAGATCACGACACAAGTCTTCGGCGTCGCCGCAATCGTCGGCGCAGTGCGGCTTTCGTGGACCAATCCGGCTGCTCGTCAATACGGGGCTTTCGTGGCAGTCACCGTCGCAATGCTCCTGGCCTGGAGCTTCCCGCCGAACGAACGCTTCCTCCTGCCGATCCTGCCCTTGCTGCTTGCCGGCTACATCACTGAGTTTTCGCGAGTCGCCATCGCGATGAAGAAGAGCTTCAGCCACAAGGACTCTTCGCAGCGCATCACAGGCTATGCGATTGCCACGGCGTTTTCCGCGCTGATCGGCTTCGGCGTATACACGCAGTTGCAGGTACGCTTCCTGTCGATGCCCGCCTCGATGGAAAAGGAACGCGAGCGAGCCCGTGACGCGCAGCCAATGTACGACTGGATTCGCCAGAACATGCCCGCGGACACGAAGTTCCTGGTCGCTTACGATACGCCCTTCTATCTTGCGACGGGCCGCCGCGGGTCCTACCAGATTGTCAGCCCCGGATACTGGTATCGCGATCAGGCAAAGGATGCGTACAAGAAGGTCGAAGAGTACGCGCGCGCTAACGGCTTCCCGTACATCATTTGGACCCCGCTCGATCGCCGGAATGATACGGATTTCGAAAGCCAGGTCGAAGCCGGGCGCATCCTCGCCAAGTCATCAGGCGTGAAGCCGTTGCGCGAATTCCGCAACATCTTCCTGTTCGAGGTTATTTCCCCTCAACAGAAAACGCCAGCAGAACATTCCCCGGCCCGCCAGTGAATCGCGCGTAACCGGAGTTCGTGTACACCATCCCGTTCACCACCGTCGGACCCGCGCCGTCTATCGATCCGCCCTTGGCCTTCATGCCGTTGACTGTCTCGAACGGCACGCCCGTGTCGAAGTCCCACACGATCGATCCGTCCTTCGCCGAATACGCGCGCATGTGACCATCCAGCGATCCCGAGAACACCACGCCGGGAATCGCCGTCACAGCCGCGGACTGCGCGCCCGCGCACCGCATCGCGGGGAAAGAGCAAGCAGGCTTCGGCGCAGGCGTATGCCACACCTGCGAGCCATCCGATAGTTTCAGGGCCGTCAATCCGGGCTTCGGCGTCTTCGATACGATGTCCGAAATCGCGACGTACACGTTGTCTTTATCCGCCGCCGGACCCCACTGCACGCCGCCCAGTGCGCTGCCGTTGCCGACCTGCACCTGCCACAACACCTTGCCGCGCTGATCAGGATCCAGCGCATACACCACGCCGGACTTCTGTCCGCAGATCAGCACCTGCTTGCCGTTCGCGAGAGTCCGCAAAATCGGCGACGCGCCGAAATCCGAATCAGGACCCGGCTTTTCGGGACAGTTCCCCTTGCCCGGCGTGCCGCAGCCAACCAGGAAGTTGTCGTTGGGCGTGAGTTGGTTCATCCACTTGATCGAACCCGTCTCCATATCCATCGCGACGATCGCCTCAGCGCCCTGCGTCTCGACATCCGTGTACGAATTGCCCGTGCCGAAATACAGCAGCTTCCGTTTTGTATCGACCGTCGGCGACATCCAGATCGCACCGCCCGCCGGACCATACATATCCGTGCCTACGCTGTTCTTCTTGTAAACCTTCGGTGGATCCGTGATCGGATGCGACTTCCACTGCACCTTGCCCGTCGCGGCATCCAAAGACGTGATGCTTCCGCGGAACTTGCAGCATTCGTACTTCGGGTTCGGACCCGTCACTTCCTCGATCGACGACATCGGCACGAACACACGCCCGTTGACGACCTTTAGCGATCCGACAATGCGCGCCACCGGATGATCGTCCAGCCTCTCCGTGACCCACACGGGCTTGCCCGTCATCGCGTCCAGAGCCTGCGCTTTACCGGCCTCATCGCCCACGAACACCATCCAGCGCCCGCTGACCTTCGCGAGCGTCGGCGCGGACCGCACCCAAACCTTAGCCGCATAGCTCCACCACATGCAACCCGTACTCGCATTCAACGAATACACATTGCCATCCGCGGAACCCACAAAAATCCGTCCACCGATCACAGTCGGCTGCGAGTAGCCCAGCGTCGCGCCCTTGAACCCGAACGCCCACTTCAGCTTCAGCTTGGGGACATCCTCGGCCTTCAAGCCGGGAACTGGCTGAAATCGCGTGTTCTCGACATCGAAGCCCCAGCCGTTCCAGTCGTTCTTGCCCAGTTCAATCGCCGGAGGCGTGCCCGTGCAAAGCCCCTGCTCCGGGACTGCCGCCGCGGCGACATCCACGAACGCCTTCCCCGTCAGGAACGAAGCAACAGCGCGTTTCTCGTCGTCGTTGAGTCCCTTGGCCTGCTCGCGCATGACGCCGGTGGTCAACGAGTCGAAGATGTTCTGCGGCGAACGCTTCGCCAGTTCATCTCTCTTGGGGACGCGAATGTCGGATCCCTTGGCGTCGTGGCAGGCGGCGCAACGGGTGCTGTATAGTGCGGAACCATCGGGCGCGGCGGCGTATAGCGCGGCCGCGGCAACTATCGAGTAGACGTAGATAATACGGGCGTACATGGCTGGAACCTCCGCCACTGTACCACAGCGGTTTTCTAGCGGCAGGGCACGGACTTCATCGCGAACTCCTGTTTCCTGCCGGGCGCCGCCTCGCCGCCGTCGACCCGCGCAAGCACGCCGTCCGCGCTCTTTTGGTACAGGATCCGCTTGGGGAAATCGTGCGCAGGATTCTCGAACACCACTTGCGAATCCGTCTGCGCCGTCACGCGGAAGGGCGTCTCGTTCTTTCCGTTCGGCATCGCCGTGTAAACCAGCGCCTCGCCATCCGCGTGGATCCGCAGGAACTCAAAAGCTACGGCCTTGTCGCCGCGAACCGTCCGGTTGACGCCAAGCATCAGTCCGCCCTCGGGGCGCGTCCACTGCTCCACGATCTTCGCGCCGCGAGGCGTCTCCATCGCAAAACAGCCGGAGAGCCAGTCGAGTTTCGACAGATCAGCCGCAACGGCAAGAGAAAACACAACGCCCGGCAAAAGCATAGAACCCATTGTGCCTTGCCGTCGCGATAAAAGGGGAGGATCAGTTCAGGAAGGAGGAAAACTCCGTCAGAAAAGGCGAAGGCTCGCCGGACCCCAGCGCTGCCTCGAGAGCAACTACTGAAGCAAAACGAGCCTTTACTTCGCTTTCTTCTGCTTTTGCTGACCGACGCGGACCTTGCTTTGAGACGCCTTCAACTCGCGCCACGCTTTCCAGTCAAAGCGCGAGCTGGCATCCTTCAGGTACGCATCCAGGTCAACGTTCTTCGGAAGCACAGCCATCAGAGTGGCGGATTCGCCCTCCGGGCTGGTGATCCGATAACGCTTGACGTTCGGAATTGCCATATCCATTAGCTTAGCATGGGATCCCGGCTTTTTCGCACCTTCGTCGATCCAATCGCGAATCACCCGGATCTCCGCCTCCGTCAGCCGCTCCTGAGACATCGGCATCGCCGGCGAGATCTCGCCCATGAGCGTCTTGTACAGCCGGCTCTCCCGGGCATTCCCGGGGACCACCACCGCGCCGTGCGTCGCGCCTTTCATGACGCCTTCCCACGTGTCGCACTCGAACGACCCCATACGGATCCCCGTCGCATGGCACCCCAGGCAGTACTTCTCGAACACCGGCAGGACGTCCTTGTCGAAATCGGCGGCGCCCAACGTCAGCGCGAAGAACAGCGGTAACATCCTGCTATGGATGATATCCGACACG
>CAZVKC010000005.1:39430-53721 GCA_964627455.1 uncultured Solibacteraceae bacterium | reverse complement strand
GTCGGATCCCGCCAACTCCACATCGGAGTCCAGCCGCTCGCCGACTTCACCCCAGCGAAAAAAGCCCACCCGGCCTTCACGGTGGAAGATCTGGATGGGCTTGCGCAATGTCTGGAATCTGCCGGACACCCCTGCAAATGGGACCTCGCGATCCCCGGTGTGCGCCGCTTCTTTGCTCACGACCCCTGGGGCAACCGCCTCGAATTCATCGAGGCCGTTTAATCCCACTCGAAACGAATCGTCTGGTCGAACGGCGTATACCCCGTCAAATAAACACTCGTCCCATCCAGCTTCGGCAGCGCACCGCGAACATCCACATACCGGTGCTGCCGTAGCCCGGGACCAAACCGCAACACATCCTTGCCCACGCGATACGAACCCTGCGCGCCACCCGTCAACAGATACGATTCGTCCTTCAACTTCTCGCATCCTTCCAGCACGCCGCCCGGCGCGAAGCTGATCTCCACCGCCAGCGGAACCTCATCCGTTCCCTTCGCCTGCAGCCGGATCGAGAACCCATTCTTCTCTTCCTTCACAAACGCGGACTGCTGCAATTCGCAAACGCCCGACTGCTTGCGCCGCTTCCAGCTCTCGCCCCACTGCTCGTGATAGATGATTGGATCGGTCTTCTCGAGAGGCTGATAATAAGGCCCCCGCAGCGCTTGCGTGAACTCGTACCCGTCCCCCTTCGGCCCGCCCTGCTGCGGGATGAACTGGCCCTTGCCGAAGAACGAGGTCGCGAACCGGACGCCATTCATCACCACATCGCCACGTCGCAGGCAAAACACGCGATCGCCGCCCGTGAACTGCATCGTTGCGCTTGTCGACCCGCGCCGCACTCGCGCAATGCCCACCACCGGAAACACTTTCACATAGTTGTCCGGCAAAGGCTTCGCCGCCACCGCCTGCTGCAATTCCGGATACTCGAGCAGCAACGACAACTGCTGCCCGTCGATGCCGGCCTGCGCAAACGATTCGTACAGTCCGTTGCCATCCTTCACCGCCAGATACTTCGCCGGGAACCAATAGCGGGACGGTTTCGCACGCACATTCTTGTCCTGCCGCTTCGAAATCTCCGTCACGACTTCATTGCCCGGATGCAGCAGATACATCATCGCGTCGAGATTTCGCCGCACGTAATCGAGCAGCTCCGGACGCCTCAGCTTGATCGCCGCCATCGTCAGTCCGCGATCGCTGACCGTGTTGTACACCGTCGTGCTGCGTTCGCTGAACTGCCCGTCGGCGTCCATATCGACGCCTTCAGAAAGCCACTGGTTCGCGCGTTTGAGGTACGCCTCATCGCCGAACAGTTCGTGCAACTGCGCGAGCGCCGAACTCACCACCCAGCGATGATTCGGCGTATGCACGCCGCCGTGCAGCAAGCCCTGGCCAACGCGGTGCAGCAGCGGTTCGACAACATTCATCAACTCCGCAGCCTTCGCCCGCCGCGCGAGAACCGCAATCGTCGCCACCGGATTCGTGAAAAACGCCGTATCCGGAGTCGAATTGAAGTTCGTGATCAGCAGGTTGATGTTGCCTTCCCGCGTCATCCCCACGCGCGTCACGTAATCGACGCCCATGCGGATCCGCTCCAGCAACAGCGGATTCTTGTGGAACTTCGAGCCCTCATACAGGAAACTGACGCCGCACAATTCAATCAATCCGGCGATCGTCCCCGGCTCATGCAATTCATCGGCGTTCGGGATCGCGCCGCGATACTTGCTGCCCGCATCGGTTACCTGCCGTGCGAGAAGGCTCTCAACAGCCTTGTCTGTCCGCTGCACGAGTTCGGTGGGAATCTGGGTTGGTGCAGCGCCGTGTGAGACTACCTGCGTCGCAGCCCCCGCGGCCGCGAGCATTGTCCTTCGGGTCATGATGTTCGTACTTCTATTGTCTACCCAAAAGCGCGTTCAACTCAGCAATTCGTTCGTCCAATTCCTTCCGCAAAACGCCGTACCGTTCAACGGCATCCCGTCCGATCTTCTGATCCGGACCATTCGTCATGCTGTACAGATACGTGATGTGCGTCTGCAGTTCCGGCTTGCTGTAACGAATCGACGGTGTGATTATCTTCGCCGCCAGCGCATTCAACTTCGCAAGCTTGTCCGAATCCCCGCCGGTGCGCAATGAGTTCTGCGCCGCGCGGATCCGCGCCACTGCCTGGTTCACATCGCTCACCAACTGCCGGACCTTCACATTGTGCTGATATTGCTCCTCGAGATCCGCCTGCGTCACACCCGACTGCGTCACCCGCGGATCCTCGATCACCACGAGCGGCTGTGTCGCCGCAAACGAACCCGCCGTCAACCGCACCTGATACCGCCCCGGCACGACCACCGGACCATTCTGTCCTTCCGGTTGTGACCGGCTGATCCACGGCCCCGGCGCACGCAAATCCCACGTCACGCGATTCAGCCCCGCATGCCCTGTCACCGGCGGCAACGCCCGCACCATCGTGCCCCGCGAATCCAGGATCTCGACCTTCACGCCGTCTTGCATCGCCGTAGCCAGGTAGTAGTCGATCATCGCCCCAGCCCGTGGATACTGCACGCCTGATCCATCTCTGCTGAGCCCTTCCTGCGCACCCTGCACCGGCATCCGCACCGCCTGCCGCGGCGCAAACAACGTCGTCTCCAACGCGTCCTTCAACTGATGCAGCGGAGTCAGATTGTCGAGGATCCAGAACGATCGTCCCTGCGTCGACAACACCAGATCCTTGTGCGCCACGCGGATGTCGGTCACCGGCGTCACCGGCAGATTCAACTGAAACGGCCGCCAGTTCGCGCCATTGTCGAAGCTGATGTACATGCCGAACTCCGTGCCCGCATACAGCAGGCCCGCACGATCCGGATCCTCGCGTACCACGCGTGTCGGTTCATCGTCCGCGATGCCCTTCGTGATCAGCGTCCACGTCTTGCCGAAATCATCCGTGCGATAGAGGTACGGGCGGAAGTCGCCCAGCAGGTGCCGCAGGACCGCCACATACGCAGATCCCGCCCGGTGCGGACTCGGCTCGATATTCTGCACCCGTCCTCCCGGAGGCAGTCCCTTCGGCGTCACGTTCGTCCAGTGCGCACCGTTATCGGTGGTTACATGAAGCGGACCATCGTTCGAGCCAGCCCAAATGACGCCCTTCTGCACCGTCGACTCGCGAATCGCATATAGCGTGCTATAAACTTCCTCGCCCGTCGCATCGCGCGTGATCGGCTCGCCGCTCGCCTCCTGCGTCCCCGCCGGACGCGCCGTCAGATCAGGACTCATCACCTCCCACGACACGCCGCCATTCCGCGTGCGATGCACATGCTGCGAGCCGTAATAAATCACCTTCGGATCGTGCGGCGAAACCTCCATCGGCGATACGCGCTGAAAGCGATAAATAAAGGCGTCGCCGGGGTTGCCATACAGCGACTGCGCTCCAATCCAGTACCGCGCTTCGTTGTCGGTTCGCATGTCCTGCCGGCTGAACTGCCCTTTGCAACTCCCATACACGATCTCCGGATTCACAGGATCCGGAATGATCGGACCCGTCTCGCATCCCGGACCATCGCGAAACGCCTGACCCGTGCTCAGCGGACGGCTCGGCACAATGAGAGTCGTGTTGTCCTGCTGCGCTCCGTACACGCGATAGGGAAACTGATTGTCGACCGCGACCTGGTAAATCTCCGCCGTCGGCTGGTTTGATTGCTTGCTCCAACTCACGCCGCCGTCGAGCGAAACATTCGCGCCGCCGTCGTTCGCCTGGATCATGTAATTCGAGTTCGCCGGGTTGATCCACAGATCGTGGCTGTCGCCGTGCGGCACCTGCCGCCTGGTAAACGTCCTGCCGCCGTCACTGCTGCGGAACCAACCTTCGTTGCCGATATACACGATGTTCGGATCATTCGGATCCACGCCCATCGTCGTGTAATAGAACGGCCGCGTGATCAGGTTCTCCGCGCCGTTGATCAGCTTCCATGTTGCGCCGCTGTCTTCCGATGCCCACAGGCCCGCGCCCGGCTTCGCCTCGATCAGCGCGTACACCTTCTTCGGATTCGCATTCGAAATCGAAACGTTCGCACGTCCAAACAAACCATCGGGCAATCCCCCGGCGAGCTTGTTCCACGTCTCGCCGCCATCGGTGGACTTATAGATGCCGCCCTCTTTACCGCCGCTGATGATCGTCCACGGCTTGCGCTGTCCGCGCCACATGCACGCGTACAAAACATTTGGATTGCCGGGTTCGAATTCCAGATCCGCCGCGCCGAGCGTATCGGAAAGATACAGGATCTTCTTCCAGTTCTTGCCGCCGTCTGTCGAGCGAAACACGCCGCGATCCGGATTCGGCACAAACGGATTTCCGATCGACGCGACGTACACGACATCCGGGTTCGTCGGATGCACACGCACAGTCGCAATCTGCCCGGTGTCGCGCAGTCCGATGAAGGTCCACGTCTTGCCGGCATCAGTCGATTTGTAGATCCCGCGCCCGATCGACACATTGCTGCGAATCTTCGACGAACCGGTTCCCGCGTACACGACGCTGGGGTTCGAAGGCGCCACTTCCACCGCGCCCATCGACGCCACCGCAAAGTAGCCGTCCGACACGTTGCGCCACGAAATCCCGGCGTCAGTTGTCTTCCAGACGCCGCCCCCGGTCGTCCCCATGTAGTAGGTGAGCGGTTGCGACGCAACCCCGGTAACCGCCGTGACGCGGCCGCCTCGCAGCGGTCCGATCATGCGATATCGCAGGCCCTCGCGCCACTGCGAGGCGTCAAATGCGGGAGCCGCAACAACTGCGGCGGAGGCGAACAAAATGGCGAAAATCGGCAGGCGCATCATGGAAACCAGCATTGTAGCCAATGCTCGTGAATGGTTTTGCCTTGCATTTCCGCACGGGTGGGTGAGGAGCAACATAGAAGTGAATTCACACGACGCTGCAATCGGAGAATTGGAGACAGCCTTGGCTGCGATGTTTGGCCGCCCGGCGGTCGCCACGGCCTCGGCTGCGCTGACGCACCTTTCAGCCCTGCCCGCCCTGGTCAGGGATGGCGACACCGTGCTGATTGACGAACGCGCGAACGCTAGCCTGTGCGCGTCCGTGGAACTCCTCATCGAGTCCGGCAGAGCTGCGGTCGAAACGATTCGCGAAAAGGATCTTGCCCGCGCTCTCACCCGCCCTGTGAGTGGACGCGTCTGGTACGTGGCCGATGGCGTGTGTGCGAAAGACGGCGCGCGTCTCGACGCCGCGAAACTCGACCGCCTCATGCGCCGCTATCCCGCGCTGCATGCTTACATTGATGACACGCACGGCGCCGGCTGGTTCGGCTCCAACGGTACGGGAGTCGTCTTTGACACCGTCGAAAACAAGCAGCGCCTGTATCTTACTTTCGGATTCACCAACGCCTTCGATGTCGATGGCGCCGCGATGATCGTGCCGGACGAAAACTCCGCTGAAGCGCTTCGCAAGGTGACCGCCAGCCGCCTCTTTCACGCTCCCGCGGAAATGATCGAGCAAGCCACACAGGCCGCATGGCGCATGCAGTCCTTCGAAGCCGAGGACGACCGCCTGATCCTGATGGGCGTGATCCAGAACTTCGTCGAAGGCTGCGCCGAGCGCGGCATTGCCCTCGCCGATCGCTCCGAATCCCCGGTTTTCGTCTTGAAGTCCGACGGTCGGCGCATCGTCCTAAACTCCCGCATGCGTGCCGCCGATCTCAACGAACTCCTCGAAGACTGCGCCGCCGGAGTAGTCTTCGCTAAAACCGCGTAACTTCCGTAAACCCAAAATCCCGGATCTTCATCGCAGGAACCACCATGTCCGGCGCCTCTTCACCGGAAGCCCGCACCGAAGGCCCCAACGCCTCGACGTGCAACAGCGCATCGATCACGCTCTGATTGAATCGGAAGTTCCGCAACCCGCAAACAACCTTGCCGTTCTCCACCAGGAACGTACCATCACGAGTCATGCCGGTCATGATCTTGTCGTAGGGATCAACCTCGCGGATGTACCACAAACGCGTGACCAGAATCCCGCGCTCCGTCGTTGCGATCATCCGTTCGACGCTCGAGTCCGCGCCTGCAATCACGATGTTGTCCGGACCCTCGCCCGTATCGTTGGGCAACTCGTGTCCATGGCCGGTCGGTTCCGCCGAAGCCTTCGCCGCCGCGCCGCGCGAATACACCACGCGCCTGGGAACCCCGCTCTCCACCAGCGCAACAACACCGCGAGGCACGCCCTCACCATCAAAAGGCGCGCCACTCTGCATCGGGTGCAGCACGTCGTCCACAATCGAAATCGACGGATGAAACAGCGCCTTGCCCAGCCTCTCCGTCAAGAAACTCTTCTGATCCGTCAGCGCCGTCGCCGAGAAGTCCGGCATGATCTGCCCCATGAAATCCAAAACAGCAGAAGGCTCCAGGATGACCGTGTATGCGCCGGCGTCGATCTCGCGAGGCTTCGCCGACAATCGCGCCTTCATCGCCGCCGATTGCGCCAGAGCGACCGGATCCAGTTCCCCGCAGCGCACCGCGCTCGCCTTCGCCCAGCCGGAACTGTCCGCCGCCATCGCCGTGATCGAAAACCGCGCCATTGTCTCGCGATGCAACGCCCGGACGCCCCGGCTGTTCGCGACGGCCTCGATGACATCCTCGGTCGAGTAAATCCCGGCAGCCGTCTGTGACTCTGCCTCTACCACGCGAATCGCCTCGGCTACCGCGCGAGCCCGCATCTCCGGCGAACATTCCGCCGTCGCTTCATCGAAGCGGTCCACCACGGGATACACGACCGCACCCACAGGCTCGTACAACGGCAACAACTCCTCGTCCGGAGCCATCGCTTTGGTCAACGCCACAGCCTGTTCGACGCACCGCTCGATGCCGTCCGCATCGATCCTGTTTGTCGTTGCTCTTGCCGTCCGCTTCCCGATCACCACTCGCACCGACAATGCGCGCGACGTCTCTGAAACATTCTGATGAATCGCGTTATTGGCGAACCGCGTCAGCGATTCCGTCCCCGCGCGATATTGGACCTCGACATCCCGCAGGCCATGCTTCCGTGCGGCGCAGGACTCCACCGCTTCAATGATCTGCTGGACCGTCATTCCGCCGCGTAGCCTCCGCCGATACGCACCTTCCGAAAGCGTGCGGGACTCGCGCCATGCCCCGTCCCCATCACCTGCTCCGGTTGCCCTTTGCCGCAATTCGGGATCCCCCACAACACCCAGTGCTCCGGACCCGCGATCGCATCGCACGCATTCCAGAACTCCGTGCTGATCCCCGAATACGTCGGATTCTTCAGCATCCGTAAGCGTTTGCCGTTGCGGATCTCCCACGCGATCTCGCAGCCGAACTGGAAGTTGTAGCGTTTATCGTCGATCGACCAGCTCTTGTTGGTCTCCATGTAAATGCCGCGCTCGACGTCGAACACTTCCGCGAGCTTCTGTTCCCCCGGCAGCAGGCTGACATTCGTCATGCGGATGAGCGGCAGCCGGTCCCAACCCGCCGCGCGCATCGTCCCGTTCGAGCGGTTCTCACCAACCGCCGCCGCGGTCTCGCGTGACGTCATGTACCCGCGGAACTCACCATTGCGAATGATGTCCACGCATTGCGCGGGCACGCCCTCGTCGTCGAACGCGAAGGTCCCGAGTCCCGGACCGTGAAGTTCGGTCGCGTCGCACACGACGTTCACGATGTCCGATCCGTAGCGAAGCCGGTTCAATTGATCGAGCGTCAGGAAGCTCATGCCGGCGTAGTTCGCCTCGGATCCCAACACGCGGTCGAGTTCAATCGGATGTCCGATCGATTCGTGAATCTGCAACCCCAACTGGCTGCTCTCGAGTATGAGATCGAACTCGCCCTCGGGACATTGATCCGCCGAATGCAGCGCGACCGCTTCTTCCGCGACGCGAGGCGCATGCAGCAACATGTCGAGGTCGCGAACCATCTCGTAACCCAACTGCTGGTACTGCCCGCCGAACGACGTCGGGTACGAACGCTTCTGGATCTCGTCGTCTTTGAAACTATAAGCCGAGTAGCCGGCGCCCGACACCGTGCGCGTCTGGTCGATCAGGCTCCCGAGCGAAGAGGCAAACACCTGCCGCGTGCGCGTGAACTGCATCGATCCTTCGGCCATCGTCACGCCCTTGTTCCTTCGCAACTCGCGATCGATGTCGAGCAGGTGCGCGAACTGCGCCTCGACCGGAACCTCGAATGGATCGATCTCGCACTTCGAAAACCACGTCGCGCGATACGCGCCTTCGGGCGCCAGTTCCACGTCTTTCTTCCTGGCCAGCGCGCCCGACTTCGCAATCGAAATCGCAAGCGCGACGGCGGCGTCGATCCCGGCCCGGCTCATGTTGTCCGTCGCCGCGAACCCCCAGCAGCCATCCGCAATCACGCGGATTCCGATGCCCAGTTGTTCCGATGAAGAGGCGGTTCCTGCACGCCCGTTTTTGGTCGAAAGGCTGCGATCCTTCGACTCGATTACACGTGCGTCGGCATACGTCACACCCGGCCGCAGCGCCGTGTCGACGGCTCCCAGCGCAAAATCACGAAGCATTGTAGTTCCAGTGTCCCATTGAAAGCATCTACACTGAGGTGATGATTCTGGAGGCCGTTTTCATGCTTTCGTTTCTTTCCGCCGACCCACTCGCACTCGGCACACAGGCGCCTGATTTCACCTTGCAGGATCAGGACGGCAAGTCCGTCACGCTGTCGGCGTTGAAGGGCAAGAACGTTGTTCTGGTCTTCTATCCGATGGACGAGACGCCGACCTGCACGACGCAACTGTGCGAGTTCCGCGACCATTGGGGTGACGTGCAGGCGAAGAACACGCTGGTCTTCGGCGTCAATCCCGGAAGCGCCGAAAAGCATCAGAAGTTCCGCAAGAATCGCGCTTTCCCGTTTCCTCTTCTAGTCGATACCGATCAGAAGGTCGCGAAGCTCTACAAGTCCGACGGATGGTTTGTGCCGTCGCGAACGGTCTACCTGATCGGCAAAGACGGACGCATTAAGTTTGCGCAAAAAGGCAAGCCCGTTCCGGAACTCGTGCTGAAAGCCGCTGACTAAATTCCGGTCTTCGCCAAGCGCCGGATGCCTTCGCGGATGTCGGCTTCGTTCATCCGCGAGAAGCCGAGGATGATCGCCTGCCGCCAGCGCGAGTAATCAAAATACGGCGCCATGCCATAGACGCCGACTTCGAGTTCCGCGGCCCGGCGGACGATCGTCTCTTCGCGGATACTCCGCTTCGGCCACAACACGAGATGGGCTCCGGACTTCTCGCCGGTCACCTCGACGCGTTTCGCTCCGATGTATTCGTCGATCGCCTCGAGCAACGCCTGCCGCCGCAACGCGTTCCGTTTGCGGACCTTACGCAGATGCCGTTCATACGCCCCGCATCGAATGAACTCCGCCAGTGCCTCCTGCTCCAACGCCGGCGTATGCCGGTCGCATAACCACTTCGCCGCCGCGAAAGCCGGAACCAGTGCATGCGGCGCGATCAGGTATCCGATCCGCAGAGCCGGAAAGATCGTGCGTGAGAAAGTCCCGACATAGATGACGCGGCCGTCCGGGTCGAGCCCTTGCATCGACTCCACCGGTTGCCCTTCGTAGTGGAACTCGCCGTCGTAATCGTCCTCGATAATCACGGCGTTCTCGTGCCTCGCCCATGCCAGCATCTCGATCCTGCGTGCTTGCGACAAGACGACGCCTGTCGGGAACTGATGCGACGGAGTCGTGAAGACCAGCTTCGCGGTGTCGGGAAGCAACTCGGTCCGGATGCCGTCGCGTTCGATCGGGACGTTCCACAGATTCGCGCCGGCTGCGCGGAATGTTTCCCTTGCTCCGAGATAGTGTGGATCCTCGATCGCAACGAGATCCCCTGGTTCGATCAACACGCGAGCCGCGAGATCGAGAGCCTGTTGCGAACCGTTGACGATGATCACCTGCGACGGATCGCAAACCACGCCGCGCGACTTCCGCAGATGTCCCGCGATCGCTTCACGAAGCGCCTCATTGCCGCCGGCGGATCCATGGTCGAGAGCCCGCAAAGACGCCTTGCGAGCGCATTTCAAAAGGATCCGCCGCCAGGTTTCAAAAGGGAAAACTTCGACCGCGCTTCGTCCGTAGACGAAGTCGTAGCGCAGCTGTTTTCCCTTGTGCGCGCTTGGAGCTTCGACCTTCACCTTTGATGCAGCCTCTCCGAATCGCGACAACCGGATCTCCGCGGGATGAGTCGCCTTCGTTCTGCCTGCTGGCTTCTGGAATAGCCCTTTCGCGACAACCGTCCGCGCTCCCTGCCGGCTGACGGTGAACCCTTCCGCGAGCAGATGCTCATACGCCACGACCACGGTCGGACGGGACACCTGCAACTCGTCCGCCAGTTCCCGGGTCGATGGGAGTTGCTCCCCTCCCCGAAGGACGCCCGTGAGGATCGCCCGCCTGAGTCCCTCGTAAATCTGGGTCGTGATCGGCGTTTGGCTGTCTTTCGCAACTGGTATGGTCAAATGCACAAAAAGTGGATATTTCACCATACCAGTTGCTCTGGCATGCTGGGACCAGTGCAACTCACCGATAGAACCCGTCTACGCCGTCTTCCCGAGCGCGGATCCCACGAGGAAAGCGCGTTACACGCCATCCTCGACGCCGGCTTTCTGGCTCATGTCGGCTTTCAGGTCGAAGGCCAGCCGTTTGTGATCCCGACCCTATACGGTCGCGAGGACAACACCCTCTACCTCCACGGGTCCGCCGCAAGCCGGATGATGAAGCAACTCGAAACCGGAATCCCGGCATGCGTAACGGTGACGATCGTCGACGGCCTCGTCCTCGCGAGATCCGCCTTCCACCATTCGATGAACTATCGAAGCGTGGTCGCGTTTGGCGTCGCACGAAAGATCGAAGGCGACGACGAGAAGTCGCGCGCCTTACGCGTCATCTCGGACCACTTGATCAAAGGACGTTGGGAAGAGGTCCGCGAACCCGCGCCCAAGGAACTGAAAGGCACAACAGTTCTGCGGCTCGACATCGATGAGGCGTCTGCGAAAGTCCGCACAGGACCTCCCAAGGACGACAAGGAAGATTACGAACTCGACGTCTGGGCAGGCGTGGTTCCGATGCGTTTGGTCGTAGGGGAACCTGTCCAGGATGGAGAACAGAAGCGAGACGTGCCGGGTTACATCGCAACCCGGCAGTTCTAATTCTGCTGTTTGTCGTGCAGGAACTTGGCGCCAAACGCGCCGCCGAGGCTTGGCACGGTCGTGATCATCACGAAGAATGTCGCGATCATCACGAGCAATGCCGCGGGGTTATTGAGAAAGTCGACGACCTTCTGGATGTCGGCGGCGTTCTGCCCCTGACGCTTCAATTGTTCCTGCATCAGGTTTGCGAGGTCTCCACTAGCTGCGAGCGTCGCAACCAGCGTCAGTAACACCAGGGCGATCAGAAACACGAATACGCCGCAGATCCAACCCATGCGGGCTCCGCTGATGACGGTGACCGCCATGCCCGTCCGTTGCCTGTACATCGCTACGGAAAGGAAGCCCGAGGCAAACAATCCGAGGACCACGAGCAGGAAGCCGCCAGGCAACATCGCCAGCAAATTGATCAGAAAGTACAGCGGGCCCGCGAGCAAAACCGCGATCCGAACCGCTACTTTGTTCTGGAATCCGATCTCCGGATGTCCGGCGGGTTCGACCAGCGCAGGCGGAACGTCCTCGGGCAGAGGAGGCGGTGGCGCGGCAGTTACGGTTTCCGCCATGCGATCCTCTTCCCGGACAGGTCTTCCACACTTATGACAGAAGCGTGCGCCTTCGACAAGTTCGACTCCGCACGTACAGTATTCCGGCACGTAACCAGTGTAGCGCCGTATGCTGGTATTGAACCTATTTCGATCATGAGTCCACTCCGCCTTCTCGTCCTCGGTGACCCCGCCTCCGCCCACCTGAAACTGTTGAGCCGCATTCCGGATGAAACCGACATCGTCGTGACTGCCGATGAAGAACATGCAAAGAAGCATGTCGCGGACGCCGATGCGATCCTCTGCGACATGGGACGCGCGGGTCTGCTGAAGGCCGTGATGCCGCACGCGCGCAACCTGAAGTGGGTCCACTCGGTTTCGGCAGGCGTTGAGCCGATGATGTTCCCCGAGATGATTGCGAGTCCGGTTCCGCTCACCAATGGTCGCGGCGCGTACAAGCGTTCGCTGGCGGAATTCGTGATCTACGGCTGTATGTTCTTTGCCAAGGATACGCGCCGGATGTTGCGGCAGCAGGCGGAAGGACGGTGGGAACAGTATTACATGGAAGAGATCCATGGCAAGACGCTCGGCATCGTCGGCTATGGAGAGATCGGACGCGCATCGGCCGCGATGGCCGTGGCGTTCGGCATGAAGGTGCTCGCGATGCGGCGCCGGCCGGAACTGTCGGCTGACGATCCGCATATCAGCGGCGTGTATGGAAAAGACAACCTGCGCGAAATGCTCGCGCAGTGCGATTACATCTGTGTCGCGGCTCCGAACGCGAAGGACGCCATCGGATTGATTGGCGCCGAAGAATTCGCGGCGATGAAGCCGAACGCAGTCATCATCAATGTGGGACGCGGTCCGGTGATTGTAGAAACCGAACTCATCAGCGCCCTCAAAGAAAAGCGGATCCGCGGGGCCGCTTTGGATGTCTTCGACATCGAACCCCTGCCCGCGGGACATCCTCTGTTTGCGCTCGACAACGTCTTGATTTCCCCCCACTGCGCGGATCGCGTGGACGGGTGGCTCGAGATTGCCATGGAAGTGTTCCTCGATAACTTCGAGAGGTTCACGACCGGCAATGCACTGATCAATGTTGTAGACAAACAGGCAGGATACTAATGCACTCTCCAGCAGTGAACTTAGGCGCCATCAAAGAAGCATCGGCGCACATCCGGACCAACGTGAAGCGGACGCCCGTCATGACGTCGCACGGCTTCAACGAACGGGCCGGCATGCAGGTGTATTTCAAGTGCGAGAACTTGCAGACGACGGGTTCGTTCAAGATTCGCGGCGCGACGAACTTCATCCGCTCGATGAGCCCGGAACAGTTGCAGAAGGGCGTGGTCGCATTCTCGTCGGGGAACCATGCACAAGCCGTGGCGTACGCGGCTCGCAAAGCAGGAATCCCGGCGACGGTCGTGATGCCGTACGACGCGCCGAAGTCGAAGATCGAGGCGACCCGCGCACAGGGCGCGACGATCCTTCACTATGACCGGCTGAAGGATGATCGCGAGGCTCTCGGGCGCAAGGTGTCCGAGGAGACGGGCGCGACGCTGATTCCGCCATACGATCATCCGTGGACGGTGATCGGCCAGGGGACCTGCGGACTCGAAATGATCGAAGAGATCCCGGATCTCGACGCCGTGTTCGTGTGCACGGGCGGCGGCGGATTGCTGGCGGGCTGCGCGACCGCGATTCGCGGCGTGAATCCGCATGTGCGGATGTTCGGCGTGGAGCCGGAACTCGCCAACGACTGGTATCTGTCGCTTCGCGCCGGACAGCCGGTTGCCGTTGATCCCTCGAAGACCATCGCGGACGGTCTGCGCACTCCGTATCCGGGCGCGGTGACGTTCCCGATCGTCGTGCGCCTGGTCGAAGATATCGTGCTGGTGACCGAGGACGAGATCAAAGAAACGGTCCGGTTCCTGCTCACGCGGATGAAGATCCTGGCGGAGCCGAGCGGAGCGGCTGCGGCTGCAGCGGTGTTGCACGGCAAAGTTCCGCGCGGCATCGGCAAAGTTGGCGTGACGATTTCCGGCGGCAACGTCGACTTCGACACTCTGCAGAAGCTGTAGCTCGAAAAAAGTTTGAAAGGACCGCAAACGGGGCGGCATTCGTGTTTCAGGAGGTTCTCAGGAATCATGAACACACGATTGCCGCTCTTTGCTTTTGCGGTTCCGCTTTTGATGTTTGCGGATGTGACGCCGCCGCCGGATGTGCAGCCGCAGGCCGCGGTCGACAAAGGCTTGCGGTGGCTTGCGTCCGTGCAGGGCAAGAACGGCGGATGGGGACAGGATGGCGGCGAGACGTCGTACATCCGGCAGTCTGAGCGGCTGGAAACGACGGGCAATGATGTCGCCAACACGTCGGTTGCGGCTTTGGCGCTGTGGCGGTCCGGCAAGACGGAATACCGCGCGAACGTCGAGCGCGCGGTCGAGTTTGTGGTGCGAAACGTCGAGGCGAGTCCGATGGAAGGGCTGGCTGTGACGAACGTAACCGGGTCGCAGATCCAGCGGAAACTCGGGCCGTTCATCGATACGTTCTTTGCGGCGCGGTTGCTCGGCGAGGTCGATGG
>CAZVKC010000005.1:14719-39330 GCA_964627455.1 uncultured Solibacteraceae bacterium | reverse complement strand
GAGGAGTTGAGCCGTACGGATAAGGATCGCAGAGCGAACGCGAAGGAGATCGACACGATCGCGCGCGATCTTCGCAGTGAGAACTTCGTGCGTGGATTCGGGTCGATGGGCGGCGAAGAGTTCTTCTCGTATCTGAACATTTCCGACAGCCTGCGGCGCACCGGCGGGTCGCAGTGGAAGGAGTGGAACGAGTCGATGAAGACGCGCCTGGTGCGACTGCAGAACAACGACGGCACCTGGGCGGGACACCACTGCATTACGGGCCGCGTGGCGGTGACGAGCGCGGCGATCCTGACGATGCTGGTTGAGAAAGGCGGATCGCTGTGAGACGCGCCGCGGCTCTGCTGTTGCTGGTTGCGGCACTTGCGCCGGCTGCTGCCTCGGAGCCGCGACCCCAACTGCGGATGCAGCGCGCGATCGACTGGCTGTGGTCGCAGCAGGAGTCCGACGGAGGCTGGCATAGCAGGACCTATGGGTTGTTACGCAGCGGCCAATCGCTGACGCCCTTTGTGTTGCTTACGCTTCTGGAGAAGGATCCGGCTTCGGCTGGAAAGTCTGAACAGGTGGACCGCGCGCTGGCGTTCATTCGAGCGCATGTCGCGACGGATGGATCGCTGGGGCGCATGGATGAGTACTCGCAGGATTATCCGAATTACGCGACGGCTCTCGCGGTGCGTGCGATCGTGCGTGCCCAGCGTCCGGGATGGCGAGAGGAGGTTGCGCCGATGTTGCGGTATCTGCGGCTGCAGCAGTTCACGGAGCAGAATGGCTGGGGTCGCGATGATGCGGCTTATGGCGCGTGGGGAATGGGCGGCGAGCGGTTACGGCCTCCCGGCACAGGGCATGTGGACCTGTCGATGACGCGGCACGTGCTCGAAGCCTTGCGCGATGCCGGCGTGGATCGCGAGGATCCGCTGTGGGCGAAGAGTCGCGTGTATTTGTCGCGGCTGCAGAATGATGACGGCGGATTCTTCTTTTCGACCACGGAAGAGGACACGAACAAGGCTGGCGGGCATCGCAGTTACGGCACGGCGACGGCGGACGGGATTCTGGCGCTGCTCGCGAGCGGCGTGGATCGCGAGGATCCGCGAGTGCGGCGTGCGATGGCGTGGCTGCAGTCGAACCACCGCCGTGCGGAACGGATCCCGGGGTTCATCGGGCCGGCGTACGAGCGCTGGCATCGCGGACTGGCATTCTATTACGCGGCTGCGCTGGGTGAGGTGCATGCGCCTGGACTTGTGGGCGTGCAGGCTCCGGCGCCGCAGCGTCCCGATGGATGCTACGTGAATCCGGAGCCGCTGGTGAAAGAGGATGATCCGCTGATTGCGACCGTGTTTCGCGTGCGGGCCGGTCAGTATTTTCGCGACCGGTAGTCAGCGAGTTTGGCCTGGAACGCGGGGCGATCGAGCACCGCGCGATTCACCACGCTCGCGGGCGCGACGCCTTTGGCGATGGAGATGATGTTGTCGCAGGCCTCGTAGCTGTTGTCGCGCGCGATCTCGAGTGTCCAGGCGAGACCGTGCGGTGCGAGGATCACGTTGTCCAGCGTGAGAAGCGGGTCGTCCTTCGCGATTGGTTCCTGTTCGAAGACGTCGAGTCCCGCGCCGGCGATTCGCCGTTCCTTGAGGACGCGTGTGAGGGCCTGCTGGTCGACGATGGGTCCGCGGGAGGTGTTGATGAAGTATGCCGTCGACTTCATGAGGCGGAACTGTTCGTCGCCGATCATGTGGCGGGTCTGCTCGTTGAGCAGAGTGTTGACGGTCACGTAGTCGCTTTCGCGCATCACCTCTTCGAGGCTGACGAGTTCGACGCCGAGTTGCCGCGCGTCATCGTGATCGGCGTAGGGATCGTACGCGATGAAGCGGCGGAAGCCGAGCGACGCGGCTAGGCGGAACATCTCGCGGCCAATGTTGCCGCAGCCGATGGAGCCGAGAGTCTTGCCGTCGAGTGTGGATCCGAGCGAGGGGAGGTCCCCGCGCCACTTGCCGGTGCGCACGAGCCGGTCTTGTATGAAGAGGTTCTTGCCGAGGGCGAAGATCAACGTGAGGATTGCTTCCGCGACGGGGCGGCGCACGGCGTTGGGCGTGATGGCGAGTGCGACGTCAGCTTCGGTGAGTGCGGCCGTGTCGATCATGTCGTAGCCGACGCCCCAACGCGCGATCACTGCGAGACGCTTGAGTCCCTGTAAACTTTCGCGGTTGAACTTGAGGGCGAGTGCAAAGATCGCGTCGTACTGATCGATGATTTCGGGTTGCGCGATCGATTGCACGGGCATGGGCGCGACCTCGAGCCAGTCGAGGGATCCGAACTTGTGCTCGACCGCGGCTTCAAAGCGGCCCCTGGCGTCGGTGTAGAAGTCGTGTGTGATGCCGACTTTGAACTTCGTCATGAAGTCCCCATTGTATGCGGTTTACGGGGCGAAATAGCCGTTGCGGACGCGGATCGACGCGTTGGGGTAACGCTTGCGGGCTTCGGGCGTCAGTTCCACGCGAACGCGGCGAAATGTTTTGGGTCTGGCGTCGCCCGGGGCGGGGTACGCGAGCGCGTATCGCGTGCGGACGCGCTCCATCATTTCGGTGAGAGAGTCGCCGTTCTTCTGCTCGGCCTTGATTGCATCGCCTCCGCTTTCGTTCGCGAGTTTGAAGACGTCGGTGGGGGTGAAGTCCGGGTTCGCGTTGGCGGGCGCTGCTTTGGGACGCTCCGCTTTGCCGACCGCGATAGCGTTGAGGATGGTGTTCGCGGCGTAGAGTTCCTGGATCACCTGCTCGTCTGGGGCCTGATAGTTGAGGCCGCCATTGTCGGTGACGACGACGATGGCTTTACGGCCGGGCTGTACGCGCTTGGCCAGCATCTGCGCGGCGGTGATGACGGCTTCATTGGTGGACGTGCCGGAGCCTACGTACGGATTGTCTGTGGCCGAGCGCAGTCGTCCGGCGACCTCTTCGAAGTTCGACGTGAAGTCGAAGTGGAGTTTGGAACGGCGGGCGTAGACCATGATGGCGACCTGGTCGCCTGTTCTCAATTGCTGCAGCGCACGCTGGGCCGAGAGCGCCATGTCCTGTATGAAGCGCTTCATCGATCCGCTGATGTCGAGTAGAAGAAGAACCGTGAGGGGTTCAGCTTCGCGGCCGAAGTAGGAGAGTTGTTGCTTTGCGTTCTCGTCGTAGACGAGGAAGTCCTCTTTGTTGAGGTCCGCGATGAGGCGGCGGCCTTGCGAGACCTGCACATCGAGGCGCACTTCTGTCGCGCCGGCGCGAAACACCGGCGCCGTCTCATCCTGCGCGAACGCCGCCGCGGCAAGTACGATCAAGAGTAACGGCCAATGCGGAACCTGATTGTGGGCACGGCGGGACACATCGACCATGGTAAAACCTCGCTCGTGCGGGCGCTCACCGGAATCGATACGGATCGTCTCGAAGAAGAGAAGCGGCGCGGCATCTCGATCGATCTCGGGTTTGCGAACCTGACGCTTGGTTCGGATCTGCGGATCGGGCTGGTGGACGTGCCGGGGCACGAGCGATTCGTCAAGAACATGCTGGCGGGCGTGGGCGGCATTGATCTGGTGCTGTTCGTGATTGCCGCGGATGAATCGATCAAACCGCAAACGCGCGAACATTTCGACATCTGCAAGCTGCTGCGGATTCCGCGCGGGATCGTAGTGCTGACGAAGGCGGACCTGGTGGATGCAGACCTGCTGGAACTGGTGCGGCTCGAGGTCGACGAGTTTGTTGCGGGTTCGTTTCTGGAAGGCGCTCCGGTGGTCGCCGTGAGCGCTGTGACGGGGCAGGGCATTGAGGAATTGAAGCAGGCGCTGCGTGATGCGGCGGCCTCGATTCCGGTGAAGGACGCCAGTCGGCGCACGCGATTGCCGGTCGATCGATCGTTCTCGATGCGCGGCTTCGGCACGGTGGTCACGGGCACGTTGTATGCGGGCACGATGCAGGTGGAGCAGGAACTGGAAGTGCATCCCGGCGGGCGGCGCGTGCGTGTTCGCGGACTGCAGGTCCACGGGGCGGCGGTGAAGAAAGCAGCAGCCGGACAGCGCACGGCGGTGAATCTCGCAGGTGCGGAGCCGTCAGAGATCGCGCGCGGGATGGTGCTGACGGAGCCCGGTTTGTTTCAGGCCACGCAGGCGATCGATATCGCGCTGGAGCTGCTGCCGTCGGCGCCGGTTCCGCTGAAGCATCAGAGTCCCGTACATTTTCATGCGGGCTCAGCGGAGGTGGAGGCCGAGGTCCGGCTGCTGGAAGGCATGAAGGCGGTGCAGCCCGGCGCGCGCTCGTATGTAAGGTTGTTGCTGCGCGAGCCCGTGTTGCTGCTGCCGGGCGATCGCTTCATCGTGCGCATGTTCTCGCCGGTGGTGACGATTGGCGGCGGTACCGTGTTGGAGATTGCGCCTCCGGCGCGGATGAAGCGCGCGGATGCGGCAGCGCGGCTGCAGACGATCGAGAAGGGCACGGCGGTGGATCGCCTCGCGCTGTATGTGCGTGAGAGTTCGTATGGCGTGAGCGTGCCGGAAGTCGTTGCGCGCACGGGCTGGTTGTCGAGCGAGGTCGAGGCGGCGGGCCGCGAACTGCTGTATTTTGCGGCTGCGCAGCGCTATGTGGATCGCGCGTGGGCGAATGCGAAAGTCGCACGGTTCCGCGAAGTGTTGAAGGAGTTTCATCGCAGGAATCCACTGCTGCCGGGAATGCCGAAGGAAGAGTTGCGGAGCCGCGAGTTGGCGGGGGCTCCGCCTGCGTTGCTGGATGCGCTAGTTGGGTTGGTGCGCGATGTCGTGGCCGAAGGCGAAGTGGTGCGGCTCGCGTCACACAAGGTGACGTTCCAGGAAGACGAATCCGCCGCGCTGGCGAAGATCGAGGGCGCGTTTGCGGAAGGTGGGCTTGCGGTGCCATCGACGGCGGAAGTGCTGGCGAAGTCCGGCGTGGAGGCGGCGCGGGCGAAGGCGCTGCTGGTGATCCTGCTGAAGCAGCAGAAGCTGGTGAAGGCCGGGGATGACCTGGTGTTTCATCCCACGGCGATTGCGAAGCTGAAGGAGTTGCTGGCGCTGAAGAAGGGGCAGAAGTTCAGCGTGCCGGAGTTCAAAGACTGGACCGGCGTGTCGCGGAAGTATGCAATTCCGCTGCTGGAGTTCCTCGACAAGGAGCGTGTGACGCGGCGTGAAGGTGACAGCCGCGTCGTGTTGTAGGGAGGCGGTCCTCAGGTCAGGCAGTAGCGAAGGCGGATCCTGGTGGTGAGTTCCTGCTCGAGTTCTTCGGCGTTCGGAAACAGGTCGATGGCGGGATTGGGCGGATTCCAGTCGAGATGCCGCAATCCGGAGATGCCCGGTGATTCCAGGCCGTCTTCCTCCAACGCTCCCAACAATTCTTGCAGGGCCTCGATTGGCGTCTGATCCAGGAATTGCTGGTCGGCCGATTGGAATGTCTTTGCAAAAGACAGCGACAGATTGACTGGCCAATCCTCGCGCCTGGAGTGAAAGCCTGGCGTTGTAGTGTCGAAGAAAGCCGGCCAGCAATACGTCATGAGAAAACTCTTTGCCATCTCGGTGGCTCTTGCTGCCGGAGTCTCGAGTTGACGCTGATCAACCGCCGGCTGGGCGTGCGACTCCGATTGCTCCTGACGCCTTTCTTTCAATAGACGGATGTGGTCGAACGCCGGGGCAGCGATTCCCATGCCGATCGCAGACAAAAACGGGATCGCGGAGCCGGCTTGATTTGCTCGTGACACCCAGTCGTTGAACTCCAGTGAGAATGCAGCCAACGGCGGAGGTTGTGGCACTGATCCCACGAGATGTCTGAGGGTAATCGAGAACTCTTCCTGCGTGCACACTCGCGCAGACGGGAGGGAGATCAGAAGCAGGTCGCCTTTCCATGCCTGACCATCCGCCGCGATGTATCCGGAGAGGTAGGCAGAGTGGGGATGGATCGTGACTCCAATCCGCAGATTACTGCGGATCGGGGCGATGCGAAGCAGGAAGGTGCGAAGAGGGTGAGCATCCTCCGCCTCGATCAGTTTCACATCCGCAATGCTTTCAGGCTCCATTTCCGGAAGCGGGCGAGTGAAGGCGAAGACAGCCACAAACGAAATGAAGCCGGCGATTAGGGCGCTCCCAATTGAGTAGGTAAAGAACAGAGGTCCACCGTTGGTCAGGACGTCGATCGAATAGACGATTTCAAAGAGGATCGCGGCGTTCGCAGCACACAACATCATCAGGGTCGCGAATAGTAGGCGAGCCGCGGCTGGCCTGCGGATCGGCGCGAACCTTGTCGCCAGATGGCACGCGATTCCCAATACCAGGACTGCAAGCGCAAGGGTGGCGTCCTTCTTTGATCGCGCGAGGACCTGTTGGGGTTCACGGACTGGAGCATCGATCCAGTTCCTGGCTGCTTCTACGGGAGGGCTGGGATCATCCGCGGGCGCGAACGGATCGGCAAGTAAGAAATATGGCGGGTGAACAGCGAGGCTGATCAGAAACGTGCAAAACAGGAGGAAAATTGAGGGCGCCAACAGCCGAAACGCTGCGACGCCCCAGTTTGCAGGATTGGGACTCACGCCAGCAATGCTTGTGCGCCGGAGACGATCTTGGCGAGATGGTCTTCACTGACGAAGCTCTCTGCGTATAGCTTGCAGATGTTCTCGGTGCCGGAGGGGCGGGCGGCGAACCAGCCGTTTGCGGTTTCGACCTTGAGTCCTCCGATGGCGGCTCCGTTGCCGGGGGCCTTGATCATCTTGCCGGTGATCGCGTCGCTGGCGAGTTCGGTCGCCTGGATGGATTCCGGTGTCAGCTTCTTGAGCTTGTCCTTCTGTTCCGGCGTCGCGGGCGCGTCGATGCGCGTGTAGTAGGAACGGCCATGCTGCGCGGCGAGACGTTCGTAATGCTCGCCCGGATGCTTGCCGGTCTTCGCCGTGATTTCCGCGGCGAGGAGTCCCAGGATGAGGCCGTCTTTGTCAGTGGTCCAGACGCGGCCGTTACGGCGCAGGAAACTGGCGCCGGCGCTTTCTTCACCGCCAAAGCAGACCGAGCCGTCATAGAGCCCGGGTGCGAACCACTTGAATCCGACCGGGACCTCCATCAACTTGCGTCCGTGCGAGGCCACCACGCGATCGATCAACGCGCTGGACACGAGCGTCTTGCCGACTGCGGCTGCGGCGCTCCAATCCGCGCGATGCGCGAGCAGATAGTCGATGGCGACGGCCAGGTAATGGTTGGGATTCATCAGGCCATGCGGCGTCACGATGCCGTGGCGATCGGCGTCCGGATCATTGCCGAAGGCGATGTCGAAGGAATCCTTCAAACTCACGAGCGACGCCATCGCATAGGGACTCGAGCAGTCCATGCGGATCTTGCCGTCGTGATCGACCGACATGAAGCTGAACGCCGCGTCCTGCTTGTTGTTGACGACTTCGAGGTTGAGTCCGTAGAGTTCCGCGATGGGAACCCAATACGGCAGAGAAGCGCCACCGAGCGGATCGACGCCGATCTTGACGCTGCGGACCGCGTCCATGTCGATGACGTTTTCGAGATCTCGGGCGAAGGGCGTGATGAGATCGAGCGCGTGCGTCGTGGCGGCTCGATAGGCCTGCGTCACGTCGATGCGCTTCACTCCGGCATTGCCGCTGCGCAGGAACTCATTGGCTCGGTTCTGGACCCAGCCCGTGATGTCCGTATCCGCGGGACCTCCGTTCGGCGGGTTGTACTTGAAGCCTCCGTCGGCGGGAGGATTGTGCGAAGGCGTGATGACGATGCCGTCGGCGAGTCCTGTGGTGCGGCCGTCGTTGTGGGTGAGGATCGCGTGAGAGATGACGGGCGTGGGCGTCAGTCCGTCGTTCTGATGGATGACGACGTTCACTTCATTGGCGGCGAGGACCTCGAGCGCGGTGCGTTCCGCGGCGGCGGAGGCGCCGTGCGAATCCTTGCCGAGATACAGAGGTCCGTCGATGCCTTTGGCGGCGCGATACTCGCAGATCGCCTGCGTGATGGCGAGGATGTGCGCCTCGGTGAAGGTGCCGTCGAACGGGGTTCCGCGATGGCCGCTGGTGCCGAAACTCACCTGCTGGGCGGGGTTCGCCGGATCGGGCTTCTGCGCGTAATAGGCTGCTTCAAGCGCTGCCGGATCGATGAGCAGCGAGGCCGGAGCGGGCTTTCCCGCCAAAGCATGGAGTGGCATAAATGTTTGATTAGGAGAGTTTCGAACGGACGCGGTCGCTGAGGAGTTTGCCATCGACCCGCTTGCCGGCGAGTTTGGCCTTGGCGGCGTTCATGACCTGCCCCATCTGCTTGAGGGACGTGATGCCGGTTTCAGTCATGGCGGCAGCGATTGCTGCGTCGATATCTTCGTCGGTGGCGCTGGCGGGAAGGTAGGACTCGATGATCTTCAACTCGCCTTCTTCCTTGACGGCGAGATCTTCGCGGCCGCCCTTGCGGAACATGTCGATCGAATCGCGCCGCTGCTTGACGAGCGTATTCAGCACCTGCATTTCCGCGGCGTCGTCGAGAGGCTTCATGGAGTCGATCTGATGCTTCTGCAGCGCCGACTTGATCATGCGGATGGCGCCCAGGCGGGCTTCCTCCTTGGCCTTCATGGCGGCGACCATGTCCTTCTGGATTTGTTCAAAAACTGGCATACCTGTTTGCTATTCTAAAATTTATCCACCCCAATGTATATGAAGCCGCAACGTCTGTCGACGCAACGCGCTAGTGGTGCGCGAATGCGTGGGACGCTGCGCAGAAAGTGATCCAAAACCGAGAATGAAGATCCTGGTTGCTGAACCGATGGCTCCGGCCGCGGTGGACATGTTGAAGGCTCAAGAAGGTTGGGATGTCGTCGTCTCCGATCCGAAGGGCTATGCGGCTCATCTGGCAGACTGTGACGCGCTGCTGGTTCGCAGTGCGGTGAAGGTCAACAAGGATGTTCTGGCGAAGGCGCCGAAGCTGAGCGTCATTGGCCGCGCGGGCGTGGGCGTCGATAATGTCGATCTCGACGCATCCACTGAAGCGGGCGTGCTGGTGATGAACACGCCGGGCGGCAACGCGGTTTCTGTTGCGGAACACACGTTGGGCCTGATGCTGGCGATGGCGCGCTCGATTCCGCAGGCGAGCGTTTCGACGAAGTCCGGCAAGTGGGAAAAGAAGAAGTTCCTCGGCAACGAACTGCGTGGCAAGACTCTCGGTATTTTGGGTTTGGGTTCGATCGGGCGTGAAGTCGCGCGGCGCGCGCGGTCGTTCGAGATGCGCATTGTCGCGTTCGATCCCTATGTGAATCCGCAGACGGCGAAGGATCTCGGCATCGAACTGGCTCCGCTGGTGAAGGTCTACGCGCAGAGCGATTACCTGTCGATGCACGTCGCGCTCACGCCCGAAACGCAGGGCATGATCAACGACGCGACGATCGCGCAGATGAAGCAGGGCGTGCGCATCGTGAATTGCGCTCGCGGCGAACTGATCGACGGCGCGGCGCTGGCTCGCGGAATCGAGTCCGGCAAGGTTGGCGGCGCGGCGTTGGACGTGTTCCAGATGGAACCGCCGGCTGCGGGCGAACCGCTGCTCGGGTTCGACAACGTGATCGCGACGCCGCACATCGGCGGGTCGACCGAAGAAGCGCAGGAAATCGTCGGCATCCGCATCGTCGAGCAGTTGATCGAATACCTGCGGAACGGCGTGGCGCTGAACGCGGTGAACCTGCCGGCGATTACGGCGGAACAGTACAAGGCCGTGGGTCCGTATGTGGCTCTGGCCGAGAAGCTGGGCGCGTTTGCCTCGCACATCGCGCAGGGCAATCCGAAGTCGATCACGCTGGTGTACACGGGGCGCATCGGAGAGCAGGCGACGCACGTCATCCGCAACTCCGGCGTGGCGGGCGTGCTGTCGCGTTCCGCGGCGCGTCGCCCGAACATCGTGAATTCGATGCAGATCGCAAAGGATCGCGGCATCAATGTGGGCGAGCGCCAGGAGAACCGCAATGGTCCGATGGATACGATCCGGCTCATTCTAGACGCGGAAGGCGGCACGACGGTGGTGGAAGGCGCAGTGGTGCTCGACAAGCCGCGTCTCATCGCGGTGGACGGCATTTACTGCGAAGCCCCGCTTTCCGGACATCTGTCGTACATGAAGAATGCGGATGTGCCGGGTGTGATCGGGTTCATCGGAACCGTGTTCGGCAAGAACGGAATCAATATCGCATCGTTCTCGCTTGGCCGCCGTGAAGCGACCGCCGCGACGCCGGTGGAAGCGATTTCGGTGATCGAGACCGACCAGGCGGTTCCGGAAGGCGTCCTACAGCAGGTGCTCGAGAACCAGGCTGTGAAGATCGCGCGCTCGGTCGAATTCTAAGCGCGCTGCTGTTGCATAAAGGCCGCGGGAGCCGTGACCGGCTCCTGCGGAATCACGATCCAGCACACGATATAGGGGATGATCGCGGGCAGCACCGGGCAGATCGCGAGCGCGATGAAGAGGATCCGGACGATGGCCGGGTCGATTCCCCAGTAGCGCGCGAGGCCGGAGCAAACGCCGGCAATCCAACGGTCGCTACGCAAGCGCAATAACGGCCGGTATGGCTGATCCGGTCCGGGCGGCGGCGTATTGCCTGCCGCGGCAGCCGCCACATTGGGCGTTGCCGTGCCGCACTGTGAGCAAAAACGAGCCGCATCGTCCATTTGGATCCCGCACTTGGTGCAGTACATATTGTTCCTCTGCCCTCATCATACGCATCACATCTGACGAATGTTCCCGACATCCGCGGGAATACGGGAATCGTATTTTAGGATGAAGGGATCGAGGAATCTATGACGACTCGAAATGTCAATCGCCGGATGTTCGCCGGCATGCTGCTGGGCGGAGCGCTATGGGCTGCGAAAGCCGGCGGCAAGGTCCGGATCATGGACGTCGATAAGTCCGGCCGCAAGAAGGGAGTGATCGAAGTGGACAAGATCGTGAAGAGCGACGCGGAATGGAAGCAGATGCTGACTCCTGAGCAGTATCAGGTGACGCGGAAGAAGGGCACCGAGCGGGCGTTCACGGGTCCGTACAACGACCACAAGGGCGACGGGATTTATGTCTGCGTGTGCTGCGGAACTCCGCTGTTCGACTCGAAGACCAAGTACAACTCGGGGTCCGGCTGGCCGAGTTTCTGGGAGCCGGTCGCGAAGGAGAATGTGCTGGACATCGAGGACCGGTCGTACGGCATGCTGCGGGTGGAGAATGTCTGCGCCCGTTGCGACGCGCACCTGGGGCATGTGTTCGAGGATGGTCCGAAACCGACCGGCTTGCGGTATTGCATGAACTCGGCCTCGCTCAAGTTCGTGCCGCGAGAGAAGGCGTAGTAAGCTGCTGAGGAAGGTCCTATGAAGATGAAGTACTTGCTTTTGGCTCTGACTTGCCTGGCCGTTGCGGCCGCGGCGACGCTGCCGAATCCGGCTGTGGATCTGCCGGCGGCTAAGGGAAAACAGACGGTGGTCCTCGCCGGCGGCTGCTTCTGGTGCACCGAGGCAGTGTTCGAACACGTGAAGGGCGTCGAGCGCGTCGTGTCCGGTTATGCGGGCGGCGATGCGGAATCGGCGCATTACGAAGTTGTCGGCAGCGGACGCACGAACCATGCCGAGTCTATTCAGGTGACGTTCGACCCGGCGAAGATTACGTATGGGCAGATTCTGAAGGTATTTTTTGCGGTGGCGCACGATCCGACGCAGAAGGACCGGCAAGGTCCTGATTGGGGACGCCAGTATCGTTCGGCGGTCTTTTACAAGGACGCGGACCAGAAGCGCATCGCCGAGGCGTACATCAAGCAGTTGACCGATGCGAAGGCGTTCGCGCAACCGATTGCGACGGAGGTCGCGAAGCTGCCGGCGTTCTATCCGGCCGAAGAATACCATCAGGATTTCGTGAAGCGGAATCCGAATCATCGCTACGTGGTGGTGAACTCCGTCCCAAAGGTCGAGAAGCTGAAGAAAGAGTTTCCGGACCTGTATCGCGAGTGGTAAGCTCTCACTCGTGGCGGCGAAGAAGAATGTCCCGTTTCCTGATGCGCCCGACCAGCAGGCGATTCGCCAACTGGCGGGCGCTTCGTATTTCTCGCGGGGACTCGATTACTATTCGCAGGGCAGAGTTTCGAAACTGACTCCGTCGCCGGCCGGCGGAGTCCAGGCAAGAGTCAGCGGCGCGGCCCTCTACCGTGTCGGCTTGTGGCGGCAGGGTGACGGTCTGATCGGCTATCGATGTGATTGTCCGATGGGGCAGGGGCTCGCATTCTGCAAACACTGTGTCGCGGTCGCCCTTGCGTGGATCGATGCTGCGCCGCCCCGTGCGGAAGTTCGCCGGGTTGACAACGAGTCCGAGCGGCTCTGGAACCTCTTCTCTTCGAATCCCAATATTTATACCTACGAGGTCGTGAAACGGTATTTTGCTACGAAAGGGACGGGCGAGGAATTTCGCACTCGTGCACTCCTGGATGTCCGGCAAAGATTAGAGATCGCGGACGCGCGCGAGAAGGTTTTGTTACATGAGTTGCTGATCGAGGTCTTCCTTGCAGAGGGTGACTCGCATGCGGCTCTTATTGAGGCCAAGACCGGGGGATGTGCGCCTGCGGCTCTGGCTCAGGTTGCAGACCATCTGATGCCCGATCGTCCGCTGGAAGCTGGCGAGATTTACCTGGATCTTGCGGATCAAATGATCAGCGTCAAACTGCCCAGAGACGAGCGTCTTGACCCGATCGAATTGATCTATGCGGGGCGAGATGCTTACGCCAGAGGCCGGCAGATGGAACTCTTCCGGGAGAAGATCGAGGCTCTGCGCGAACGATGCGGCACGAAGCGCGCGGTGGTTCGCGTTATCGATTCCTTGCTGTTGGATCGGACGCGATCGAAAGGCCGAGTCCGGTCATGATGCGGTGGAACGCGGCGACGGTGACAGCGGATGGTTTGAAGTTCCCGAAGCGGTAGCCTTCGGCGATGGACAGCGGGGTCCAGCCGAACTTGTTTTTGCGATTCCAGACTTCGTGTTTCGCGCCGTGCGATGCGAGGAACTCGACCGCAGACGGATAGTTCTTGTACGCGGCGCCATGCATCGCGGTCTCGCCATTGTTATCGACGGCGTTGATGTCCGCGCCGTGTTCGAGCGCAACCTGCATGGCCTCGATGACTTCTTCTTCCGTGCCTGCGTCCTCGCCGGGGGATCGCGTGCCAAGGCCCGCCACAGCCATCAGCGGCGTCGAACCATCGGCGTTCGGGATCTTCGGATCCGCGCCGAGCGACACCAGCAGGCGCATCAATTCCGCGTCGGCGGTCTTCGCAGCGAGCATGTAGGGTGTCGCGCCCATGGTGTTGAGGCTCGTCAATCCGAAGCCGATCTTCTTCGTCATGCGCGCGTTGAGATTCGCGCCCTTCTGCGCCATCTTGCGAACGAAGTCCACGCTGGTCATCGACCCGGAGCCTTGCGGCGGCGGATCGTTGTCGCCACCGCCGGGCTTGCGCGTGTGCGTAATGGCATGCAGCGCCGTGTAGCCGGCGTCGGCCGAGTTGGGATCCGCGCCGGCGTCGAGCAATACAGAGGCTAATTCATAATGCGCGTTGGTCACGGCGAGGATTAGCGCACTGACTCCTGCGCGCGGCGCCCGGCCGTTTTTCGGGCGCTTGCCTTCGGGTAGTTCGATCTTGTCATTCGGGCTGATGCCCGCTTTGAGCAGGCGTTTCACGACCGGTATTTGTCCCTCGCGCACGGCGAAGAGGAATGCATCGTAGCCGGATTCGAGACGCGTGCGAACATCCGAGCCGGCAACGATCAACGCGTCGACGACCTCGACATTGCCTTCCGCGGCGGCCCACATCAACGCGGTCTGGCCGCTGACGCTTTCGCGCGCATCGACCTTTGCGCCTGCCGCGAGCAGGGACTGCACCGCGCCAAGCCTGCCAGTGCGTGCGGCGGTCATGAGCGCGGTTTCGCCTCCGGGCAGAGCCGTGTTCGGATCCGCGCCGGCGGCAAGCAGGAGGTCCACCATCGGCTTGCTGCCGTTGATGCAGGCGAGCGTCAGAGGTGTGACGCCGTAGCGGTTTGCGGCCTTCGCGGCAGCGGGTGAAGACTTCAGTATTGAGGCGGCAGTCTTGAGGTCGTCGAGTTCGGCGGCGCGATGCAGCGGCGTCGATCCGTCAGGCAACCCGGCGGCAGCAGCAAGGACAGTGATCGCAAAAAGGGCGTGGATCACAGCAGTTCCGGTATTGTTCCCTTGCTGTCGGCGAACTTGTCCATCTTCACGCCGGCTTTGTTGAGCAGCGTGAGATGCAGGTTCGCAAGCGGCGTGGGTTCCGCGTAACGGATGTGCCGCCCGCCTTTGGTTTCGCGCGATGCGGCGCCGCCGGCGACGAGGATCGGCAGGTTCACGTGATCGTGGATGTCGGAGTTGCTCATGCCGCTGCCATAGAGGATCACGGAGTGATCGAGCAGCGAACCCGCGCCGTCCGGCGTGGCCTTCAGTTTCTGCAGATAGTACGAGAAGAGCGACACGTGGAAGGCATTGATCTTTGCGACCTTCGCCAGCATCTCAGGATTGCCGCCGTTGTGCGTGAGCGGATGGTGCGCTTCGGCGACGCCGGTTTCCGCGAGATAACTGCGGTTGCTGGTTTCGCGCGCGAGTTGGAATGAGATGACGCGGGTAACGTCGCCCTGCATCGCGAGGACCTGCAGGTCGAACATCAGGCGGGCGTGATCGGCATAGGCGGCGGGGACGCCGACCGGACGATCGAGATCCGGCAATTGCGAGTCCGCGCCCGCGGATTCGGCTTTCTGAATGCGCCGCTCGACTTCGCGCACGGTTTCGAGATACTGGTCGATCTTCGCGCGGTCAGAGGCTCCGACCTTGCGCTGCAGGCGCGTGATGTCTTCGTTCACCCAATCCAGCAGAGACGCGTTCTTGCGGAGTTCCGCTTTGCGGTCCGCCGCGGTTCCGCCGTCGCCGAAGAGACGTTCGAACACGACGCGCGGATGCGCTTCGGACGGCAGCGGCGTTGTGGGCGACGACCACGAGAGATTGTTCTGGTAAACGCAGGCGTACCCGTTGTCACACTGGCCGACGTTGGTGAGCAGGTCCATCGCGAGTTCGAGCGACGGAACGCGCGTCTGCTGCCCGATGTTCTGCGCGGCGATCTGATCGGCCGTGGTCGCGAGATAGTAGTCGGAACTCTCGGTCCACTTGGCGGTGGCTGCGCTGAGGAAGCTGGAATTCGAAGTCGCGTGCGTGCCGGGATACGCGTTCTTCAATTCCATGTTGCTGAACACGGTCAGGTGGTCCACGACCGGCGCCAGCGACTGCAGGGTCGGCGACAGCGTGGTGAGATCTTTGCCGGGCGGCGTCCACGCCGGCATGTGCGCGCCCATCGGCATGTAGATGTAGCCGATGCGCTTCACTGGATTCGCAACGGTGGCGGCTTCGGCGGTCATCGCCGGGATCATCGCGTCGAGAAGCGGCAGAGATAATGCGGATCCGATGCCGCGCAGCAGCGTGCGGCGCGACAGGGCCTTGCGAGTGACGACGTGGCTCATGATGCCGGTTGCGACCTCCTCATCTGGAACGGGGTGCTGTTGATAATTCCCAGGATAAACGATGACGACTTGAAGTCCTTCGCGCGCGCGTCCCGCACGATCCTGCGGATCGCCGGGGCGTCGTGGGCTTCCGTGCCGCGACCGAGCGCGTACGTCATCAATTTGGATGTGAATGTGAACGCGAACATGTCCGGACGTTCGAGAATTGCTTTCTGCAGTCCCTCGACGCCGTCGAATGACGGGCCGTTGGGAAGGTTCGCCGATGCGTTGATGGGCAGGGCGTCTTCGGTGTCGCGCCAGCGTCCCACGGCGTCGTAGTGATCGAGCGCGAAGCCAACGGGGTCGAGCAGTTGGTGGCATCCGGAACACGCCGGGTTCTTGCGATGTTCAAGGATGCGATCGCGCAGCGTGAGCTTCTTCGCCGCGGCGGTCGCGCCCTGCTGCTCTTTGAACGCGGGAACATTGGGCGGCGGAGGCGGAGGCGCGATGCCGAGGAGATTTTCCATGATCCAACGGCCGCGCAGTACGGGGGAGGTCCGCGTGGGATATGACGTCACGGTGAGGATCGCGCCCTGGCGCAACAGGCCGCCGCGATTCACGGCCTGCACACGACGGAAGTGGCTGCCGTAAATGTTCGGGATCCCGTAATGCTTGGCAAGGCGCTGGTTGACGAACGTGTAATCGGCGTCGATCAGGCGCAGGATCGATGCATCTTCGCGCAGCACGCTGTCGACAAAGAGTTCCGTTTCTGTTTGAAACGCCTGGCGCAGATTGTCGTCGAAATCCGGGTACGTGCGCATGTCCGGCGTGATGTTGTCGAGGTTGCGCAGGAACAGCCACTGGCTGGCGAAGTTGTTGACGAGCGTTCGGGAACGCGGATCCGCGAGCATGCGGCGGACCTGCTTTTCGAGGTTCGCGCGCAAGCGTCCCTGCGATGCGGCGGTCAGGAGTTCGTCGTCCGGGATGCTGCTCCAGAGAAAGAACGACAGTCGTGAGGCGAGTTCGAGTTCGCTGATCTGATACGTGGCGCCAGGGGCGACGCCCGGCGGATCCTGCTCGATGCGGAACAGGAATTCCGGACTCACGAGAATCGCGCACAGAGCCATTTCGATGCCTGCGTCGAAGCCTTCTGTCTTGCTGGTTTCGCGGAAGAACTTCATCGGCGCGGTGAGGTCCTGCGCGTTCACGGGCCGGCGATACGCGCGGCGCATCAATGTATTCAGGATCTTTGTGGCGCAGGCTTCGTCGTGTTCGCCGCATACCAGGATCCGGCGGCGGCTGGGCGAAGATCCGGGACCCGCAACGTTGTAGGGTCCGTTGATGGAGACCGAGTAGACGGCGGTCTGGATACGCGGATGCCGGTCCATGTTGAAGTGCGCCTGGTACGGCTGGCGTTCCGTTTCGAGCAATACCGACGGGCGCTTGATGAAAGCAGCGGCGACGGTGTGCGGACCCGCTTTGACGGGGATCCGGATCTTGAGGTGCGCGTCGATCTGGCTGTGGTCCGCGCCTTTTGGCGGAGGCTGCACGGTGAAGACTTTCACGCGCGCGCCATCGAGCATCAGTTCCAGATTCTGCGGACCCGCGCCGATGCCTTCGACGTGTTCGTTGCGATCGCGCGCCAGGCGCAGTTGAATGTCGTACTCCGCATCGACCGGAAAGTTGTGGCGCACGCTTGCACCGCCGCGGGTGCCGGCGGGCATGTCCTTGAAGTGCTCTTCCTGCGTGAGGTCGGGGCGAAGCGTGATGGTGTCGCCGCCGGGCGACTTCGGCGGGATCCCCAACGCGAGCCGGCTGATTTTGCGCGCAGCCGCGAGATAACGCTCGAGCAGCGTGGGCGAAAGATTTGTGACCGTGATGTTGTCGAAGCCGTGGCTCGCATCATCGGCAGGCAACAGCGCGGCGACGTCGACCTCGAGATCGAGAAGGTCGCGGATCGCGTTGCGATACTCGGTGCGGTTCAGGCGACGGAAGGAGTCGGTGCGCCCGGGGTCCGGCCTGGCGCGGTCGAGTGACGACTCGATCGACGCGATGAGGGACTTGTATCCGGCTTCATCGGGACGTGGAAGTCCGGCGGGCGGCATGTGTCGAATGCCGAGGCGCTTGACTACTTTTTCCATCGCTTCCGGCGTCTGCGCGGAGGCTTCCAAAGCCAGGCCTCCGCTCTTCATGCGGGCGTTATGGCAGCCGAGGCAATACTTGTCCAGGGCCTGCTGGTGGGGCTGGTTTTGCGCGAAAAGCGCGCCTGCGCACAGCAGGGCCGTTCGAACGGCGGTACGGAACATCTCGAGCCACTATATTACAGTCGAAACTGGGATGGACATTTCCGCGGACGCATTGCTGGACATCGTGGAGAAGGCGCTGCACGGGTCGGTGAACGAGTGGATCTTCCTGCGCGAGATCCGCATCGGCACCGGGTTCCGCCGCGGGAACCTGCAGCGGCTCGACGCGTTCGCGCTGAATGCCTATGCGCACACGGCGATGAAACGCGTTTGCTACGAGGTCAAGATCTCGCGTGGCGACTTTCTCGGGGAACTGAAGCAGCCGCTGAAGCGGCGCATCGGCATGCGGTACTCGAACGAGTTCTACTTCGTAACGCCGCCGGGGCTGGTGAAGCTGGAAGAGATCCCCGCGGAATGCGGCTGGATCGAGGCGGGATTCGCGACGGCGGAAGAGTGGCGGGAGATCCTCAAACGGCAGGCGGGCTTCTTTCACTTTGATCCGGAAAGCGGCGCGTTCTGCGTGTTGACGGTTCCCGCGCCGTGGCGCGATACGCCGGGTCCGACGTGGCAACTTCTGGCCGCAATGCTCAGACACCAAAGACGGGAGTTGCAGGAGAAACCTCCGGAGCCCCCGTCGCAGCAGAAGATCCAGTTTGAAAGCTAGCCTTTACTGGGGAGCGATCTGCGAAAGCAACGGATTGATCGACTTGTCGAGCCATTTGGCGAGCGACCATTCCACCGGATCGACGAAGACGCCGTTCACCAGCAGGCCGATGTGGACGTGGTCCCCGCCGGCAAGTCCGGTCATGCCCGTCTTGCCGATGGTCTGCCCGCGCGACACGCTGTCGCCTGCCTTGACGCTGATCTGCGACAGGTGTCCGTATACGGATTGCACGCCGAGTCCATGATCGATCACGACGCAATTGCCGTAAATCCCAAGCATGCCGGCGAAAGCGACTACGCCATGATTCGCGGCCGGCAGCGGCGCGTTCTTCACCGAAGCCAGATCGACTCCGAGATGCCATTCGCGATTGAGTTCACGGCCGTCGTACCAATACGAGCGCAGGTCCGCGAAGCGCGCCTCATTCGACGCTTTGGTCAGCAATTGAAACGGACCCTTCCATAGCGGCTTGCGTCCCGACTTTGCCGACAGTTCGGAGAGGAACTTGTCGTTCGCCCGGCGGACATCGGCGTTGATTTTGGCAAAACGCTGCCACAACTCGCCCGCGCCCGAGGGATCGAGCGCTGGAACTACGCGCTTGAGGAATGGATCCGCGAGTTTGATGTCGCGCTCGCGGAACTCGACGCGAGTCACGGAACAACGGAAGTCAGAGGTGACTTCGTCGCCGGCGAGGTTGGCCGCATAGAGCATCGGTTTGTGAGCGGCGAGATCCACGTCGGGGGGCGCGGCGAACAGCGCGATGCGATAGTTCGGATTGTCCACTGAAGGATAGCTGGGGAAGGAGTATTTGCCAACCCGCACCCCGGCTTCGGACCACTCGCCGCCCACGCGAAATCCCACGATTCCGGTCCCGCCGCGCCGCAGAAAAACGGGCTTCGGTTCACCCTGCAACTGCGGACGGCCCAGCACGACGAGCAGGTCGCGGGTCCATCGCGTCTCTCGTCCGCGCAGATTGTTCGCTTCCGCGGAAATCACAAGTCGCGCTTTGCCGGAGGCAAGCCCGGGCGCGCGATCCTTTCCCGCGACGAACTCCGGCTCAACCGGCGCGCGCCCCTTCTGGAACCAGTCACGCCAGGATCCCGGATAACGCTGGTCGAGCAGTTCGTAGCTGGAGCCGTTCTGTTCGATCCACGCGCGAACGCGGCTGACGCCCTGTGGATTCGACATGCGGGCCTTGATGTGTGACGAAAATCCCAACGCTTTCGGTATCGGCGTGAGAATCAGGATCTGCGTTTCTTCGGAGGAAAACAGCAGGAATCCCGCACCGGTGACGAGGGTCGCGAAAACCAGCAGCAGGAGGCGCTTGAGGATGGATTGAGAGCGGGCATCCAGGTTGGGTTGCTCTTGGAAGCCGTACGCCACAGCCTTTTATCGTAACTTGATTCGCGTGGCGCTGGCATACACTCGAAGAGATGCGAAGAAGAAGCCTGCTTGCAGGCATGACCGCCATGGCGGCCCCTGCAACGATGTTCAGCGCCGGCGACCGGCCCAAGGGCGCCATTATCGGCAGTGGCGGACGCGGCCAGTTCCTGACTGGAGAGTTCAAAGAGATCGGCGTCGAGATGGCGGCCGTTTGTGATGTCTACGAGCCGAATCTGCAGAAGGGACTCAAGATCGCCAACACCGGCGCGAAGGCGTATTCGGATTACCGCAAGCTGCTGGATGACAAATCGATCGAAGTCGTCGTCGTCGCGACGCCGGACCACTGGCATTCGCGGATGGTGATCGACGCCGTGGAAGCCGGCAAGGATGTGTACGTCGAGAAGCCGCTGGCGCACACGATCGATGAAGGCTTCGCGATGATCGAGGCTGTCAAACGCACCAGGCGGATCGTGCAGGTCGGCACGCAGCGGCGCAGTTTCGATCTCTTTCTCGACGCCAAGAATATCTACGATTCGAAGGTCTGCGGCGATGTGAAGTTGGTGAGTTCCTGGTGGTACAACCATCAGGCCGGGCTCAACAACCGGCAACTCGAAGGCGCGCTCGATTGGAAGCAATGGCTGGGATCCTCACCGAAACGCGACGTTGATGCGCAGCGTTTCTTCAACTGGTATTACTTCTGGGACTACTCGGGCGGGTTGCTGATCGGCCAGGCGGCGCACATCGTCGATGCGATTCACTGGTTTCTCGGCGCAGACGCTCCTCTCGCGGTGACGTGCGCCGGCAGCCGTCCCAATCTGGCGGGCGCTGAGGTGCCCGAGACTGCGTCGCTCACGATCGAGTATCCCGACAACACGCTCGCGAACTTCCTCATCGGCTATCGCGCCATGCGCTATGCGGGCGTCAACGATCAGATGAAGCAGTTCCACGGTTCGAAGGCGCGTTTCGACGTGAGCCGCGAAGGATACGCGCTGTATCCCGAAGCGCCGCGCGATGTCGTGATGCAGCCCAGCGTGCAGGTGTCGAAGCCGGGCAGTTTCGGATCCGCGACGCGGCAGCATATACGCAATTTCCTCGAAGCGGTCCGGACGCGGCAGCAGCCATCGGCGCCGCCGGAAGTCGCGCAAGCCACGAACATCGTGTTGTGCATGGCGATGCAGTCGGTTCGCGAAGGCCGCCGCCTCCGCTGGGACGCCGCCCGCAAGAAGGTTGTGTAACCGATGAAGATGACGTTCGCACTGGCGCTGGTTGCGTGTGCCGCACTGGCACAAGAGTGGACTCTCAGTCCAGCGGATGATCCCGCGAAGCTGATGGTCCAGGGCATCGTTCGCTATCTCGAAAAGCTCCCTGCAAAACCAGTCGAACAGGATCTCGCGAAACTGCTTGGTGTGGTCGATCGGCGGGTCCCGTTCACGGATCTCGAACTCGTCGCGACCCTGCGCCAGCCTGCGTTGCGCGCGTCCACGGATGGCTTCGACGCGTATGCCGTGCGCTGGCCGGTCCTGCCCGGCGTGACCGCCGAAGGGCTGCTGCTGCAGCCGAAGCAGCAACCGGTGCGCGAACGCATCATCGGGATCCCCGAAGTCGGCATGCCACCGGAACGCTTCGTCGCCATGCAGGCGCAGGCGTCGAAGGGCGCGCAGGTCCTGATCCCGGTGCTGATCGATCGCGCCAGCAAATGGTCGGGCAACCCGGCGATCGGCAAGACGACGAATCAGTCGCACCGTGAGTTCCTTTATCGAATGTCGTTTCCGCTCGGCAGGCATCCGGTCGGATACGAGGTCCAGAAAGCCCTCGCCGCTGTGGACTGGTTCTCGCAGCAGGAACCCAAAGTGCCGATCCGCGCGGTCGGGATCGGTGAAGGCGCGTCCATCGCAGCGTATGCAAAGGCGATCGACTCGCGCATCGCGTCGGCAGCGGGCGGCGGATTCGCCTGGAATCGTGATGATGTCGCCGCGGAACCCATAGATCGCAACATCTGGAAGATCCGGCTTGCGAAAGTGGAACCCGCCGGTCCTTTCCAGTTCACCGGCGGCAACAGCGCGATTCCTCCGGCCCCGGATGCGGAAGCGCGAATGAAGCGCCAGTTCGACGAACTCGTGCAGTTCAATCAGAAGCAGATCGGCGAAAGCGAGCGAGTCCGCGCGGAACTCTGGAAGAATACTGGCAAAGAGGAGATCCGCCGCCGGCTGTGGGAAGACGTCTTCGGCCGGATTCCCAAATCGCCCGCGCCGCTCCATGTTCGCCGCAAGCAGTCGTACGACGCGCCGAAGTGGACTGGCTACGAAGTGCAGTTCGACGTCCTGCCGCCTGATGTTTTCGGCTACGGCGTGCTGCTCATGCCGAAGAACATGCGTCCCGGGGAAAAGCGCCCTGTCGTGGTTGCGCAGCACGGCTTGAACGGACGTCCGCAGTTGTTGTTTCAGCAGCCGAAGGAAAGCAAGGATTGGGATGTATACCGCAACCTGGCCGAGATGCTCATCGACCAGGGCTACATCGTCTATGCGCCGCAGAATCCCTACATTGGGGAGTTTCGGCATATCGTGCGCCATGCGAATCCACTGGGCTTGTCGCTTTTTTCGTTCATCCTCGCGCAGTACGAGAAGATGCTCGACATGCTCACCGCGATGCCGGAGGTGGATACCAAACGCATCGGTTTCTATGGCCTTTCCTACGGCGGCGCCACCGCGATGCGCGTGCCGGCGCTGTTGACGCAGTTCCAGGCGGTCGTCTGCTCCGGCAACTTCAATGAGTGGATCCACAAACTGGCCACCGTCGAAATGCCTTACAGTTACGTTTTCACGCACGAGTACGAGATTGTCGAGTTCGGCCTGGCGAACGTCGCGAACCATGCGGAGATGGCGATGCTCATTGCGCCGCGCAGATTCCTGGTCGAGCGCGGCCATCGCGATGGCGTCGGCGTGGACGAATGGGTATTTCGCGAATACGCCAAGGTGCGGCGCTACTACGACGAGAACGGCTGGAAGGATCGCACGGGACTGGTCCTGTTCAATGGTCCCCACCGGATCGCCGGCGCCGAAGCAATCCCGTTGCTCCGCAGTTGGCTCGGTGGTGAACTAGAATAAGAAGGTCCAATGGAAAACCTGTTTGTTTATGGTTCGCTTCGCCGGGGCACAGAGCAATCCTCTGCATCCAGGCGCGGCGTGGGGAACGAGTATGCTCGTTTTCTCGAACTGAACGGAACCTATGTTGGGCCGGCGACGACCGAAGGCCGGCTCGTGCTTTTGTCGACCTATCCCGGCTTTGTGGACGGCAAGGGCAAAGTATTGGGCGATCTGTATCAGGTGACCACGGTCGTGCTCAAAAAGTTGGACACATACGAAGGATTCGAGTTCGAACGTTTCAAGCGGGAAGTCAGCGGACCCGATGGTCTGGTGGAAGCGTGGATTTATATCTACAAGTTTTCGCCGACCGGCAAGCCGCGCATCGAATCGGGCGACTGGTCGACGTACAATGCTCCGGCCTCCGCGAGTTCGACTGAAGATCCCGTGGGCTGACCTGCTGACGGGATGTGAGATCCTGAAAGCAGATGGGGTCTGGCTTCTCGCGGCTCTTTTGGATCGTAGTCGTTTCCACTTTTCTTGGCTTCACTGGTATTGGGGCTATCGTTCCTTTGCTGGGTCCGCACGTCAAGCGCGACCTGCACCAAACTGATTTTGTCGTTGGCCTGGCCATCGGGATCTTTTCTGTCGTCGCGCTGACATCCCGGCTGTTTGCCGGTCCTGTGGCGGATCGCAGAGGGCGCAAGCCTGCGCTGATCGCAGGTTTGAGTTGTTGTTCCCTCGCGGGCCTGGCGTATCTGCTGCCGCTGGGGATCACCTCCGTGTTCATCGGTCGCGTCCTGCAGGGCCTCGGAGAAGCATTCCTGTTCGTATCCGCCGCCGCATGGGCTGTCGAAGTGGCGCCGGATGGCCGAAAAGCGCAAGCGCTTGGATTCCTCGGCGCCGGCGTCTGGGGCGGACTCTCGACCGGACCCGCCATCGGATCCTTACTAGGATCCTTCGAGAACGCCGCGTTGCTGCTGGTCATCACGCCGATTCCCGCGATCCTGGCCCTGCGCGGCGCGACCGAAACACTTTCGGCGAAGCGCGCGCGCCCGAACTCGTTCATTCCGACCCGTGCGCTCCTGCCGGGCTTGGTCCTGGGACTGGTAAACGTGCACTATCCCGCGATGGCCGGATTTCTGACGCTGCATCTGTCCACGCACGGCAACTCGGGTGGACGCGCATTTTCGGCCTATGCGCTGGTGATCCTGACCTCGCGCTTCTTCCTTGGCGGACTTCCCGACCGCATCGGTCCACGCATCACTTTTTACTGTGGTCTGGTGTTCATGGCCATCGGACTCTTCCTGCTTGCGCAAGGGCCGCCGCCACTGCTTGCGATTGCTGCCGCGGCCATCACAGGTTTTGGATTCTCGCTGCCCTGGCCGTCGATTGCTTCGACGGTGCTGAACAACTCCCCCGAAAACGAGCGGGCCGCTTCAGTGGGATTGCTTACGGCCTGCGTGGATCTCTTTGTCGGCCTCAGTTCCTTCGTCGATGGCGCTGTTGCCCAGCGCTTCGGATACCCCGTTCTCTACTGGGGTGCGGTGGCTGCCGTGGGCGTCGCCGCGCTGGCCGGTTACAAGGTAACCGCGAGGCAGTCCGCCGGGCATCCCATCGAGGCGGATGTGGAGCCTGTCGCGGATCTTGCTTGAAATACTGAGGATTTTGAGCGGATCCACCCACCCTTTGCGCATGTAATGGCAGTGGTATAGAATCCCCCCACTGGAGGTTCCACT
>CAZVKC010000005.1:0-14619 GCA_964627455.1 uncultured Solibacteraceae bacterium | reverse complement strand
CGAGCGTTACGGCGACCAGATGGCCAACACGATGGTTGTCAAGAAGGGCTAACCGGAACCCCGATCCCTGCGGCCCCGCCGGGCAGGATGCGAGGCCGGGCCGCCGGGAAGATTTTGGGCAGAATCATGATCTTCTTTTGCCCGGTTTCGCGCTTACAAGTTATGCAGCGGAGCGCGCCGTACGTGTGCCCGAATCCGGGCGGGTCACAGTGGTAGAGTAGTGCTTACGCTCGAAGGCGCCACATGAAACAACTCTCACGCGTCGTTTGGTCGGAAGGTATGTACCTCGGACCGCACCACTTTCAGGTGCAGTCCAGGTACTTTGAAGACTCCATCCGGTTTTCGACCAGCAGTCTTTGGTTTGCCCCCTGGGGGTTGGTAGCACTCAAACTCGACCAGGAAGCCCTTCAAAACGGGTCGGTTGCGATCTTGCACGCGCGGGGCGTTTTCCCCGACGGCCTGACGTTCCACATGGACGAGGCTGACCCGCTTCCTCCTCCGATTCCGGTCGGAGACCATTTCCCGGCTTCGAAGGATGGCGTGGTCGTTAGCCTGGCGGTCCCCATGCGCAAGCAGGACGGCTTGAACTGCCTGCCGCCTGATGCCGGCACTGGGGCGGGTTCAGTTCGATATTCCGCTGAGGCGCAGATCCTGCACGACGAAACAACTGGCCGCGACGAAAAGCCCGTGCAACTGGGACGTAAGAACATCCGCGTGGTTTTTGAAACCGAACGCGTCGAGAATCATACGATGCTGCCCTTTGCGCGCATCATTCGCGACGGCTCCGGCAGGTTCGCCTATGATCCGAACTTCATTCCGCCTCTGCTGGACATCACGGCAAGCGAGCGGGTCATGTCGCTGCTGGGACGCCTGATCGAGATCCTCGAAGAGAAGAGTTCGACGTTCGCAAAACGCACGACTTCGTGGGTGGAAACCGCCTCTCGTGAGATCGGCGCGTTCTGGCTGACTCACACGATCAATTCCGCGCTCGCGCCCCTGCGTCATATTTACAGGACGAGGCATGGACATCCCGATATCCTGTATCAGGAGATGCTTCGCCTCGGCGGAGCGCTTTGTACATTCGCGATCGATTCGCATCCGCGGAAGATGCCGCTTTACGACCATCTGAAGTTGAGCGAATGCTTCGCGGATCTCGACTATCACATCCGGTCGCACCTGGAAATCATCATCCCGACCCAGTTCGTGGCGATCAACCTCGTGAAGCGCGCCGAGTACTTCTACGAAGCCGAATGCACCGACCAGCGTGTGTTCAACCCGTCCCGGTGGGTGTTCGGCATGCGCTCGAAGGTGGGCGAGGCCGAGGTGATCGCGAATGCGCCCAAACTGGTGAAGATCTGTTCGAAAGAGTTCGTGCCGAGGCTCGTCCAGCAGGCCCTTCCCGGCATGGCGCTGACGCACCTGCCGGTGCCGCCGTCGCAGATCCCCGCCAAGGTGGATTACCAGTATTTTTCGATCACGCAGGCAGGCCCGTGCTGGGATCACCTGTCGAAGACGCGCAAACTGGGTCTGTATATCCCGGGCGAATTGCCCAATCCGGATATCGAACTGCTTGTGATTTTGGAATCGTAACGAACGAAGAGGATCGATACACGACATGACACCAGGTGGAATGACGACCACAGGGGGCGGGACGCGACGCCAGGAAAACCTCGCGCTCGTTTTTCAGGAACTGATCACGGTTGGCGAACGCTTGCGCACCGGGCGCCAGCAGGTGAGCGATTCGGTGACGTTCCGCCAGCAGTTGCTGGGCGCCATCGACCAGTCCGGTGAAACCGCCAAGAAACTCGGCTATCCGCAAGAGGACGTCGAACTGGCTATTTTTGCGGTTATCGCATTCCTTGACGAGTCCATTCTGAACCTTCGCTCGCCCGTATTCGCTGACTGGCCGAAGCAACCGCTGCAGGAACAGCGCTATGGCCACCACATCGCAGGCGAGATCTTCTTCAAGAACCTGGCGAACCTGCTTGGCCGAAACGACTCCCACGACGTGGCAGACATTCTGGAAGTCTATTATCTTTGCCTGCTGCTCGGCTTTGCCGGCAAATATTCACTCGGCGGCAAGGGCGACCTGTACGCGATTCAGCAGCAGACGGGTGAGAAGATCCTTCGCATCCGCAGGCTGACTTCCGAATTCTCACCCTCCTGGGTGCTGCCCAACGACGTGATCGTCAAGAGTTCCTCTGACCCCTGGGTCAAGACCCTGATGTTCACCGCGATCGGGTGCCTGGTGCTGACCCTCATCCTTTTTGGAGTGTTCAAGGTCCTGCTCAATTCCGGCGTGTCGACCATGGCGGATCTCGCGAAAGGAGCCATCTAAGCCATGAAGATCGAATGGAAAGCCGGCGCAGCGTTCCTGATGTATTTCGTGATCGTCTTTGCCAGCGCGCAGATGTACGGGCTGGTCGGGTCGGATCTCTATATCGTGATGGGCCTGCTGAGCGCGCTCGGCCTTACCGGCGCGGGCCTCTGGATTTATGTGGTGAAGAGGAAACAGGGAGACGAAGGCGGCGCTTCGGATGCCGGCAGCGGACCTGCGACCGGCGACGCGGCCATCGATGCGATTATCGGTGAGGCCGACGCGCGGATCGCTCATTCCAGTTCCACGCAGGGCGCACGCATCGCGAATCTTCCTCTCGTTTTCGTTGTCGGAGATCAGGGTTCCACCAAGACCAGCGCCATGGTGTATTCCGGCATCGAACCCGAACTGCTCGCCGGCGCCGTGTACGGCGAAGGCAACGCTGTCGCTCCCACGCAGCATGTGAATGTCTGGTTCGCCCGGGGCAGCACGTTCGTCGAAGCGGCCGGCAAAGTATTCGCAGACCCCGCGAAATGGAAGGCTCTCGTCAAGCGGTTGAAGCCGGGATCGTGGAAGTCGCTTGTCGGGAAGGGAGATCAGGCTCCTCGCGGCGTTCTGCTTTGCTACGACGTCGAGAACTTTGCCAAGCCCGGCGCCGCCGAACAGATCGCGACTGCCGCACGCTACATCCAGGCGCGCTTGTCGGATATCTCCGACGGCCTCGGCATCAGCTATCCGGTCTACGTTCTGTTCACGCGCACGGACCGCATTCCGTTCTTCCAGGAATACGTTCGCAACCTTTCGAACGACGAAGCGACGCAGGTGTTCGGCACGACGCTGCCAATTCGCGATGTGCAGTCGGGCGTCTATCAGGAAGAAGAAACGCGCCGCCTGCTGAAAGGCTTCGACGACCTCTTCTACTCGCTGGCCGACAAGCGTTGCGTGCTGTTGCCTCGCGATGGGGACCCCGGCAAGACGCCGCATCCGTACGAGTTCCCGCGCGAGTTCCGCAAGTTGCGGCAGTCGATGGTGCAGTTCATGGTGGACTGTTGCCGTCCCAGCCAGTTGAAGGCCAGCCCGTTCCTGCGCGGCTTCTATTTCTCCGGCGTGCGTCCGATCACCGTGAGTTCCGCGCCCGTGGTTTCGGCTGCAAAGAAGGATGATTCCTTCAAGCAGGCCGGCGCTGCAACGCAGATGTTCTCGGCTGCGATGATGCAGCAGGTGCAGCAGCAGGCCGCGATGGGCGGCGCGCAACAGCAGGGCCGCCGCGTGCCCCAATGGCTGTTCCTCGGACACCTGTTCAACGACATCCTGCTTAAAGACTCGGCGGCGATGAGCGCCAGCGGATCCAGCGTGAAGACCAGTTTCCTGCAGCGCCTGCTGCTCGGTGGTCTCGCCGGACTGTTGTTGCTGTATTCGATCGGCCTGGTGGTGTCTTTCTTTGGCAACCGTTCGCTCGAAGAGAAAGCGATCGCGGCTTCGAAGGGATTGGCCGATGTCAAGACCGACATGAAGGCCTGCGAGGTCCCGTCGCTCGAGCAGTTGCAGAAACTCGAGACCCTGCGCCAGACGCTGTCGGAACTCGGCGAGTATGAGGAACACGGCGCGCCGTTCCGGTTGCGCCTCGGCCTGTACGCGGGCAGCGACATGTATCCGGAGGTCCGCAAGGATTACTACAATCGCTTCAAGAGTGTGTTGTTCGGCGGCACGCAGTCCGGCCTCGTCAGCTTTATGAAGACGGTGGGCGCCAAGGGCAAGCCCGACGCCACGGATTCATTTGATATCGCCTACGACAACGTGAAGTCCTACCTGTTGACGACTTCCGAGTTTGGCCGCATCAGGAGTGAGAAGGATCGCAAGTACGGCGAGTTCCTTGGCCGCACGCTGCATGATCGCTGGGCCTGTAAGAAGGAAGAGATCGGCCAGGAACGCCTGGAACTTGCCAAGAAGCAATTCAACTTTTATGCAGCCGATCTCGCCAACGGGAATCCGTATTCGAAGGATCGCGACGGATCGGTGCCCGCCGCGCAGCGTTACCTGCGCGAATTCTCCGGCGAAGAAGCAGCCTTCCAGGGCTTGCTGGCGAAGGCCGATCGGGAACAGGGCCCGAAGACATTTAACGAGTTCCTGGTGGGATCCGCGTCCAACGTCATCGGCAACGTGCCCGTGCGTTATGCGTTCACCAAGAAGGGCTACGAGTTCATGTCGAAGGCAATCGATAAGGCTGACTTCGGATCCGAAGCCTGGGTGCTCGGCGAAGGCGGCACGACGATTCCTGCCGAAGAGCTGAAGAAGCGCGTTCGCGAGCGCTACGCGAAGTCGTACATCGAAACCTGGCGCAAAGTCCTGAAGGAAGCCCGCTTCGTGCCGTATCCGCAGTTGCAGGCCGCGAAGGATCGTCTTCCCGCAATCACCGGCAGCACGGCGCCGATTCCCGGCCTCTTCTGGTGGGCCTCCCACAACACCAATGTGGATCTCGCCGGAGTGAAGGCCGCCTTTGCTCCCGTGCAAACCGTGCAGCCGCCTTCGGAAATGCAGGTGTTCAATACGCCGAATCTATTGCCCTACACGAACTCGATCCTGGGATTGATGGGGCCGATCGACGGCGCGCTGGCGCAAGGCGCCGATACGTTCGTCAGCGCCCAGAACCTCAAGGACGCGGCCGCGAATGCCGAACGTACGACGCTCGGTATCGCAGCCGGATTGCCGGTCGATGCGGAGGCTTCGTTGCATACGACGGTCAAGGACCTCATGCTGCGGCCCATTACCTCGCTCCCGATTCCCAAGGGTGGCGCGGAAGTGGATGCCGCCGGCGGCGCCTTCTGCGGCGAGTTCGGACAATTGGCGAAGAAGTTCCCGTTCAACTCCAAGGCGCAGCCGGAAGTCTCACTGCAGGAACTGGACACGATCTTCAAGCCCGGCGGACGCCTCACCAAGCTGACGCAGGATTTGCAGGCGTTCGTGCAGTGTTCCGCGGTTGGCGCGCCCAACTGCCAGAAGTCTCCTACGGCGAAGGCGAATGTGAATCCGCAGTTCCTGCAGTTCCTCAGCCAGTCGCTGCAGTTGCAGCGCGCGCTGTATCCGGACGGCCAGAACCTTGGCTACAAGTTCGCGATCAAGCCGACCAGCGATTTCTTCGATCGCTTCGTGCTGAACTTCAACGGAGACCGGACCGAAGTCCGTTCCGGCGGAACTTCGAAGATGTACACATTCACCTCGAGTGCCGGCAACTTTGCTCCGACGATCATTCAGAAGGGCAACGCCACTGGACAGGAAGTACAGGCTGCTCCTGGCTTCTGGAGTGTTTTCCGCTTCTTCGCAACCGCTGACACAATCATTGGCAATACGTTCACCTTCTACCTGTACTCGAACAACCGCAAGGTGCAGTTCGAAGGCAAGGACATGCGGTATGACTTCACCCTGCAGACCGATGGGCCCCCGATCTTCTCGAAGGACCTGCTGCAGAGCATGAAGTGCGTGCCCAAGGTGATCCAGTAACGATTGTCGCGATCGCGTAATCATGAGCCCCGAAGTTCCTCAAGAGCTTCGGGGCTTATTCTTTTTGCTCGCCTGCAGTAGTCCTGGCAACTCGCGCAATCGCATTCACCAGCTTGCGATACGGCAGATCGTCGAGCTTGTCGGCCTGGATGAATTCACCGTCGCGCCATGTTGAGTAGAACCACTTCGCCAGTAGCGCCAGATGTTCCTGGCGCTCCGGCGAGGATCCGTCTTTCGGAGGTAGAGCTTGCACGAGTTCCCGCAGTCTCCGGTCCATCGACACGCCGGGACCCGTCGCCACGCCCAACTCGAACGTCACCGGACCATGCCACCAGCCGCGCCGGAAGAACAACAGGTTCACCGCCGCGGGCGTTGACGACGCCGCAACCGCAACGCCGTTCAGCCGCTCGATATCGATCACCAGATCATCCCGCAGACTCAGGATCTGCCGGATCCGCTCGATCTTGCGATGTTGCCGCGAAGCCTCTTCGAAGTTCAGTTCCTCGGAAAACCGGTCGCGGCTCGCCGACGTCCGCTCGATCAACTGCAGCCCGTCGGTGCGCAGGAACTGCGCGACCCGTTCTACTTCCGTGCTGTATTGCTCGGCTGTCACGATCATCTGGCACGGCCGCAGGCACATGTTCATCTCGCCGTAGATGCAGCCGGGATGCTCGGAATTCGGTTCCAGGTTCTCTTCGCAGCGGCGGATCTGAAACAGATCGAGCATCTGATTCTCGAACGTCTCTGCTGCTGTGCGCGTGCGGAACGGCCCGTAGTAGATGCCCTTACCGCCCGTGACGCGAGTCGTGATTGAAGTCTTCGGAAACTCGTTGCCGAGCACCAGCTTCACGTACGCAGGCATGCGTAGCTTCGCCAGCTTCAGATACGTTTCGGGAAAATACTTGCGGGCCAGCCGGTAGAACAGCAGGTTCGATTCGATCTGCGACCCGGTCAGCCAGTAGTCGACGTGATCCGCCACATCGCGCAGGTTCAGCAGTCGCGACGGCTTCTCGCGTTCTTTCAACAATCGCAGCAGGCGGCGCCGAAGCAGATTCGTGCGGCCAAGATACGGTTGTCCTTCGCGAGGCCAGACGAGGAACACCGCGGCCTGATTGGGTGTTTCCGCGATCCCGTCGATCGAGATGCTCTGGCGGTTGTCGCCCCACATGTCGAATAACGGCGCCGTCATTGGAACAATTCCAAATACTCCTGAGTGGTCGACGGCGCTATCTTCGAGATTCCCAGATTGCTTGCGACATGCGACGGCCGCCCCATGCCCGTCAATGCGACCGTGACGCCCGGCGCCGACCGCGCGAACTGGATCGCCCGTTGCGCGTCCGTCTCCAGTCCCGGCAAGCGCTCCGCGACTTCGAGCGGAAGTCCCTGCGCCAGTCGCGATTGCAGGAGCGCGGCGCTGGTTACTACGGTGACGCCGAACTCGCGCGCGCGTTCGAGAATGTTCCGGCTTGCAGCGTCGCGCAACGTGAGCGCCTCCGGCATCGCGAGGTTGTACGGAAGCTGGATGAATCGAAAACGGTGTGCGTCGCGCCCGCGCAAGGCCGCCGCGATCTCCACCATCCGCTCCAGCGACAACCCGCCGCCGGACTTCTGTCGAAACCCATTCCACGTCGCCGCCCCGTAATAACGGATGCGTCCCGCATCCGCCAGACTTTCCAGCGCTTCGAACGCCGCGTGGATCCGCCTGTAAAATTCTTCCTCGCCCAATGGCAACTGCGTTTCGGGGTTATGCAGATAAAGGACGTCCACGCATTCCACGCGCAGATTCTCGAAGCTCCGCGAAAGCTGATCGTCGAGAAACGCAGGCGCCATGCAGTGCATGTTGCCGAAGACATCCACGGGTTGGATCCGGTCGAGCGGCACAGCGCCCGGCACGAGGTATCCGGCTTTGGTGCAGATCACGACCTCTTCGCGCGCCACGCCGCTTTTCGCCAGAGCCTCGCCGATGTTCTGCTCGGATCTCTGATGCCGGTAATTCAGCGACGTATCGAGAAAGTTGATGCCGCCGCGCAAAGCCGCAACGAACGCCTGCTCGTAGTTGGCGTCGGCAACCTCATCCATCTCGCCGAGATAGGAGCCGATGCCAAGCGTGCTGACGGTGAGTCCCTGCGCTTCGCGATAGAAGCCGGAAGTCGTTGCGGCAAACCGGTCCGCGAGTTGGCGCGTGCCTTCGCGCGTGGCGTGCCCGCGCAGCATTTACTGATGTCCCATGCGGCGCCGGAACTCGAACAACATTACGCCGGTCGCCACGGAAACGTTGAGCGAAGCAATCGCGCCCGCCATCGGGATGCGCACCAGAAAGTCGCACTTCTTCTTCACGATGTCGTGCAAGCCGTGCCCTTCGCCGCCCATCACGATCGCAACCGGAGACGTGATGTCCACCTGATCGTACAAGTGCTCGCCGCGCTCGTCGAGCCCGTAAATCCAGTAGCCGGCTTCTTTCAGGTCCTCGATCGCGCGGCCGATATTCACCACACGTGCGATCGGCAGATGCACCAGCGCGCCCGCCGATGCTTTGGCTACCGTCTCTGTGATGCCTACCGCACGTCGCTCCGGGATCACGATGCCCGCTGCGCCCGCGGCATGCGCCGTGCGTACGACTGCGCCAAGATTATGCGGATCCTCGACGCCGTCGAGCACCACAATGAGGCCCTTGCCGCGGATCAAATCGTCGAAGTTCGCATACTGCGACGTCAGCGAAGAATGAAACGCAACGACGCCCTGATGCGGAACTTTTCCTGCCGCGCGATCGAGCGTGCCGCGGTCATCCTGCCGCAATTGCACCTGTCGCTCTTTCGCGAGATCGATGATTTCCTGAATTTTCGGCCCTGTTGAGCCTTTTGCGATGAGAATGCGGTCAATGGGACGGCCGGCGCGCAACGCCTCCCGGACCGGATGGATTCCTGCGAGAACTGCCACTACAATGAATAGTAACTTGCTATGGCTGAACCGGTTGAGCCGCTGGTCACACCACAACTCGAGGAGATCCCCGATAAGCTCTACTTCCGCATCGGCGAAGTAGCGCGCCTCACCGGTGTGAAGCAGTACGTCCTGCGGTTCTGGGAAAGCGAGTTTCCGGGGCTCGGTCCCAAGAAGTCCGGCACAGGCCACAGGCTGTATCGACGCAAAGATGTCGAGATGGTACTCGAGATCAAGCGGCTCCTCTACGAAAAGCGCTTCACCATCGAAGGCGCGCGCAAGTGGATGGAGCAGAAACCCAAGCCCACGGTCGTCGCGAAGTCCCCCAAGTCCGAAAAGAAACAGCAGCAGCAACGAAGGGAGCAGGCGGAACTCTTTCCGGAACTCGCGCCGCCTCCGTCTGCCGGCAATAGCGTGAACCTCGATCCGATTCGCAAGGAACTCAGAGCGATCCTCGATCTGTTACGCTAAGCTTCCGTGCCGCTTCCCAACGCTGCCTACCTCGAAGATTTCGCCGCCCGCTACACGGCTGCCTGGTGCAGTCAGGATCCCCCGCAAGTTGCCGCCTTCTTCGCGCCTGATGGCTTTCTCGCTATCAACGGCGGACCTCCGGCCGTCGGCCACGCTGGTATCATTCCGGACGTCAAAGGATTCATGGATGCGTTCCCTGACCTGCATCTCGTCGCAGACAAACTCATCCCGAAAGAGAACACCGTCGAGTATCACTGGACCCTCACCGGAACACACTCCGGCACGGGCAATCGCGTGCGCATCAGCGGCTACGAAGACTGGACCTTCAACAGCGACGGGCTCGTCGCCGAATCGCAGGGGCACTTCGACGCCGCGGACTACCAGCGTCAGGTCGAAGGCGGCAAGTAAGAATCAGGAAGAGCGCTTGCGGGCGATCAGCAGGTTCGACGCCTGGTGTCCGTAACCGTAACCGATAAAGAAGTCCAGGTTGCGAACGTTCTGGCCGCCGCGGTCGAACGCCACGCGCAGATCCGGCTGCTTCATAAACTTGAAGCTTCCGTACGGCTGCGTGTACTTGCCGTATAGCATCACGTCCCACTTCGTGCCGTCGAAGAACTTGAACGGGATGCCCGTATCGTCCTGCGCAATCGCGTTGCTCTTGGCGAGCACCTGTTCGCGAATCAGCGAGAACCCTTCGCGATGCGGCAAATACGAAGCGGACTTGAAGAAGGTCGACATCGGCCGCATCTGTTCCATGAACGCGAGGAACTCCTTGTTGTCCTTGAAGGTCCAGTTGTGCAGGTTCACCGAGAAGTACGTCAGGTGCTTGATCTCTTTACTGCCTTCGCGCTGGAACTCCACGACGACCCCGCGATTCTTCACGCCGGCCTGGTCGAGCTTGCGGTCGACATACTGTCCCTGCGCGTCGAGCGTCACGTAGCGGTGCCCGCGAATGACGTGCCCGGTGCGAACCATCTGCACCAGCAGCAGCGGCAGCAAGCCATCAGTGATCTGCCCGCGGACCTGCGCATCCATCTGCGCCGTGATGAAGAAACTGCGCCGCAACAGCGAATCCAGCGTGAACCGGATCCGCGGCAGGGTCGCCGAGAGCGGCTTCTGCTCGAACGCGGCGGCCGTCTTTACCGTGCCCGGAGGCTCGAGGCCGACGAACACATAGTTCAGGTTTGCGGGGAAGAACAGGTTGGCCGTGACGAAGTCTGGGCCGCCAAACGGATAGAACAAGGTTCCACCAGAATTCGGCGCGCCATACAGCTCCTTCTTTTGGAACTCCTGCAACACGGGCACACGCTTCGCGTCGAACCGTGTCCAATCGGTTTCAAATGCCTGCCGGTGTGCAATCCACGCCGGGTCCTCTTCCATTGCTTTGTACGGGCTGCCTTCGCGCCCCGGCAATCCCGCCAGGAATCGGGCGAAGTCATCCGCCTGCCGGCTTTCCGGAACCGTAACGGATGCCGCCGAGCCAGTCTCCTGCCCGGCCGCCTTCGCCGTTCTCGTGGACACCAGTTGTTTGGATCCACAAGAAGAAACCAGCAGCAACGAAAAACAAACCAAAAGAACGCGAGTCAGCAAGCGTACCACCCCACTTACATTTTGAATCGTTTTAGGGACAGGGTGAAGAGGAATGTGATTAAGGTTTCGAAATCCGGAGGCAGGCGGCGAGATACGCAGGGCGAACGGCGGGACACTCGCCGGTCGTTCGAACCAACACAGGCTTTCCGAGGCGTTCCAAAGCCGGAGTCAGGTCCCGGACGACGACAGCTTGCGCCTTGGCGGCCACTGCCGTTGCGATCTCGGGAGGCGCCTCGGGAGGCAACAACACCCAAGCCGCGCGACCCTCTACCGCGCCTGCGAAGTACTCGGCTGCGAACGCCCGGTCATCCGCCTCGTTCCGCCGGGCCTTGGCAAACGCTTCCGGGGACTCGAGATCCGTGAACGCCGACGCTTCCAGCCCATACGCCTCGTTCACCGCGGCAATCTGGTATCCGTAACGCCGCTTCAGAAACGCGATGTACAACTGCTTGTCCGTCGACTCGCCGGATCCACGCCGCACCGAGTCGATGCGCGCCTGCCAGTGTTCGCCGAACACATCCAACACGCGAACCTCCGCGTCGGGCAGTTCGGTCACAACTTTCCCGTCACGAAGCAGGGTCCACGCCTCTGTCGCGTTCCTCCGGAATTCATACGACGGAGGCTGCATCATCCATGCGAGCAGCAGGCAAAACGTCACCACACGCGGCAGCCCGGCTCGCGGACCATCGCTTGCCCCACCTTGCATCCGAACGCCTGCCGGAACTCGGGACTATTCGCCAGCACGCCATTCACGCGATACCGCCCCGGCGAGTGAGGATCCACGTTGGCCCGCATCCGCGCCGCCTCTTCCGTGTAGTGCGAACACCACACCTGCGCGTACGAATAAAAGAACCGCTGCTCCGGCGTGTACCCGCCGCGGACCTCGCGCATCGCCTTCGCGCCCATCAGCGTTTGCAACGCCATGTACGCTACGCGCACGCCTCCGTTGTCCGCGACATTCTCACCCAGCGTCAGGCGCCCGTTCAGCTTCACGCCCGGCAGCGCCGCGTAATCGAAGTACTGCTTCACAAAACAATCCGTGCGACGTTCGAATTCCTCGCCGTCCTTCTCGGTCCACCAGTCGGCGAGGTTGCCCGCGCCGTCGAACTTGCGGCCCGAATCGTCGAAGCCGTGCGTCAACTCGTGCCCGATCACAGCGCCGATCGCACCCAGGTTCGAAGCGTCGTCGAGCTTGTTGTCGAAGAAAGGCGGCTGCAGGATCCCCGCCGGAAAATTGATGTCGTTGTGTTGCGGGTCATAGTAAGCGTTGACGGTCGGAGCGGTCATGCTCCATTCCGTGCGATCCACGGGCTTGCCGATCTTCGCGAGATCCCGCATGTACTCGAGTTCGCCCAGGCGAATCGCATTGCCGAAGATGTCGTCCCGCGCAATCTTCGCCGACTCGTAGGACTTCCACTTGTCCGGATATCCGATCTTGTCCGCGATCGCCCGCAACTTGTCGAGCGCCTTCTGTTTGGTCGCCGCCGACATCCAGGGCAGGGAATCGATATCGCGGGCCAGCGCGCCCTCAATCGCCTTCACCATTCGCCGCATGCGGGCTTTGGCCTCGGGCGGAAAGTTCTTCTCGACCCAGCGCTGGCCGAGTGCGTCGCCCAACTGTGTATCCACGAGGTCCGCGCAACGCTTCCAGCGATCCTTCATCTTCTTCGCGCCTTCGAGCGCCTTGCCGTAAAACTCGAAGTCCGCGTCGACGAACGGCGCCGGCAGCACGCCGGCCGTCTCGTGAATCAAATGCCACGACAGGTACGCCTTCAGTTCGTCGAGCGTGTGCAGCACGATCACCGCCTCGAACGCGCGGAAGAACGGCGGATGCGTGACGTTCAACGTGTCGAGCCCCGCGAGTCCCAGGCCTTCGAAATGCTTGTTCCAGTCAAAGCCGGGGTTCAGCGAGATCAGTTCCGCGACCTTGTACGGATGATGCTGGCTCTCCGGATCCCGGCGCGTGACGATGTCGAGCGAACCCTTCGCCAGCGCCGTCTCGATCTCCAGAACCGCTTTGCCCTTGCGCGCCGCGGCTTCCGCGGATTCGCCCGCCAGTTCGAAGTTGCGGATCACGTGCGCCAGATACTGCTTGCGTAACTCGACGGACTTCGCATCGTCGCGCAAATAGTAATCGCGCTCGGGCAACCCCAAGCCGCTCTGGTCGACCTCGGCGATCATTTTGGTTGAATCCACCAGATTCGGCGTTGCGCCAAAGCGGAAGAACGCGCCCACGCCGATGCGATGCAGTCGCGTGATCACCGGCGTCAACTCGAGTTTCGTCTTCGCCGCGCGGATCCGCTCCAACTCGGCCTGCAGCGGTGCGATGCCCCGCTGATTGATGCCGGTCTCGTCCATGCAAGCGTAATAAAAGTCGCCGATCTGCTGGTCGGGCCCGCTGCGGTTCGCCTCCGCTTTCGCGGCCTGCTCCAGGATCTGCTTCGTCATCGCGAGGTTCCGCTCGTCGAGTTCGTTGAAGCGTCCCCATGCGCTCCGCTCCGCGGGAATCGGATTGTTCCTGATCCACACCGAACAGGCGTGTTCGTAAAAGTCATCGCACGGCGCGACCGCGCGGTTGAGCGACTTGGGGTCGAATCCCTGCGCCAGAAGCAGGGACGAGAATACTGCGACAGCAATCGACATGTTGTAAATCTCAGGCTAGCGAATCCGCTCGAGTTCGCGGACCCGGTCCAGCGCCAACTGCGCCGCATCGCCCGAAGCCTGCAGCACGTCGCTGGCTGCCACCACCCCACCGAATCGCACCATCAACCCACCGCCGGACTCGGTCACCAATGCAGGAACCACGGGCAGTCCACGCTTTGCCAACTGCGTGATCAAGCGTCCCACGCCCGGCAGCGGCGGATGCCACTCGCCCGCCACTCCTGCGACGCCTTCCGGAAAAATGCCCAGCGGACATTGCAGTTCCGCGGCCTCGCTCAGGATCCGCCGGATCGTCCGCGCGGTGAACGCAGGGTTCGTACCCGCGAACGTCACCGGATAACAATGCAGCGCATTCGCGACGCGCGGCAGCAGTACGTCGCCCGGCGATGCGAGCGTCCACTTTCCCAGCTTGATCGGAGGCCAGTTCGCCGTCACCATCCATCGCGCCGGTGGATCCGCAATCGTGGGATACCGCCGCACAAGCCCCTGCGTGATTGCCGACGCCGTGTGCAGGATCCACAGTCCTTTGCGCTGGTAGTGATTCGCCACCAGAACGAACCGCGGCGAATCCGGCAAATGCTCGATGCCCTCATATCTCGGACCCGGCGACATCCGCTCCACCACCTGCCGCGTGAAATCGTGCAGATCGCGCTGCGTGCCGCGGCGGATGTGATTCGTGAGTCCAAAAACGAGGTCCCAGGGGACGGGATAAGAGACCGGCTTTTCCAACGACGTGAGGGTATCATGCGGCGCGATCGCGTTACGCTAAAAAGACATGGTCAAGAACGTCCTCGGCGGAGTCCTGCAGACCTGCTGTGTCTCGCCGCTCACTGGTTTTTATCGCGATGGCAAGTGCAACACCGGCCCCGAAGACGTCGGCAAGCACACCATCTGCGTGATCATGACGGAAGAGTTCCTGTTGCATCAGGCGTCGATCGGCAACGACCTCATCACGCCGCGTCCGCAGTGGGGCTTCCCGGGATTGAAGCCCGGCAACGGCTGGTGCGTTTGCGTCGAGCGCTGGAAGCAATCCTACGAAGCCGGCATCGTCGCGCCCGTGCGTCTCGAAGCGACCCACGAAAACGCGCTCGAAGTCGTCACCATGGAAATGCTGCTCGCCGCCGCCGACACCAACATCCACTAGT
>CAZVKC010000004.1:133446-161903 GCA_964627455.1 uncultured Solibacteraceae bacterium | reverse complement strand
ACCACTACCTCAAGCATCCTGACGATCCCTCGCTCCTGATCTGCGTGCCGCTACACGAGAGGGACCTCAAGCGCGGAACACTACAATCGATCATTGACCAATCGCGGCTCTCCACCGAAGACTTCTTGAATCTGCTGTAAACCTCGCATGACATCGTGAAAGGCGGCCAGCCCACTTACCTGCCAGAGGGCAAATAACCCGGAAGGCCCCTGAGAAAGATCACCCAATCCGTCGAGGGCCGGCCGGCTAGTTGCACCATCGCCGGGGAGGCATGCTGAAGGATCACCGTCGAGCCAGCTGCATCTGCAGTCGTCATGAGGTCAAGATGCTCCGGCCATTCAACTCTCTTCGCAGGGAGGAGTTATTGCGAGATCCCAGACGAAATCGCAAATCGCCTCAACGAATCTGGAGCCGGCGCGCAGAGACTGCGACTTTACGTCGCGAAGGTACCTGCGAGTTTCGGATTGGCTATCGCACGCAGGCGCCGTCCTAAACCGGGTCGAACCCACTTACCCGCCCGAGGCCGAACGCAGACGTCTTTCCGGGCGAGTGAACGTGAGGATCCTCGTGAACTCAGAGGGACAGGTCGATCAAGTTTGTGGGACCGGAGGGGACGAAATCCTGCGGGGCGCTGCCGAGGCTGCCGCCGCGCAGTGGCGCTTTCGAGTCCCGAAACTCAACGGCGAGCGCCTTCCCTGCGTCGAAGGCAATCTCGTTTTCGAATTCCGCTTGACCGGCCAGTCCGGATCGCCGTAGACTCGGCTCATAAAAGCTCGGGCAAATTGAGTTGAATCCAGTGGATCTTGTCATCCATTTCGCCGGCCAGCCGATTGACGCCTCGGTCTTGGAGTCCATCTGTCGTCGCTACGGCATCCGGGAACTATCCATTTTCGGCTCCGGCGCCCGCGGCGAACTCCCGCGCAGACAGCGACCTGGACCTCATGGTGGACTTCCACCCCGACGCCCGTATCGGCGTGATCCAGTTCGAAACCCTGGTCCTGACGCCAAGGTCGTACATCAAGCCCCAACGGAGCCGGCCTCATCGCCGCGTTGCAGGACCCTCCCCATCGAGACATCGAAATCGCGCCCTCACGAGCGCCAGATCCAGTGAGGAACGTCCCACCCACATAGGCCGACAGAAATCCACCTCAACCCGGAAGAACCCCGCATGCTAACCCTGCGAGGAACCTGACCGCTCTCGTCCCGAGCCAGCCTCCTGCCGTTTCCGGTCCGCAAACGCGGCAACCTTCGCCCGGTTGCCGCACAGGCTCATACTGCACCACTGCCGCGTGCCTTTCTTGCTCGTGTCGAGAAAATGCAGCACGCAGTTCCGGCACCTACGCAAGCGCGTGGCGGTGGCTTCTCCGTGCCCCGACGTCCGCGTCAGCAGATCGGCCGCGGCATCGGCAACGGCCTCGAACACGTCCCTCGGATCCCGGGGCGCAAAGCGTCGAACGCAACGGAGTCCATGCCCGGCCGTACCCTCGGCCACCACCTGGTTCACCCGTGGATGCGCCTCCAGTAGCCGGTTCAACTGCTCCACGAACCCGGTCCATGGACCTCCGCCGCCCCCCTCGATATCAAGCACGACTTTACGCAGCGCCTCGCGGAACCGCAGCAAATCCCGAATCTCCCGCCCGCGCCAGCGACCCGCCAGCTTTCGGGATTCCTCACCAGACACCAGCCCCGCGGCACCCAGCCATTCGGCCAGCGCCCCGCCATCTTCCAGGAACTCCACTGTCTCGCCGTCCACCACCGGCCTCGTATTCAGAAAGTCGAGAGCCAGATGGTTGCCGAGAAACAGAAAGCGCTCTTCGCCGTTCATAGAAACTCTCCATTCACAGTGGCACAAAATATTTACTAACCTTTGATGAATCATTTTATCGGTTAGTTCCATCCAAGCTGGTGTGCGCAAAGGAACGCACCTGAAACCACCATGCAAAACCTCATGAGCGTCGATCCCGCCGTTGCGACGGGCAAGACCAGACAGATCTTCGACAGCCTCCAGAACGCTCTGGGAAACGTCCCCAACCTGATGAAGGTGCTGGCGAACTCGCCCGCCGCGCTGAATGCGTATATCAGCTTCGGCCGCGCGATCGAGGCCGGCCAGCTTCCGGCCGCGCTGCGCGAACAGATCGCGATCACCGTCGCCACGGCCAACTCCTGCGACTATTGCCTTTCCGCCCACACCGCGCTGGGCAAGCTCGCCGGACTCAGCAATGACGCGCTCGCCAGCGCACAGCAAGCCACCGCCGCCGACCCCAAATCCACGGCCGGACTTCGCTTTGCCGCCAGCGTCGTGCGCAACCGCGGCCAGCTTCCTGCTGCCGAACTCCAGGCCCTGCGCGCCGCCGGTTACAGCGACGGAGAGATCGCGGAACTGGTCGCCGTCATTGGCATCAACATCTTCACCAACTACTTCAACCACATCGCCGGCACCGAGATCGACTTCCCGGTCGTCCGCGCCGTGGCCGTCGCCAAGTAAAGGAACCAGAACAACCATGACGCACTATCGCTACGCCACGATCGATGGCGTGAAAATCTTCTACCGCGAAGCCGGATCTGCGGACGCAAAACAGACCATCGTCCTGCTTCACGGCTTCCCCTCTTCTTCGCATATGTATCGCGACCTGATCCCCAAGCTCGCGAAGACCTTCCGGGTCATTGCCCCGGACTATCCCGGCTTCGGATACAGCGCGCAACCCGATCCAGCAGCCTTCCCGTACACCTTCGACAACCTCACGCGGGTCGTCAACAGCTTGCTGTTCGATGAACTCAAACTCACGAAGTTCAGCATCTACGTGCAGGATTACGGCGCCCCGGTCGGCTTCCGCATCGCGTCGCAGAATCCCCAGGCGATCGCGTCCATCATCGTGCAGAACGGCAACGCCTACGTGGAAGGCATCAGCGCTGCGTTCGAGCCGATGAAACCGTTCTGGGCGAATCGCAACGAGGAAACCGAAAAGCCGGTGCGCACGCTCCTCACCGCGCAAACCACGCAGTTCCAGTACACGCACGGCGCCCACGACCCGAGCCGCATCAACCCCGACAGCTACACCTTCGACCAGGTTTTTCTCGATCGTCCCGGTAACGACAGGATCCAACTCGACCTGCTGCATGACTACACGTCGAACGTCGCCCGGTACGAAGAATGGCACGCGTACTTCCGCAAACATCAGCCGCCCACGCTGATCGTCTGGGGACAGAACGATCCGTTCTTTACGGTCGACGGCGCGCGCGCCTTCCTGCGCGACCTGCCGAAAGCCGAACTCCATCTGCTCGACGGCGGCCACTTCGCGCTCGAAGAGTACAGCAGCGAGATCGCGTCGAAGATCCGGCAGTTCGCCGCCGCCGGCGGCGTGGTCGCTGACAAGCAGGAGTGCGCGTATGTCCCGGCCTGAACAGGCCCGGCGTGTGCTCGTAACCGGATCGGGGCGGGGCATCGGAAAAGCCATCGCCCTCCGGTTCGCCCGTGACAACGCGGCGATCCATCTCGTTGCGCGCACCCAGCAGGAACTCGAGGCCACTCGCGACGAACTTCGCGAAGTCACGTCACAGGAGGTTCGCGTCACAGCCGCGGACCTCCTGCTTCCACACGCAGCGCAAACCCTCGTCGAGGAAGTCCAGGCCAATTGGGGCGGACTCGACGTTCTCGTCACCAACGCCGGCGCAGCCGCACAGGGCAGCTTTCTCGATCTCGACGAAGCAGACTGGCCCGCGGGCTTCGGCCTCAAAATGTTCGCCAATCTACAGATCATCCGCCGCGCGTGGCCGCTGTTGCAGCAGTCCGCCGGTCACCTGGTGATGATCGGCGGCGGCACGGGGCGCACCCCCGATCGCCGCCTCTCGCTGGTCTCCGCGATCAACGGCGGGCTCGCGGCTCTTTCCAAATCCATCGCCGAACAGGGCGTCCTCGACGGGGTGCACGTGAACCTCGTGCAGCCCGGCATGGTGCGGACCTCGCGGCGTCAGAAGCTCTTCGAAAAGTGGGCCGCGCAGGAAGGCGTGCCAGTATCGGACCTGATCCAGCGCACGGTGCAGCAAATCGGCGCCACGCGACTTGGTGAACCCGCCGATGTCGCCGAAGTCGTCGCCTTTCTGTGCTCGGAACAATCCCGCTGGATGCAGGGCGCGATTGTGGACGTCGACGGCGGTCAGAACAAAGGAGTCTAACGAATCATGTACGTCAAGGAATTGTGGCGTTATCCCGTGAAGTCAACCGCTGGAGAGCGCCTGCAACGCATCCATGTCTCAAAACTGGGACTCCAAGGCGACCGCGAGATCCTCGCCATGACGCGCAGAATCCTCACCTCGCGGACCCATCCGGGTCTTCTCGCCCTGCGCAGCGAAATCTCTCCAACAGACGGCGTGGCGCGGATCGCGGGCCATCGTTGGGACTCTCCCGAAGCGCTCGAACTTGTGCGCGCCGTCACGCGCGAGCCCGAAGCCTTGCTGGTTCGTCATGACGGCCCCGAGCGTTTCGACATCCTGCCTTTGCTTGTCGCGACCGACGGCGCGATCGCGCATTTGAACATCGACGGCCGCCGCCTTCGCCCGAACATTGTTGTCGGAGGAGTCGAAGGACTCGCAGAACGCACCTGGCCGGGCAAGCGTCTTCGCATCGGCGACGCCGTCGTCATCGAGGCCGCGCAACTGCGTGGCCGCTGCGTGATGACGACTTACGATCCCGACACACAGGTGCAGGATCTCAACGTGCTTCGACGCATCGCTCAGGAATTCGACGGAACCATGGCGCTCGACAGCGCTGTCATCTCCGGCGGCGAGATTGCAGTTGGCGCGCCAGTCACCCTCATCGGCGGCTGATCACGAATCGTTCCAGGTCATCCAGGCTGGCGCCCGTTCCATCGGGCGCCACGCCTAGTCGTTCCACCGGCAACTGCAACCGGTTCACCCAGAAGGTCGGATATCCGAACACCTTGGCGCCGGCCGCATCCCAACCGCCGAACGCCGCAAACGCGATCTCCTCGCGGCTCAATCGGAACGCATCGACAGCCATCTGATAAGCGCGCGCGTCCGGCTTGAAGGCGCGGACCCGGTCCGTGCTCAAGTGCGGATCCAGCAGTCCCTCGAGTCCGCAACTCCGCACTGCGGCGTCCAGCATCTCTTCCGTGAAATTGGACAGAAACGCCAGTCGCACTCCCGAAGCCTTCATTCGCTTCAACGCGGCAACCGCCTCCGGCCACGGGCGGAAAGCGAAGAACGCGCGCATCAGTCGTTCCTTCTTCTCTCTCGTCAATGGCAGGCGTAGTGACGCCGCGGCAAACTCCAGCGACTCTTCCGTCACATGACGAAAGTCCAGGTATGTATGCATCAACGTCCGCAACCACGTGTACTCGAACTGTCGCGTTCGCCAGGCGTTGCTCAACTCGACGCCTTTGCCGGGGAACGCTTCCTCGGCGGCCGCGTTGATCGAGCGTGGATCCAGAATCGTGAACCCGTCGAACGCGATCGCGCGGATCTGCAATAACGCGGGCCCGGCGGCAAGAAGCGCCGAACCCGTCGAAGCAAGAAGCGTGCGTCTCTGCATCATGCCTCCTACCGGTGCATCCGCGGCCAATTGCGATCTGCCGCCGCCGACAATTGCCGCTGATCCTGTTCCCAAACCGTTTGCGCTGCGCGATTGAAGAACAGATACAGCTTGCCGTCCTGCACTTTGAAACTCTTCGGATCCGCCGTCGCCGGATACCCGCGTCCCACCGAATACGCACAGAATCCGCCGTATTCCGGCTGATAGGCCTGCGGATTCACGCGGAACCGGTCGCGATGTTCCGCAGTTGTAAACCGCCACGTCACGCCGCCATACTCTGCCGTGAATTTCTCGCTGCCCTGAACGGCCAAACCGTCTTCGAGATACGACAACACGTCGTACCCTTGCAGCGCCGCGCCCATCCCGTCACGGCTGATCGCATCGACCTTGGGCCGCTGGTACGTCCGCCATTTGTCGCGATCCGCCGCCCCTTCCGGCGCGGGAGCCTCTTCGAGATAAATCGGATCGCTCGGCGGTTTCAACTTGAGGATCGCCGGCCGTACTCCCGTCGGCTCCGCTGCGCTCGCTGGCTTGGGAAGGCGCATCTGCGACATCTCCTCGGCAGGTTCAACGAGCTTCAATCGCGCGCCAACCGGTTCCTGCGCCAAGGCAGAGAAGGCCGCGGCGACGGCGGCCCCATACAAAACATGAGTTCTCATCTTTTCAACCTCCTGATCTGGAATCAAAATCCCGGCGGCCCCTCGACAAAGGAGCGCGCCGGGATACGTTTACTGTTGGATTAGAGGAACCGGAACACGATCGGGCAGTTCACGACGAAGCCCGCCGATCCGTACTTCTCGCCGCCCGGTCCGGTAATCGCGCCGGCTTCCACCAGCGCCAACACCTGGAACTCGTCGATCACGCGCGAACGCCAGCCGCGCTCGATCGCCTGTTGCGTCCACTCGCCGACGTTGACGTCCCACAGCGGGCTGTAGTCGGTGGCGACCGTCGGAATCCCGCCCAGCACATTGAGCGGACCACGGCCATCCGTCAGCGCGCTGAACAAACCCTGCCGCTGGGGATTGTCACAGCCCGTTGGTCCATTCACAGTCAGGAACAAACGCTCCACGGCGCTGAACGCGCTATCGTCGTTGCCGACCTCGATATCCGAGAGACCTTCCGCCAGCGTCGCTCCTTCGAGCGCGGCGGTCACTTCCACCGAAGCTTCCGTGCTCAGGTACAGCACCGGCTTCGCAAAGCTGAAGCCCGTCGTCAGCGCGAGCGTTACGGTCGAGGCGAAATCGTTGTTCTTGCTGATGTTCATCGACACGACCTTGTCGTGGACAAACCGGTAATCCGGCTTCCCACTGGCGTCCATGAAGTCGTCGACATTGTCGCCCATTGCGATGATCGGCGCATTGTAGATATGGCCGCCGGCGTTGGTAATCCGAACCAGCGGGCTGTACGCCGCATCGCCTACCGATCCGGCCTTCGCTTCCGCCGGTGGAAACGGGCGAGTGACGGGTCCGGGCGTGACGACATGGTTGGGCGAAAAGTCCACCGATCCAGCGTCGAACACCAGCGTGTTGTCGCGTTGCAGGGTCGCGGTGCGCACGGCGCGCGAGGACACCGCGGCATAGACCAGCTTCGCTGAGAAATTGAGGCCGAGCGCCGCCGCGTTCTCGCGATCCGTCGTGTCGGTGAGGATGTACCAGACCGTGCGGTTGCCCTGCCGGACCTTTCCTTTGTACAGAGGCAGCGTCAACGTCGCCGCCTTTGCATCCAGTTTGCCGGCGGTGAGCAACTGCAGAGGTCCGACGAGTTCTTTCTGGACCGTCGACGGCGATGGTCCGAAGTAGGTCGCGGGTACGTCCGCGCCTGTCGCGGCGTTGGCGGATCCGAAACTGCAGCCGGCGCTATTGCCGGTGGTCTGCGCCGTCAGCATCGCGGCTGCACTGAGCGCCGCAAACGCTGCTTTCCATTTGGTAGAGACACGGCGGCCATTGACCGGGGAAGTCCCCGGCCCGAATTGAAAATGCATGGGGTGTTTGTTCTCCTTGGTTGTTTCGGCGGACGCCCGCGCGTCACAACGGCGCCTGCGCCGCCTCACACCCTGAATTTCGAACCAGCAGGGCCTTTAGTTACGCCGTGGAGAAATTTGTGTCCAAAGAAATCCGATCGCGGCGCCGCCGCAAAGCGCGGTGACGAACGCGACAGGCAAATGCCAAAGCAGAATGTGATGGAGATTGAGATTGGGGCAGCGGATCTCCGCCATGGCGACCATCGCGATCCCCGTCAGCCCTCCCGTCATCCAGCCCGACTCTGCCGGTGACAGCAGCGCGCCGCGGTGAAGCAGCAGCAGCCACAGCGCTGTGAATCCCACCGCCGCCGAAGCCATGCTCAGGCTCAAGCAATACAGGCCGGTATGCAGAAAATGAGGCTCTGCCTCAGGACCAAAGACGATCATCGCCGCCGGCGCCGCGATGACAAAGACGCCGCTCGCCGCTTTCCACCAGCGATCAATCGATCCGCTTCCGGGAATCATCTGCCGTGCGGCAGCGAAAACCAGCAGGCACGTCGCACCGAGCAGCGGAAGGAAGATGCCGGCCCGCGCCGCCGTCGTTCGCGCGCTCCATCCGCCCGTTCCCAGGATCCACGATCCCAAAGCCAGCACCGCCGACAGAATCACAAGCAGCGACGCCGCGAGAAAGCCGTTCGATGGCAGAGGCGTCACCGCCCGCAAGCCGCCGTCCAGAAGTGAAGCTTTGATGCGCGACATTTCATCCGCGGCCAACGCGCCGGTCGCCAGTATGGGTAATCGCGCCAACTCGGCGCAATGCGGACATTCCGCCAGGTGCCGCGCGACCGCCGCGGGTGGAGCCTGCGCGCCGCCGGAAACGATCCACTCGGCTGCGACGCGGCAGTCCTGGGATTCACGCGCCGTCATCTGTCGCCGTTCCTCCGGGATTGCAGCACGCTCCGCAGGCGCTCGTAGGCGCGATGCGCCTTCTGCTTCACCGCGCCGGCCGTGGATGATGTCGCTTGGGCAATCTCCTCGATACTCAATCCGTGGACCTTGAGCATCGTCACCACTTCCTTCTGGCTCTCCGGCAAAAACGCCAGCATCTCATCGAAGGATTGAAATGCCGTATGCCCGCCGCGATCGGCAGAAGGTTCCGGCAACACCTCCAAACGGATCTCCCTCGAGTCCAAATGCCGCCGTCTGCGGAATCCATCGATCCGCACACGATGCGCGATCGCATACACCCAGGGCAGCAGGGGCATGCCCGGGCGGTACGTGTGCCGCACGCGATGGATCCGCAACCAGGTCTCCTGGAGAAGGTCGGATGCGTCGGAGGAGGAGGAGGAGGAAGAAGACGCCGAACTGCCCCCCACGATCCCCAGTTGACTGGCAAAGAAACGAAACAGCCGGGGACTCAGCAGATCCACGAGGGCTGCCGCGGCCTCTGCATCTGCCTGTTGGTACCTGGCCATAAGTTCTTCGAGTGACGGCGGCGAAGACGGCGTGGCGGCATCAACGGGGTGCATGATGCCGTCCGGTCTCCAGTAGAGGATTCGTTTGAAAAGCGGATTTGGTCACGCCTCCCCCGCACAAATTTATGGCTGCTGGCGGCCGCTTCCACCCGCCGGTTTGCGAGGCGATGGCAGAAGATCGACAATCTCCTGCGCCGCCACACGTCCACCGTGACTCTTCACGATTCTGCTGAAAAACACTTCGCCGTTCCGGTCGATCAGAAACACCGACGGGTAGGCGGTTTCCATCGGTTGCTCCCACCGCAGGCCGTATTGATTGGTGAACGCATAGTCCGGATCGAGCAACATCTGAAATCCTTCGGGCAGCGACTTTCCCGCCAGGAACTCGCCGGCGATCATCGCCAGCGTCTTGTCGGACGCGGAAGACGGTCCCGGATACACGAAGACCACGCGAGCGCCCTTGGCTGCAAACCCGGAGGACTTCTGCAGGAAATCCTGCACCTGGCGGTTGCAGAACGGGCATTGGTATCCGGGGTATCCCCGCAGGACGACCAGCACCACGGGTCCACTCACCTCGGACAGGCGAACCTTGGCGCCGGATACGGCATCCTGCAACTGAAAATCCGGCGCCTTGCTGCCGACAACTGGTGGATGTGCCATGACCGCGGCGTGAATCGCCAGGGCAAACGCTAAGAGTAGAAGAAAACTGCGCGAAAACGACGGGAGTCTGAAGTACCGCTTCGGCTGCTGCTGCAAAATGAAAGGTTCCTTTCGGGCGAATCTGAAGGACGCTGGCCCCACATAGCCTCGAAATGACGTCCGGGCGCTTGCTTATTCCCGATGGAATGGAAGTTCACAACACAAGCAAGGCAGGCTTCGCTCTCACTGCAAGTCGGAATACAGCACGCTCGCCTATGGCCTGTTTTCCCGGAGCTTCGCGCTTTTGAGAGGTAGCGCCACCGCGGCAACTTTCCGGTTGCTGCATGTACCAGCCGTTCGCAGCTTCAGAAGAGACATATGCAGGAGATGACTCTCATGTCGCAGCAGCACACCACCAATTTGCTCTGCTCACCGAAATGCAAAAGCCGGATTGGCTTTGCTTTCAGACTGACCTGCCTCGCCGCATGCATCGCAGCACCGCCGCAGGCCGCCTCAGCGCAACCCACCCTTTCCGGCTCCTACGGATTCACAGCCGTGGTCAACGAGATCGACTCCGGCGGCGAAACGGGAGGCGCCATCCTCGGTGTCATAAAGTTCGACGGCAGCGGCGGCCTCTCCGGAACCTACATCATCAAGGAACGGACGGGCGAGACCCAGGACCCCAAACCGCAAACGGGCGCCTTCACCGGCAGCTATGACCTCAAGTCCAACGGCACGGCAACCGCCACCCTCGACTTCGATTTCGGCGCCAACATCAAGATCAACATGGCCCTGGCCGACGGCGGCCAGACCCTCTACATCACCGATGCTCCAGGCAGCACCGCCGGAACCGGCGCCACCGGGTTCAACCTCAACTTCTTCGGACCCGTCAACAACCCCGGCAGGCTCACCGCCAACCTTCCCGCCAACCTTCTCATCCCCGGCGCCACCGGCACGATCCCCGCATCGATCTCCGCCAACCAGACCGATGCCGGACTCGTGTACACCCTCGCCACCCCCGCCACCGCCAGCGGTTCCGCAACCTGTCCAGACGGCTCCGCCGGCAAGTGGACAGTCTCCATCCCCATCGTCACCGCCGTCGTGCAGGGCGAGCGCTTCGTCAGCGGCAATTTCCTGTTATCCAGGCGCATCACACGCTGCGACCAGGACGACACCGGGACCATAACCGGCTATGCCACCGGAGGTCCCAACGCGCAGGGTGACAACTACGTCCTCACTCTCCGCGTAACCGGAAACGCCCTCGTTGGATATGGCCGGCCCCTCGGCGACAGCCCTTCCGATCCGAATGGCTCCTACGCCATGCAGATGACCGGATCGCCCTTCCCCGCCGCTTCAGTCGGCGCAATCGTCTTCGACGGCGCCGGAGCCATCACTTCCGCGGTCTTCAACGGCGCCGGAGGCTCGAGCCCTGCCGCGGGAACCTACGCCGGAAACGGAGACGGTACAGGGACAATCACCACCAGGGTGACGAATAACCCGAATGCAACCCCGGTGACGTTCGCCTACGTCGCAGTGGACAACGGCGCCGGCTTCCTCATGCTGCGCACCAGCGGAGGCGCCAACGGAGGCAACGTCGCCACCTTCGTCGCCCGCCGCCAGTAACCACACCAGCCGGGACGGCATACCCCGTTCACAATCAATGAAAATATTTCTATTCGCCACAGCACAAAAGACTTAAGGCCTCGACGGTGGCGCCCGAATTTGGTGGACCCCGGGGGCCATCCGCTATCCTGCAATCGAGAGTAGGACTCTGACTCTCCACCACAACAAAGCCCGGCGCTGCCCGGGCTTTTTGCTTTTTAGGAGGCCATCACATGTCAATCGACCGCCGCACCGCAGCCAACCGCGCCAACGCCGCCCGCTCCACAGGACCCCGCACCGCTGAAGGCAAAGCCGCCTCCTCGCGCAACGCCATCTCGCACGGCATCACCTCCAACGCTCGCGTCACTATCTTCAACTGGGAATCCCCCGAAGAATTCCAGCAACTCCGCGAGGACTACTGCGCCCGCTTCTGCCCCATCGACCGCGTCGAATTCGAAATCATCGAGCGCATGGTCGACGCCACATGGCGCCGCAAGCGCGCCATCACCATCGAAACCACCCTCTACGATCTCGAAATCTCTGAGATCGAAGAGGAGGTCCGCGAAGACTTTGCCGAAACCGCTACCGGCCCCCTCCGCCTCGCCCTCGCCTTCAAGAACCGCCACGGCGACGGAGTCTGGGACGCCATCCAGCGTCTCCTCAATCTCGCGGACCGCTGCTACTCACGCGCCCTGCGTGATCTCGAAAAACTGCAGAAGGACCGCTTCAACCAGATGCCACCCGCGCCAGAGCCGCTCGAGGAGCAGGAAGAGGCCGAGCTTGAGGAACCCGGGGACGTAACGCCCGCTCCGGCGTCGACGGCCAAAATCGTCGAAATGACAAAACGAAGCCAGGCAGGAGGTGACACAGATGCCAACGACAACAACAACGATGGCTATGCCAATGTTCAGAAGCCAAAAGCGGCGTAAGTCCACCACCACCACGGCGTCACCAACGGCAACGGCCACCGCCGCCGCCGCTCCGGAACCTGGACTCTCCGAAACTCTGAACATCTTCTTCAAGGAGTTCCGCAACGAACCGGCCGCGCGCGCCGTCGCCGACCGCCTGCTCGAACGCCTCAAGCAGAACCAGATGAGCAGCCGGCAGGAACTGTGTCCAACTTGCGGGAACAAAACGAAGCCATCAACGAAGAAAGAGGAGAAAAGCAGGAAATGAGAAACACCAGGTATACGATCAACCAGCCCAGGCAAAGTGTGCCCTATCGCTACCACTGCGCTGCCGCGTTGCTGCAGCACTGCGTCAACCCGGCCAGTTTCGCGCGTGAAGTGTTTCAATTCGAACCTGACGCCACGCAGACGCAGGTCCTCGAGTCGAACCCTCATCGCCTGATTCTCAACTGCAACCGGCAGTGGGGCAAGTCCACCGTCAGTTCGATCCTGCTGTCGCATCGAGCCGTCTTCAGTGCGGGATCCCTGTCCATCATCCTTGGACCCTCGGAGCGCCAGTCCGCCGAAACCCTGCGCAAAGTCGCCGGATTCCTCGCCAATGCCGGAATCGAAACCGCCACCGACAAGGTCAACCGCCGGTCGATCGTCCTCCCGGCCAACGGATCCCGCATCGTGGCGCTCCCCTCGGCCGACACGCGCGTCCGCGGCTTCTCGCAGGTCTCGCTCCTCGTCATCGACGAAGCCTCCCGTGTCCCGGACCCGCTCTATTACGCCCTCCGCCCGGCTCTCGCCGTCTGCAACGGAGACATTTTCATCGCCTCAACCCCGTTCGGCAAGCGCGGTTTTTTCTACAACGAATTCACCGCCGCCACAGAGAATTGGACCCGCGTCACAGTCCCCGCTTCGCAGTGTCCCCGCATCCCCGCGGACTTCCTCGAGCGCGAGCGCATGATCGGCGACGAGTACTTCGCCCAGGAATACGAATGCCAGTTCGTCGAGGACGGCCGCTTCCTCTTCTCCGACTCGGACCTCCACCGTCTCTTCAAAAGCGACATCAAACCGATCGAAGTGAACCGCAACGACCCCGCTTGGAAGTGTGTCATGAAGCCGGTCAAAACCCGGTTCCCCGGCGCCCCAACCGAATGGCCCAACATCTACGCCAGAGAAGAATAACGCGCCCCACAAACTCGGGGATCCCCGTAAAGGCCCACCCCGGCGGATATTTGACAACCGAATACCTTGGAACTCCCGCCCATATCGCTTCTAGCCCGGTGGTGTAGACTTCAGTCTGCGCGGGACTTCAGTCCCGCCCAACACACTCTTCGCCATAGGCCCATTGCGCCCCAAAGCCCGCGGACGTAGACTGTGCGCAGGAAGTCCGCACGCATTGATCGGTAGGCAACCACTGGCCCCCAAAGCCCTACCATCTCCGAACCACAAGGCGACGTTGATCCGCCGCCCTACTCCCCTCAACTCTCAACAACCCAGAAAGGCGCAGCGCCACATGACCAGACGCACCTTCACACTTACAGCCGCCACAGCCGCCGCAGCAGCAGCCAGCGACCGCGTACGCCTGGCCATCATCGGATCCGGCTCCCGCGGCCAGTACCTCATGTCCGAAGCCAATAAATCCGGGCAAAACATCGAATGGGTCGCCATCTGCGACGCCTGGGACCTCCGCCGTCAGGAGGCCGCCGCCAAACACGCCTCCCCCAAAACCGAACTCTACGCCGACTACCGCCGCCTCCTCGACCGCAAGGACATCGACGGCGTCATCGTCGCCACCTGGGACAACAACCACGCGCCCGTCACCATCGACGCCTGCAATGCAGGCAAGGACGTCTACGTCGAAAAGCCCATGACCGCGCTCCCCGAACAGGGCGCCCCCATGATCGCAGCCGTCCGTCGCAACAAGCGCGTCGTGCAGGTCGGTGTCCAGCAGCGCTCCACCGCCCACTTCATCGAGGCCTACGAACGCTTCATCCAGTCCGGCCGCATCGGCAAAGTCCACATGGTGCGCACCATCTGGAACGCCAACTCCGGCTACCTCGTCACCCCGCCTCCGGGCATGGAACAGAAACCCGCCGGACTCGACTGGCACGCCTGTCTCGGCGCACTCCCCAAAATCCCCTGGGATCCCAAGCGCTACTTCAATCGCTTCTCCTACTGGGACTTCTCCACTGGCGGCCAGACCGGCGGACTCTTCGTCCACATGGTCGACGTCGTCCACTGGTATCTCGGCCTGCGCAAGCCGCTCTCCGCCGTCGCCCTTGGCGGCATCTATCAATACGATGACGGCCGCGACACGCCCGACAACGTCAACTTCATCCTCGACTACCCCGGCGGCATCAACGTCACCTTCGAAGCGACCATCACCGACATGATCGGCAAAGAGTCCGCGGACATCGTGTTCATGGGCTCCGGAGGCCGCCTCAACATCTTCCGCGGCGCGTACCGCTTCATCCCCGCCGGCTCCAAGTCGCCCGCCGACGAGATCCACGTCAAAGGCGTCCACGACCGCCACATGGCCGAATGGATCGACTGCATCCGCACCCGCAAGGATCCGAGCGCGACCGTCGAAGAGGGTCACTACGGCGCGATGGCCTGCCACATCGGCAACCTCGCCTATCAGACCAAACAGCGCGTCACCTGGCGCCCGGAGTGGAACGCATGAGCCTGACCATCACTCCCGGCATCAACATGGAATTCATCCGCTGCGAAGACAAGCCCTTCGCAGCCGGTGTCGCACGCGCCGCCCAAATCGGCTACACGTACGTCGAGCCGATGGTCCACAACGGCCGCGAACTCCTCAGCGAAGCCGGATACTTCCACTCCGTCTCGATGGACGAAGATCCGCTCTTCATCAAGGACATCTGCGACGCCAACAACGTCCGCTGTTCCGGACTCTCGTCGCACTGCCCGCTCATGCGCCCCGAAATCAGCGTGCCGTATCTCGAGAAGGCCATCCGCTTCGCGCAGGCCCTCGGTGCGCCCGTCGTCAACACCGATGAAGGCATCCGCCCGCCGTGGCTCACCGATGACGAATGCTTCGAAGTGATGCGCTACACGCTGAAGACCGTCCTGCGCATCGCCGAACGCCGCGGCGTCGCCATCGGCATCGAACCGCACCAGAGCATTTCGAAAACAACCCGCGGACTCCTCCGCATCGCCACGCTCGTCGACTCGCCGATGCTCCGCATCAACTACGACACCGGCAACGCCTTCCTCGGCGGCGAGGATCCGTACGAGGGCCTGCAAGCCGTCGTCGATCGCCTCGTGCATGTCCACGCCAAGGACATCTCGATGCAGCATGCCGCCGAAGAGCAAGGCAAAGTAACGGGAACGCCCGTCGGCTGCGCTTGCGGCGATGGCGTCATCGACTGGACCCGCGTCGTCGGGATCCTCCGCAACGCTGGCTATAGCGGCGTCCTCTCGGTCGAATGCGGAACGCCCCTGCAGGCCGAACGCTCGCTCGCCCACTTGAAGGGCATCCTATATGCATAAGAAGATCGCAATCCTATCGCTGTTGTTGCTCGCGCTTGCAGCCGCCCAGTCCGTGCCCGATCGCTTTTACTTCGAGGCCGGGAAACTTCGCGCCCTCATTCTGACCGGGCGCAACAATCACGAGTGGCGCGAGACCACGCCGTACCTCCGCCACTTACTCGAAGCCTCCGGACGCTTCGACGTCCGCGTCACCGAAGAGCCCTCAGGACTCAACGCCGAAGCTCTGAAGCCCTACGATGTCCTGATCGTCAACTACTGCGGACCTCGCTGGTCACCGGAAGCCGAAGCCGCCATCGCCGCCTTCGTACGCGAAGGCAAAGGTATGGTCGTCGTCCATGCCTCCAGCTATCCGTTCGGTGACATGGAAGTCCTCGCCGAACACATGACCAAGACCGGCGTCCAGCAACAGCCCTGGAAGGAATGGGGACGCATGGTCGGCGCCGTCTGGACACCGGGTCCCAACCCGCCGCGTTCCGGCCACGCGCCGCGTCTCGTCTATCAGGTCGAGTGGCAGGACACGAAGCACCCCATCGCCGCCGGACTCGCGCCGGCCTTCACCGTTTCCGACGAGCTGTATCACAACATGATTCTCGAACCCGGCATCCACGTGCTCGCCTCCGCCTATGACGATCCGGCCAACGGCGGCAACGGCAAACGTGAACCGCTCCTCTGGACCAACGCCTACGGCCGCGGCCGCGTCTTCCACACCGCGCTTGGCCACGACCTCGACGCCATGCAGGCGCCCGGCTTCATCACTTCGTATGTGCGCGGCGTCGAATGGTCCGCCAGCAACGCGGTCACGCTCCCCGCGACCATCGACGTCAGCCGGATGAAGAACAAGGATGCAGTGCGAGTGCTGCTCGTCACCGGAGGCCACGACCATGAGTCGTCCTTCTACGAGGTCTTCGAGGACCATCGCGATATCCGCGTCAACGTCGATCCGCACCCCGTCGCCTTCCGCAACGACCTGCGCAAGAACTACGACGTACTCGTCCTCTACGACACCATGCAGGTCGAGCAGCTATCCGAAGCGCATCGCCGCAATCTGCAGAACTTCGTCGAAGCCGGCAACAAAGGCGTCGTCGTCCTCCATCACGCCATCGCGGACTTCCAGTCCTGGGAGTGGTGGTGGAAAGATGTCGTCGGAGGCCGTTACATCCTGAAGCCGGAGCCCGGCTATCCGCAGGCCTCGACCTACCTGCATGACGTCGAACTGACCGTCAAACCCGCAAAATCCGGCCATCCGGTGATCAAGGGCTTGCCTCCGATGCGGCTGTACGACGAGACGTACAAGAACGTTTGGCGCAACCCGGCCGCACAGGTGCTACTCACCGCTGACCATCCGACATCGGACGTCGACATCGCCTGGATCAGCCCATATCAGAAGGCCCGCGTCGTCTACCTGCAACCCGGTCACGGCCGCGAAACCCACGAACTGCCGTGGTATCGCAAGCTGGTCCACAACGCCATCGTCTGGTCCGCCAGCCGCTAACGAACGAATATGAAAACGATCATCGAACCTTTCCGCATCAAGAGCGTCGAACCGTTGCGTCACACTACGGCCGAAGAACGCGAAGGCTATCTTCGCGAAGCGGGCTTCAATCTCTTTGGCATTGCGGCCCGCAACATCCTCATCGATCTGTTGACCGATTCCGGCACGAGCGCCATGTCGACCGAGCAGTGGGCCGCCGTCATGCGAGGCGATGAATCGTACGCCGGCAGCGAGAGCTTCTTCCGCTTGAAGCGGATCGCCGATGAACTCACCGGCTTCCGCCACATGCTGCCCACGCACCAGGGACGCGCCGCAGAGCGCATTCTCTTCACGGTTCTCTGCAAGCCCGGCCACGTCGTGCCGTCGAACACCCACTTCGACACGACCCGCGCCAACATTGAGTTCACCGGCGCTCGCGCCGTGGACCTGCCGCTTCCCGAAGCCGCCGACACGCAACTGCACATGGATTTCAAGGGCAACATGGATGTCGCGGCCCTCGAGTCCCTGATCGCGAACGAAGGCGCCGATCGAATCCCGCTGGTGATGCTCACCGTCACCAACAACTCAGGCGGCGGCCAGCCGGTCTCGATGTCCAACATCGCCGCCGTCAAAAAGGTCTGCACGCGGCACGGCATCCCGCTCTATCTCGATGCCTGCCGCTTTGCCGAAAACGCTTGGTTCATCCGCGAACGCGAACCCGGATTCGCCGATTGGACTCCCAAACAAATCGCGCAGAAAATGTTCTCATACGCCGACGGCTGCACCTTCTCCGCCAAGAAGGACGCCTTCGCCAACATCGGGGGCTTCCTCTGTTCGAACGACGACCGCGTCGCGCAACTCGAGAGCAACCTGCTGATCCTCACCGAAGGCTTCCCGACCTACGGCGGACTCGCCGGACGCGACCTAGACGCCATCGCCGTCGGACTCGATGAAGTCCTCGATATCGACTACCTGCGCTACCGCATCGCCTCGACCGGCTACTTTGGACGCCACATCGCCGATCACGGCGTCCCCATCGTCGAACCGCCCGGAGGCCACGCCGTCTACATCGACGCCGCGCGCATGCTGCCGCACATCCCGCGCCACCAGTTCCCCGGCCAGGCTCTCGCCGTCGAACTCTATCGTCACGCCGGTATTCGCTCCGTCGAAATCGGATCGTTCATGTTCGGCGCCGCCGCCCGCCACGAACTGCTGCGGCTCGCGATCCCGCGCCGCGTCTACACGCAAAGCCACATCGACTACGTGATCGAAGCAATCCTCGAAGTGAACGCCCGCAGGGACTCTATCAAAGGACTCGAAATCGTAGAAGAGCCGCCGTTCCTGCGCCACTTCAGCGCCCGCTTGTGTCCCTTGCGTTAGCAGATGCTATGATCGACAAACCGCCCACATGAACGACCCGAAACCTGATCATATTCTGCAAATTGGCCTGGGATTCTGGGCCTCCAAGACTCTGCTCTCCGCCGTCGAGATGGAGCTGTTCACAGAACTCGCCAGGCATCCCGAAGATCTCGAAACACTACGCGGCCGTCTTGGACTCCATCCTCGCGCCGCACACGACTTTCTCGATGCCCTCGTCGCGCTCGGCTTCCTCGAACGCCGCGACGGCAAGTACTGCAACACGCCGTCGACGGATCTCTTCCTCGACAAGCGCAAGCCTTCTTATCTCGGCGGCATGCTCGAGATGGCGAACCACCGCCTCTATCCGTTCTGGGGCCATCTCACCGAAGCGTTGCGAACGGGCCGTCCGCAGAACGAGGCGAAGGACGGCGGACCTAACCCGTTTGAAGCCATGTACGCAGATCCCGCACGTTTGAAGGAGTTCCTGCAGGCGATGTCCGGCATCAGCCGTGGATCCAACATCACCATCGCCCACAAGATTCCCTGGAAGAACTACCGAACGGCCGTCGATGTCGGCACGGCGCAGGGCGACCTGATTACGCAGGTTGCGCTCGCCAATCCCCATATCGAAGGCATCGGCTTCGATCTTCCGGAAGTCGCGCCGGTCTTTGAAGACTACGTCGAAGCGCACGGCTTGTCGGCTCGCGTCAAATTCGCACCCGGCAGTTTCTTCGATCATCCGCTGCCGAAGGCCGACGTCGTCATGATGGGCCACATCCTCCATGACTGGGATCTGGACGTGAAGAAGATGCTGGTCCGCAAAGCGTACGAGGCTCTGCCCGAAGGTGGATCCTTCGTCGTCTACGAAGCGTTGATCGACGACGACCGTTCGAAGAACGCCTTCGGACTCCTGATGAGCCTGAACATGCTCATCGAAACCCCCGGCGGCTTCGACTACACCGGCGCCGACTGTGCCGGCTGGATGAAAGAAGCCGGCTTCCGCGAGACCCGGGTCGAACATCTGGTCGGTCCGGACTCGATGGTCGTAGGCATCAAGTAACTCAGATGGGATTGATCAATCCCTCTTCTGTTGCTTTGCCATTGCGGACCAGTCCGACAACCGCCGCAGTGGCGACAAGCGGAACCAGGCTCGCGGCAATGAGAATCGGCTCGAACGACACGCGATCGGCGACGACGCCCGTCAGATAGGTCGCGAGGATCGTGCCGACTCCCGCGCCGGTTCCGCTCATGCCGCTCACCGATGCGACGCTTCCCGTTCGATACAGGTCCGCGGGCAGGTTCAACACGATGGTCGAAAAGCTCGCATAAGACAAGGTGGCAACGGCGAAACACAGGATCATTCCATAGAAGGACTGAAAGACGACGGTCGCGGCGAGCGTGGTCATACCGAGTCCGGAGATGAGCGCGACGAAGCGGCGGGCTTTGCCCACGGACCAGCCGCGTCCGATCAGCCAGCTCGACAAGCCGCCGCCGACGAAGTTGCCGATGTCCGCAGCAAGGAACGGCGCCCAGAAGGCCATCAGGCTTTCCTCCGGACGGAAGCCTCGCGACACGAGATAGATCGCGAACCAGTCCGTGATGAAGAACCAGACGGGATCGGTGAAGGACTTGCCGATGATGATGCCCCACGTTTGACGAAGGCGCAGCAGCGTCCGATGCGACAGTCGTTCGCCCGGCTCGGTCGAGGCATCGGCGCGTTCGCTCAGGATGTACTCGCGCTCCGCTTGCGACAACCGCGGGTGTTCTTCGGGCTTGTAGTAGAGCCAGCGAAAGAGCGGCAGCCAGAGGAAGCCGAGCAGTCCGGTGGCGATGAAAGCGGGCCGCCAATCGCCGGTGAGCCGGTAGACCTCATACACGAGCACCGGTGCGACCGCGCCTCCGATGGCGGATCCGCTGTCGAAGATCGCAACGGCCCAGCCGCTCTCTTTACGAGGGAACCATTCGGCGACGGCCTTCGTTGCCGCGGGCCAGTTGGCGGATTCGCCCGCGCCGAGCAGTACACGGAACGCGAGCAGGCTGCGCAGTCCCGTAGCGAACGAGGTGCAGATCGCGACGATCGAGTAGAACGCCACGGTGAGCGAGAGTCCACGACGGATGCCGACGCGATCGAGATAGTGGCCCGATGCAGTCTGGCCGAACGAGTATGCGATGCGAAAGCCGATAATGAGCAGCGCGAACGTCGAGTTGTTCCAGTGGAACTCCTGTTTGATGTACGGCCCGAGGACGCTCAGCGTCTGCCGGTCAATGTAGTTGATGACGGTCGAGAGAAAGAGCAGTCCGCCGATGTACCAGCGGAGGTTCGCGATCGGTTTCGCAGCAGCGGGACTCACCAAACGATGATGACACGTTGGCGCTGGCATACAATCGGAGATCTATGAAGTTTCTGGCGGCATGGTTTGCAGTGTTTGCTTTGAGCCTGAGCGCGCAACAGCGGACGGCGAAGCTCGTCGATGCGCACGTGCATCACAACGGCAAGATCGAGTTCCTGAACCAGTTGATGGCGCGGCTGGAGAAGGTCGACGGCATCGCGTTCCTGTTGACGAAGCCGGACCACCTGCAGCAGGTGAAGAGCTACATGGCCGAGCATCCGGGACGTCTGATCGGCTTCGGCGACATCTCACTCGATGATCCGAAGGTGCTGCAGCAGATCGACGCGTTCCACAATGCCGGATTCATTGGTCTCGGTGAGATCTCGCGCACGCGCCGGCCGTTCGATGATCCGGCGTATACGCCGATCTACGACCGCGCCTCAAAGTACGGCATGATGCTGCTGTTCCACACAGGCATCGTGAATCGCGTGCTGCCGGAGGTCGCCGAGGATGTGAGCGTCGACCGCCTGCGCGTGACGCTGCTCGACAACATTGCGCGCCGGTATCCGAAGACAATCATCATCGGCGCGCATCTTGGGAACCCCGATTATTCCTGGGCTGGAGAGATCGCGCGCTGGAATCCGAACCTGTTCTTCGATCTGTCCGGATCGACGTTGATCAAGAAGCAGGAGGATCCGACGTTCTTCAAGTCGATCTTCTGGTGGTCGAGTGTGGCGAGTCCGCATACGCCGAAGGGAGGTCCCAGCGCGTTCGAGAAGATCGTGTTTGGATCCGACGTGTTCGGCGGCGAATTGGAGGAGTTCGACCGCGAGATCGAGCGATACGAGAAGATGCTGAACGCCTGTGGAGTTTCCAAAGAGGCGCAAGCCAACATCTTCGGCGGAACGCTGCTCAAGATCCTGAATAGCCGGAAGCCTTGATCGCAATGGCGACGATGCGAATCACCGCCACTTTGACAGTCGAGCAGTTCGATGCGATCCAGAAGGCTGTTGCATCCGGAGCCGCTGCAAGCACTTCAGCGTTTGTGAGACACGCTGTCGACATTGCGCTGTTGGATGCGGCTGAATGGAAGAGCTTGCTGGAAGAGGCTTTGCTGGAAACCGGTGGACCGCTCTCTGAAGATGGACGCGCTTGGGCTGACAACATCCTGCTGGGAGGCGGGACTGAAGCCCGCACAGATGACGCCTACACCGCGGCGCGGGAGTTGAGGCGGCGGAACCGCTTCGGCTGCGATTTCGTCGGGGCCGGCGGCGGCGTGTTGATCGACGTACTGGATGATATGATCGCGCATTCGGGGTTCCCAGAACTTCAGGAAATGGTCGGCAACTCCGGCGATGGCCTCGTCGCGTGGGTAGCTCGCGAAGAAGGTGGCGATCTGATTCGCCATTTGGACCATGCGATCGGGCGTCATAACAGCTGCGTGGTCTCGCGGCGGGATGCCGCGTATTCCTGCTGCCAGGTCGAGAGTCGCTCCACGGGACGCACTTCGACGGCGGTGACTTTGTATTCGGGACAGTTGGTTGCCCAATCCGATAACTCGGTTGTCACCACGTTGGCTCCGGTCAGCGGGTGATGGAAGGTGGTGTAGACCACGCCGGGCTGCATGCGTTCGGAGATCTGCGCGTGCAGCGCGATCTCTCCGGAGCGGCTTGCGAGCGAGACGAGATCGCCGTCGCGGATGCCGCGATGCTCTGCGTCGAACGGATGGATCTCGAGCACGTCCTCGTCATGCCAGATGTTGTTCGACGTGCGGCGAGTCTGCGCCCCGACGTTGTATTGAGACAGGATGCGGCCCGTCGTCAGTAGCAGCGGGAAGCGCGGTGAGGTTCGCTCTTCCGTCGGCACGAACTCGGTGATTACGAAGAGTCCCTTGCCGCGAACGAAGCCGTTAACGTGCATGATCGGCGTGCCAGTTGGCGCGGCGGCGTTGCAAGGCCACTGGATGCTGCCAAGGGCTTCGAGCTTTTCGTAAGTCACGCCGGCAAACGTCGGCGTGAGGCGCGCGATCTCGTCCATGATCTGCGACGGATGATCGTAGTGCATCGGGTAACCGAGTGCGTTCGACAACGCGAGTGTGATCTCCCAATCGGCCATGCCGGACTTCGGCGGCATCACGCGACGCACCCGGCTGATGCGGCGTTCCGCGTTGGTGAACGTGCCGTCTTTTTCGAGGAACGAAGAGCCAGGCAGGAAGACGTGCGCGTAGCTAGCGGTCTCGTTGAGAAAGAGGTCCTGAATGACGACGCATTCCATTGCGGCTAGTGCCGCGGTGACGTGCTTCGTGTTGGGATCTGACTGGGCGATGTCCTCGCCCTGGATATAGATGCCTTTGAAACTGCCGTCGACTGCGGCGTCGAGCATGTTGGGGATCCGCAGGCCCGGTTCGGATTTCAGCACGACTCCCCATGCATTCTCGAATGAACCGCGAACGGCGGCGTCGGAGACATGGCGATAGCCGGGGAACTCGTGCGGGAATGAGCCCATGTCGCAGGAGCCCTGCACGTTGTTCTGGCCGCGCAATGGATTGAGTCCGGCGCCGCGGCGTCCGATGTTGCCGGTTGCCATGGCGAGGTTCGCCATGCCCATCACCATGGTGGATCCCTGACTGTGCTCGGTGACGCCGAGTCCGTAGTAGATGGCGGCGCGGCCTCCGGTCGCATACAGGCGCGCGGCGGCACGGATGTCTGCGGACGGCACGCCGGTGATCTTCTCGACAGCCTCCGGCGAGTTGCGATCTTCCGCGATGAACGCGCGCCAGCGCTCGAAGGCATCGGGTTCGCAACGCTCGCGGATGTACTCTTCTGCAACCAGGCCTTCGGTGACGACGACGTGTGCGATCGCGTTGATCATCGCGACATTCGTGCCGGGCAGCAACGCCAAGTGGAAGTCCGCGTGGATGTGCGGTGAGCGCACGAGATCGATGCGGCGTGGATCGATGACGATGAGCTTCGCGCCTTCACGCAAGCGGCGTTTCATCTGCGATGCGAACACCGGATGCGCATCCGTCGGATTCGCGCCGATCACCATGATGACGTCGGCATCCAGCACGGAGTCGAAATCCTGCGTGCCGGCCGATGTGCCGAACGTTGTCTTCAATCCATAGCCAGTCGGAGAGTGGCAGACGCGCGCGCATGTATCGACGTTGTTGTTGCCGAACGCCGCGCGGATCATCTTCTGGACGAGATAGGTTTCTTCGTTGGTGCAGCGCGACGAGGTGATGCCTCCGATGGCGTCGCGACCGTGCTTCGCCTGGATGCGGCGAAACTCGCTCGCGGCGTGGCCGATCGCTTCGTCCCACGTGACCTCGCGCCAGGGATCGGTGATCCTGGCGCGGATCATCGGCTTCAGGATGCGATCCTTGTGCGTCGTGTAGCCCCACGCAAAACGGCCTTTCACGCAGGAATGGCCGTGGTTCGCCTGGCCGTTGTCGTGCGGCGTCATGCGGACGACTTCATTGCCCTGCATCTCTGCTTCGAACGAGCATCCCACTCCGCAGTAGGCGCAAGTGGTGACGACGCTGTGCTCCGCCTGGCCTTTTTCGATGACCGTCTTTTCGATGAGCGTCGCAGTGGGACACGCCTGCACGCAGGCGCCGCAGGAAACGCATTCGGAATCGAGGAAGCTCTTGCCTGCGGCAGATACGGCGGAGGCGAAACCGCGGCCGCTGATGGTGAGGGCGAAGGTCCCCTGGATCTCTTCGCAGGCGCGCACGCAGCGCGAGCAGACGATGCACTTCGACGGGTCGAAGGTGAAGTACGGATTCGATTCGTCTTTCGCGGCTTGCAGATGATTCGCGCCGTTGTATCCGTAGCGAACTTCGCGCAGGCCGACGACGCCGGCCATATCCTGCAATTCGCAATCGCCGTTAGCGGCGCAGGTGAGGCAGTCGAGCGGGTGATCGGAAATGTAGAGTTCCATCACGCCACGGCGCAGACGCGCGAGTCGCGGCGATTGCGTGTGGACCTTGAGGCCTTCTTCGACGGGCGTGGTGCAGGAAGAGGGCGTGCCTTTGCGTCCTTCGATTTCGACGAGGCAGAGACGGCAGGATCCAAATGGCTTCAGCTTGTCTGTCGCGCAGAGCTTGGGGATGTTGATGCCCGCTGCGGCCGCGGCTTGCAGAATGGAGGTCCCGCAGGGGGCCGTCACGAGTTGGCCGTCAATCTCGAGAGTGACCATTCTCAAAAATCCTCCGGGAAGTGATGCAGAGCGCTGAGAACGGGGAGCGGCGTGAGTCCGCCGAGAGCGCAGAGCGAGCCGTCGCGCAGGACTTCGCACAAGTCCTCGAGTAGTTGCACTTGTTGCGGCCGTTGCGCAGAATCCGCCGCGATGATGCGGTCGATCACTTCGACGCCGCGGGTTGTGCCGACGCGGCAGGGCGTGCATTTGCCGCAACTTTCATGGGCGCAGAACTCCATCGCAAAGCGAGCCTGGCGCGCAAGGTCGACGGTGTCGTCGAACACCACGATGCCGCCGTGGCCGAGCAAGCCGTTGCGTGCGGCAAACGATTCGTAGTCGAGCGGCGTATCGAGCAGGGTTGAGGGGAAGTAAGCGCCGAGTGGTCCGCCGACTTGCACGGCGCGCAACGGGCGGCCGGATGCGGTTCCGCCGCCGAAGTCGTAGATGGCTTCGCGGAGGGTGAGTCCAAAGGGGACTTCGACTAAGCCTGCGTGTCGAACGTTGCCCGCGAGTTGAACGGTGAGAGTGCCGCGCGAACGGCCTGTGCCGAGGTCGTGATGGTGTTGCGCCCCTTGCGCGAGGATCGCGGGAACAGTCGCGAGCGTGAGCACGTTGTTCACGACGGTCGGCTTGCCGAAGAGTCCGGCGATCGCGGGCAACGGCGGTTTCGGGCGGATCTGGCCGCGCTTGCCTTCGAGGCTTTCGAGCAGCGCCGTCTCTTCGCCGCAGATATAGGATCCTGCGCCGAGGCGGACTTCGAGATCGAATCCCTGTCCCAGGCAGCCTTGCTTGTAGGCTTCGTCAATTGCCCGGCGCAGCACGCGGTGCGCATGCGGATACTCGGAGCGAAGGTAGATGTAGCCTCGAGTTGCACCGACGGCGAGACCGGCGATCGTCATGCCCTCGATGAGCGAGAAGGGATCGCCTTCCATGAGCATGCGGTCGGCATAGGTTCCGCTGTCGCCCTCGTCGGCGTTGCAGACGATGTACTTCTGTCCGTCGTGCGGCGTTTCCGATGCGACGGTTCGCCATTTGATCCCGGTTGGGAAACCCGCGCCGCCGCGACCGCGCAAGCCCGATGCGGTGACTTCGTCGATGATCTTCTGCGGACCGAGTTGCAGCGCACGTTCGAGTCCACGAAATCCGCCGTGGGCGCGGTAGTCGTCGAGTGATAGTGGATCGATCACGCCGCAGCGGGCAAAGGTAATGCGGGTTTGGCGCCGCAGGTAGGGAATTTCGTCCGTGGGGCCGAGGCAAAGAGGGTGATCCTTCCGGCCGTTGAGGAATCCGGCTGCAAAGAGCGATTCGACATCGGCGGCGGTTACGGGGCCATAGGCCACGCGCCGGCCATCGGCGGACTCGACCTCGATCAATGGCTCGAGCCAGAAGAGTCCGCGAGAGCCGTTGCGAACGAGCGTGACGTCGTACGGCAGTCGCTCCTGAATCGCGTGGGCCACGGCGCCGGCGCCAACGGAAGCCGCCGCTGCGTCGCCCGGCACATAGACCTTGCGATTCATGGACGGTCCTCCGCAGTTGTTTCATCCAGCAGCGCATCGGCGGTGGCTGCCGTGACGCGGCCGTAAAGCGTGCCGTCCAGCATGATCGAAGGCGAGAGCGCGCAGTTGCCGAGGCAATAGACGGGTTCGAAGGTGAGGCTGTGGTCTGCGGCGGTTGTACCGAATTTGACGCCGGTGCGTTGCTCGACGTGTGCGATGAGCTGGTCGCAGCCCATCGACTGGCAGGCTTCCGCGCGACAGACGCGCAAGACGTGGCGGCCGGGAGGCGAAGTCCGGAAGTCGTGATAAAAGGTGATCACGCCGTGGACCTCGGCTTCCGAGAGATTCAGATGCTGTGCGATGACCGGGATGACGCAGGGGTCGATGTAACCGAAACCATCCTGCAGCGCGTGCAGGATTGGCAGTAACGCGCCGGGAAGATGCTCGAGTTCTCGAATCCGGGCTAACGCCCACGCGGCGTCCCACTCTGGCCAGTTCGTCATCAGCGCGGTCCTTTCTAGTTATACACGCATCATTCGATGAATGCATGAGATAAGCTCGGGAGTAGTAGCAGTATCGTTGCTGGACCGGACACTCGGTTCGAGCACATGTCCGGCCTCGCGGAACTGGAGGTCACTTCGATGATGGCGACCATCACGGAGAACTCGCAGGCGCCGTCGGTTCATCCCGTAACTCAGATCATCGACGCCTGGTGGCGGGCAGCGAATTACCTGTCCGTCGGACAAATGTATTTGTGTGCGAATCCGTTGCTGAAGCTTCCGCTCGAGGCCAGCGATGTGAAGCGCATGTTGCTGGGACATTGGGGTACGACGCCCGGGCAGAACTTCATTTATGCGCACTTGAACCGGGTCATCAAACAATACGACCTCGATATGATTTTCCTGTCCGGGCCGGGGCATGGCGGACCTTCGGTGGTTGCGAATGCCTATCTCGAGGGCACGTACAGCGAGGTCTATCCGGACATCAGCCAGGACGAAGCCGGGCTGCAGCGATTGTTCCTGCAGTTCTCGTTCCCGGGCGGGATTCCGAGCCATGCGTCGCCGGAATGTCCAGGGTCGATTCACGAGGGCGGCGAGTTAGGATACTCGCTGAGCCACGCGTTTGGCGCGGTGTTCGACAATCCCGATTTGATTGCCGCTTGTGTGGTGGGGGACGGCGAGGCCGAGACGGGTCCGCTGTCCACGGCGTGGCATTCCAACAAGTTTCTCGATCCGGTGCATGACGGGGCCGTGTTGCCGATCCTGCATCTCAATGGATACAAGATCGCGAATCCGACGATTCTGGCGCGCATTTCGCGCGAGGAACTGGTGCAGTTCTTCCGTGGTTGCGGTTGGACTCCGTACATCGTTGAAGGGCACGAAGCCACACCGATGCACGAGGCGATGGCTGTGACGCTGGACGCGGTGATCGAGCAGATCCATGAGATCCAGCGAGCGGCGCGCGCCGGCAACGCGACAGGCGAGCGCCCACGCTGGCCGATGATTGTGCTGATTTCGCCGAAGGGATGGACGGGTCCACAACAGGTGGATGGCCTGCCGGTTGAGGGGACGTTCCGCTCGCATCAGGTTCCGCTGTCCGATCCGCGGGCGCATCCGGAGCATTTGAAACAACTCGAAGCCTGGTTGAAGAGTTACCGGCCGGAGGAGTTGTTCGATGCGGAAGGCCGGTTGATGCCTGCCATTGCGGAACTGGCTCCCCATGACGGGCGGCGGATGAGCGCGAACCCGCACGCCAACGGCGGGATGCTGCTGCGAGACCTGCGCATGCCGGATTACCGGACTTATGCGGTTGAGGTCCCCGTGCCGGGCGTGCGGGGAATCGGCGACACGCGCGTGCTGGGTCCGTTTTTGCGCGACATCGTACGGTTGAATGCGCAGGAGCGAAACTTCCGTATTTTCGGTCCGGACGAGACGGCGTCGAATGGCCTGGGCGCCGTGTTTGCGGCTA
>CAZVKC010000004.1:132273-133346 GCA_964627455.1 uncultured Solibacteraceae bacterium | reverse complement strand
ATTTTCGGTCCGGACGAGACGGCGTCGAATGGCCTGGGCGCCGTGTTTGCGGCTACGAATCGACAGTGGGAGGCGAAGACCGAGGCGACGGATGAGTTCCTCGCGCCGGAAGGCCGTGTGATGGAGGTGCTCAGCGAGCATCAGTGTGAAGGCTGGCTCGAAGGGTATCTGCTGACCGGGCGGCATGGATTGTTCAACTGCTACGAAGCGTTCATCCACATCGTCGATTCGATGTTCAATCAGCATGCGAAGTGGCTGAAGGTGACGGCGCAGTTGCCGTGGAGGCGCAAGATTGCATCGTTGAACTACCTGCTGTCGTCGCATGTGTGGCGGCAGGACCACAACGGGTTCTCTCATCAGGATCCCGGGTTCATCGATCATGTGGTGAACAAGAAGGCGGAGGTCGTGCGGGTGTATCTGCCTCCCGACGCGAACTGCCTGCTGTCGGTGATGGATCATTGTTTGCGGAGCCGTCACTATGTGAATGTCGTGGTGGCGGGTAAGCATCCCGCGCCGCAGTGGCTGCCGATCGATGCGGCGGTGAAGCATTGCGCCGACGGCATCGGAATCTGGCAGTGGGCGAGCAATGATCAGGGCGTGTCGCCGGATGCGGTGCTGGCGTGTTGCGGCGACGTCCCAACGCTGGAGACGCTAGCGGCGGTCTCGATTTTGCGGGAGCATCTGCCGGAGTTGCGGTTACGTGTGGTGAACGTGGTCGATCTGATGAAGATGCAGCCGCAATCGGAGCATCCGCACGGGTTGTCGGATAAAGAGTTCGACGAGATCTTCACGAAGGACAAGCCGGTGATCTTCGCGTTTCACGGGTATCCGTGGCTGATCCACCGGCTGACGTACCGGCGCACGAACCACGACAACATCCATGTCCGCGGATACAAGGAAGAGGGCACGATCACGACGGCGTTCGATATGACGGTGATGAACGATCTCGACCGGTTCCACCTGGCGATGGATACGGTGGATCGGTTGCCGCAGACGGGCGATCGCGGCGTGTACCTGAAGCAGCGCCTGCGTGACAAGCTGTATGAGCACAAGCAGTACATCCGCAAGTACGG
>CAZVKC010000004.1:96186-132173 GCA_964627455.1 uncultured Solibacteraceae bacterium | reverse complement strand
AGCAGCGCCTGCGTGACAAGCTGTATGAGCACAAGCAGTACATCCGCAAGTACGGTGAAGATATGCCGGAGATCCGCAACTGGCGCTGGCGGCAATAGCCGAGGTCTACAATGACCTCATGGTCGAACTGAAGGGTAAGACGGCGGTTGTCACTGGAGGCGCGAGCGGGATCGGACTCGCGATGGCGCGGCGATTCGCGCAAGAAGGTATGCGCGTGGTGCTGGCGGATATCGACGCTAATGCGTTGCAGGCCGCGGCGGAAGAACTTCGTGGCGTCGCGGAGGTGGAGGCGGTCGTAACCGATGTCGCGCAAGCCTCGAGTGTGGAAGCCCTGGCCGCACGAGCGCTGGAGCGGTTCGGCGCGGTGCATGTCGTGTGCAATAACGCGGGGGTGGGGTCGCCGCCCGGTCCGGTGTGGGAACGCACCCTCGACGATTGGAATTGGGTGCTGAACGTGAACCTGTGGGGCGTGATTCACGGTATTCGCGCGTTCGTGCCGATCCTGCTGGGGCAGAATGAGGAGGCGCACATCGTCAATACGGCTTCGGTGGCAGGATTGATCACGCCCTCCAACCTTGCGATCTACAACGTCACGAAGCACGCGGTTGTTGCGTTGACCGAGAGCCTGGCGGTTGATCTGGGTCCCGATTCGCCGATTGGCGTGTCGGTGCTGTGTCCCGCATTCGTTCGCACCCGCATCATGGATTCCGAGCGGAACCGGCCTGCTGAGTTTGCCGCTGGAAGAGGCGCGGTGTCGCGCGACGCTTTGGAGTGGGCTGCGCAGTTCGCAGCCATGATCGAGACAGGCATTGACCCGTCGGAGGTCGCCGGGCGCGTGGTCGATGGGATCCGGGCACGGAGGTTGCATCTCTTCACGCATCCGGAGTTCGAAGCGGCTGTCGAACAGCGGCTGGACGCAATTCGCGCGGATTACCGGGCGATTTCAGTGAAACAGGAGATCGGATAGAATTGACGGCATGTCGATGAAGCCGTTTTCCGCCGCCACGATGCTGGCGGCTCTTGTCCTGACTTCGTACGCGGCGAGCGCACAGGCGCCAGGCGCGCCGCGCATCCCCGGGCAGAATCTCAACGGCATGCGCATCTTCCTGTGGGGCGGGCTGAAGACGCATGGTCCCGGCCAGCATGATTACCCGCAGTTCCTCGCGGACTGGAGCAAACTGCTGACCGATCGCGGCGCTGTTGTGGACGGCGGGCTGCATCCACCGACCAAAGATCAGTTGGCCAAGACGGATGTCGTGGTGATCTATCGCGGCGACGTCGGGTACCTGACCGATACGGATCGCGCGTCGATCGAGGCGTATGTGCAACGCGGCGGAGGACTGGTGAGTTTGCACGATGCGCTGTGCGGTCCGGACCCGGCTTCGTTCTCGAAGTTGCTGGGCGGCGCGAAGAAGCACGGCGAGATCAACTTCACGCTCGATGCGCCGGTGCGGTACACAGTGACGGACAAAGAGCATCCGATCATGAAGGACATGACGGAGATGATCCTGTGGGACGAATCCTTCTTCAACATCACGTGGGCGTCGGATCCGGGGATCCACGTGCTGGCGACCGCGGAGATTGCAGCGACACGCAGCGCAGGGTCGCACAAGGGTGAGAAGGTGCCGCAGATGTGGACTTATGAGCATCCGGTGGCCGGCGGGAAGACGGCGCGTTCTTTTGTATGGATGCAGGGCCACACGTATGCGAACTTCGCGAACTATCAGATCCAACGGACGCTGCTGCGCGGGATCGCGTGGGCGGCGCAGAAGCCGGTGGACGAGTTGATTGACTATGTGGCTCCGCCGCGTCCGGCGCGCCCGGATGGGTTCGGCGCGCAGCAACCGTCGACTGCAGGCGCCAGGAATTAGCAATTCGATTTTTATTGATGAAGAGCCCGGCGCCGGGGATCCCGCCCGCCGGGCTCTTCTCTTGTTACTGCGCGTTGTTGACCATGGTGCAGACGCCCGTGACCTGCTGCACCTGGACACCGGCATTGTCCGTGATGGTGTTGCCGACAATTGCGGACGGGCAATACGCGACGAGGCCGTTACGCCCGTTCTTGTACACGGTGTTGCCCGTGGCCGTGGCCTTCTCGATCACCATGCCTTCGGTAGCGTTCAGGGTGACCATATTGCCCGAGGCCACGCCGCCCGTCATCACGTAGAGGCCTGCGCCTCCGCCGTGTTCGGAGACGATGTTCTCACGCGCGACCGTGGCGACGATCCCGGCGCCGGAAGCGTTGAGTCGAGCGACACAATTCAGGACGCTGCCGCTGGTGGCGACGATGCCGGGTCCACCGTTGAAGTAGCTTTGGACCTTTTCGACGATGGCGTCGGTTCCCATCACGCGAACCCCGTGGCCGCCCATGCCGCGCACCGTGCCGTTCATGATGCGGGTTCCACGCGGCGCGGCGGGACCTCCAGGCATGAGGCTGCCGGCATGGATCCCGATGCCGCCCGCTCCCGAATACGTGCAGCTGGTGGGGTTCGACGTGCAAACGTTGGGGCCAATGATGCTGAAGCCGTTGAGGTCGAGCGTGACGTCCGGCCCGGTGATCTGAAATGCCGTGGTGGTTACGTCGGGTACGGTGATGTTGCTGGTGAGTTTGTAGACGCCGGGCTGCGAAAGCGTCACGGGAAATCCACGGGTGTCGTCCGGGGAAACGCCTCCGGCCAATGCGGCTTTTTGATCAATCAGTACGACTCCATCGGCTGCGAAGAGCGCGCCCCCGGCAAGCATTGCGATGAAAAACTTTGATGTCCACGACATGGTGCGTGTTGACTCCTTTTCGAAATGTTCAATGATGGGGCGGCCGGTGAAGATGCTGTTGCATTGGCCGCCCAACCTGAAAAGCGAGTCCTAGTCGAAGAACTGGCGGAGAATCTTATTGGATCGCGGCGGCTGCAGCAGCGAGTTGACCTTTGACGAACGTGTTGCCGGGAAGCTTGCGATCCCAGGTTCGCCACAGTTCCAGCCTGCGGCGATTGAGATCCGCGGCGTGTGCAGTGAATGCCGGTGTTCGCTTGTGGAGATCCGCGAGTTCGCAATAGATGCGTGAGAGTCCATTCGCATGGCGCAGGTCTGACTCGGGATGCGGCTTGCCGGCGTTCACCTTGTCGAGCAATTCTTCGTAGGCCGCGATGGCCTTTGCGGTCTGGCCGGTCCCGGCAAAGTGGTCCGCCAAGGCGCGCAGCGCGTGATCCGCTTCTTCGCCCAGAGGAACGCTGGCGGCCGGGTATTCCTGCAGTTCGTCACGCAGGATCGCCAGGGCAGCCTGCGCTCTACGCTCGGCTTCCGCGTTCTTTCCGAGACGGCGCAACGCATACGATGCGCCTGCGTGCAGAAATACCTGATCGCGGCGGACCTTGCGATTCTGCTTCACTTCATCGAGACGTGCGACCGTGCGGTCGTATATGGCAAGTGCACGAGCGGGTTCGCGGTCACGCAGGAGATCTCCGAGTTCGCGGCCCGCCATGGAGACGTACGATCTGGACGTGTAGTCGTTGCGGTCGCGATCGGCGAGGCCGTTGGCGAGATCGAACGCGCGCTGGAGGAGAGGAATGGCTTCAGCTTCGCGGCCCACATTGATGTTATGGAGTTCGCCGAAGATGACGCCCTGGCGCCACAGGGCCGCGGTGAGGGTCAGGACCTGATCCGCGTTGTCCGGATCGGTCATGCTCGCCTCTGCAATCTTCCGCGCCTCTTCGATCGATCGCAGGGATTCATCGAAGCTGCCGGCGAAGCGCGCGGTATTTGCGAGAACGCTCAGACTCTTGCTGAGGGTTCGTTTGTCGGACGGAGTCCACTGGCGTGCGAGATCGACGGCGTGGCGGGCGTTGTCGAGGGACCTGTCGAGCTGGTGTTGCTTCTGATAAGTCATCGCGATGTTCACGAACATTCCCACTGCGCGGCGAGTCTCCTCTGTCGAGAGGTTGTTCCGGTTGACCATTGTCAGCGCCTCTTCCAGGCGCGTGGCCGCTTTGACGGCGTAGGCGAGGGCATCCGCATCGTGATGTTCGGAATCCGAGAGGATCATCCGATGATGCGCAATGATCGAGGAAACGAACAGCGCCTGTCCACGACGGATCGACGGCCGCGGGGATGCCGCGAGGACAGGTTCCATGAACGAATCCGCCTTGTCGAGGCTCTGCCTGGCCTGGTCGAACTTGCCGAGGTTCGGAGCGCCGGGCACGCCTTGCACGCTGGCGACTTGCACGTACGCCCGGCCGATTTCGAGAGCGAGGTCGAGGTCCTGGTCGTTCCAGCGCGAGTGGCGGGTCTCGGCTCCGAGACGTTCGAGGTACTCGAGTGACGCGGAGACGATCCGGGTGCGGGCTTTGGTGGAACCGGGAAGGTCGCGGATTTCCGCGTCGAGGTCGAAGAACTGGCGGGACAACTGGCGCACCTGTTCGAACCTGCGTTGCGCTACGGCGCGCTCGCGATCGGCGACGTACAATCCAACGGCGAGGCTCGTGACGGCGACAGCAACAGCCGAAACGGGAAGCCACCGGCGGCGCAGGAATGTGCGAGCTATGTACAACGTGTTGCCGCGGCGGGCCGCGATGGGGCGGTGATCGAGAAAGGCGTTGAGGTCCGCGATGAAGAGGTCGACGGATGCGTATCGATCCTCAGGCTCTTCGCGCATCGCCTTGCTCACGATGGCGGCGAGATCCTTGGGAAGGCCGGTTGATGTGGCGTTGCGCGGCGCGGCGCCGGTCAACAGGCGGCAGAGCACGGCTCCGAGCGAGTAGACGTCCGTCGTGGTGGCTTGCGCCTTGCCTTGCACCTGCTCCGGGCTCGCGTATTCGGGGGTCAACATCCGCTCGACCGTGCGGGTCTCTTCGAGGTTTGCCCCGCCGGGAGACGGGCCGGCGCCGAGGAGTTTCGCGATGCCGAAGTCCAGAAGCTTGGGGTGTCCCGAGGCATCGATCAGGATGTTGGACGGCTTGAGGTCGCGGTGGATGATGAGGTTGCGATGCGCGTACGAGACGGCTTCGGCGACTTTGATGAAAAGCCTGATGATCTCGCGCTGATCGAGTTTCGCAACGTATTGATCGATGCGGACGCCGTCGACATGCTCCATGACGAGGTACGGATGTCCGTCGGCGTGGCCTGCGTCGATGAGTCGTGCGATACCCGGGTGCTGCAAGGACGCGAGGATCTGCCGTTCGCGCAGGAAGCGGTCGCGGAATGAGGGGAGGTCCGAGCCGGAACGCAGGAACTTGATCGCGACCTGCTGGTGCACTTCGCCATCCGCCCGCTCGGCAAGGTACACCGCGCCCATGCCGCCATTGCCGAGGAGGCGGATGAGCCGGTAGGGTCCGCAGAGGCCGTTCTCGGCAATGGGCGCCCGGGTGAGCAGGAACTGCTCGGCCGCGGACGCCACCACATGACTCATGGAGACCGTTTCAGGAGTGTCGAATTGGAAGAGCGATTCGAGTTCGACGCGCACGTCCTCCGGCACCTTGTACTGTTCGTAGTAGGCTTCGCGCTGCGAGCGAGGCAGATCCGCGAGTTGCTGGAACAGCACCCGGATGGGAGCGACGGAGAGATGCTCTCCCTTGGTGGTTTTCCCAGTCATGACGCGCGTTGCACTCCTCGTCAGTTCTGCGGCCGGTAGAAGTAATACTCGGCCGTGTAGGGCACGAATTGGATGGCGCCGGCTTCTGTGCAGGCCGCCTCGGCGACGGTTCCGCCGGTGGTGTTCACACGCTGGATGTAGCTGGTTTGTGCAAGGGACGTACCGCCGGTTGGTCCGGACTGCTTGCCGGTCATCTGGAGAAGGAACCACGGAATCGCGCCGGGAGCGACGTAGGCGGCATCGCTCGATTCGGCGATCTTCTTGGCCCACACCGCGCTGGTGTCAACGGAACTCTGCCAGGTGGCGCGTGCGACCTCGCCTTCCTCGTCCGGATTGGGGCTCAAGTAATGGGTCGCGACCTGCTGCATCACGTCGGTGTTGAACCAGCGGAACCTGATGAAGACGGTCGCCTGCGGACCCTGGAATTTCCACGCGAGCCCGTTAGTTCCGGGGAGACAAACGTAGTTTTGCGTGCCGTAGGCGTAGCCCTTCAAGACCGGAACGTTTCCTTCCGGAACCTGTAATCCGGAAGGCACCGACGGCGGCGCAAGGGTTTGGGCTTTGGCGTCAATGGAGGTCACGGCAATGGCAATGACGGCAATGGACAAGATCTTTGAATGTAAGGTTTGAAACATTGGATTTCCTTGAAGTGAGGGACGTGCGAGCAGAGCCGATTGCGGCCCGCTCTATTGGATTAAGCGGATTTTTCGTGAGGAATTAGCGGCTGACAGTGATATCTTGAGATATCGTGAGCTTAGAAGTTCAACAGCTCTTTCAAAGACTGCAATCGGGCGACAGTAGCGCATTGGGGGAACTGACACCCACGCTGTACGCTGAATTGCACCGGATTGCCTCCCGACATCTTCGCAACGAACGACCGAATCATACGCTGCAACCGACGGCGCTGATCCACGAGGCGTACCTGAAGTTATTCGACACCGAGGATGAGCGAAAGTTCGCGAATCCGGTTCATTTCCTGGCAGTGGCGTCGCGCGTGATGCGGCAGGTCCTGGTGGATTACGCGCGGGCGCGCACAACGCTGAAACGCACGAATCCGGTGAAGGACGACGGCGGCGCGCCGAGGTCCACGAGCCTGGAGTTACGCAGTGACGAGAGCGGTCTCGAGTTGCATGAGTTGATCGAACTCGACAGCGCGTTGCAGGCTTTGGCGGAAGAGGACGAGGCCTTGGCGAAGGTGATCGAGATGCGCTACTTCGGCGGAATGACCGCGGAGGAAACCGCCGAGGCGCTGGGTGTTTCGGTCCATGTGGTCCGGCACGACCAGCGCCTGGCGCAAGCGTGGCTGCGGCGCAAACTCGCCCGGTAGATTACCGCCGGGTCGCGTTCGCGGTGTTCGGTTTCGGCGGTCCGCCGGGGATCTGATAGTTCGGATACGCCGGCCGGGCCGGTTCCACAGCCGGTTTCTTGGCGAGTTCCGCCATCACGGTTTCAATTGCCTTTTCGAGTTGTGGATCCCTGCCTTGCATGACGGCTTCGGGATCGTTCTCGACCTCAACGTCGGGTTCGACGCCGACGTTTTCGGCGATCCACTTGGATGATGCGGGATCCCAGACTGCAGAACTCGGAGCACTGACAATACCGCCATCCATCAACTGCGGCGCGCCGGCGCGGCCGACGAGTCCGCCCCAAGTGCGTTTGCCGATGAGCGGGCCTGTGCCTGCGCGGCGGAAGTACCAGGGCATCGCGTCGCCGCCGGATCCGGCCCATTCGTTGATGATCATCACTTTGGGTCCGTAGATCGCGCCTTGCGGCTGCAGCTCATCGCCGCCATCGCGGGTCGCGACGCGGCTCATGGGTTTGCGATTGAGGAGTTCCACGATGTCGGTCGCGAGCGCGCCGCCTCCGTTGTAACGTTCGTCGACAATCGCCGCTTCTTTGCCGACCTGCGCGTAGAAATAGCGATTGAAGTTGGTGAGGCCGCCGAACGAGGTGTCGGGCATGTAGATGTAGGCCACACGTCCGTTGGTGGCCTTTTCGACTTTGCGGCGGTTGTCTTCGATCCAGGCGAGATTGCGGAGGCGCGCTTCATTGCCGGTGGGTACGACGGTGACGTCGCGGGCGCCGGATCCGTCGGGGTTGGGTCCGACACGGATCGACACCTGCTTGCCGGCCTTCGCTTCGAAGAAGCTGTACACGTTGTCCTGACTGGTGAGATTGCGGCCATCGACGGCGAGCAGATAGTCGCCGGTATTGACGTTGACGCCGGGCTGCGTGAGGGGGGCGGAAAGTCCGGGGTTCCAGTTTTCGCCGCTGTAGATGCGTTTGAAGCGGTAACGGCCGTTGGCGAGTTCGTAGTCGGCGCCGAGGAGTCCGGTGGGGACGAAGCGGACGTCGGTCTGGTCGCCGGGTCCGCCGAAGACGAATAAATGACCGACGGTCACTTCGCCCATCATGTCCGACATGAGGTAGCTGAGGTCGCGGCGCGAACTGAGGCTGGCGAGGAACTTGCGGTACTTGGCCTGGAAGTCGCTGACGTTGACGCCATGAAGGCCGGGATCGTAGAACATTTCGCGCTGAATGCGCCAGGCGTCGCGATACATTTGCGCCCATTCTTCGCGCGGGTTGACCTTGACTTCGAGTTCGGCTGTTTTGAGGGGCGATGGCGGAGGTCCACCGGCGGCTGGTGGGGCGGGCGGAGCATTGCGCGGCGGGAGTGGACGTACCGCGCCGATGATCCAGTTCTGGCCCTGGCGATAGAGCGCCTTTTCGCCGTTGTGCGCCAGTTGGAAGAAGGTGACTCCCGTGAATGGCGTGTCGGAGCGGCGTTCCTTGAGGTCGAAGCGATGGATGATCAAGCCGGGAGGTCCAGCGGCGCCGGGCCCGACCGGAGCTTCGCCCGCGAACAGTTGTCCGGCCTTGCCCGTCTGCAGAGCGGTGTACCGGCGCGCAGGCATGGGCAGAGAGAGAACGCGCTGCAGGATGTTGTCGAAGTCGATCTTCACGTCGGCAACTTTTGCGGCAGCGGGTGCGCCGTTGGGCTTCGCGGCGTCGGGCTTGGGTGCGTCCGGTTTCTTTTCATCCGATGGAGGCGCGACCTTCTCTTCGTCGCTTTCAGGCGCAAGCGGTGAAGGATCCGACTTCGAGAGCACGATCAGGTAAATGCTGCTGGTCGCGATGCGTTCGCCGGACTGGATGTCGGGCTGGATGGCAGGTCCTGAATCGGTGGATGCCGTGAAGTAGAGGTACTTGCCGTCGCGATCCCAAACCGGATTGCGGGCGTCGCTCATACCATCGGTGACCTGCGTGGACTTCGCTTCCGCAACGTTGTGCACGAAGACAGCGCCCATGTAGTTCGCGAGCGTTTTCGCGTACGCGAGCCACTTGGAATCGGGTGACCAGGAGGGGGAAAGCGGGCGTCCCCAGAAGCGGTCTTTGTCGATCTTGACGGCCTTGCCGGAGTCGATGTCGACGGTCCAGAGATTGAGGTGCGTGTCGGTGAACGCAAGCTTCTTACTGTCGGGCGACCAGACCGGACGATTGTAGAACGTCGGCTTGTCTTCGATGCGGATGCGCCGGGCTTCACCCTTGCCGTCCTGCGTCGAGAGGTGCAGATCATACTCACCGGCGGCATCGGAGAAGTACGCGATGTACTTGCCGTCGGGGGACCAGGCGGGGGTGCGCTCCATCACGCCGGGCGAATTGGTGAGGTTGCGGGCTTCGCCTTTCTCGGCCGGCACGGTGAGAATCTCTCCACGGGCTTCGAACACGGCGCGCATGCCGGTCGGCGAAATGGCGGGATTGTTCAAGCGGTTGCCGACGCGCACGTACTTTTCGCGGACCTCCGCGATATCGCCCGACACCGTCACCTTGAGGGGCGCGAACTTCGAGGTCTTGAGGTCGTAGAGATACAGGGCGCCCAGTTGTTCGAGGACGATCGCGTCCGAGGCGGCGGAGGCGGATTTGAAATCGGCGCCGGAGTTCTCAATGGCGCGCGCGACGCGTTTCGCTTGGGGGTCGTAGCTGAACAGCGTGGTGCGGCCTTCGCGATCAGAAAGGAACCAGACTTTGTTGCCGGTCCACATGGGGCAGAAGTCGTTGGAGTTGTCGCGCGGCACCTTTTCGACCTTGAGAGTGTTGAGGTCGGCGATCCAGATGGGCGTGGTCATGCCGCCGCGATAGCGCTTCCAGACATCGAACGCGCGCTGCATCGGAACATAGGCGAGCCGCTTGCCATCGGGCGAGTACGCCGCTTCGAAGCCGACGGGGATCGGGAGTTGGGTTTCGGGTCCACCGTTGATGGAGACGCTGAAGAACTGTGCGTAACGCGGGGAGTTCGAGGCGCGGGATGAGGCGAAGATCACGTTGCGGGAGTCGGGGGTCCAGGCGACGGCCTGATCCGGACCGGGATGCCACGTCAGGCGCTTGGGGATGCCGCCCGCAGCGGGGACGACGAAGGTGTCCACGTTGCCGTCGTATTGTCCCGTGAAGGCGACCATTGTGCCGTCGGGAGAGAAAAGGGGTTCGGTTTCGGCGCCGGGTCCGGAGGTGAGACGCGAGGCGGCGCCGCCTGCGCGGGGCGCGATCCAAAGGTCGTTTGCGTATTCGAAAACGACGTGAGTCCGGTTAATGGTGGGGTTCCGAAACAGCGGCGGGGCATCAGAAGTAGCTTCAGTTTGTGCAGCAACGGCCAGGCAGCAAATCAGGAACACGTAGAGGAGAGGCATGCAACACCCTTGAGAGGATTCTGGGGACGCGATCATTGTAGCCCGCGCTACTCGCGGCCGTAACGTGACTTTCCTGCACGGGTTTCCGCAACCAAACAGCGCTGGAGTGCGTCAGGGCCATTTTGGAGATCCGGTGGTGCGCAACGAAGATAGCGCGAGGCGCTGGATTCGGGCAGCCGTTTTCTCCCTTGGTTGGGCGATTGTGAGTTGCAGGACGTGCTGCCCATACTGTGGGTGGCAGGGAGTGAGTTCTTTCGAGCGATGAGACCAGATCACGGTTCGGCCGCTGCCGCGGTTGCAGCATTTGCAGATCCGCCGCGTGCCGGCAGCAACGAATCCTATGCGGAGCATGTCAATCCGCAATGGCTGCGGTTGCTCAACGTGTTGAGCATGAATGTCCGCTACGCGAGATGCGAAGGCGCCGAACTGTATCGCGAAGATTCGCCCGGCAGCGGCCCCATCCTGGATTTTCTATCCGGCTATTGCGTTCACAACACCGGCCACAATCACCCACATCTCATCCAAGCCCTGCAGGGAGAACTTGCCCGCCGCGGACCTGCGATGCTGCAAAGCCATGTGCCGGAACTCGCGGGAGAACTGGCGCAGCGCCTCTGCGCCAAAGCGGGTGGCGGACTGCGCAAGGCGTACTTCTGTTCGAGCGGCAGCGAGGGCGTCGAAGCGGCGATCAAATTCGCGCGCGTGCACACCGGGCGGGTTGGCCTCGTGTCGGCCGGCGGCGCGTTTCACGGCCTGACGTGCGGTGCTCTTTCGCTGATGGACGAACCGTTCTGGCGCGGGGGATTCGGACCGCTGCTTCCCGAAACAGGCACCGTGCCGTTCGGGGATCTCGACGCGCTGGAGCAGAAGTTGAAAGGCTGCAAGGTCGCGGCGTTTTTCGTTGAGCCGGTTCAGGGCGAGGCCGGCATCCGGATCCCGCCGCAAGGCTACCTCGCCGGCGCGCAAGCTCTTTGCCGCAAGTACGGGACCCTGCTGGTGGCCGACGAGGTGCAAACCGCGTTCCATCGCACGGGGCCGTTCCTCGCGTCGCACCATTTCGGAATCGAACCGGATCTGGTGGTGCTTGCCAAAGCGCTTTCGGGCGGCCTCGTGCCTTCGGGCGCGGTGCTGATGCGGGATGAGATTTACCGTTCCGTGTACTCCTCGCTGAAGCGGTCGATCGTGCACACGTCGACCTTTTCGGAAAACGGGCTTTCGATGCGGGTGGGCCTGGCTGTGCTGGACGTTCTGGAGTCCGAAGGGCTCGAACAAAAGAGCGCGCAACGAGGCGAATATCTGCGGGCGAGGCTGCGAGAAGAGTTGTCTTCGTTCGAGATGATTGGCGAGGTGCGCGGGCTCGGTCTGTTGAACGGGATCGAATTCAAGACTCCATCGAGCCTCGGACTCAAGTTGTCGTTTGAGTCGTTCCGCAGGATCCATCCCGCGATGTTTGGACAGGTCGTGGTGATGCGATTGTTTCAGGAGCATTCGATCCTGACGCAGATCTGCGGCAATCATTTCCTCGTGCTGAAAGCCGCGCCACCGCTGGTCGCCACGGAACGCCAAGTCGACCGTTACGTGGAGGCGCTGCGCAGCGTGACGGAGTTGATGCACGGCGGAACGGCCTTTTGGACCGAAGCCCTGCGCATGGCTGCGCGTGTTGCCGGTATTTGAGACCATCTGTTCCGCACATGCGTATTCTGCTTGCATTCTTCGCTGTTGCACTCGCGGCCCGGGCGGCCGATTCGGCGGGCGGTTCTGCCGCGTCTGCCTTCGAGGCCGGATACCGGAACATGTACGATCTCAAATTCGATGACGCGCATCGCGTGTTTGCGGAACTGCAACGCGCACATCCTGAGGATCCGTTTGCGCATGTATCCGATGCGGCGGCATTTCTGTTCAGCGAGTTTGCGCGACTGCATATCCTCGAAGCCGAATTCTTTCTCGACGACCGCGGCTTCCGCGATAGCCGCGATCTGCCGGTCGATCCCAAGCTGAAGCTGCGCTTCGAACAGTCGCTGGAGAATGCGGAACGCCTGGCCGATGCGGCGCTGGCGCGGTCCGCGTCGGACAAGAACGCGCTGTTTTCGAAAGTGATGATTTTCGGATTGCGTTCCGACTACGCGGGCATGATCGAACGGCGTTATCTTGCGGCGCTGCCGCCGTTGAAATCCGGGCGGATCTGGGCGCAGAAACTGCTCGCGATCGATCCGAAGTTCGGCGATGCCTATCTGGCGGGCGGTGTCGAGAACTACATCCTGAGTCTGAAGCCGGCTGTGCTGCGCTGGGCGTTGCGGATGTACGGGTCAGAAACGGACGCGTCCCGGGGAGTGCAAAACCTGCGGCAGTGCCTCGAGTACGGACGCTACATGAAGCCCTTTGCGCGTCTTCTGCTCGCTGTTGCGGCAGTGCGGGAGAAGAACTACGGCACGGCGCGCGAACTGCTGTTTGGGCTGGCGAAGGAATTTCCGAACAACCCGTTGTACGCGCAGCAGGCGGCGAAACTACCCAATTAGGACACCCATGAAAATTACCGGCGTGGCAAGCGCCTTTCCCGACCATTACTATTCGCAGGATGTTTTGATCGAGCGGCTGGCGCGACATTGGGGACCCAAGCTGCCGAACCCGGCCGTCGTCAAACGGTTTCACGATGTCGTGGGTGTCGACGGGCGCTATCTCGCGCTGCCGATGGAGCGGTACGAGCCGATCGCCAACTGGGGCGAGGCCAACAATCTGTGGATTGAATGCGCAGTGGATCTCGGGGAAAAGGCGCTCAGCCGCGCGCTCGCGGACGCCGGCCTCGAGCCTTCACAGTTGGACGCGATCTATTTTGTTTCGGTCACGGGGATCGCGAGTCCATCGATTGACGCGAGGCTCGTGAACCGGCTGGGTCTTTCCACGCGTATCAAGCGGGTTCCGATTTTCGGACTTGGCTGCGTGGCGGGCGCGGCGGGTATTTCGCGCGCGGCCGATTATGTGCGCGGCTTCCGGCATCATCACGCCGCGCTGGTAGCAGTGGAATTGTGCTCGCTGACGTTGCAGCGCGAGGATCTTTCCGTTGCCAACCTGATTGCCTCGGGATTGTTTGGCGACGGCGCGGGCGCTGTCATCGTGAGCGGCGCCGATACGCCGCAGGAAGGTCCCGAGATCCTCGATACGCGTTCAGTGTTTTATCCGAATACCGAGGAGGTGATGGGTTGGGACATCACGCATCAAGGCTTTCGCATCGTGCTGTCGCGGGATGTTCCTTTGATGGTGGAGACCAATCTCGCCAATGACGTCGATGCGTTTCTGGGCGACCACGGATTGCAGCGGCGGGACATCGGGCGATGGATTCTGCATACTGGAGGGCCCAAGGTCCTGCGTGCGACCGAAGAGGCTCTACAACTGCCTGCGGGCGCGCTCGACGCTTCGTGGCGCTGTCTTCGCCGCACTGGCAACCTTTCCTCCGCGTCGGTGTTGAACGTTTTAGAAGAGACCATGAAGAACGGCCGGCCGGAGAAGGGGACACTGAGTCTTCTCGCCGCGATGGGACCAGCATTTTGTTCTGAACTTGTTCTTCTTCGCTGGTAGCAAACATGGCCGGGTTCGACACCGATTTTTTCATCGCGGGCGGTGGTCCCGCCGGATTGGCGACGGCGCTTGCCGCGAGGCAGCTCGGGTTTCGCGCAATGGTCGCCGACGCAGCAAGAGGGCCGATCGATAAGTGTTGCGGCGAAGGATTGCTGCCGGACGGCGCAGCGGCTTTACGAGAACTCGGCGTGGCGCTCCCATCCACAACACCCCGATTTCACGGCATTGAATTCATCGAAGGTGAGATCCGCGCACGAGGATGCTTTTCTTCGGGTCCGGCCTTCGGGCTGCGGCGGACCGCGCTCCACACGCTCGCCTACGACGCCGCGGTGCGGGCCGGCGTGGACTGCCTGTTCGGAACACGCGTAACGGGACTGTCTGGATCGGGCGGTGTGATGCTGGATCGCACTTCGATTCGCGCCCGCTGGATCATCGGCGCCGACGGCTACCATTCGCCGGTTCGCGGTTGGGCCGGGCTGGGACGCCCACGAATCAGCCGCGGCGCCGCCGTGCGGTATGGTTTCCGGCGGCACTTCGAGATCACACAGGCGCCGTCGCACGTCGAAGTCCACTGGGGCGATGGATTTCAGGTCTTTGTCACGCCGGTCTGCACGAAGGAAGTCAGTGTCGCGGTCACGACGCGCGACTCTTCGTTCCGGCTGCATCATGCGCTAGCGAAACTGCCGGCGCTTCGCGACCGCCTGGGCAAGCCGGCGAGCCGGGAGATCGGCGCCCTTACCGGCACGATGGTTGTGCCGTCGATTGTCGCCCGCAACGTGACGCTGGTAGGCGACGCTTCCGGTGCCGTCGATTCGATTACCGGCCAAGGGCTGAATCTGGCGTTCCGCGAGGCGCAGTCTCTGGTGCGCGCAGCCGCGGCCTTCGGAGACCTGCAACAGTACGCACGGCAGCATCGCAGCATGATGCGTGTTCCACGAAAGATCGCGAGCATCCTGCTGCTGCTCGCGGATCACCCGTGGATGCGCAAGCGTGTGCTGCGCACGCTTGCGGCACAACCGTGGATGTTCGACCGCATGCTTGCCGTACATGCGAACGCCTGTGCAGTGTACGGTCCCACCACAAACAGGAGGACGATTTGAGAATCATTCCGATCTTGCTGGCCGCCGCAGCGGCATGCGCGGTTCCATCATGGGGCGAGACAGCCCACTTGCAGTTCGACCGCGAACACACCAAGATTATGTACCAGGTCAACACCGCGCTGCACACGGTGCATGGTTCGTTTTCGCTGAAGAGCGGTTCGATCGATTACGACCTGGCCACCGGTAAGGCGTCCGGTGCAATCGTGATCGACGCGGCGAGCGGAGACAGCGGGAGCGCCAGCCGGGACGGGCGCATGAACAAGGTCGTGCTGGAGACCGCGAAGTTCACGGAGATCACATTTTCGCCGGATCACGTAGAGGGGAAGGTGGCGGATAGCGGAGAGTCCGAAGTGAAGTTGCACGGCATGTTTCTGCTGCATGGCGCGTCGCGCGAACTCACGCTTACGGCCAAGGTTCGGCGGGATGCCCAGGGTTTTCTGCGCACGAACGCGGACTTCGAGGTTCCCTATGTCGCGTGGGGCTTGAAAAATCCTGGTAATTTCGTCTTGAAAGTCGCGGACAAAGTGCAGGTCCACATCGAGGCCGACGCCAGGTTGAAAGGGCAATAAGATGACAAGTATGGCCGCGTCCACACATGAGATCGCAGATCGCGTGATACAGGTGATCGCAAAAACGCAGCACATCCAACCGGAATCATTCACCGCCGACAGCACGTTCGAAGAACTGAAGCTCGACTCGCTGGACGGAATCAACATCGTATTCGCCGTGGAAAACGAGTTTGGCGTGAACGTGCCGGACGAGGCGATGAAACAGCTTCGCTCAGTGCGGGACGTGATCAACGGCGTGGAAGCGCTGCTCGCGGCAAAGGCAAGCGGCGCCGCTGTTTCCTGATCCACCGGCATGCGACGTGTCGCAATCACGGGAGTTGGCGTGGTGTCGGCGGCTGGGCAGACGCCGGATGACTTCCGGATCGCCTTATGCAGCGGGCGTTCCGGAATTGGTCCGCTGGCCGGCGGCAACTTGCGCGGCCAGCCGCGAATGGCCTGCGCCGCGCAGGCACCGGCCTTCGATCCACTTGCACACATGGATCCTAAGCAGGCGGATTACCTGGATCGTTTCGCACAGTTCGGCGTCGTAGCCGGGCGTGACGCGGTGCGCGACGCCGGCCTTGTGTTTTCGCCGGAACTGGCGGCGAATACGGCGATCGCCACGGGCACGTCGCTGGGCGGCAAGTACATCGAAGACGATGGTTACTTTCAGATGTACGGCCAGGGGGCGCAGCGTTTTCATCCGATGTCGATCCCGAAGGCGATGCACAATGCGCTGACCAGTCAACTCTGCCTGGAGTTCGGCGTGACAGGCCCTGCCTGGACGGTTAGCACGGCGTGTTCGTCGGCCGCTCACGCGATCGGGCAGGCGTTCTGGCTGGTGCGAAACGGCAGCGTAGATTGCGCTCTGGCTGGAGGGAGCGAGGCGCCGTTCACGATGGGAGTGATCCGCGCCTGGGAGGCGATGCGCGTGCTGGCGACGGACACATGCCGGCCTTTTTCACGCAATCGCACGGGACTCGTGCTGGGCGAAGGTGCCGCGATGCTGGTTCTCGAACCATTGGATGCGGCGCTCGCTCGCGGGGCCCGGATTTACGCGGAGCTTTGCGGATTCGGCATGTCTTCGGACGCTCACCACATCACGATGCCATCGGCGAACGGCGCGGCGAAAGCGATGCGCGCGGCGATTGCCGATGCGCGAATCGAGTGCGAGCAGATCGGGTACATCAACGCGCACGGCACGGGAACCAAGGCGAACGATGTCACCGAGACGGCCGCGATTCGAGACGTGTTTGGGTCTCGTTGCCCTGCCGTGAGTTCCACCAAGGCGGTACACGGGCACACGCTCGGAGCGGCGGGCGCCGTGGAGGCGGTGGCGACGGTGTTGGCTGTTCACCATGGCGTGTTGCCTCCGACGGCGAATTACCAGGAGTCCGACCCGGAGTGCGACCTCGACTACGTGATCGAAGGTCCACGCGAGGTGCGTGTGGAGGCGGCGATGTCGAACTCGTTCGCGTTTGGCGGACTCAACGCCGTCCTCGTCTTTCGACGAATTTAGGAGGAGCCAGGAAGACGTCTGGCCCGGCGGCCGCTCGCAGGAGAGCTTCCGCGACGGCGTTCGGTTGATGGGCCTTTGCGAACTTCGCGAGTCCGACGGCATCGTGAATCGCGGATTCCTTTAGTCCCAACCGATCCGCGGCCTCCACGAAATGACGGTACGCGTCGGAGACATCCAGATACGTCACTTCATATCCATACCCTTGCAGGAGCCGCTCCAACGCGAGACGTCCCACCGTCATCGCGAAGTCCGGTTGCGTGGCTGCAAGGTCGCGCGCGGCGCGAGAAAGGGTCCGAGGGTCGGTTCGGCCCGTTTGTGCAAATTGAAGCGCCACGTCATAAAAGCCCGCGTCTTTCGCGGCAGCGAAGAATCGCCCAGGATCGCCGTAGGCGTTTGCGAGATCCAGCAAAATACCGGCAGGGTCACGATGCGGATACTTCCTGGCGATGGCGCGAAAGGCCGCAAGGCCAGTCGCGGACTCGCTTGGCGTGAGTGCGTACCGCTCGTAGGCTTCGTCAGCCCTGCCGGCGTCTAACAGGATCCGCTCGCAGGCTGCATCGATCGAGCGGTCACGCTGGTTCAATCCCCGGCTTGCCTCGGCATACTCAATGGCCTCTTCGAGGCGGCCTTCTTTGACCAACGCAGCCACGCCGAACTTGCGATAGGGCCAGAAAGGGAAGCGGGCAATGGCGAGGAGGTCCCAAATATCGCGATGGCGGCCCGCCGCGAGAAGGCTGGAGAAACAGAGGCTCGTTCCATTGACATATGCGCCGGGCCTGCGATCGGACCAAACCAGGCGGATCAAGTCGACGAACTGGTCGGCCCAATGTGAGGCAACATCAGGGGAGGCACAGAGTTCACCCCAGTGGTCCTCGACAACACTGAGGTAATCGACGCCGTCATCCTGAATCGCCTGCCAGAGTCGTTCGAGCCACTTGTCGCGGGTTTTGCGATCGGCCGGAGCCGCGATCACCAGGGGCAGCAACTCTTCCTGAGCCCAATTCACGGCATTGCCCAAGGCTCCGGATGAGCTGTCGACGTGTTCCAGCGCGGGCCAGAATCGTTCAAAGAGAGTAACCGCGCCGTCCGCCGCGGTCACCGGATCGGCGCGGCTGACCTTTCGTATTTCGGAGACGGCCTCTTTGATCCGCTTGATCGCAAGGCTGGATGCTTTCCAACCAAAGGTCCTGGCCCGGAGACGAGACTTGAATGTCCACGAGTGTTTTTCTGCCATGCGACTTCGCGATCGTGCGACTGAACATATCACAACTGCAGGGAGCGCAGACGTGACGACATCAAGGGAGAACTAGTAATTCGCACGGTCGCGGGTCTCCGAAGCGTATCCTGAAATTTAGGGGAGATTCGTTCTCTCCATTCGGAGACTGACATCCGTGACCCAAACTCTTTATCCTCTTTCGCTGCAGGCGAACGGGGGACCTACATTTTCAGCGGCTACTGGCGAATGGTCGGGCTTTGTTGCCTTCGATGCGCCGGACCTCACACTCGATCAACTCGAGGCCGTAGCGCGTTATTACTATAGCCTCGGCTACGGCTACTTTTGTCCGACCATGGTGACGGCGAGTCCTGAGGCGTATCGCCGCAATTTGCCGGTTTTTCGCGAGGCTCGCGAACACGACTGGGGCAAAGGGATCCTGCCGCCGCACCTCGAAGGCCCGTTTCTTGCGCCCGAGTGCATGGGCGCGCACAACGTCGAGCTGCGCCGCGATCCGACGGTGGAGTTTGCCGAGCAGTTGGTGGAATGGTCCGGCGGATTCATCGGATTCATCACGATGGCGGCGGAACGGCCGGGCGCCGTGGACACCATCCGCTATCTGGCCGGCAAAGGCGTGAGCGTCAGCCTGGGACATCAGAATCCGACGGTCGAGCAGATTCAGGCTGGGCTGGAGGCAGGCGCGACCGGGTTCACGCATGTGTTGAACGCCGCGACCCGCGACAAGATCACAGCGAAGGACCTGCGTATGATCGCGCAATTCACGGATCGCCGCGCGTTTTCGATGATTATTCCGGATGCGGTGCACGTGCCGGCGTATGCGGTGCAGTTGATGGCACAGAGCAAGGGTCCCGATAAGGTGATCTTCGTTTCGGACGAGAGTCCTCTTATTGGCGCGCCGGTGGGTACGACGGCGCAGTTGTGGAATCGGACGTTCGAGATCCGGCGCGACGAGGCCGGCCGCGTGCGGTCCTATGATTTGAGCGGATCGTGCACATCGCTGATCGAGTGTATGAACATCGCCGTGGAATGGGGTGTGTCGCGCGACATCGTCGAGCGCGCCGTCACGGTGAACGCCGCCGCATTTCTGCAACCTTCTCTCAGCCGGTTCGGGATCGATGTTGTATCCGCAACGCCGCGGCATTCGGGCGGCGTGACGTTCCGCGACGGCGCATACGTGCCTGTAGTTGGAGCTTAGTCAAACACAATGGACCTGATCGTTCCCAAAATTCAGCCGGTTCTCGATTCGGAGTTCCGCCCGGCGGCGCTCGCGTGGCGCGCGTTTGCGAAGAAGATCGAGGGCAATTCGCAGCCTGTCCGCATTGCGATTGAGCAGGGTGACGGCTCGACGTATGTGTTCGAGCGCGCGATTTCACGCGATGACATCGCGGTGAACCTGCGGTTCCTCGAGCGGGAAGTGAAGTTCCTGCTGTGGGCCGTGGGCGGATTCCGGATTCACATCGATGGTCCGGAACATCTGGTGCAACTGCTTCGCGATTATGTGTATCGCTATTCGGCGGAGCGGTTGTTCGATCTCGAGGTGATGGGTCCCACGATTTACGGGCGGCCCTGTGAGATCGTGCATGCGCCGGGCAATGCGTTTCCGAAGGCGTCGGCGGTGACGCTGCCGCTCGGACGTCACACGGGCGGCTGCCGCGTGGCGATCGACAAGGGCGCGTCGGACATCAAAGCATACGCCGAGAAAGACGGCGTGACGACGTTCGCTTCGGAGTTCAAGTGGGATCCGAAACCACAGGCGGACCCGGCGTATCACTACGAGCACATCCGGCACGCAATTCGCGCCGCGGCGGATACATTGCCGTGTGTGGATGCGATCGGTGTGAGTTCGGCAGGCGTGTACATTGCGAACGAACCGCGTGTGGCGTCGCTGTTCCGTGGGGTTCCGCGCGACAAGTTCGAGAGCGAGATCGTGCCGATGTACCACCGGATCCGCGCTGAATACGGCGGGATCCCGGTGGTGGTGGCGAACGACGGCGCGGTGTCGGCGCTCGCGGGTTCGATGTCGCTGAATCGCAACCGCGTGCTGGGGCTGGCATTCGGCAGCAGTCTCGCGGCGGGTTATGTGGACGGCGCCGGGAACATCACGACTTGGCTCGACGAGCTGGCGTTCGTGCCGATTGATGTGAATCCGCTGGCTCCGGCGGATGAGTGGTCCAACGATCGCGGGTGCGGCGTGCAGTATCTGTCGCAGCAGGCGGTGAACCGGCTGCTGGGTCCGGCGGGGATTGCGTTCCCGGCGGAGATGGGGGTCCCGGAGCGGCTGGAGAACGTGCAGGCGCTGATGAAACAGGGAGATCCGCGGGCGGCGAAGATTTACCAGACGATCGGCGCGTACTTCGGATACGCGCTGGCGCATTACGCGAACTACTACGACATCGGGACGGTGCTGGTGATGGGCCGCGTGACGACGGGCGAAGGCGGCGACATCATCCTGCGTGTCGCGAACGAGGTGCTGGCGGCGGAGTTCCCGAATTTGAGTATCGACGTACGGCTGCCGGATGAGGCAAGCCGGCGAGTCGGCCAGGCAGCCGCGGCTGCGTCGTTGCCACAGATCCGTTAGGACACGACCGTGTGATAGGGTGGACCGCGATAGTCGAACTATGAGGACCACCAGACGATCATCGTTACTTGCACTTGCCGGGTTGCCTTTGGCTGCCGCCGCGTTGAAGCGGTATCGCGTGGCTGTGATCGGCCACACGGGCCGGGGGAACTACGGTCACGGCATCGACACGGTGTGGCGTGCGTTCGACAACATGGAGATCGTCGCGGTCGCGGACGTCGATGAGGCGGGACGAGCGAAGGCCGTGACTCGCACGGGCGCACTGCGTTCGTATGCGGATTATCGCGAGATGCTGCGGCGCGAGAAGCCGGACATCGTCGGGATTGGTCCGCGATGGATGGATCAGCGCGTGGAGATGGTGACTGCAGCGGCCGACGCCGGCGCGCATATCTACATGGAGAAGCCGTTCGCGCTGACGCTGGCGGATGCGGATCGCATGGTGGATGCGGTGCGGCGGAACAAGGTGAAGGCGCAGATCGCGCACCAGATGCGAACGTCGCCGTTCACGTTGCGTGCGAAGGCGTTGATTGACGCCGGTGAGATAGGCGAGATCGAGGAGATCCGCGCGCGAGGCAAGGAAGACCGCCGTGCGGGCGGCGAGGACATGATGGTGCTCGGGTCACATCTGTTCGACATGATGCGGTTTTTCCTGGGGAATCCTGCGTGGGTGACGGCGCATGTCACCAGCAAAGAGGGCCGCGAGATCGGTCCGGCGGATGTGACGCAGCCTTCCGAACCGATCGGTCCCGTGGCCGGCCGGCAGATCGCCGCGGCGTTCGCGTTCGCTAACGGCGTGCATGGATATTTCGCATCGCGCGCCGTCGCAGATACGCATGACCTGCGATTTGGAACGTGGATTTACGGCAGCAAGGGCGTGCTGTTCCTGCCGAATGCGATTTATCCGGCCGGGGGCTTGTACATCCTGCGCACGCCTTCATGGCTGCCGGATTCGAAGGTGCAATGGGAGTCCGTGGATGCGCAGCCCGATGCGGCCGGCCAAAGTTTGCGCGCTCGCTATGGTTCTGAGATCCTCGCAAATCAACTCATGGTCGCGGACCTGGTGCGCGCGATCGAACGCGATTCGAAGCCGTGCTGCAACGAAGAGGACGGACGGTGGACGATCGAGATGGTCCACGGCGTGTATCGCGCGCAGCAATCGGGTGGACGCGTGTCGTTTCCGCTGCAAAGCAGGTCTCATCCTCTTGGCGGGTGAGCGACCCTTGACTACCTGAATTCGTTGTGATGTCGTGAGCCTGCCTGCAATCTTTCCATCGTCCAGGAGGCAGTTCTCTCATGAATCGCCGGACCTTCCTCGGCGGCACAACTGCAGCCGCCGCCGCTCAGATGCAAGCCGCCCAGAGCGGATACACACCCTTCGCCGGATCCGTACCTTTCGATCAGAAGATGATCGGCATCCAGGCGGGCGCCGTGTCGTTTGTCGATGAAGGCGTCGACAAAGTGCTCGACGCATTTCAGCAACGCGCCGCGATCAACACGATCTTTCTTGCGGTGTTCACCTACGGCCGCGGCATTGCGGGCCGGCAGGTCCCCGGGCAACCGCTGCCGGACCACGGTAAGCAGGAGTACGACCTCAATTTCCGCGGCGGCAACTATGCGACGGTGCATCCGCAGTACTACAAGAACACCGTATTGACCGACACGCGCGCTCGCGACCACGGGGATCTCGACATCCTCGCGACGGTGTTGCCCAATGCGAAGAAGCGCGGCATGAACACCATCTGCTGGCTCGAGGATGTGTGGCGCAACGACGTGCCGAATATCGAGAAGGTGCAGGAGATCGATCTCTACGGGCGGCGGCGCAACACTCTGTGCCTCAATCATCCGGACCATCGCAACTTTCTCAACGGGCTGGTCGAGGATTACGCGCGCAGCTATGACGTCGACGGCATCATGTGGGGTTCTGAACGGCACGGCGCGCTGGGCACGGCGCTCGGATCCTCGCATGGCGGGCGAAGCAGCGATCCGTCACGCGTTGGCTGTTTCTGCGAGCATTGCCTGCGAAAAGCGCGCGAGGCCGGCGTGAATGCGGATCGCGCGAAGGAAGGCTACCGGCAACTGGAGCAGTTCGTGAAAACGTCGAAGGGCGGCAAGCATCCGGTGGACGGCCACTATGTTTTGTTCTGGCGGATCCTGATGCGATATCCGGAAATCCTCGCGTGGGAGCACATGTTCCACAGCAGCCTGCGTGAAGTCTACGGCGGGATCTATAAGACGGTGAAGTCCGCGAAGGCGACGCTGCCGGTGGGATGGCACATCTGGCACACGAACTCGTTCAGTCCCTGGTATCGCGCCGAACAGGACCTGCAGGAACTCGCGCCGGTGTCGGACTTCCTGAAAATCGTGATCTATCACAACTGCGGCGGCGAGCGGATGGCGAGTTACATCGACAGCATCACGGGCAGCGTGTACGGCGATCTGCCGAAAGACGAGGCGCTGGAGTTCCACTATCGCGTGATGAACTACCAGGAGCGGTCGTACGCGCAGATCCCCTTTACGGGACTGTCTTCGGACTATGTCTTTCGCGAGACGAAGCGCGCGATGGCAGGCGCGGCGGGTACGAAGACGCTCATCTGGCCGGGTATCGACATCGATATCCCGACGGAACTGAATCACAGCAGAAGCACGCGCCAAGGCACACGCGCCGCGGTACTCGCTGCTCTGAAAGCAGGAGCCCACGGCGTGTTGCTGTCTCGCAAATATTCGGAAATGATGCTGGCGAACCTGACCGGCGCCGGCGATGCGATCCGTGAGTTCGGGCTCGCCTAGGCCAGTGCCTGGTTGAGGTTCTCGATCGCTTCGTCGATCTCGGCGGTGTTCTTGAATCCGACCGTGACGCTGTCGACGCCTGCGTTGCGGAACGCGAACTTCATCGCGGCCTTGCGATCGTCGCGATTGGTGAACGCGCCTTCGCCGATGAGCTTCATACTGATGACGCCCATGCCTTCGGTGTGTACGGTCTTGGTGTGCTGCACGACTTCCGGCACACTGCCGAGTCCGCGGGTGGCGAAGTCCTCTGCGTCCATCTTGGTGCCGTTGTGATTCATGCGAATCATCGCGACTTCGAGCCACTTGTTGGCCGGCATCTTGCGGAGGGCGGGCAGGCCGTGCACCGAGGCGCCCTGTCCCACGACGGCTTTCTTGTGCTTCGCTTCGGAGATCCCATCCTGCCAGCGGGCCGTATCGGTTGGCCACGTTCCGGTGTGCTGGTAGTGCAGAAGGAGGACGTCGAAGTAATCGGTATTCGCGAGTTTGCGCAGTTCGTCGATCTTGGTCTGCGGATCCACGCCTTCGCGCGTTGTGACCTTGGACATCAGCCGGTAGGAGTCACGCGGGATGCCTTTCAGCGCAATGCCGAGCATCTTGTGCATTTCGCCGTAGCTTTCCGCTGTTTCAAAGAAGCGGATGCCGTTGTCGTACGCGTAGCGGACAAGACGGGTGAACTGATCCTGGCCGAGTTCGCGCTGGACGCGGCCGCTCATGGTGCCGGTGCCGAACGCGAGACGGGTGACTTTGACGCCCGACCTGCCGAGCGTAACCCAATCGGTGGCCTTGCCACCGGGGGCTGCAATGACCGGCAGGCTGCTGCTGGCGGCTCCCGCGAATGCGCCCGCGGCGATACCGGCAGCTTTGAGGAATCTTCTTCTTGAGCAAAGAGACATGGCGTGACGTTCTCCTACTTTGGGAAATCCTATCACGATTATTGGATCAGGCTTTGCTCAGGGCAGATCGGTGAGGGTGACTTTGTAGTGCAGTTTGACGGGCTTTCCCTTTTCGAATGTGGCGCCGTTCTGGCCCGGATACGATGCGCCGGCAAATCCGTAATAGCGGAGGCACCACTGCGGATTGCCACCAGGATTCTGCGGATCCGAATCAATGCGCAGGGAAGCGCGCTTGCCGCCGGTGTAGGTCCCGGTGAATTCGGCCCAGGCGCGGTTGACCAGGTCTTCGTCCTTTGCGACAGGGCCGGTATCCGCCGTGATCGAGGTCTGCTCGCGCGGCGCGAAGCGCACACTGAGGCCGCCGTAGCTCTTGCCTTTCTCCTGTGAGCCTTTGAGGGTCACGGGTCCGGTGAGGGGTTCGAGGGTGAGAGTGATGTCGAGTTCACGCGACTTCGCGCCTGCGGCAGGCTTTGCGACGATGCGCACGGTCTCTTTGAGGATTTTCGCGCCGCCGGCATACCAGCCGTTTTCCATCTCGAGGATGGCTTCGCGCGCGGAGGCTTTGCGGGTAATCCAGCGTTCGAAGCGATCTTCGATGCCGCCCTTCATCATCCACAGGTCGTACTTCTTTCCCGCACCGGTTTCGACGACGGGCCAAGCCCAGAAGACACCGCGGTGATGGTAGTGATCCTTGGGGAAATCATCGGTGACGCTGACGCCTGCGGGCGTGTAGATGGGATAAATGTACGAAGCGCGTTTTCGATCGGCGGGGGCGCCATCGGCGAGTTGTGGCCCATAGTTGTATACGAACGCCGGCTTGCCTTGATCGAGCAATTGCAGCCGCCCGTTGCCCAGGTCTTTCCATTCGAGCGAGGCGGCCGAACACGCGAACGCCATCAGCAGGCCACTACATGCGCGAAGCTTCACGAACCTTATCCTCCAGGATTTCGACGCCCAAGCCGGCGCCTTTGGGAACTTCGATGGCGCCGTCGACGAGTTGGAACGGCGTCTTCAGGAATGACCCGGCCAGGAACTGCAGGCCGTTTAGCGCCGCGGGGAACTTCAACCCATAGGCGCCGTAGAGCAGCAGTGACGCGGCGAGTGATGTGTCCGGATCCGTGAGTCCGCTGCCGAGGAACAGGAGTCCGGCTTGTTCGAGAATCTCCACCTGGCGGCGCGCATCGAAGAGACCGGCAGTACGTGCGGGTTTCATGGCGACGCCGTCGAGGATCCCGAGTTTGATGAACTCGAGGAGGTCCGCTGACGAGACGACGCCTTCGTCGAGCAGGATGGGCAGTGCGCCCTGCTTCTTCACTTCGGCGAATCCCGAGAGGCGGTTTGCCGGGACCGGTTGTTCGAGAACGTTCACGCCGGCTGCTGCGAGCTTGGGAACAGTCTGCAGCGCCGTCGCCGTATCGTAACCGCCATTCGCGTCGGCCCAGAGAAAACTATCGGGCGGAGCGAGGCGGCGGACCGTCTTTGCGAGTTCGACGTCGAACTTCGGATCGGGCGCGACCTTGATGTTGAAGTGCTTGTAGCCTTTCTTGCGGCCTTCGTCGACCAGAGCGGCGGCTTCGTCCAAGGTGCGCGCGTTGACGGTCCAACTGAGGACGATGCGTTCGAGCGGCTGACGTCCCCAGAGTTCGCAGATGTTCTTGCCGGTGAGTTTGCCGATGAGGTCGTGCAGCGCGAGGTCGATGCCGGCCTTTGCGATCGGCATGCCGGTCGAGAACGACGGCGCGATCGCCTTGTTCATCGCCGCATGTGCACCGGCGAGATCGAAGGGGTTCCGTCCGATGATGGCGGGCGCGAGGTAGTCGCGCAGCGCGCTGGTTGCGGATTCGAAAGTCTCGTAACTCCAGGTCTGGATCGGGACGCTCTGTCCCCAGCCGAAGGTCCCGTCTTCGCAGGTGATCTTGACGAAGATCGCCGGACGCTCGGGCTTGGTGAAGAAGCGGAAGTACGACGTGACCGGGTAACGCAGCGGAAAGACTTCCACTTTGCGCACTGGCGGACTCTTCGTTCCTGCACGGAGCAGAGTCGCAGCGAACGGGAGTGCCAGCAGTTGACGACGATTCATGCCATCTCCAGGGTTTGCGCGTTGAAGGTCACGCGGCGTTGCAGGCGGAGCGCTTCACTCGATAGAACACCAGCGACGGCGTGCGAGAATCCGGCTTGCACGTTGGCGCGCGGTTCGGTGCGGGTGCGGATGCAGTTCAACCAGTTCGCCATGTGCGACTCGATGCCGGCTTCGGGTTCGATCCTGATTTCTTCCGTGATGCGGCCGGGATCGCGCGATCCGGCCCCGGAGATCTTGAGCGCGTTCGCATCGAGCGTGCCTTTGACGCCATACCAGAGATTGCGAGGCGTGCTCGCGTTGGTGAGGCTCATCGCGAAGCTGACGAGGCAGTCGTTGTAATCGACGAGCGTGTGGAAGACATCGGATGTGCGGCGGCCGTCTTTCCAGAGATACACGCCTCCGTTGGATACAGCGCCTTTCGGATACGGATCGTTGAGATACCACGCAACGAGATCGATGAAGTGGCTCATCCACAAACCGGGGATACCGTTGGTGGTCTCTTCGAACAACTGCCATTCGCGGAAGAGGCGCGGATCAAACGGCTTCTGAATGCTGCCGCTCATTTGAAAGGCTTCCCAATCGATATCCGCCGGCTGGATCATGTGGAAGTCGCGCCGCCAGCGGGCTTCCTGAAAATGATTGTCGATGTCGATGCGCGTGATCTTGCCGAGGATGCCGCTCTGGATCCGCTTCGCACAGGCAATGAAGCCGGGATCGCTGCGGCGTTGGGATCCGACCTGCACCACGGATTTGCTGGCTTTCGCGGCAAGAAAGGCCGAGCGCGCGGATGGCAGATCCGTCGCGAAGGGCTTTTCGACATAGACATCCTTGCCCGCTTTCACCGCGGCTTCGAGGATGATCGGATGCGAGAAGTCCGGCGTGGCGATGATGACCGCGTCGACGTCCTTCGAGGCGAGAAGATCCTGGTAGCGCGTGGTGGCGCGGGGCTTCGTGCCGTACTCCTTCTCGATCCGCGCCACAGCGGCTTCGCGATTCTGCCGGTAGACATCGCAAACGGCAGTGATGGTGAAGCGGTGGCTCTGCCGCAGGCGTCCCAATTCGTTGAAGTGGTCGCGCATGCGGGCGCCGGTTCCAATGAGTCCGATCTGGATCTGATCGTTGGCGGCGTTGAGGTGGGATGCCGCCGCAACCGCTCCGGCAGCAGCGAGGAAACGCCGCCGGTCAACGAGTGCTGGCTTCATGTCGGTAGGTACTCCGCCTACAGCATACATGAAAGTTTTTCGTTTGAAGGACGACAGGTTTTGCGTGGAATCTTCGCATGTGGGTGCGGAGGAACTTACATGGCATCCGGAATCGTATTAAGCTCAGGGCGGTTTTATTGGAACGTCGACGCGAACGTCGGACTCGGCTCGCCGAACAAGATGGAGGATGTGCACCTGGTGCAGCTGGCGTTTGCCTGCAAGGGCGCGAACATGAAGTCGACGATCTCGAACGAGGATCGCGCGATTTACAACGCCGTCGTACCTGGCGCACCGTACACCGGGAGTCCCAGCGACCCGCTTACCGTAGCAATCAAGCTGTTTCAGCAGAGACGAGGCGGCATACAGGATGGGCACGTCAGCAAGATCTCGACCAGCGGGACCTACGCGCCCGAAACCGCGTTCATGCTCGTGTCGCTGAACAATAATGTTTTCGATGTGCTCGGGGCCGGTGGCTGGCCGTACATCGATCGGCATCCGAAGTCCACGTCCGTATTGAAGGATCTGGTTTCGCGGACCTTTGTGGTGCCGCCGGCATAATCATTGCTGGAATACAATGGCCGTGAACCAACAGCAGCAGGAGATCCACGGCCACCATGACATCCTCGAGACGAACCTTCATCACCACAGCCGCGGCGGCGTTGCCGCTCGCCGAATCGGTGCAATCGCAACCTTCCGCTTCCGGCGTTCCGACGCGCCCACTGGGCAAGACCGGCGTGCAGGTGTCCATTCTTGGATTGGGCGGCCACCATCAGGCGCGTCCCAAAGAGGAGAGTGAGTCCTTTCGCCTCGTTCACGCGGCGATCGACAACGGCATCACGTTCATGGATAACGCGTGGGATTATCACGATGGCCGCGCGGAAGAAGTGATGGGCAAGGCGCTGGCGATGGACGGCTATCGCAAGAAGGTGTTTCTGATGACGAAGGTCTGCGACCGCGATTATGCGGGCGCGATGAAGCATCTCGAGGACAGCCTGCGCCGGTTGAAGACCGATGTGATCGATTTGTGGCAGTTCCACGAGTGCAACTACTACAACGATCCGGAATTCATCATGGAGAAGGGCGGCCTGCGTGCGGCGATGGAGGCGAAGAAGCAGGGCAAGATCCGCTTCATCGGCTTCACCGGACACAAGCATCCACGGATCCACCGCAAGATGCTGGCGCTCAACTTCGCGTGGGACGCATGCCAAATGCCGAACAACGTGATGGATTACCGGTTTGAAAGCTTCCGCCACGAAGTGATGCCGGAGTGCGCCAAGCGCGGCGTCGGCGTGATCGGCATGAAGGGATGCGGCGGCGACGGCAACATGCTGCGCGATAACGTCGTGACGGTCGAGGAATGCTACAAGTACTTTCTGTCGCAGCCGATCAGCACGCAGGTGGTGGGTCTTGCCAACATGGAAGACCTCAACCGCGCGCTGGCGATTGCGCGGAGTTTCAAGCCGATGACGGGCGCCGAATTACAGACACTCAGCGCCCGGTTGAAGGATGTCGCGGGAGACGGCCGTTACGAGCATTTCAAGACGACGCAGCGATACGACGCCGCGCATCATCGCAAGCAGCACGGCTTCTCGTAGGTCCTACTGCCAGGGAACCACGGCCGCGTCCAGCGCCATGTAGCGGGGACGCTCCGGTTCCTTCTCCGCATGCGAATTCACTTCGAGGCGCATGCGCTGGAAACCCGGATCCGTGTAGGCGGGCCATTCCGGAAGTCCCGAGCCGTTGGGATTCCCCGTCTTGATGAAGTTCACGAAATAGGCCTGGGAGACTTCGGATACCTTGCGATCCGCGGCTTCCCAGGCGTAACGCTTGTCTAGGTCGAGGTTCCCCATCACATACTGGATTTCCGCGGAATGCGAGGCGCCGCGCGGAATCGAGGGTCCGCTCGCGGCAGGTGGAGCGGGCTGTGCGGCCGCGTCACCGCCTTGCGGCGTGTACTTGGGACGCGGATGCGCGTACATGTAGCGATAGACGGGCTTGCCGCCGGTCTTGAGGTGGAGTTCGGTCCACTTCCACGTGCCGTGGCCGATGAAGCGGGCGCTGGCAAGATCCGTCGCTGCCTGCAGGATCTCTTCGGGCGTCGAACCGGCATAAGCCTTCAGCACGCCGTCGGCACGATCGCCGTAGAGTTTGCGAATCGCGGCGGCGAAGTTCTCAGCAGTCGGTTCGGCCGGACCCAGCACAGCGCGCGCCGGCATCTCTTCGGTGTTCGAACCGGCGAGCAGCGGGACCTTGGCTTGTTCGCCTGCCGTGAAGATGTCGACCAGAGTTTTCGAAAGGAAGTAGCCGTCGAGATTGGGACGGAACCGAAGTCCGGGACCACCTTTGGCTGCGAGGTCCTGAATCTGTTCCGCGGACATCGCGCGTAGGGCGGCAAGCGATCCGGCATTGGCTGCGGAGGCGAACTGCTCGCCGTCCTTCTCCGTCTCTGCAAGCGCGCGCGGAGGCAGTGTCGAGATCAGGGCTCCGCTTTCGCCGATCGCGCCGGCCATCAGGTTCTTCGACAACGGCGACGCCATCAGCGCGCTGACCGAAATCGATCCGGCGGATTCACCGGCGATGGTCACGCGCTTGGGATCTCCGCCGAACGCCGCGATATTCTTCTGCACCCACTGCAGCGCGGCGACCTGATCGAGCAGGCCGTAGTTGCCGGAGGCGTGGTGCGGCGACTCTTTGGTCAACTCGGGATGCGAGAAGAAGCCGAAGATATTGGTCCGGTAGTTGACCGATACGGCGATGATGCCTTTGGACGCCATGTTCGCGCCGTCATAGCGAGGTTCGGATCCATCGCCATTCTGGAAGCCGCCACCGAAGATGTAAACAAGCACAGGCAGGCGCTCTTTGCTGCCGGACTTCGCCGGGGTCCAGACGTTGAGGTAAAGGCAGTCCTCGTTCATGCCGTTGCTACGGAACCAATAGTCCGCGTTGGGCGCGGTGCGCTGCATGCAGCGTGGTCCAAACTGATCGGCATTGCGCACGCCGGACCAGTTCTTCACCGGTTGCGGTTCACGCCAGCGCAGGTCGCCGACCGGGGGCTGTCCAAATGGAATCCCTTTGAAAGCACGAACGCCATTGACAGCAGGCGTGGTCGACTCCAGTACGCCGTTGGCGACCTTGACGCGGTCGGCGGCAAAAGAGAGGGAGAAAGTCATCGACAAGACAAGCAAGGTCCGCATAGGCATCCTCTTGGGGAAGTTCCAGTCTATAACGGATGCCTTGTGGCACACTGGATTTCGTGTCGAAAGCACTTTGCCTGTTGTGGATTGTGACTGGAATCGCCGCGCATGGAAAGATCCTGTTTCGTGCAGGATTCGAGACGGGCGATCTCAGCGAATGGAGCCAGACCGGAACCAGCGGACGCAACGCGACGCCTCGCAATGTGCAGGTGGTGACGGACGTCGTGCGCATCGGAAAGTATGCGGGAAAGTTCACGATTCACGAGGACGATGTCTTCAACGCGCAACAACTGCGGGTGCAAGTCGGCGGGCCGAGGATCACGGTCGAAGAGGGTTCCGACACGTACATGTCGTTCTATCTGTACATGGCGGAAGCGCCGAAGGATCGCGACAATTTCTTCTATTGGGAAGGCAATCCGCCGCCTCGCTACAACAACGTCATGACGTGGTGGGTGGAGCCGAAGGCAGACGGCGGGACCGTCATCCGTTACGGCACGGGGAACCTCGGCCGCAACGGTGTTTTGTGGGAAGCCGACTTCGCGACCGGCAAATGGCACCATCTGGCGATGCACATTCACTGGTCAGAGGATGCGGAAAAGGGAAACGTCCGGCTGTGGTTCGACGGGAAACCAGCGCTCGATAAACGCGTAAAGACCAAGGGTCCGGAGTCGGTGTATTTCTGCCAGCCTGGCATACACCGGAGTCCTCACAAACCCTCGGTCGATACGATTTACTTTGACGAGTTCATCCTGGCGGACACGCTCGAAGAAGTCCTCGAGCAAAACGACTGATGTCGTCTTGCCTGGAGCTTCAGGTGGCAGAGGCCTTTCAGATCCGGGATCTGGCCGTCAACGTGCATCGTGAATCATCGGCGGATACAGAAAGGTCGCTGCCATGAAATTCAGCAAGGAAGTTACCCAGGGTGAGACCCTCTGTCCGGCTTGCAGCGCGGACGCCATCTGGGTCTATCTCGACAAGGAAGGAACACGGGTCGAGATCACTTGCCCGAACTGCGGACACATTGAAGAAGGCCGTTCCGAGTTCCTGTACAACGAAACCGAGTTGGTCGGTGTCGGCGATCAGCACGAAGCATAGTTCCGGGTCAGCCTGCAAAAGGGAGAACATTATGCGAATCTCCAGGATTCTGCTGCCCGTGGACTTCTCGGAACAAGGGGCGGGCGTGGCAAAACAGTGCGCAGCGCTGGCGCAGCGGTTCGGCGCCGCAGTCACGATGCTGCACGTGATCCCGCCGTATGAGCCCATTTACTACGGCGGAGAATTCGGCGGCCCGGTGGATTATGGCTGGATCCAGTCGATGGAAGCGTTCCGGCAGGAGAAGCTGGAGCACTGGGCTGCCGACATTTTTGAAGGGGTTACGGTTCAACGTCGCGTGGCGATTGGCGATGCCGCCGGGCAGATCGCCGAGTTCGCCAAGCAGGAGGAGCCGGATCTGATCATGATCGCGACCCACGGCTATGGGCCGTTCCGGCGGTTCCTGCTCGGATCCGTCACGGCGAAGGTGCTGCACGACGCCCATTGTCCGGTCTGGACCGGCGCCCATCTGGCGGAACCCGCGACGGATTGGAAGCCGGTGCACCATGTCGTGTGCGCGCTCGATCTCAATCCCGGCAGCGAGTGCGTCGCGGACTGGGCCTGGCAGTTTACGCAGGCTTTCCAGGCGACGATGACGGCGGTTCACGCGCTACCCGAGGTCGAATTCGTGGATCCCCAGTGGATCCTGCATATTGGGGAGATCGCGGACGCCGCGGCACGGGAGTTGCTGTACCGGCTGGACGCCGACTGCAAGGTCGTGGTCAGCCGCGGGGATCCGGCGCGAACGATCGCGAAGGAAGCCCGGAGGCTGGAGGCGGATGTCCTGATCATCGGGCGGAGCCGGCCGGGCGGACACGAACCCGGACGCCTCCACACTGGCGCGTATTCGATCATTCGCGAGTCGCCGTGTCCGGTGATCAGCGTGTGACATGGCAAGGTTTGGAGTGTGAAAATCCGCATCCCGGCGGGCGTGTGACACACTGAGAGCATGGCCGACGGTCAGGAAGAACGCGAAGAGCGCAAGGCGCGCGAAGAGCAGAAGAAGCGGGAAAACCGCGAGGATTGGGTGGATCGCGACGACCGCGAGGACGGACGGCCGGAGCGCGGCGGGTCCTAAGGCGATCGCGCCTATATTTTTTGGTGGCGAGGGAGCCCCTCTTCTATATGGCTCCCTCGGCGCCAAATACGAAGATCCTGCGATTTGCCCGGTCGGAACGCTTGATGCACTGGGCGATCGCCCTGCCGTTCCTGGTGTCCTACTTCACGGCGCTGGTCCTGGTGGCGATCTACAACCCCGACCGGACCCGCCCCTACCGAGACCTCTTTTCCTGGGTGCATCGCATTTCCGGCATTGCGCTGATCGTGCTGCCGATACTGGCGGCTCTGCACAGCCGGGGCGATTTCCGGGTCCATTTCTATAACATTCGCCAGGCGTGGACCTGGATGTTCGACGACATCAAGTGGCTGTCGCTGATGCTGCTCGCCGCCATCTCCGACCGGATCCGGCTACCGGAACAGGGCAAGTTCAACGCGGCCGAGAAGCTGAACTTCATGGTGCTGCTGGTGACGTACCCGCTGTACGTCCTGACGGGCCTACTGATCTGGATCACGCACGTCGCCGTGCTTTCTTGGCTGCTGCACTTCTTCATGGCGTTGCTCGCGACGCCGCTCGTATTGGGACATCTGTTCATGGCGCTGCTCAGCCGCAGCGGCCGGCCGGGGTTGCAGGGCATGATCTCAGGATTCGTGGACCGGCAATGGGCGAAGCACCACTACCGGCGCTGGTATCGGGAACATCACGAAGCTGCTGAGGAGTTGTCGTTCTCGGAGTCGTCCGCGCATCTCGCCGCACAGGTTGCGGAACAGTCGCCGGTTACGGCTTTGGAAGAACCGGCTCCAGCAGCCAGTCTCCCGGAGCGAGAGGAACTCCCGCAATGAGTTCGGATCCGAGCAGGATCCGGCCCTCTTCATTGGGACGGTGCAAGCGGTACAGCCTGTTCTCGTCCACCGTGTACCATTCGGGGAACTCGTTCAGGCGCGCGTAATTCCGGTCGAGGTTCAGGACACGCCGGTGTCGCGCGAAGTCGAACTGGACTGTCGTGGCGGCCTTGGCGTTCAGATGCAGGTACAGGCGATCGCCTTCGCGGACCGCGCCAACGCCTGTGCCGGGAAGCCAATGGGCGGGCCGCGCACCCTGGCTCTTCATCAACGCCCATAGCAACGCCGTGCGATTGAAGTTGCCCTCGCCGTACCAATACTCGATGTGGCCGTCCGGCTTCTGCATGCCGAGCATCACCTGCATTTCGGTGTCGATCCAGTCGAGCGCGGTTGGAACAGGTTCGCGATTGACCAAATAAATCGCGCCTTCGATCGAATCCGCATAACCGTCGAAACTCCCGGGCGGCTTGTTCTCAGGCCCCTCCCAAACGTAGTTGCGATACTTCGGCAGGTTCGACAATACATGGCGCACGGCGTCGCGGTACTTGGTCTCACCTGTGGACTGGTAGAACATGTACATCGCCGCGTAGACGTAGCCCCAGTTGTCCGAAAGGCGCGAGTTCAGAGGCTTCAACGTTGCGGCGTCCACCTCGTTGTAGAGCATGCCGTCGGGATTGGCCGACGCCAGAATGCGGTCGAACATCCGCGCGATCACGGGCCGGTACTTGGTCGCGCGCGGGGAACCAAGGCGGCTTCCGCTGACATACGCCATGGTGAGTCCGACGACCGTTTCGTTGCCATGATCGCGGAGCTTCAGCTTGCCGTCGCCGGTGTGTTTGGTGAAGTCCCACACGCCGCTGGGAACGCCGGCGTTGTTCGGCAGGACCTCTTCGATGTAGGCGTCCGCAATCCGGCGCGAGTGTTCGAGAAAGCGCGGATCCCCGGTCATGGCCGTCAGGCGGAAGAGGGTCTGCAGGAAGTCGCCGTTCAACTCGGCATCCGCGGCGGGAAGCTTGCCGAACTTCGAGTCCACGGGCCACATCGCGAGGGTGTCGGCCGTCATGTCGACCATGCGATGGAACCACGGCGTGCGGCCGAGGTATTCGGTGACCGAGAGCAGACCGTCCTTCGCGTACTCGCCGGCGCCAAAGAGGCTCGGCGGACCGAGTTCGCGTTTCGAGAACAGATAGTTGCCGGGCACAGCGGACTTCGCGTTCGTATAGCGGATTTCGTTTCGCAGCATCTCCATCATGCGGCCGCTGTAGAGGTCCGGGTCTGTGAGATGGGCCGTGATGATCAGGTACGGGTAGAGGTCCGCGCCCGAGTTGTGCGGCGTGTAGATCCACTTGTCGCGCTCGGCACTGGGGCGATCCGGAAGGAGGAGCGTCGTGGGATCGGCGTGCGTCAGCCAGGCTTTGAGGACTCTCTGCGATGCGGCGACGGCGGTCTCAAACTGGCGGCTATTGTCGCGCGCTTTCGACAGGGGATCCGCGAAGCAGAACGTGGAAATCGCGAACAGCAGGGAAGCAAGTCGCGGCGACATGCCTCGATTCTCTCTCAAATCGCCTGTCGCAAACGTTCGAGGTCGGATTCGTCGTTATAGAAATGCGGAGACACGCGCAGGCGCCCATGGCGCGCCGACACGATCACGCCTTTTTGTTTCAAACGTAATGCCATCTGGCCGGCGTCTTCGGCGAACTTCCCGGTAACGATCGGCGATGCTTCGCGATGGACCTCGGCGCCGGCAGCAGCGAGGATCTCGCGTGTGGCGTCCGCCAGTTCGAGGACGCGTTTCTCGATATTGGCGGGACCGATCTCCAACATCATGTCGATCACCGCGCCCATCGCGTACAGACAGGGGAACACGATCATCCCGCCTTCGTAACGCTCGGCGCGATCGCTGAACACAGGGTCGCCGTGGTTGAGGTTGTTCACCTGCCGCCAGTCACGGTCGCTCCGCCAGCCTGCCATCGACGGCGCGATCTGCTGCCGGACTTCCGGATCCACATACAGGAACCCGCC
>CAZVKC010000004.1:91092-96086 GCA_964627455.1 uncultured Solibacteraceae bacterium | reverse complement strand
TGCGCGAGCACAGGCGATTGATAGAGGTTGTTCGGAAACTCGTTCTCGATCGTCAGCACCTCATCGCCTTCGCGCCACGCGACGCCGTTGAGGAAGGTCGCGAGACCGATCGATGCGTTGTGAACGAACGCGATATCGCCCGCATCGCAATGAACGAGCTTCGCGCACGACTCGCGGATCCGGTCGATGTCGTCGAACCAGGACAGAAAATCCGTACAGGCGAGTTCGTCCCGGCGTGCGAGGTGTCCCTGTATCGCCGCCACCGCGCGCCGGGGCGTCTGCCCGTAGGTGGCGGAGTTCAGGAACGTGTATTTCTCGAGCGCTGGAAACTCGCGCCGGATCTCCGCCCAGTTCGTCATCCCAGCAGTTCCTTGACCTTCGCGACCGCTTCGGCGACCGGCACATCGACGGTTTCGCGCGTGCGGCGCGTGACGACTTCCACCACGCCCTGTGCGAGTTTCTTGCCGACGGTGATGCGGTACGGGAACCCGATCAGGTCCGCGTCTTTGAACTTCACGCCCGGGCGCTCGTCGCGATCATCGAACAGCGCGTCGATGCCGGCGGCCTTCGCTTCTTCGTAAAGCTTCTGCGCGGTCTCGCGCTGCGCGGCGTCGGCCAGGTTCGCGGGCGTCACGACGAGTTGGAACGGAGCAATCGCGGGCGGCAGCGACATGCCGTCTTTATCGTTGAACAACTCGATCGCGCAGGTGAGGATGCGTTCGATGCCGATGCCGTACGAACCCATGATCGGCGTCACTTCCTTGCCGTTCTGGTCGAGCACACGCAGTCCCATCGATTCCGAGTATTTGTAGCCGAGCTTGAAAATATGCCCGATTTCGACGGTCTTCACCACGCGGATCGGCGCATCGAAGCCGACGCACATATCGCCCTCTTCGACCTGCCGCAGGTCGAAGTACTCGGCCTTGAAGTCCTCGTCCGGCGTGACGTTCTTCAAGTGATAGTCGTCGACGTTCGCGCCGCAGATCATGTTCTTGCGGCCCTTGAGCGCGTTGTCGGCGATGATGCGCATGTTCGTCACGCCGATCGGACCGAGCGAACCCGCGCTCGTGCCGCCGAACAGATCGCGGATCTCTTCGGGATGCGCCGGACGAACGTCCTGCGCGCCGCCACAGGCGCTCGCGAACTTCGTCTCGTGCATCGAATGATCGCCGCGGACCAGCGCCAGCACGGGCTTGTTGTCCGCCATCATGACGAGACTCTTGATCTGCGAGGTCGCCGGCAGGCCCGTGAATTCGGAGATTTCCGCGATGGTCTTCTTGCCGGGCGTGTGGAACTTCTCGGGTTCGAGGTCGCCTTCGGGATCCGGCACGGCAGGCGGCTTGGGAACCGACTCCGCCTTCTCGAGATTCGCGTAATAACCGGCGGGTTCGCACACGGCGACGAAATCTTCGCCGGCGTTCGATTCCACCATGAACTCGTGCGACTGGCTGCCGCCCATGGCTCCGGAATGCGCTTCGACGGCCATGTACTTCAAACCGCAGCGGTCGAAGATCCGGCAATAGGCTTCATGATGCTTGTTGTACGCGGCGTCCAGACCCGCTGCGTCCATGTCGAACGTGTACGAGTCCTTCATGATGAACTGCCGCACGCGCAGCAGGCCGCTCTTGGGACGCGGTTCGTCGCGGAACTTGGTCTGGATCTGATACCAGATCTGCGGGAGTTGCTTGTACGAGCGCAGTTCGCCGCGCGCGATGAAGGTCATCACCTCTTCGTGCGTCATGCCGAGGCAGAGGTCGCGGCCCCAGCGGTCGCGCAGGCGGAACATGTTCTGGCCCATCACGTCCCAGCGGCCCGATTCCTGCCACACTTCGGCTGGATTGAGGCCCGGCAGGTACATCTCCTGCGCGCCGATGCGATCCATCTCTTCGCGGACGATGTTGGTGATCTTCAGGATCGAGCGGTTGGCGAGATACAGGTAGTTGTAAATGCCCGCCGAAAGCTGCCGGATGTAGCCGGCGCGCAACAGCAACTGATGGCTGACCACCTCTGCGTCGACAGGGTTCTCGCGCAGGGTGGGGATGAAGAGCTTACTCCACTGCATGGGTTGTTGGTGATTCCTTGTGTAGCTAGCTGCGCTTCTGCAGCACGTCTTTCAATTCGGAGAGGAACGCCTCGACGTCCTGGAAGTCGCGATAGACGGAGGCGAATCGAACATACGCGATCTTGTCGAGTTGCTGCAGTTCATTCATGAGCATCTCGCCGATTTCTGTGGTCGACAGTTCACGATCCGCCGATTCCACCAGACGAGTTTCGACCGAGTCGACGATCTCGGCCAGTTTGCCCATGCCGATCGGGCGCTTTTCGCAGGCCTTCAGAAGTCCGTTGAGCACCTTCTGCCGGTCGAACTTCTCGCGCCGCCCATCTTTTTTGATCACCATGAACGGGATCTCGTCGCTGCGTTCGTAGGTCGTAAAGCGGCGCTCGCACTTCAGGCATTGCCTGCGGCGGCGGATGACATCACCCTCTTTGCTTTCGCGCGAGTCGATGACTTTGTCTTCTTTGAACTGGCAGAACGGGCACATCATACCGCGGGCTGCTCCCAATTCCTCATTTCTTTCCAATGTAAGCCTTCACGCAGCGCGAGCACCAGTCCAAACGGCACAATGGCGACAATATTGACGACCCAGAGCAGTAGTGCGGCGGCGCTTGCGGCCTCTGCGCTGACGCCGTACAGCTCGGTGAGAACGAAGAGCGTGGCGACCTGGCTGCCGCCTCCGATGCCCGGCAATTGCACGGAATGTCCGAATGCGACGAAGCCCAATACGACGATCGTGTCCTGGAACGAGATCGACGAAGTGCCGGGCAGGCTGTGCAGCGCGGCATAGGTGCAGAGCACGAGAATGATCCACTCGGCGACCGAATAGAGGACAAGCAAAATCAGGCTGCGCGTGTCGCGTGTGGCGAGCATCCCCTCGCCGAAGGAGTCGAGGAATTTCGTGATGCGCGCGAGCGGTTGTTCCGGCAGGAACGCGAGCGCGTCGAGCAGGCGCGCCTGCAGGCCGTCGTGAAAGAAGCGGAATCCCAGAACTGCCAGCAGGCAGACGACGCTCATCACGCCGAGAGCCCAACCGCCCGCCTGCAGGATCATCGCCGTCTTGGGACTCGCGATTTGCCGCACTTGCGCAAGGCCGAATCCAAACAGCGCGAGGACCATCAGGAGATCAAAGATCCGCTCGGCAACCCAGATCGCGATCTGGGACGAGACGCTGACGTTCTCGCGCCGCGCGATCAGGTAGGGGCGCACGAATTCGCCGGCGCGTCCGAAAAAGACTGTGGCGGTGAAGCCGATTACGGTGGCGGACAGGATGGGTCCGAACAGCGGTTTCGGACGCATCGGCCGGAGCATCAGATCCCAGCGGATGGTGCGTCCCAGGTAGCTGCCGCCGATCAGGACGAGACTTGTCGTCAGCCAGAACCAGTCCGCATCGCGAAAGTTCAGCAGGAACCGTTGCCAGTCGAAAGCGCCAACTCCGTGCAGCCAGAAGAAAAAGGCTCCGGCGAGAATGGCGAGTACGATCAGGTAGCCGACGACTTTGTCAGCGTTTTTCGTCATGAAACAGGCGAGCCAAGCTATCAGTGTAACTGCTGACGATATCCTGGGATCTGAATGGCGGCGGTTTTCTCGAAGCTGGATGCGGCGCGGTATTGGGCGGGCCAGAAGCTGCTGCATTCCCGTTTTCATCCGCTGTACCTCAAGGTCACCGGCCAGACTCCAAAGCCTGCGACTTATGAAGAGTACCTGCGTTCCGAACGCCGTGGACCCGCAGTGGAACTGGATTCCGCGCGATACCGGCTGGTGCTCGAGGACGGCGTACGCGTGTCGGAAGACGCCGTTTACTGGCTGATGCGCGAGGCCGAACGAACGGGCGCTTCCCGCGTCTACGCGGATGAGGACGTGATGGATCCCGCATCGGGCGCGAGACACAGTCCTGTCTTCCGGCCGGGATGGTCGCCGGAACTGTTCGAGCACTGCGACTATATCGGCGGCTGTTATCTCGAGCGCTTGAACAGCGATGCCGCCACGTATGCGCGCGTGCCTCGCGTGTTGTTTCATCGGGCGTCGTCGCGTGAATACAAATTCCACCCGGTAGCGAGGCCTGCGTCGAAGGCGTTGACGAGCATCATCGTATGCTCGCGGTCGCCGCAACTGCTGGACACCTGCTTCCAGGCGCTGCAGCCGGTTCGCCGGCAAACGGAACTTTTGGCCGTGCTGCACATCGGGCAGGGGCAGGATGACGCGCTGCGAAGCGTGGCCGCGCGGCATCAGGCGACGCCAGTCGAATACAGCGAAGCGTTTCACTTCGGCAGGATGTGCAATCTTGCCGCGTCCAGGGCGCGCGGGGAACTTCTGTTGTTCCTCAACGACGACGTGACCCCGCTCGAACATATGGGATCCCTGTGGCTGGACGCGATGGTTGCGCAGGCACAGAGGCCGGAGGTCGGCGCGGCCGGCGCGTTGCTGTACTTTCCAGACGGCAGAATCCAGCATGCCGGCGTGCTGGCCGGGACACCCAACGGCGCGGGACACCCGGGCCGGCTCAGCCACGGAAGTCCGCTCTGGCCCTGGCTGACAATGACCCGCGAGGTGTCCGCGGTAACCGGCGCCTGCCTGCTGATGCGCGCCGGGACCTTCCGGCAACTCGAAGGCTTCGACGAAGTATTCCCCGTCAACTACAACGACGTGGACCTCTGCCTGCGCGTCGTACAGGCGGGTTATCGCATCATCTTTGAAGGCCGCGCGCGGATGGAACACGCCGAATCGACCACACGCAAGACGGGCATCGGCTATCACGAACGCCGCTTTTTTCTGGATCGCTGGGCGCAGGTGCTGGCCGCGGGCGACCCGTATTTTTCGCCGAATTTGACGGATGACGAGTTGCTCCTGCCCAATGCGGCGGCGGCACTTCAGCGAACCGGCGAGGCCGGCGCGTGATCCTGAAGGCCTACCGCGCCTGGCTGGAGCGCCAGCGCAA
>CAZVKC010000004.1:86523-90992 GCA_964627455.1 uncultured Solibacteraceae bacterium | reverse complement strand
GCCGCTGCGGTGTCGGTATTGGATCAGACCTGCGGGGATTGGGAGTGGATCGTGGTCGACGACGGCTCGACAGATACGGCCTACCAACCTTATGCGGCACGCCTCGCGGCCATCTGTGGCGAAGGCCGTTTCCGATTCGAAAAAACGGGCGCGAACCGCGGCATCAGCGGCGCCACGAATCACGCGCTCGGCCTCGCGCGTGCGGACATCGTCTGCCTGCTGGATCACGACGACCTGCTCGATCCCGAAGCGATCCGGCTCTGCCTGGAACGCTTCACCGAAGATGTCGACGCCGTGTACACGGACTCGGATAAGGTCGCTGCACAGGGCGGCAAGAGGTCGGAACCGTTTCATAAGCCCGCGTGGTCGCCTGAGTATTTTCTGGGGGTGATGTATGTGGGACACCTGCTCTGCGTGCGACGCGACCTTGCCCAGCGCTGCGGCGGATTCGACCCGCGTTTCGACGGGGTGCAGGACTTTGAATTCTTCCTGCGCTATACGGAGCAATGCCCCGGCCGCGTCGAGCATATCCCCGAGATCCTGTACCATTGGCGGCGCGCTGAGGGGTCCCTCGCCAGCGCGGCTGACGCCAAGGATCGCATCGGACCTCTGCAGCAGGCAGCTGTACAGGAACATCTGCAACGCACCGGCAGGAACGCGTCCGCGCAACCCGGGGCGGCGCCGCATCGCGTGTCGATCGTGCCCGGTCCGCGCAAGACGCATCCGCTGGTGAGCATCGTCATTCCGACGCACGACGCACCGGATATGCTCGTCACCTGCCTCGACAGCATCCGGCAGGGATCCACGTATCCGGACCTTCAAATCCTCTGCGCCGACAACGAGACGGCGGATCCGGACGCCTTGCATAAGATGGCGGAACCGGGCATCGAGCGGATCGTGTGTGCCGGGACGCACAGCCTCGCGGGCATCACCAACCGCGCGATTCGCGAGGCGGCGCGGGGTGAGTTCCTGGTCTTGCTGAGCAACGGCATCGAGGTGCTGACGCCCAACTGGATTGAAGAGTTGCTGCACTATGCCGAGTTGCCGGATGCCGGCGCGGCGGGCGCGCTGCTGCTCAATCCGGATGATGACCGCAGCGTGCAACACGCGGGCGTCGTCCTCGGGCTGCGCGGCGCCGCAGATCATGTGATGCGCGGGTTCCCCGAGGACTCGGATGGATACGCGGGTTCACTGGCGTGCGCCCGGGAGGTATCGGCGGTGACGGGCGCCTGCCTCATGGTCAGGCGGTCCCGTTACGATCAGGTTGGCGGCCTGAACGAGCATTATCAGGAACAGTATCAGGACATCGACTTGTGCCTGCGGCTTCGGCGGGACCTGGGCCTGCGGAACGTGTTCACGCCACGAGCCAAGCTCTTGCATCGCGAATCCCGGCTCGATCAGGGTGACTGCAATCTTCTCGACCGTGCGCTGTTTCTCGACACCTGGGACGAGTGGATCCGCCACGATCCTTACTTCAATCCGCACTTCAGCCGGGAGTCCGCGGACTACCGTTTGTAGACAAATCGCCGGCAGGTCTGTCTACAGTAAGAAGGACCTTTCATGCAACTACTTAAATTCTTCCTGCCCGTTCTCGCCGTTTGCGCCACACTGGCGCAGGCACAGACCACCGCCGCGCGGACTCCATTCATTCGAGCCTCCGGGGACGGAGTCGTTTCCATCAAGCCCGATCAGGCGAGGCTGACGCTCGGCGTCACCACGCAAGGTCAAACTGCCGAGGAAGCTACGCAACGCAACGCGGACATCCTCACCAACGTTTTGAACGAGGTTCGCAAAGCCATTGGAACCTTCGCCGAGATTCGCACGGTTGGCTTCAATGTTTCTCCGATTTACCGGTCGCCGGGCGCGGGGATGCCGTCGGTCATCGCCGGCTACACCGCGACCAACAGCGTCCTGGTCACCATGAGCGACACCTCGCTGGCAGGCCGGATCATTGACGTGGGAACCAAAGCCGGCGCGAACGTCGTTGGTGGAATCAGCTTTTCGTTGAAGGATCCCCAGCCGGCGAAGGCACAGGCGTTGCGGCTCGCGACCCAGCAGGCGCGCGCGCAGGCCGAGGCCATCGCGCAGGGACTCGGCGGCCGTGTCGGCCGGATTCTTGCTGCAGCGGATTCGACTTCCGTGACCATCACCTCGATTCGCGATAATCTCGGCGCGGGTGTTGCGGCTGGTGCGCCAACCCCGATCGAGGCCGGCAATCTCGAGGTTCGCGCGACGGTGACGATCGAAGCCGAGATCGTGATCTAGTAGCTGATACGGCAAATCTGAAAAGCGGAAGGCCCGCCGGAGATCCTCACGAGGAGGAATCCGGCGGGCCTTTCCGGTTACGGATGCGGTTTCAGCTTAGAACGAGTAGCGGAGGCTCAACTGAATGTTGCGTTCGCTGCTCTTGCTGGTAACCATGCCGAAGGTGGAGGAGGTGGGGTTGGTGTCCACACCATTCCAGTTCGGGTGGTTCGGGAAGTTAAAGAACTCGGCGCGGAACTGCACGCTCTGCCGCTCGGTCAAGGCGAAGCGCTTGAAGAGGGCCGCGTTCCAGTTCTGGAAGCCGACGTTGTTGAACGAGATCGAGTTGCGATTCTGGTTCGGCAGTGCGCCGTTGGCCGGCTTGGTTGCCCAGGCAGAGCCACCGACGGTCGGGTTAAACCAGAAGTTCGTCACACCCGAGTAGTTCAGATTGGCGTTGCGGTCGGCGAACTGCATCGGACGATCCGGGTTGCCATTGAGGTTCCAAGGCTTGGTGTTGCTGGAACCGATGCCCAGGTAGTCGTCCCCGTTGCCGATGGTGATCGGCGAGCCGGTCTGGAACTGAATCGTGCCGGACAACTGCCAGCCACCGATCGTCGATTTCACCAACTTGTTCGAGGAGTTGTTGAAGAACGGCATCTCCCAGATGAAGTTGTTGATCGAGATATGGCGGACGTCGTTGGCCGACTTGCCCCAGTTCAGACCCTGGTTGTAGACGTCGATGAAGCCGTCACGCGGACCAGAGTTGTTGTCCATCGTCTTCGAGAAGGTGTACGCCATACCATAGCTCAGGCCCTTCGAAAAGCGGCGGGTGAGTTCCAGCTGCAGGCCGTGGTAGGTGCTGCGGCCGGAGTGCTCGAGCATCGGGATGTTGGCGAAACCCTTGTACGGACGGAGGAAGTTCACGTTGGCGCCGGCATTCGCCGCCTGGAACGTGGTTCCCGTCGGCAGCTGGTTGAGATCGCGTTCACGCGACAGGTAGTTGCCCGCCGTGCCGATGTAGCCGACTTCGACAACCGTGTCAGAAGTGATCTGACGCTGGTAGGTGGCGTTCCAGTTGTAACCGCGCGGAATCTTGTACTTGGGGTCGATGGTCATGAAGAACTGCGGGAAGGCAGTCTGACCGCCGGCGCCCGGGTTGTCCGCAACGCCGTTGGTCACGGAGACCATCGGCTGCCACGGCGGATTGCCGCCAAGGAAGACGCTGTCGTAGACGCCAGGACGGGAGATGAACCCACCGAAGCCGGCGCGAACGACGTCCTTGTTGGTAATCGAGTAGGCCATGCCGAAGCGAGGCATCACGTTGAACTGGTTCGGAGCCGGGTAGGGGCTGCCGCCGTCGAGCAGGCGATTGAACTGCCCGCTGTCGATTGCCGGAACGCGGCCCTTGCCGGCGTCGGGGAACGCGGAGCCCGGGATGATGACGCCGTTGTAGCGGTCACCCGAGATCAGGTTACCGGTGGCACGGTCGAGCACGGCAGCCTTCGACGGATCATACTTGTCCGGACGGAAGACCGCGATGTTGCCCCAGAGGGACTTGTAATAGCCGTTCATCCAGGTGCCGCGGAAGCCGAGTTCGAACTTCAGCTTCGAGCTGACGCGCCAGGAATCCTGACCGAAGAACTCGAACATGTGGCTGCGATACGGAGTGTAAGCGCGAGGTCCGATTTCCGCGTAGGTTGAGAAGAGGCCCATCGCGGCGTTGGCGAGACCCGTGCCTGTGCCCGGAGCGCCGCCCGGACGCGCATCGTTGAAGATGAAGCGGCCGTTCTGGTTGTTGGTTCCGCCGGGGACGCCCGACACGTTGATCTGGTCGAAGTCGTTCTGGCCCGAACGTTCCCACAACACACCGAACTTGAAGGTGTGGTTGTTGAGAATCTTCGTGAAGTTATTCGAGATGTTGTAGATCGGGCCCGCCGAGCTGGACGGATACGGACCACCGTCGATGGTGCCGACGTTCGGAATTTCGATGGTCGGAACCTTGTCGAAAATTTCCTTGCGGTCGGGGAAGATGTACTGGTAGTTGATGCCCGAGCGGCTGCGCAGGTAGCGTTCGCCCGTGCGGTCGATGCCAATGCGGACGCGGTCCACGGAACCCGAGATCAGGAATTCGTTGATCATCGTCGGACCGAGGGTCCAGGTGTGGGCCACGCTGCCGGTGGTGTTCGGACGCGACCAGTCGGTGATCGCGTAGTCGAAACCGC
>CAZVKC010000004.1:38245-86423 GCA_964627455.1 uncultured Solibacteraceae bacterium | reverse complement strand
GCGTTGTAGTAGATGCTGGGTCCGTTCAATTCGCTGAAGTTACCGGTGCGCATCAATGCAGTCGGAACGCGCTGGAAGGAGGTGTCCACAAAACGGCGGCGAACGTATTCCTGCGCGAAGAGGAAGAACAGCTTGTCGCGGTTCTTGTTGAACTTTCCGATCGTGACCGGGCCGCTCACGTTGAAACCGAACTGGTTGTAACGCAGGGCGGGCACGAAAGCCGAAGCCGCGCTGAGGTTGCGCGACCAACTGTTGGCGTCGAGAGCGTCGTTGCGGAAGTACTCGTAAGCTGAACCGTGGAAATCCTTGCCGCCGGAACGGGTGACCATACGGATCTGGCCGGTGCCGGAACGGCCGTATTCGGCCGAGTAGTTGGCGGTGAGAACCTGGACTTCCTGGATGGTGTCCGCGTCGGCGGTGCCGACCGAGGTGCCATTGGCGCGGGTGCGGATACCGACGGCGCCGTCAAACGTGATGAGCGAGTCCTGCGAACGGCCGCCGTTGATCGTGAGACCACCGGAATCGAGGCCGTAGCTGAAGCCAGTCATCGCCGAACCACGGCGAACGCCGGGCTTCAACATCGCGAGGAAGAGCGGGTTGCGGCCGTTCAGCGCGAGATTCTGAATCTGCTGCTGTTCGACGGTCTTGCCGACCGTGGCAGTTTCAGTGTTCAACTGGGCGATGTTCGCCTCAACCTTGACTGTTTCCGTGACCTGACCAATCGAGAGGTCGACGTTGACCTGGAGCGGGATGGCCGCCTCCAGTTTGTTGCGGGACTTGCTGAATGCTTTAAAGCCGGTGGCTTCGACAGTCACCGTGTAGTAGCCGGGGGCGATATTGGTTGCGGTGTAGAACCCGGACTCGTTGGTCGTGGTCTGACGTTCGAACCCGGTGCCTTCGTTGCGAACAATAACCTTCGCATTAGGAACGACGCTACCGCTGGAATCTTTAACAATACCCGAGATGGACGAGTTGTCAGACTGTGCGAGCAAGCCGATCATGGTTGCTAGAACGGCCAACGCGAGCCTGAGTCCGCCACTTGGGACGATGCGATCTATGCGCATGTATTCTCCTTTCCTTGTTTACTAGTCACGCGAGCACAAGGGGTCGTAGTGAAGCTGGGTTGGAAACCTCATCTCGTGCCGCAATCCTGAAGCTGAATACCTGCATGATGTCATATCACCAAGTTGAAGTCAATCAAGCGGTTGGCGTTCATTCACTGAGCGGCGGAATTCACGGATTCGTCATCATCTGGGACGTGGAAGCCGTGCGTTGACTTCACGCTTCCAGGCGTTGAGCCGCGAGCGCATGGACGCTGTCCGCTCGGCGTTCGAATTCGCGACATCGTGCCGCTCTTCGGGGTCGTTGCGGAGATCGTAGAGTTCGACGTGGCCGTCCTCGTAGTATTCGAGAAGTTTCCAGTCGCGTGTGCGGATCGCGCTCACCGGAGACGTGGTCGCGTAGTAGTGCGGGTAGTGGAAGAAGAAGTCCTCGCGCGGAAGACGGTGGGATGGGTCTTTGATCAGCGGGACCAGGCTGAGTCCATCGGTAGTGGCTGCGGTTGGCGGCGCCTGGCCGGCGAGATCGCAGATGGTTCGAAAGAGATCGGTGGAGACGACCGGTTCGTCGCAGGTGACGCTGCCGCCTTTGGTGACACCGGGCCAGTAGACGATCAGCGGCACGCGGATGCCGCCTTCATAGAGGGCGCCCTTGCCGGAGCGCAGCGGATGGTTGTCCGTTACCTTGTGACCTTCGGATTCGTTGATGAATCCGCCGTTGTCCGATGTAACAATGATTACGGTTTGCCGGTCGATGCCGCGCCTGCGCAGGTGGTCGCGGATCCGCCCCACGCTTTCGTCAAAGCTCTCGATCATCGCTGCGTAGGTCGCGTTCTGGTGGTGCATCCCGGGCGTCAGTTTCGCCTTGTACTTCTCGACGATTTCCTTTTTCGCCTCGATCGGCGTGTGCGGGGCGTGATGCGCCAGGTATAAGAAGAATGGTTGCGGCGAGGCTTCGTCGACGATGCGGATCGCTTCGTCGGTCAGGCGATCGGTGAGGTAATCGCCGGGCTTGCCGAACCCGAGTCCGGGAACATATCGAAACTCACCGCCAAAACGTTGGGATCCGCGAAAGGGATGAAAGAACGTCGCTGGGGCGCCCCAGTGCGTGCCTCCGACGTTGATGTCGAAGCCTTGTGTCTCGGGACCAAAGCCGGCGGTTCCGAGATGCCATTTGCCGACGACCGCGGTCCGGTAGCCGGCATCGTGCAGGACCTCAGCGACGGTGGTTTCTTTGAGCGACAGGTTTGGTTCCGCGACGGCCTCGATGAGTTTCCGGTTCCCCTGCGGCTTGCCGGCTTGCGACGTCACCGCTCCCTCGTGCCAGATCGTCATGCCGAGCCGCGCGGGATGTTTGCCGGTCATGATCGAGGCGCGGGTCGGCGAGCAGACGGGCGAGGCGGACATCGCCTGCGTGAAGCGGACGCCTTCGCGCGCGAGACGATCGATGTTCGGCGTCTCGTGGAGGTCCGCGCCGTAACAGCCGAGATCCGACCAGCCGAGGTCGTCGGCGAGAATGAGGACGATATTGAGCGGCGGCTTCTTCGCCTGGGCTTTGACTGCCACACCCAACAGCGGCGCGAGCAGCAGAGATCGGCGCGAGGTCATTCGATCACGTGTAGCGCGGTGCGGTTCGCCGCGATGAAGTCCCAGTCGTAGACGACGCCGAGGCCGGGACCTTCCGGCACCGGGAAGCAGCCGTCTTTGCCGACGCCTTCGAGCATCTCGTTGTAGCCGCACTTGTAGATCGGCGGAACAGCGTTGGGAGTCCCCGGGCCGACGAGCGCGACCTCGTAGTAGTTCGTGTTCCGCATCGCGGACATACAGTGGCGATGCGCGGGTCCGCTGGCGTGGACCTCGCAATCGACGCCGAACGACTCCGCCATGTGCGCGATCTTCATGCAGCCGGTGATCCCCATATCGTATTCGGGATCCGCGCGCAGGAAGTCTGTACCCTCGGCGATGAGGAAGTCGGCTTTCGGCTCGAGTCCGCGGACGTGCTCGGTCTGCAGCAGCGGGGTCTTGATCATCTGGCGCAGCTTCTTGTGCGCGTAGGCGGAGACGCCGGAATCGCGGAACGGATCCTCGTACCAGAAGAAGTTCGCCTCGTCGCAGGCGCGGCCGACATAGAGCGCGTCGGCGAAGGTCCGCAACTGGCACGCGGGATCGATCATGAGTTCCATCGTGTCGCCGACGGTCTTGCGCACATGCAGGACATTCGCGGCTTCCTCGCGTTTGTCGCCTTCGTTCCAGCCGTGGATCTTGTAGGCGCGGTAGCCGAGTTCGCGACACTGCAGCGCGAATTCCCCATGCGCCTCCTTCGAAGACAGCACGCCGTTGCGATCGCTCATGTAGGTCGACGCATAAGCGGGCAGGCGCTTGCGATAGCCGCCGAGGAGTTCGGACACCGAGGCGTTGTACTTCTTGCCGGCGAGGTCCCACAGGGCGATGTCCAGCGGACCATGGCCCATGTGGTCGAACTGCCGGGCTTCGCGTTTGAGGTCGTCGTAGATTTCCTCGCGATGCTCAGCCTCGCGGCCAATCAGATACGGCGCGAGCATGAGGGTCTGGCCGAGCGCGGAGGCGGATCCGACCCAGTGGGTCACGTATTCGCCTCGGAGTCCGTTGGAGGTTTGGATGACCGTCGCGTACTTGGTCAGTCTGGTGACGGCGCCCCGCTTACAGCCCAACGCGCCGATCGCAGATCCGCCTGCAGATCCAAGATTCGGCGCGTCGAACTGAAATACGTGCACCTCAATGCGATTGATGGTGCTCATTTGAAGTAGTGTTAGGTGGTCTTCTTGGCTTTGCCGGAACGCAGCGCCTTGTAGTTGTCGAGGCACTTCTGCGCGGTCTCGAACGGCGTGTAATCCGAGCCTTCCTGTTCGATCAGGTAGAACTCGACGCCGCCGACCTTTTCCGCGGTCTTGAAGATGTCGAGCCACGGAGCGTTGCCTTCATTGAAGATCGCCTTGTAGCCTTTGTCCTTCGACCATTCCTTGCAGTGGATCGACTTGATGCGTCCCGCATGCTGCTTGATCCATTCCATCGGGTTGTAGCCGACTTCGACGCAGGTGCCGACGTCGAGTTGCAACACGACGTCCTTGCTGGAATTCTCGGCGATGATTTCGAGCGGACGCTTGCCGCCGCCTTCGAGAGGCTTGAACTCGAGTTGATGGTTGTGGAAGCCGGGCAGCATGCCGGCGGGCTTCAACTTCGCCACCGAGTTCTGGAGTGTTTCGCCAACCTTCTTCCAGCCGTCGGCGCCGCCTTCGACCCGGCCTGCGCTGGCCATCACCACGAAACGGCTGCCGAGGATGGTGTTCATCTCGACCGTTTTCGCGAGGTTTTCCGGCGCAAACGCATTGCGGCCGTTATGCGTGGAGAAGCACTTGATGCCGAGGTCGTCGAGGAGCTTACGCATCTCCTTGGTCTGATCGATCGACCACGAGTAATAAGGTGAGAAGAACTCGACGCCCTGGTAGCCCATCTTGGCCACCGCCTTCACGGTGCCCGTGAGATCCTTGCCAAGTTCGTTGCGAACGGAGAACAGTTCGAGGCCGACGGGGATCTTCTTCCCGGCAGCGAGTCCAATCGACGGAACCGCTGCTGCCGCGGCCGCCAACAGGGAGCGGCGCGAGAGTTGTGTCGTCATCATGTAAGCACGATATCAGACTTCGACGAGGCGCTTGTCCGTGTCGCCAAAGCGTTCGAGCTTGACGCCCATCTTGTCCATGAGCGACAGATACAGGCTGCAGGCGCGGCGGTTGTCGTTACCCTTGTCGAGATAATCGAGGATCCGGCCCGGCTGCAGGGTCCCATTGCCCTTGCCCGCCAGCAGGATCGGCAACTGATCGGCGCCGTGCGTGTCGCCGTCGAACAGACTCGAACAACACATGAGGATCGAACTGTCGAGCAGCGACTGGCCGCCTTCATCGATCTTCTTCAGCCGGTCGATCAGATACGCGAACTGCTGGACGTGATACTGGTTCGTCTTCAGATACATCGCCTCGGCGGCCGGCGCCTTGCCGTTGTGCGTGAGATCGAGATGCAGTGCGCCCTTCACGCCTTCGACGAACTTGAAGTTCATCTGCGACAGGTCGTTGTTGAGCATCAGCGTTGCGAGGCGCGTCTTGTCCATCTGGAACGCGAGCACGATGAGGTCGAGCATCAACTTCATGTGCGCGGGGACGTCCTGCGGGATCGCGTCGGCAGGCCTCGGCATGTTCGGTTTTGTCAGCGTCGGCTTCCAGCCTTCGATGCGCTCTTCGCGCTTGGCTCGTTCGATTCGCTTTTCGATGTCGCGGATCGATTCGAGATACTCGTCGAGTTTGGTCTTGTCGCCGCGGCTGATGCGCGGTTGCAGTTCGTGCGTCTCTTTGAGGACGGCGTCGAGGATGCTGCGGTCTAGTTCGCGGCCGCTGCCGTCACCGACGAGCATGTCGAAGGTACGCGCCGGGTAGATCTCTTTGGTGGCGGGCTTGGTCGGCGAGGTCCACGAAATGCAGGATCCGTAGACCATCGACAGGCCGTCTTCGAGTCGCAGTTCGTTCGGTTCGATACCGAGCACCAGACTGGGAACCGCCGTATGGCTGCCGATCTCGCGCGCGAGCACCTGATCGAACGACGTGCCGACGCGGATGTCTGCGGGATCGAGGCTGACCTTCGCGCCCGACAGCAGGTTCGGATTCCGGCCCAGGTGCGGACTCGTGGAAATGAACGCCTGATGGTTGTAGAGTCCGCGGATGAACGTCATGTCCGCCCGATGCGGCATCATCGGCGTCAGGCCGGGGCCGATTTCCATGGTCGCGCCGCTGCCCTTCGCCCACCAGTGTTCCGGCTCGACTCCATTCGAGAAGTAGACGCAGGCGAATCGCGTCGGCGGCTTGCTCGCGCCAGTCGTTGTCGCAGCAGGGGCGAGCGATTCCATCCACGGCAGCGCGAGCGCAACGCCGGTCCCACGGAGAAAATTGCGGCGGTTCAACTTCATGGTTTCTTCCTTTGTTGAGGACGGAGTTCGGCGACGGCGGGGTTACCGGGCTGTTCGGCACGGCGATAACGGAACTGGCTGCTGGTGACGATTTCGGTGACCATCTGCACGACGGTGGCTTTACCACCGGATTGCACGATCTTGTCGACCAGCGGCTGATCGGAGGCGAGCGTCGTGCGTCCCAAAGCGTAGCCAAGCATCTTGCGCGACATATTGCCGAGGACCTGCTCTTCGTGGTTCTTGAGGTACGAGATCAGTCCGTTGACGCCTTGGATGTCGAACTTGTCGGCTGTCGTGGCCGAATCCTGCACGGGCTTGCCGTCGGAATAGGTTTCGCGCACACGTCCCACCGGATCGTACTTCTCAAACGGGAAGCCGAGCGGATCGATGCGCGTATGGCAGCCGGCGCAGGTTGCGTTGCGCTTGTGGAGTTCCAGCTTTTCTCGCAGCGACAATCCGCCAAAGGCCTTTTCGTCTGCCGGCAGGGAACCCGCGTCAGCAGGTGGCGGAGGCGTCGGGGTCCCGAGGATCCGGCGCAGCATCCAGTCGCCGCGCTTCACGGGACTGGTGCGCAAAGGCGCAGAAGTTGACGCGAGTACGGCGCCGAGCCGCAGCACGCCGCCTCGGTTGTCCGCCTGATCGACCTTCTCGACCTTGGTCGCGGATTTCACGGGCTGCTTCACGCCGTAGTGCTTGGCGAGCGGCTGATTCAGGAAGGTGTAGTTCGCGGTGAGGATCTCTTCGACCGGGCGGTTCTGGCGCACGATGTATTCAAAGAACGACACGGCCTCGTCGTACATCGCGGACTTGATCTCTTCGTTGAACTCGGGAAAGCGCGTGCTGTCGACGCCGATGAACTGATCGAAGCGATAGAAGCCCAGCCACTGTCCGAAGAACTCGTTGGCGAAGCGGCGCGCCTTGGGATGCGCGAGCATGCGCTTCACCTGCTTGTCGAGTTGCGCGGGATCCGTGAGCTCGTTCGCGGCAGCGGCGCGTCGCAGTTCGTCGTCCGGCACCGAGGACCAGAGAAAGTAGCTCAAGCGGCTGGCGAGTTCCCAACTGGTCAGCGCGCGGGAGTTCGAAGAGGTCTGCTCGAGCCGGTACAGGAACTGCGGGGCCACCAGGATCCGCGCCAGAACCGCGCGAATCGCCTTATCGTGGTCGAGCTTGCCCTGTTCGCGAAGGCGCGCGTAGAAGGCCTTCAAACCCTGCTTTTCGGAATCCGTCAGCGGACGCCGCCAGGCTTTATTCGCGAATTCCAGGCAGTCGTTGATGTGCCCCGGTTGGCCGGAAAGCTGCGCGTCCCGAACCGACAGGAACTCGCGCCGCAGCGACTCGACGTACTTGCGGGGTTCGGCGGGCAGCGCGCGGATGAAAGCGTCATCGAGGTCCGCGATGCCTTTGCCCTTGAGGTCCAGCTTGTACTTCGCGGCGACAAAATCCAGGAACGCGTCGTGGTACTCGAAGGAGCCAAGCAGATCATTCCAGGCGTAGTCGAGTTTCCGGCGCGTTTCGTCGTCGAGCATCTTCTCGTAGATGAAGCGATCGACGCGCCAGTACTTCACTTTGACGTGGAAGGAGTCGCGTTCCGGCTGGTTGTACGTATTGTCATAAGGCGCGGGGATCGCGTCCTTGTCCGCGGGCGTCGGCTCGCCGTGCGACACACTGGGTAAGTTCGCAGCGAAGTCGAGAATGTTAGCCTTCCACGCGGCGTACGCAGGGTTCGCGGGATTTGCAGCCAGCACCGACACCGGGCGTCCGGTGGAAATATCTTCTTTATCCGCGAGCACGCAGCGGACCACCGAGTCGCCTTCGCCGATCTCGACATCCACCTGCAGTTCAAACGTGCCGCCCTTGTCCGGCATCGGGATGTCGAAGTAGGTCGACACGTCGCCGGTGGTCGCGAAGTCTTCCGGTTTCAGGCCGTTGGCGCCGAATCCGAGACGCTTCGCGGATTCCGCATCGGTCGTCGACGCCAGCGAAACCGGAGGTCCAAAGGCCTTGTCCGCGCCGCGGATCCGCAGGCGCGCGTTGCGCCAGTACACGACGGGCTTGCCGGACTTCGCGTCCGGATTCACGGACACCGTCGACAGGTACACGCGCTGGAACTTCTTCTGATCCCGCGCACGACCGATAATATTGAAGCGCAGTTTCTGCTTGGCTTCCGCCTGCACCGATTCATCGGTGATTACGAGCGCACGCTCGTCGCCCAGGCCGCCTTCAGCAGGCGCACCGGCGCCAAACAGGAAGCGCGGCCAGTTCACGATGTAATTCTGCAGTTCGGTGGAGGCTGCGCGCGCGCGGTCGATGTCGGTCAAAGCTGCCAAAGAGTTCCACCGGGCAATCGCCTCGCTTGTCGGATAGGCCGAGTTCTTGCGCTGCATGACGGACCACAGGTGCTCCGCAAAGCGTACACTCACGCCATCGGCTTTTGCGATCGACGCCAGCGTTGCGGATTTGTCGGCACGATGCTGATACTTCCACAGCACCAGGATCGCCTTGCCGTATTTATCCACGCCGAACGGCTTGCCGCCTTCGCCCGAGGTCGCGCGGAACCCGTGCTTCGTATAGATGTCCTGGATGCGATTCACGGCCGAGAGTTCGAGACCGCTCTTGCCCTTATCGGGATAGAAACTCAGCGGACCTGAGCCGACGACCGCATAATCCGCGACGGCCTTGGCGGTCTGCAAGTAGCGTTCGAGGCTCGCGTCCTGCATGAACTGGACGTCGCCGAAATTGGTGAACCCTTCGCCGCCGACCGAATCCGCCACGAAATCGCGATCCACCTTGACGAGATCGAGACCGGTGAGGTCCTGGATCGTGTATCCGTATTCGCCGCTGGTCAACCGCCGCACTGTGACGCGACCCGGGTCACCCGCGTGCTTCGCCGCATACTCCTTTAATGAGGTGCGGATCCACGACACAGCCTTTTGCCGGTCCGCGTCCGCCGGCTGCGGCATCTTCGGCGGAGGCATGCGCTTATTCTCGATCGCCGCCGCGACCTTCTCCCACACCAGGAACTGATCGCCGCCAGGCGTCGAGGCGCTAAGTTGTTCGAGGTTCAATCCGGCGGCGCCGCCGGCCTTGCCATGGCATTGGAAGCAGTATTGGCGGAAGGTCGCAGTGGGTCCGCTATCAGCCGCAAACAATGTGGCCGGGGCCAGATACACGAGTAGAGCACGAGGGTTGAGCATGAGCAACAGCGGCAAACAACAGGGTTGTGAATAACCGGCAAGAAGAGTTTATCACCGGTAGCGCAGGTGTGAGGAGACGACATCGTTGAGTCATCCCTCGTGCATTCTACGCAAACTTAGAGTAGGATCAGCCTCATGACAAATACTCGGCTTGGTTTGCAGCACTTGTTCTTTCTACTGCCTCTCGCGCTATTGGGGCAGCCTCGCTACACCATTCAAACTGTCGCTGGAACGGGCAAACTCTCACTGCCCCCCGATGGCGTCACCTCTTCGGAACTGCGCCTTGTGCAGCCCACGGCCGTATCCTCGGATGGAGCAGGATCGCTCTACATACTCGACCTTTACTTGCAGGCCGTGTTGAAAATCGGTCCGGACGGAGTCGTGACCCGTTTTGCCGGAACGGGCGAAGACGGCTTTTCGGGAGACAACGGGCCTGCCACCGAAGCCAGATTCCGGAATCCCACCGCGATCCTCGCAACAGCATCTGGAGACCTCTATGTTTCCGACGCGTCCAACGGGCGGATCCGCAAGGTGGCCGCTGACGGCACGATCACGACGATCGCCGGGAGCGGCGCTCTCGCACGAAGCGGTGATGGCGGTCCCGCGAAATCCGCGGCCATTGGGAACCCGCGTGGACTCGTCCTCGACTCCGAAGGAAACCTGTATTTTTCGGATACGTTTAATCACGTCGTCCGCCGCATCTCAGCGTATGATCAAGTGATCACGACTGTTGCCGGCAATGGTCAACTGGGATTCGCGGGCGACAACGGACCGGCTACTTCCGCCCGGTTGCAGACTCCACTGGGCCTTGCGATCGACGCCGCCGGAAACCTGTTCATCGCCGACTCGCAGAACCACCGAATTCGACGTGTGGATGCGGCAAGCGGAGTCATCACTACTTTCGCCGGCTCCGGACAAACGGGCTTCAGTGGCGACAACGGCCCGGCCATCAACGCCTGGCTCTTTGCTCCAAGTGACGTTCTGATTGATCCCGATACGCAGAACCTCCTGATCGCGGATACATCGAACGGACGCGTGCGCAGGGTCGCGGCGAGCACGGGCCTCATCACCACCATCGCAGGCGGCGGCACAAACGGATCGACTGACGAGGGCCCCGCGATTCGTGCGTCCCTCGGCGCATTGAACGGATTGACGATAGACGGTGATCATAAGCTGATTACGGCGGAAACGTCGAACAAGCGGCTACGCTCGATCCATCTCGAATCCGGGACGATCCGGCTGGCCGCCGGAATTCCGTGGACGGAAAGCCCGGGTGACGGGTTGCCCGCGACCGATGGAGGAATCCTGCTCGTTCCGGTGGGCGTCGGAGTGGATGCAAACGGTCAGGTGTTCGTCGCGGACCAGTTGGACCACCGCATCAGAGTCATCGATCCGGCATCCGGTGCGATCACCACATTGGCCGGCAACGGCACAGCGACTTCGACCGGCGACGGTGGCGCCGCGGTCTCTGCGGGTGTCGCTCAACCATCCGGCATCGCTGTCGATTCGCTGGGACATGTCTACGTCTCCACTCCCACACGCATCCGCAGAATCCGCCCGCTGGCAGAAGGCGGCGGCATCACAACCTACGCCGGCAGCGCGACTACGGGATTCGCGGGCGACGAGGGGCCGGCGAATGCAGCGCGCATTTCGTTCCCGCAAGGCATGGCGTTCGATGCGGAAGACAATCTGTATATCGCCGACACCTCCAATCACCGGATTCGCAAAGTCATTCGTGCGACCGGCGTCATCACAACGGTTGCCGGAAACGGTACAGCTGCGTTTGCCGGCGACAACGGGCCGGCGTTACGCGCGAGCCTCTCGTCCCCGCGAGGCATTGCCGTCGACACCTCGGGCAATCTCTACATTGCGGACAGCAACAATCACAGGGTTCGCAAGGTCGATGCGACAACCGGCGTCATCACGACGATCGCGGGCACTGGTGTGCTGGGGGCAGGTCCTGACGGCGTTGCCGCCACGGAATCCAGATTGAACACTCCTGTCGGCATTGTTCTGGATGCCGCGGGCAACATCCTCATTGGCCACGGCGGCAGCGGGCAGGTGCGCCGTGTCAACGGAGCAACAGGAGTCATCTCGACGATCGCGGGAACGCCCACCCTTGGATTTCTGGGTGATGGTGGTCCTGCCAACCAGGCGCGTTTGAACTTTCCGGCGCAGATGGTGATGGGCTCTGACGGGCGCGTCTATCTTGCGGATCGCATGAACTACCGGGTGCGGGTCCTGATTCCGGAACCGGAAGAATAGTGCCTTGACTTAGCGGAGGAGTCCTTCGGCGTACAAAGCGCCGGCGGGCGATTCTTCGTGCTTGAAGAAGACGTACACATCCTTGCCAGCGGCCGCAAGCGATTCGCATTTCGCTTTTACTTCGGTGAGTTCTTCTGGCGTGTAGCTCTCTTTGCGCAGGCGGAAGTAGACGAAGCCGGCCGTGATGCGTTCGGGCACGACGAGCTTTTCGGATTCTGCGAGGCACAACGCGATGCCGTGCTTTTCGAGGACCTCGTAGACAGAATCCGTAAACCAGCTCTTGTTGCGGAACTCGAACGCCAGGGGAACATCCGGCGGCACGTCCTGCAGGAAGTCCGTCAACAGTTCAAGATTGAGCGGCAGGTTCGGAGGCAACTGAAACAGCACAGGACCTAAGCGTCCGGTCACGCGCAACGGATCGATCGCTTTGAAGAAAACCTCGGTGAACTCATTCCGCTTCAGGCGCAGGATGTGCGTCAGCTTCTGGTGCGCCTTCAAAGCAAAAACAAAGCCCGGCGCGGTTTGTTCCACCCAGCCCTGCAGCGTGCTGGCGGAAGGAAGGCGCCGGAACGTGTAGTTGATCTCGACGGCGTTCAGCCGCGTCGAGTAATGGTGCAGAAACTTCTTCGCGGGGACATCGGCCGGATAAAAGTCCGGCTTCCAGGCGTCGTAAGCGAAGCCCGAGGTCCCCGCGTAGATCTTGTTGTTGGAACCCATCTACCTCAGTTTGCCCCACTGCCGGAGCCGCCGCTCGTGCTCCACAGCAGGACCTCTTTGTCGCCCGTCGTGATCGCGACCCACTTGCCGTCGGGCGAAAAAGCCACCGACGCGACCTGATGCGGCGCGCGCACCGAACGCGTGATCTTGCCCGATGCGAGATCCCAGAAGGCCAGCTTCACCGGATTCTTCGTGGTCACCACGTCGAAGCCGCCAGTCACCAGCGTCTTGCCGTCCGGCGAAATTGCCAGCGACGCGATGGTTTCGCCGTGCCCCTTCAGCTTGCGCAGAAGAGCGAACGTTTTCGCGTCCCAGATGTACACGGTCTCATCGAGTCCCGCCATGATGAGTTGCTTGCCATCCGGCGTGAACTCGCCAGCGAACATTGCGCCCGTCATATCTTCCATCTTCTTGACGAGTTCGCCGGACTGCGTCTTCCAGATGCGAATGTCGTTGTCGTAATTCGCGCTGACGAGAGACTGGTTATCCGGCGAGATCGCGAGCACCGACGCGCCCCCGATGCCGTCCTGCAGGACCTTCTTCTGCGTTCCGCTTGCCGCGTCGAACATGGCGACCGTGCGAGCTTCCGGGTTCGAGGTTGCGATCAACGAACGATCTTTGGATATCGTCGTCAGCCGGCTTGGCGCGCCGCTGAGCAACTGCATCTGGCGTTCGGCCGAGAGGTCCCACAACCGGATCGTGTTTTCTTTCCGATCATGTTCCGCGACGATGTCCGGCGCGATGATCCCGGTCCCGGGCGGAACCTCTTTGTCCTTGACCAGCTTGCCGCTGGCGACATCCCAGGTTCGGATGTGCCGGTCGCGCGATGTCGCGCTGATGGTCTTGCCGTCGGCCGAGAAGCGAACACGCGTCAGCTCGCTGGCGGCCACGAGGGTCCGGTCGGCAGCAAACGTCGAGAGGGCCGCCGCCGTCGCGGCGCCCATCAGAAACAGGATTCTGTTGCGCATCTTAGGCCTTCTCGAGAACGATGTCGAACGTAATCTCGGCATGCGCCGGCTGGCTGGGACCCGATCCGCCTTCGAACAACTTCACCGGCAGGATCAGATCTTTGTGGTCAGCGATGCCCTTCTTGTTCCAGTTCTTCTCGATGTCGCCTTCAAAGAAAGGATCCGTCGCGAAGTACGCCTGCGTGATCAGCGTCTTGTGACCGGGCGCGGCGATCAGATAGTGGATGTGCTGGGCGGGCCGGTCGGCGTAGTGCCCCGGCATGACCGTGTCGACACTGTACTCGCCCTTGGGACCCGGCGCGATCTTGGTCCGGTACTTATATCCTTTGGTGTCGTAGCGTCCGCCGTGATCGGCATGCCAGAGATCGACGGCCGCGCCTTCGACCAGTTGGCCCTTGGTGTTCATGACGCGTCCGGTGACCTTCAGCGGGAATCCCGGATCGCCCGGCGCACGCAGCACGCGCTGATTCGGCGCGCCTTTGCGGAAGAACGGCCCCAGGACCTCCGGCGACGTCGGCTTGTGCGATCCCTCTTCGGCAGCTTCCCAAAAGCCAAGCAATTGCTTCTGCGACAAAGCAGTTGCGGCTCCGGCGGCCAGCAACCCACGCGAGATGCAAAGCTCCAGCATCTGGCGGCGATTCGGCCTTGGTTTACGCAGTATGTTCATCTTCGCGCCTCCCTCTGTGCACGGCGAAATGTACAGCCGCTTATGCTAGCGCAGTTTTACTGACGGATGCAGAAGAGGTGCCTGGCGCCGCGAATGAAGATGGATCCCTGCGCGATCGCGGGTGATGCCTGCACGGATTCACCAACGCTGTTCTTGCCAAGGATTTCGAACGAGGGTCCGGCTTTCACCATGTAGGTGTCTCCGTCGTCATTCGTCACCAGGATCCGGTCGTTGTAGGCAACCATCGACGCAAAGATCGTCGAAGGCGCCGGCGGGCGTCCGTTGTCGTATTTCACTTCGCCGGTCCGCGCGTCGAGGCAGGTGAGGATCCCTTTGTCGGTCGACAGGTAAAGATAGTCGCCATACAGCAGCGGCGACGTGATGTACGCGCCACCTTTCTTATACGACCAGACTTCCTTGACCTCACCGGACGCGCCGTTGAGCTTGAACGCAAGGGTGTTCTTCTTCGGATAGCCGGTGTTGACGTACACCATGCCGTGGCCAATCACTGAGGTCGGAACCGCGTTACCGTCGAGGCCGGGTCCACGCCAGAGTTCCTTGCCGGTGGCGGCATCGTAGGCGATGGTGGATTCGATCGCGCTGGTGATGATGACGGTCCGCGAACCGTCTTTATGAAGGACCGGCGTCGCCCAAGTCGCGCCGTTCTTGCGATCCGTCTTCCACGCCTGCTTGCCCGTGCGCTTGTCGATCGCGATGAGGAACGAGCCTTCACCTTCCTCCTGATCGCACTGCAGGATGAGCAGATTGCCGTCCATCACGGGCGAGGTCCCCGTGCCCATGCCGACGGTCCCCAGGTTGCCGGGGTTGAACTTCCAAACCTGCTTGCCGTTGAAATCGAAAGCGAATAATCCCGCGCTGCCAAAGTAGAAGAAGACGTGCTTGCCGTCGGTGATCGGCGTCGGCGCGGCGTAGCTCGAACGCTTGTGATACTCGTCGTAGACCAGGCCCTCATAAACGAGCCGTTCCCAGAGGATCCTGCCGGATTTGCGGTCGAGTGCATAGACCATCAGCTTGTGCTTGATGTCCGCACCGCGCGAATCGGGATGCCGGAATTCCTTGCCCTCGATGTAGTGGACGGGCGGCTTCACGCCTTCGACCTTCTCTCCTTCGATCGCGGAGGTGAGGAAGATCCGGTCGCCCCACACCACCGGCGACGACTGCCCGCGCCCGGGGATCTCGGTCTTCCAGGCAATGTTTTTAGTGGGGCTCCATTCGAGGGGCAGGTTCTTCTCGTCGGAGACGCCGGCCGATGCGGGTCCGCGCCACTGCGGCCAATTCGGATCCGCGAAGGCTACACAGGCCAGCGCCAGAAAGGCCGGCAAAGCCTTCCATGTATACTGTCCCTGCATGCTCTCGCGACGCGCTTTTCTGCAATCCATCGCGGCTACGCTGCCGCTCCATCGCCTGGCCGCCCAGCAGCGAGCCAAGGGCAAAGCGAAAATCACCGGGGTCAAAGTCATGATCGTTCGCGGCACCTGGGATTGGAACCTCATCAAGATTGAGACGGACTCAGGCCTGTATGGTATCGGAGAAGCTTATTGGGGCGCGGGCGTGAAGGATCTCGTGTTGAACGTCCTGGCGCAGCACATCATCGGCGAGGATCCTCTCAACGTGGATCGCCTCTACACGAAGATGCTGATGCGGACGGCAGGCGCCGGCGCGCAGGCGGGAGTCACGGTGACGGCGGCGAGCGGCATCGAGATCGCGCTGTGGGATCTCGCAGGCCGGATTCTGCAGACACCGACGTGCAACCTGCTCGGCGGACGGTTCCGCGATCGCGTGCGCTTCTACCGGACCTTGCAGGTTGTGCCGACTCCCGAGGATTATGCGCTATGGCGCGACCAGGTGCAGGAGGCGAAGGCCGAGAAGCAGGGTTGGACCGCGTTCAAGTTCCAGGGCGACGGCATCCCGCCGACGATGGATCCTGAGTACAAGCAGCCGGGTCACGACTACTTCACCCGTGGACTCACGCTGAAGGATCTGCGTGTGATCGGCAAAGCGATGGAGACGGTGCGTGATGCCCTGGGTCCGGATACGGATTTCGGGGTCGAGGCGCACTGGAAGTACGACGTGCGTGACGCGATCAACATGGCGCGCGCGATCGAACCGGTGAAGCCGATGTGGCTCGAGGATCCGGTGCCGCCCGGCAACATCGAGGCGATGGCGCGCGTGACGCAGGCGTCGAACGTCCCGATCTGCACGGGTGAGAACCTGTATGGCCGCGACCAGTTCCGGCCGCTCATCGCGCAGCAGGCTTGCGACATCGTACATATCGACATTCCGAAATCCGGCGGATTGCTGGAATCGAAGCGGATCCACGACTTTGCGGAGAGCCACTATATCGCGACGGCGGCGCACAATCCGGCGAGTCCCGTGGGGACCATCGCATCCGCACACGCCGCGGCATCGATGCGCGACTTCCGGATCCACGAGTTGGCGAAGTACATCGACTGGTGGCAGGACCTGGTGATCCACGACGGGCCGATCTTCGAGAACGGCTATTACCGGATCCGCGAGAAGCCCGGCCTCGGGGTGGAGATCAATCCGGACGTCGCGAAGAAGCATCTCGCGCCCGGCGAGGTCTGGTGGGGGTGATTTTGCGTTACCGGTATGGGCGGATCGCTTCGGCCGTCATGCGGTAGGCGGTCTGGCCGTAGGGACTGTTGCCTGTGTCGAGGTCCAGTTTTCCGTACACCCACACCGCGCCGGTCAGCATCTTGGGAGGACGTCCGGTGGCCTGCGCCAGCACCATCTGATTCGGCGGCGGAGGCGGGGTGTGGACGCACATTCCCGCACCAGGCACAATCAGGAACTCGGAGGTCTCCTCGATCGCGTCATCGAACGGGACCAGATAGCCGCTGATCCGCACATTGGCGCCGACAACGAGTTCCACCAGCGGATTCACCTGCCCGGTGCGGAAGTCGAGTCCACGGAGGGTCTGCCAGTCGACGTCCATCCAGGATCCCGGCGGCGGAGGCTCGTCTCCAGAAGATGCGTCGGCAGCGAGTGCCCGGCGTCCGTGTCCCGGCGTGGCGGAGGGGCCGGAGCCCGGGGATTCTTCCTTCGCCACCGTGCGAACCCGCGACGAGCAGCCGGAAAACAAAACGAACCCACCACCCAACAACACCGGAAATACCGCGCGCCGAAGCATTCGCCTTCAGTCTACATCCATCCGAAATCTGTTGCGGGTATACTCACCCCATGGACTTCCAGGCCATCCTCAAAACTCTCGAGCCCAAGATCATCGACGCCGCGTTGAAACTGCTCAGTGCTCTCGCCATCTGGATCATCGGTCGCATCCTGATCAAGTTCGTCGTCGGCATCGTCGCTGACAGCATGACCCGCCGCAAGATCGACGTCACGCTGGTCGGCTACTTGCGAAATACCATTGGCGTTCTATTCACCGTCCTACTGGGACTCGGCATTGCAGGCTTCCTCGGCATCGAAACCACTTCATTTGCCGCCTTCATCGCAGCCTTTGGACTCGCGGTCGGAGCGGCCTGGTCCGGCATGCTGGCGAACTTCGCGGCCGGCGCCTTTCTGGTGGTCCTGCGGCCGTTCAAGGCCGGGGACTTCATTGCCGGCGGCGGCGTCACGGGCACCGTCGAGGAGATCGGACTCTTCGTCACGACGATCAATACGCCCGACAATGTCCGCACCTTCGTCGGCAATAACAAGATCTTCTCGGACAATGTCCAGAACTTCTCCGCGAATACGCACCGCCGCGTGGACCTCACCGCGCCGCTCGCGCACTCGCAGGATCCGAATTCGACTATCGCGCAGTTACGACTGGGACTCGCCGCCATCCCCAACGTTTTGCATGATCCTGCGCCGTCCGTCACCATCCTGAGCTACGCCCCCTGGGGCTGCATGCTCGCCGTCCGGCCCTCCTGTCATAACGATCACTACTGGCAGGTTTACTTCGATACGAATCAACTCATTCGCAGCACGCTGGGTGCGGGCGGATTCCCGAGGCCGGAGGTCCCAATCGAGCCGCCTGCAGGGATCTAGCTATTCTCTATTCGATAAGTAGAGTATATTTGTCGATCAACAATTAGGTATTGTGCTATAGTGGCTCCATGGACGGAGCCACTATCCCCAGCAGCCAGCGCCTCGGCTATCTCCGTGCTCTCGAAGCCGAGAGTATTCACATCCTTCGAGAAGTAGTCAGCGAGTTCCAGCGGCCGGTGATGTTGTATTCCATCGGTAAGGACTCCTCGGTGATGCTGCGGCTGGCCCAGAAGGCCTTTTATCCGGGACCCATCCCGTTCCCGCTCCTGCACATTGACACGGGGTATAAGTTCAAGGAAATGATCGAGTTCCGCGACCGTTATACGGCCGAACTCGGTCTTCGCCTGGTGGTGCATCGCAATGAAGAGGCGATTGCCAACGGCGCGCATCCTTCGAAGATCGGCACCCAGCGCTGCTGCGGTTTGCTGAAGACCCAGGCCCTGCTCGACGGTTTGCGAGCCGGCCGGTATGACGCGGCATTTGGCGGCGCACGCCGCGACGAAGAGAAGTCCCGCGCCAAGGAGCGCATCTACTCCTTCCGCGATTCGCAGGGACAATGGGAGCCGCGCGCCCAGCGTCCGGAACTCTGGAACATCTACAACAGCCGCATCGAGCCCGGCGAAAGCATTCGCGTCTTCCCGTTGTCGAACTGGACCGAGATCGACATCTGGCAGTACATCCACCTCGAGAACATCCCGATCGTGCCGCTGTACTTTGCGAAGCCGCGTCCGGCGGTGGTTCGCGGCAACTCGATCACCCTTTCTGAAGCGGCTCCCGGTGAGCCGACCCAGCTTGTGACCTGCCGCATGCGGTCGCTCGGCTGCTCTCCCTGCACCGGCGCGATCCGTTCGGCAGCCGACTCCGTCCCGAAGATCATCGAGGAACTGCGCGGGTTCCGCCGCAGCGAGCGCGAGAATCGCGTCATCGACCACGACACCGAAGGCTCCATGGAGATCAAGAAGCGCGAGGGGTACTTCTAAGATGAGCGTCACCACCACAACAACCGAGACACAGGCGCTGACTGCCGAAGAGTTCATTGCCCTCGAGCAGAAGAAGACCCTTCTGCGCATCCTCACCTGCGGCAGCGTGGACGACGGCAAATCGACCCTCATCGGCCGCCTGCTCCACGATTCGCGCAACGTCTACGAAGATCAGCTGCAGTCGATTGCAAAGGGCGGACTCAACCGATCCACGGCCGCCGTCGATCTCTCGCTGCTGACCGACGGCCTTCGCGCGGAACGCGAACAGGGCATCACGATCGACGTCGCCTACCGGTACTTCACCACGGCGCGGCGCAAGTTCGTGCTGGCCGATACGCCGGGCCACGAGCAGTTCACTCGCAACATGGCGACCGGCGCCTCGACCGCCGACGTCGCCATCATCCTCATTGATGCGCGCCACGGCGTGCTGCCGCAATCGCGACGCCACGCTTACATCTGCTCGCTGCTGGGCATTCGTACGGCAGTGGTTGCGATCAACAAGATGGATCTCGTCGGCTTCGACCAGAAGGTCTTTGACGCAATCCGCAGCGAATTCGAGCCGCTGCTCGAGAAGCTCGGCTACATCGATCCGTACTTCCTCGCCGCGAGTGCGCTCGACGGCGACAACATCGTCGACCGCAGCAAGCGGATCCCGTGGTTTGACGGCCCGGCGCTGCTCGAGTACCTCGAGAGCATCGAGCCGCGCCCGCACTCGACCAAATCGGAATTCCGCTTTGCCGTGCAACACGTGATTCGTCCGAACCTCGACTTCCGCGGGTATGCGGGCGTAGTGGCTTCGGGCTCGATCCGTCCGGGCGATGCGATCCGCGTGTGGCCGAGCCGCCGGACCTCGAAGGTCGCGCGCATCGTGACGTACGACGGCGATCTGCAGGTCGCGCACGAAGGCCAGTCCGTCACGCTGACGCTCGAAGACGAAATCGATATCGCGCGGGGCGAACTGTTCACGCGTGCAAACGAGGCCCCGGTTGCAGCCAAGCGATTCGCCGCAGACATCGTCTGGATGCAGGATCGCCCTCTGCGGCTCGACCGTCCCTGGCTGATCAAGCATTCGACTCGCCAGATTCGGACACGCGCCGTACGCATCCGCCATCGTGTCGACATTCACACGTATGCGGAGGCACACGCCTCACAACTCGAATTGAACGAGATCGGCGTGGTGGAGTTCGAGTCCGCGCAGCCGCTGTTTTTCGATCCTTACCTCGACAATCGCGCGACCGGCGCGTTCATCATCATCGATCCGGAAACAAATTCGACTGCCGGTGCGGCCATGCTGCGCGGCGCCGTCGAGGCCGAGTTCCGCGAAGTGCGCGATGCGGATCGGGTGGCTCGTTATGGACATCAGTCACGTGTGATCCGCCTGGGCGGCAGGTCCGCATTGGCGAAGAGGCTCGAGCGGCGCATCTTTGACCGCGGCGGATTCGCAGTGGTGCTCGATCATGCTTCGGTCGAAGCGCTCTCCGCGCTGTCGGCGGCAGGCGCAGTCGCGATTCTCGTGCAGGAAGAGCCTGCGGGTGGCGCAGCGTCCTTGCCTGCCGACGATCACGCGGCGCTGGAGATTCTTCTCGAACAGGTGTTCGGACAGCACGACCAGGAAAACGTCACCGAAGGAGACGGCATATGAGCAGCAGTGGAGTCGACATCAGCACGCTCGTCAGCAACGCGCAGGAACTCATTCGCAGGGAACTGCGGGAGGCGCAGGGTCCCGTGTGCGTCACCAGCAGTTTTCAGGCGGATTGCATGGCGCTGGTCCATTTGCTCACGCGCGAACGTCCCGAGATCCCGGTGTTGTTCCTCGACACGGGCTATCACTTCGCGGAAACCTACGCGTATCGCGACGAGATGACCGCGAAGTTCTCGCTCAAGCTCGAAAACATGCGCGCCGCAAAGACGGTCGCCGAACAGGAAGCCGAGTTCGGGCAACTGTACTCGACAGCGCCCGACAAATGCTGCGGCTTGCGCAAGGTCGAGCCGTTGTTTGCGGGCTTACAGCCGTACTCGGTCTGGTTCACGGCCTTGCGCCGCGATCAGTCTCCGACGCGTGCGGGACTGCTCGAGTCCGCGCCATTCCAGTTGCCCGGCGGCAAGGCCATCCAGAAGGTCGCGCCGCTTGCCGCGTGGACGATGCGCGATGTATGGGCGTACCTCAAGGCCAACGGCATTCCGCCAATGCCGTTGTACGACCGCGGATACACGAGCATCGGCTGTGAACCCTGCACTGCGCTGCCTTCACTCGAAGGCAACGACCGGTCCGGACGCTGGGGCGGCAAAAAGCTCGAGTGCGGGATCCATATTCAGGCGGCCTCGTAATGATTGCGCTCACTGGCTTTGGCATTGCGCTGCTGGTCGGCATGACCGGCGTTGGCGGAGGCATTCTCACGGTGCCGCTGTTGATGATCCTCTTCGGCGTGGATCCGGCACATGCGGTCGGTGCGGCGTTGTTGTTCAGCACTTCGATCAAGCTGCTGCTGGTGCCGCTCGCCGCTGCGCGCGGACAGGTGAACTGGCGGGTGCTCGGCTGGATGTTGCTCGGTGGAGTTCCGGGCGCGCTTCTGGGAAGCGTGGCGCTCAAAGGTTTGATGGCGTCGGGCGCGAAGTCCGTGGTGCAGTTCCTGCTTGGCGTCATCATCGCCAGCGCGGCGACGATCCACCTTGCGGCCGCAAAGCGGAAGAAAGCAGACAGCGGGACCCCGCGCAAGGAACGTCCCCGCACGCTGGGCGCGTTGATGTTCCCCGTGGGACTCGAGGTCGGCTTTTCCTCCGCCGGCGCCGGCGCATTGGGCTCGGTCGCGCTGTTGTCGTTGACCTCGCTCACGGCTGCGGAAGTCGTCGGGACAGACCTCGCCTTCGGGCTGGGCCTGTCTGCGATTGCCGGGGGTATGCACTTCCACTTCGGCGACGTCGATACCGCGCTGCTCACACAACTCCTGACCGGAGGATTGGCCGGCGCTGCCGTCGGCGCCTTCCTCGCGAGTCAGGTATCGCAGCGTTTTCTGAAGCTGGTGCTCTCGTCCTCGCTACTGCTGATCGGCCTGCACCTCTGCTGGGGCGCAATCCGATAGGGGATCGGGTACTTCAGTATCCGCGACTTGGAGTGTGAGCCTACGAGTGCTACCACCCCATGGGCGTCGGTAGTGACAGTCTAGACTGTCACCGGGCCGGTTAGCGCCAGTGTTCCCAGTTGATGTTGCGCATGTCACCGTTCACGATGAACTGGCGGTGCATGGCGAACCCCAGACTGAGGGACTGCGGCTCGTGTCCCAACTTGACCAGATGCAGGTAGTGGTTGAGCTGGTCGCGATAGTCCGGATGCGCGCAGTTGTCGATGATGATGCGCGCGCGTTCGTGCGGATCCTTGCCGCGGAGATCGGCGAGACCCTGTTCGGTCACCACGATCTGCACCGAATGCTCGCTGTGGTCCATGTGACTCGCCAGCGGAACTATCGTCGAAATCTTGCCGCCCTTCGCCGTCGACGGGCAACTGAAAATCGACAGGTACGAGTTCCGGGTGAAGTCGCCGGATCCGCCGATGCCGTTCATCATCTGCCGCATCATGACGTGCGTCGAATTGACATTGCCGCCGAGGTCCACCTCGATCGCCGTGTTCATCGACACGACGCCCAGACGGCGGATCACTTCGGGATGGTTCGAAACCTCCTGCGGGCGCATCACGATCTTGTCGTGGAAGAACCGCGGATCCGAGTTCACCACCTTCGCCCGCGCCGGACTCAACGTCAGCGCAGAGGTCGATGCGAACATACAGCGGCCGCTCTGCAGCAGCGGGACCACGGAATCCTGCAGCACTTCCGTGTACATCTGGAAGTTCGGGATCTCAGGATGCTGCGCCACCGCAGCCAGCACGCAATTCGCAATATCGCCGACGCCGGATTGCAGCGGCAGGAACATCCGCGGAATCCGCCCGGCGCGCATCTCGCTCACCAGGAACTCCGCCATGATTTCGCCGATGCGCAGTGTCGCGGCGCTGGGTTCGTCGAACGGCGTGTTCTCATCGTCGACGTCGGTGTACACGATGCCGGCGATCTTGGCCGGATCCACGACACAGATCGGCGAGCCGATGCGGTCGCTCGGCGAGTAGATCGGGATCTCGTTGCGCGCCGGCGGATCCTGCGGCTCGAAGATGTCGTGCATGCCGAGCAGCGACGGGGAATGCCTGGCGTTGAGTTCGATGAAGATCCGCTGGGCCTCGTGCAAATAGGTGGGCGTCGCGCCGACGGAGTTGGTCAACACGATGCCGCCGCCCCGCGTGACATCGGCGGCCTCGACGACGGCCCAGTGAATCGGGCCGAGGAATCCATAGCGCACAACCTGCGGCAACACCGACAGGTGCATGTCCACGAAGCGGACCCGGCCCTGATTGATCTGCGCGCGCAGCATCGGGTCGGACTGATAAGGGGTCCGGAAGGAAATCGCTTCCGCCTGCGCGAGAACGCCGTCCAGCGAAGGTCCGGTAGACGCGCCGGTCAAAACACCGACCTTGAATTCGCGTCCTAGTTCATGCTCTCTTTTTGCCTTTGCGGCCAGGGCTCGCGGTATCGCCTTGCAAGCCCCAGCAGCAGTGAATCCGCTGAATCCGATGGTCTCGCCATTCTGGATCATTGCGGCGGCTTCGTCAGCCGTCAGTGTGGGAAAAGGCATCCCAGCCATACGTTATTTAGCTCCATCTGAGCAGTGAATAACAGGGCCGGGTCAGGGGATCGTCGGAGTGATTCGGTTCGATTCGAAGCGCGTAACCCAGCCGGCCCGTTAAGTGCGGGGTATATTCACGGCCAAAGGTAATTACACTTCCATTCTGACGCACTGGAGGCAGCAGGATGACCTGGGTTTCCTCGAGTTGACCAGTGACGCCGATACGTCCCACGACGGCTTCGACGCGAACGTCTTCCGGGCGAAGTCCGGAGAGATCGATCGAAGCTTCAAGCGGGAAGCTGCTGCCAGTCGAGACCGTCTTGCCGGGATCCGGCCCGATGCCGGAGAATTGTACCTGCGGCCAGACGTCCTGGACGTGACGGGTCCAGCGGGCCTTCTGGCGGGCCTTTTCGAAGCCGTTCGCCGATCCATCGAGCCAAGCCTGGTGCGAGGGAGCGTATAGCTGCGAATGATACTCCTCCACCATGCGCTGCGCCGAGAAGACTGGGCTGACATAGGCGATGCACTGTTTCATGCGGCGCATCCATTCAGACGGGACTCCGCGCTCACGGCCGTCGTAGTAAGCCGGCAGGATCTCGTTTTCGAGCGTCGCGTAAATGGCGCGCGCGTGCAGGATGTCCTGGTCTTCCGAGTACTCTTCGCGGCCGCCGATCGCCCAGGATCCGCTCTGCTCGTAGGCTTCGTCAAACCAGCCGTCCAGGATCGAGAGATTCAACACGCCGTTCATGGCGGCCTTCATGCCGGAGGTTCCGCAGGCCTCTTCGCCGCGGCGGGGGTTGTTGAGCCAGAGATCGACTCCCTGGACCATCTCGCGGGCCACCTGGATGCCGTAATCTTCGAGGAAGATGAGGCGGTTCTGCAGTTCGGGATCGCGCGACAGCGTGACGATTTCCTTGATCAGCGTCTTTCCGGGGATATCCTTCGGGTGCGCCTTGCCGGCGATGATGATCTGAACCGGATGCTTCGGATCGTTGAGCAGCTTTTTCAGCCGGTCGAAATCCTTGAAGATTAGCGTGGCGCGCTTATAGGTGGCGAAGCGCCGCGCGAAGCCGATCGTGAAGATGTCGGGATCGAACAGCTCCTGCATGCGGCGGACTTCGGCAGGCGGAGCCTTGCGCGCGATGGCGGCGGCAGACGTGCGGTCCCGCAGGAACTGCACCAGGCGGCGCTTGCGCTTGCGATGGGTTTCCCAGAGATCCTGCGACGGGATATCTTTGACGGCCTCGAAGATTTTAGGATCGGTATTCCGCTCGCGCCAATCGGGATCGAGGTGCTGGTCATAGAGCGACGCGAGATCGCCATTGACCCATGTGGGGAGGTGGACGCCGTTGGTGACCGAGGTGATCGGGATTTCCCAGGTCGGAAGGCTGGGCCACAGATCCCGCCACATATCCTGGGAAACGCCGCGATGCAGTTTCGACACCGCGTTGCGGTAGGACGACGCGCTCATCGCGAGGATCGCCATGGAGAAGCGTTCCTGCGGGCCGGCATCCTTGCGGCGGCCGAGACCCAGGAACTGGTCGAACGAGATGCCGCTCTGGCTGCAGTAGCCGGCGAAGTATTCGTAGATCAGTCCATTGTCGAAGAGGTCGATGCCGGCCGGCACGGGGGTATGGGTGGTGAAGACGCTGTTCGTTCGGACGGCTTCCAGCGCTTCGTCGAACGACATGCCTTCGCGTTCCATCAACAGGCGAATCCGTTCGATGGAAAGGAACGCCGAATGGCCCTCGTTCATGTGATAGACAGTGGGTTTCAGCCCAACTGCTTCAATGGCCCGGAGTCCGCCGATTCCGAGGACGATCTCCTGCCGGATGCGAGTGTACGAGTCCCCGCCATACAACTGGTCGGTGATATCGCGGTGATTCTCGTTCGATTCATTTTCCGGAATGTTGGTATCGAGCAGGTAGAGCTTGACGCGGCCCACCTCGATCCACCAAACCTTGATGAAGACGCGCCCGGTAGGCAGGTCGACATGCACGAGCAGGTCGTCACCGCTCTGGTTCTTGCAGGGCCGGACCGGCAGGGTATAGAAGTCGTTGATCGGATTCTTCTCGGTCTGCCAGCCGTCCGGATTCAGGACCTGGGTGAGATAGCCTTTTTGATACAGCAGGCCAACACCGATGAGTGGAACTTCCGCATCCGAAGAGGACTTCAGATGGTCGCCGGAAAGGACTCCGAGGCCGCCCGAGTAGATGGGCATGCAGTCCAGCAGGCCGTACTCCATCGAAAAGTAGGCAACCAACTGGCCGGGGTATTTGAAGGACTGGCCGAGGTACGCGTCATAGCGTTCACAGGCCCGCTTGTACACGGCGAGGTAGCGCGGGTCCGAGGCGGCTTTCTCGAGCGCCTGCTGGGAAAGACGTCCCAGCAATACGATCGGGTTGTGATTGCACTGCTTCCACATCGCGGGGTCGAGGCGGCGGAAGATCGCGCGGGCATTGTGGTCCCAGGACCACATGAAGTTATAGGCGAGTTCGGTGAGACGGGAGAGGGCAGCAGGCAGGGCTGGACGAACGAGGATTTCGCGTACCGGTTGAATCTGAAAAGCCATGGTGTTTCTGAGGTGGGAGTCCTTTATTGTATCAGCCGGGGGCTGGGCCAAAACGACGAAGCCGCCCGGAGGTCTTGTCGACCGGGCGGCTCGCCAAAAATACCGTTTGCGCCGAGGGCAGTCTTACATGGGGAGCGGGAAGCGCAGATTGGACTTGATCAGCGCCTGATCCAGCAACTGAATCGAATCCGATTCCCGCATCGACTTCACGGTGCAGACTTCTGTGATGAGCATCTGCCGTGCGCGATCCAGCATCTTCTTCTCGCGGAACGACAGCGGCTTCAACTGCTGCTGGATCAGCAGTCCTTTGAGGACTTCAGCGATTTCGAGGATGCTGCCATGCTGCATGCGCTCGGAATTCTCTTTGAACCGGTCTTTCCAGTCCCGGTTGGACCTACAGGAACCTCCCGCCAGGAAGCATAGCATCTTGGCCAATTCACTGGTTTTCGTGACCCGGCGGAGCCCAACATCTCCGGCATGGCTACAGGGAACCATGACGGTCATGTTATTGACGCTCAGCCGCAGCAGATAGAAGCGCTCGGGACGTGTGCCAGACACGCGAGTGCTGATGTTCTCGATGGTTCCTACACCATAGTTCGGGTAGACCACCTTTTCCCCAATCTGGAAGGTCATGCGCGGACCTCGTACACCCTCGTAAAGTTTATGCCAACGGCAAGTACTGCTGAAATGTTAGCTTAAGCCCAACTGGACCCTGTGTCAATACAAAATCGCCCATAACCTGCACATTTACAGTACGTTCTGGGTCATTCATCAGGCCCTTAACGGTCGTTTAGTACTGCTTACAATTGTCTCGAACAGGCATACAGCAGTCACGTGCCACTTTGCACTAGTGGCTAGTGGACGGCATGCAAATCGATTGCCGTTCGAAAAGGTTACAGGGATGTTTGCGAAAAACTCAGTCGAGAAGTCCCAGAACGGTCATATGCCTCGGGTGCTCGACCACAAAACCGAACTGTATCGTGGTTTCCCTGCCCACCTCCAACTCAGACTGCCATCTCAATTCACCCATCTCAGTTTGTTCACTGGCTTTCGGAATTATGTCTTGTAACTTAACCTTGATATCTTCGTGAAGCGCGTGCGGTAGCTGGTCAATCACCTGGATCCGCGCCTTCCGGGGCAACCGATGCGAGATCCGGATCCGGTAGGCGTAGGCCGCCCGTCGCGTATTCCCGATGAACGTCTTCGAGACCTCCCTCGAGATCATTTCCCTGCAAACGGTGACCCTTTCGTCGACCCCCATCTGCAACTCCAACTCGGCAGCGGCCGTATCCTCAATGTCTGTCGCGCCTACATACTCTTCGCCATGAAAGAGATTCGCCCTGCCGGGGAGCAGGACAAACGGGGAGTCGTTGCGCACCTTCGCCCTGAGATAGGCCTGTTCCGCGACCTTTGGCGCAGTGATGTAATCGAGAGTGGCCGGCAAATCGAACTCTGCGATCTGGACGCGGTGAGGGGTCCGGTCAGAGGGAATGGACGCCTTCCTGGGAATCCGGAACGTCGCGGCAGCTCCGCCTTCGTTGGTGGAAACCTCGGCTTGCACGGACTGAATGGGGGAAGGAGCGGGCGCGGCCGCCGCCTGAGGAGCCGCAGGTAGTACTTCTCCCGCAGCCGCCCCGAACATCATAGTGAACTCCGCCGGGTTCGGGGCAGCCGACCGCGCCATCGAAGCTTGCGGCCTGGGAGGGCGGGGGACGTCGAGGTACCAGGGCGAGAGTTCGGGAATCGAGAAGGTCGCGGCAGGCCGGGCAGTGGAAAGAGCAAGGTCCACGCCAACCCAGTCCTCGCCGGTATCCTGGGTCACGGACGCCAGGTAGGTGACTTGGAGCGTCTCGCCAGTGAGGCGAAGATCGTAGAGCGGTTTCCAGGTCGCGCCCGAACACACATAGGAAATCTCGAGGTTCACTTCGGTCCCGGACGATTCGCTTTCGACGGCGACACGGATTTCCTTCCGGTGGCGGGACGCCGGGTGCTGCAGCTGTTTGAGTCGCGCCTTGGCGGCATCGAGTTCGCGTTGCAGTGCGCGTTTTTGGATCTCGAGATCCCGCAACGCGGCGCGGGCGGCATTATCGGCTTTCTCGACGTATCCCCCGAATGACTCCAGCGCTTCGATGTTGGTTCGACCCCAGGCGAGTCCTTTGATGAGATCCGATGCTGCGGACACACGCATGTGAGCGGTGGTTTTCATGCGCAGGTCGATGGCGGCCTGCTCATCTGCCAGTTCGCGCAGGCGCAGTTCGAGATCCTCTACCTGTTGTTGGATCTCGCCGGCTAAGGGGTCCGGGGTGTTGGCAAGCTGGACCGCAGCAACGTCGAGACTGACGATCCGAACGCCATCGCCTGTCCCCTTGGCGCGCACCGAATCCGGCTGAATCGCGTTGGGGATGTTCTGAAAGACAAGAGTCGATTCGCCCGCGGACAACTCGGCCTTTGCGGCCCGGGTGACCTTCGCCCGATTCAGGAAGACCGTAACCGCGGAGATGCGGGAGTCGAGGATCATATGACCTCAACTGTATCTGGAAATCCACTGGCTGAACAGGCCCAAAAAGGCGAGGGCCGGGGGTGGCACCCGGCCCTTACGCTCCACAGCTGTATTCCAACTGTTCTGTCCTCGACTCCAGAACCGGGAATAACACCCGGCCCCCGGCGTCGCAACCGACGCCGCTCTATTCATCTCTTGGCCAGTTGACTGACCCGCCTTTATTATACGGACTTTCCCGGTTCGCATCCCCCCGTCTTTATAGAAATTTACATAGTGACCCCGCATACTCACACGCTCAATGACGCCTTTCGCCGACGAGATGAGGGCGTTCGCCGATCCCTCATCGATTGCGAGAGTTAGAAAGGGTACCGTGAAATCATGAGGGAACCACGTAGCAGGAGAATCGGGCGTGGCGGCGGATCGGTCGCCGGACTGGTGCTCATCACGGGCGGCTTGGTTTTGCTGCTTCACAATCTCGGCGTCTTCCGCATTCGCGACATCTTCGACTTCTGGCCGCTGCTGCCGATCGCCTGGGGAATCCAGGCGATGGTGCGGGGACGGTCCTCGTTCAGTTACCTGTTCGGAGGATTGGCGGTCGGTCTCGGAGCGCTTAAGCTACTGGATAACCTCGAGATCATCCACATTGGCTCCAAGTATTACGCCCCGATCATCCTGATCACCCTCGGCGTCGCATTCCTCGCCCGGAATTTCACCGGGGAGTACGAGGTCCAGAGCGACTCTTCATCGCTACCCAGGATTCATCCTGTCGCCATCTTCGGAGGCGTCAAACGGCGGATCGAATCCCAGGAGTTCGAGGGTGGCGAGGCAGCTGCGGTGTTCGGCGGGGTAGAACTGGACTTCAGGCGGGCGCGGATGAAGGGCAGTACCGCGACACTCGAGGTCAACGCGGTATTCGGCGGCTGTCATTTCCGGATACCCGACAACTGGGCAGTCGAGGTCCACGGCGCTGCAGTCTTCGGCGGTTATGAAGATAAGACGATTCCGCCGCGCGCGGGTGACCAGGCTGAGCCCATCCAGAAGCTGGTCGTCACCGGGAACGCGGTTTTCGGCGGCGTCACGATCGAGAACTGAGCCGGACGGACGATCTTCATGCATCCGATCCTCGCCAGCAGCGCCCGGTTGAGGCTCTACCTCTTATCCTGGCTGCCGATTGATGTCTTTCTGGTCTACTGGCCATTTGCGGCCGGCGCGTTCTCCATTCCGGAAAGCATCCTGTTCGTGCTGCCGCTGGCGATTCTGTACTCGTTCCTGTGCCTTTCCTCCTGGTATCTCTGCCGGCTGCTGCCCCTTTCCGGTACCTCACCGGTGAAACTGCTGGTGAACTACTTTGCCGCGGCGTCGGCCATGGGAGCATTCCTTGTCCTTCTGGCGATTGCCTGGGCCTGGCTATTGGGACGTTTCTTCCCTGAACTCGACGTCCGGGCGGAAAAGCTATACCCGGTGTACTATGTGGCGGGCGCGCTCTTGTATCTATTAACTGTCGCGCTGCACTATCTCCTGTCGTCGGTGGAAACTTCGCATCAGGCGCAGACGCTCGCGCGCGAGTCGCAGTTGAAGGCTCTCAAGATGCAGGTCAACCCGCACTTCCTGTTCAATAGCTTGAATTCGATCTCCGCATTGACGATCGCGGATGGCCTGCGCGCGCGGGAAATGTGCATCAAGCTTTCCGACTTCCTGCGGACGACACTGCAACTAGGCGACCGGGAATCGATTCCGCTGCGCGATGAACTGGCGCTCTGCTCGACCTACCTGGAAGTCGAGCGGGTCCGGTTCGGCAAACGCCTCACCATCGAGCAGACGGTCGACCCGGAATGCGAGGAGTGCGAAGTGCCGTCGCTGATCGTGCAACCCCTGGTGGAAAACGCGATCAAGCATGGCGTTTCAGGACTCGTCGATGGAGGGTTCGTCCGCATCGAGGTCCGCTGCGGGGGCGGGTTGCTGTCGATCCGCGTGTCGAACCCGTACGACCCGGATCACAAGGCAGCAAAGCGAAACGGCATCGGACTCACCAACATACGGCAGCGAATTGCGGCCCGTTACGGAGAACGCGGGCGATTCGAGATCGAAGCGGACGAATCGACGCAGGTATTCCGCGCCGAGATCCGGATCCCCTGCGGTGGTGGAGGGAAATCCACGAACGTGTCTGCGTGACCAACGGGCTGCTCATGTAGAATGAACAATTTGCGGTACGGTCCACCGCTTGCAGTTCCTGCACGCCCATGAAGAATTCAAACTTCCAGCTTTTTGGCCCGGTCCACCTGGCGATCCTTTCTTCGATTCCTCTGCTGACTTGGATCCTGGCCGCAGCCGCACGACGCATGCAAGCGGCCGCCACTCCGATCCGCATGTCTCTGGGCATATTCTTATTGGTCAACGAATTGATCTGGTATGGATTCAAGGTGCAGAAAGGCTGGTTCCTGTTTCCGGGGAACATGCCGTTCCAATTGTGCGACCTGATTCTCTGGCTGACCGTGATAGCGATGTTGTTCCGGCTGCAGTTCGCCTTTGAATTTTCGTTCTTTGCGGGATTGATCGGCACTTCGATGGCCGTGTTGACCCCGGATCTCTGGGAACCGTTCCCTTCGTATCCCACCGTCTACTTCTTCCTCGCCCATTGTGGAATCGTGATCTGCGTGCTGTATTTGTGGGCCAGCGGGACGATGCGCCCGCTACCTGGATGTATCGTTCGCGTCATGCTGGCGCTGAACGGATACGCGGTCGCCGTGGGACTCTTCAACTGGATCTTCCAGACCAACTACATGTATCTCTGCCGCAAGCCCGACAATGCATCCGCGCTGGACTACTTCGGGCCGTGGCCGCTCTACATCCTCACGGGCGAGTTGTTTGGCGCGGTATTCTTCACGCTGCTCTGGCTGCCTTTTCGACGCAAAGCGAATCCGGCATTGGCGCCCGCAGGTTGATTAAGTTTAGTCCACGTTCCGTACAAGCGAATGTCACTGGGATAAGATTTTCATATGGCGCACGGAGCTTTTGCCGCACAGCCGGGACCACTGTCGCACGCGCGTCCCCGATGGACGGAACAGATGCCTCAGTGCCGTGTGCTCGACGCCGGCGAGGCCGTCATCCTGGCAGCGATCGCAGCGATGCAGGGACTCGAACCGAAGCAGACCGTCTCTCATATCGTGGCGAGAGTGGATGAACAACTGGCAGGAGCTTGCAGCCGCCTGCTGCCCGCGATACGACAGGGATTTGCGGCGATCGGCCGGGAATGCCAACGGCGTACGGGGCTCGACTTTCAGGACCTCGAGGAGCGCGAACAAATCCGGTTCGTGCTCAGTCTACGGTCGGGTCACAAACTCACGGCTTTCTATTCGTTGATTGCCGATCAATGCCGAAGGGCGTGCTGAATCCACAACGAGGCTGGTTGAGATGAGGCGTCAGCGTGCTTTGCTTTTCGTACTTGCTGCCGCCGCAGCAGCGGTTGCAGCGCCTCCGCCCCAGCGTCCGGCGGGGGCAGGTCCGGTACGCGTCCTGTTCATTGGCAACAGCTACACCTACTACAACAATATGCCGGAACTGGTCGCACAGCTTTCCGGCGGCTTGATCGAGACCCGCATGGTGGCCCGCGGAGGCGCCTCGCTGCAACAATCCTGGGACATCGGCCTGGCGCCCGCGGCAATCCGCGAAGGCAAGTGGGACTGGGTGGTGATCCAGGAACAGAGTCTACTGGGCGGAATGCGCGTGGACGGCACGGAGCAGATCAACGATCCGGACTTCTTTTACGACAATGTCCGCATGTACGACGCCGAGATCCGCAAGGCGAAGGCGAAAACGATGCTGTATCTCACATGGGCCCGGCGCGCCGCGCCGGAACAGCAGGCGTATCTCACGCATGCCTATGCGGCGATTGCACAGGAACTCGGCTTGACGGTCGCGCCGGTCGGCATCGCCTGGCAAAAGGCGCGCGAAAAGGATCCGTCGCTGATCCTGCACGCGGCCGACGGATCGCACCCGAGTCCGCTGGGATCCTACCTCGCGGCGTGCGTCTTCGTACGAACGATCCTGGGTTCGCAGGCGCCTGCCAGCCTGCCCGCCAAGGTGGTGGGGCATCCCATCGCACCCAACGAGCAACCGGACCTCAGCCGCACTGTCGAGTTGGTGAACCTGTCGCCGGAACGAGCGGAGATCCTGCAGGATTTCGCGGAACAGGCCGTCGCGCCGGCAGCCACCCCACGCCTGCCCGCACCAGCGCGGAACTCGTTGCCGCCTCCGAAGCGGCCCGCCAATCCTGCCGAGATGACGGGGGTTTGGAAGGGATGGTTGAAGTATTATCCGGTCCCGATGAATGCCGAACTCCGGCTCAGCCATGGCGCGGGGAACCAGTGTTCCGGCCAGTGGACCGTCTGGTCCCAGAACGACGACCGGCGCTTGAAGATGCCGTTGAGCGCCTGCCGGTTTACCGATGTCGGCGTCACGTTTGTGATTTCGGATTACAAAGGCGCAGGTCCCGGAGAGACCTTCTGGGCGCACTACACCGGCGAGACGATCAGCGGCTGGGCAGACTACCGGGGATTGAAGAAATCGAGCCGGCTGATGGGATCGTTCGAGTTGCGGCGCGTCCGGCCTTAGCGTCCGCTCGAAGTCGCTTTGTCCGCGATCGGCACTGCCCGCAACTGGGCGTCTTCGAGACGCTTCGTTTCCTGCCAGGTGAAGATCATGCGGTGGGCCACGGTGAGGTTCGACAGAATCGCGAGCGCCCACAGCGCCGGGGCCATACGATCGCCGAGCGCACCAAGAATCAGCAGGACCACGCGTTCCGGACGCTCCATGAAGCCGACCTTGCAGGTCGGGATTTCGGTTTCCGAACGGGCGCGGGTGTAGCTCACCATCACGGTGCCCATCATCACGATCGCGGTCAACACGACATACAGTTGCCGGTTGATGTTGCCGTACCAGACGAGCAGGCCGACGAGAAGGGCGAGGTCCGAGTAGCGGTCGATGACGGAATCGAAGAAGCCGCCGAAGCGGGTCACCTGATTGGTGGCGCGGGCGACGCGGCCATCGACCATGTCGAAGAGTCCTGCGCCGATGATGATCAGGCCGGCGATGCGGAATTCGCCGCGGGCGAGATACCAGGCCCCGACGATGTTGATGACAAGCCCGAGGAACGTGAGAACGTTCGGGTGAATCCTGGACAAGGCAAGGCCGCGCACGATCGCGAGTAGGATCGTGTTGCCGCCCTTGCCAATAGTGCTTGTAATCGTCATCGGAAACCGAGGCTCCTATCGCAACTTCGTGCTGGGAAGCTGCAGCTAGTCTCCCGCCAGATCGTGGATGGTCGTGAGTTCGAGAACTTCCATCTCGCGCATCCCACCCGGAATTTGAATCTTTACAGTATCGCCAACCTGTTTGCCAAGCAAGCCCTTACCAATCGGTGAAGAGGTCGAAATCAGGCCCTTGGCGACGTCAGCATCTTCGCTGGTCACCAGCTTGTAAGTGATTTCGACATCCTTAGTCATGTCAAGGACAACGATCTTCGAACCGAGACCGACGCGATCGCGCGGGATCTTGGTCATGTCGATCATCGAGACCTCGCGCAAACGGGCGCGCAACTGTCCCAAGCGGGCATTCACAAGGCCCTGACGCTCCTTCGCGGCATGGTATTCCGCGTTTTCGCTCAGGTCGCCCAGTTCGCGGGCGCGCAGGATTTCCTTGGGTAGTTCGTGGTGAAATTCGCGCTCCAACGCCGCGATTTCATCCTGTAGTTTTTTCTTGAGGTCTTCCATGAGGGACTGCTGAGACGCTTTCCCTATTGTAACCGACGGTCGCTGCCTGGCTTCAGGTGTAGGTCCAGCCACTCAAACGCGTCGTTCTGCATGGCGATGTTGAAGATATGCGGCACGTCATAGAACTTCGTTGAAGAGGCCCCTTCCGGGGCAGCCGCTTTGCGGTAGATGGCGGCGAGCTTTTCCACCGATTCCTGCATGCCGGAAGGTGGGAACAGCCCATCCCGCCTGCATTGCAGGACAAGCAACGGCTTGGGGACCCGCAACGCCACGACATCCGGCAGGTCTAGCCTGGCGTGGATCCCCGGGATGAAGTGCACGAACGAGTGGGTGTCCATGTGTTTGCGAATCATCGGGCGGACAGTTGACATAAACCCGACCACGCAACCCGCAGCGATGCGGTCGTCGAGTCCGGAGAGGAGGAGGGAGCGGTAGCCGCCGAGGGAGACGCCGACGCAGCCGATTCTCGCGGGGTCGACCTCCGGGCGGGAGACCAGGTAATCGACGGATCGCATGTCGTCCCAGGCGACGATGCCCGGCCAAGTCACGCCGGCGTAAGCCAGTGATTTGACGATGGTCGATTCCTTCTGGCGGCAGCGCTGGTTGAGGGCGTTGAGGTCCGCAGTGGAATATTTGGAACGGTCGTAGCCGTACCTGGCGAGGTCGTCATCCATGATGAGCCGGCGCTCGCCAAAGGGAAACGCGTCGATGGTGAGGACGACGTATCCGCGGCGGGCGAGGGCGGTGGCGGTCGGTCGCGATTCGTAGTTGGCCGCGTGGTACTTCTTTAGCGCCTCGGAGTTGCCGTCCGGACCGAAGTCGATGACTTTCTCTTTGCCGTAGATGAACATGCCGCCGTGCGAGTGGAGGTCGACGATGGCGGGCAGCTTGGCGGAGCCGATATTTTTCGGCAGATGAAGAAATGCAGGGACGCGCGTCTGGGCGGAGGTCGAGAAGAGGATCTTTTCACGGATGATATCGCCGAGATCCTCGCGGCGGACGAGTTCCGGTTGCAGGGGGACGCGGGCTGGCTTGTACGAAAGGGCCTGTTCCAGGACCTGCAGTGCGGCTTGGCGATGGATGGCCGTGGAAGTCCACTGGGGATGCAGAAACGAATGGGTATACGCGGTCGGCGCCAGGGATTCGATCAGCGGGAAGAGCGAACCGGCGTCCGCGTTACCGGTCTCACGGAGGTTGAGGGGCAGGTCCTGCGCGGCCAACGTGCTGCCTGCGGCCAGGAGAAGGGCCTTCCGTCTTGTTAAAGCCATTGGAATACCCGCATGATACGATCAAATTTCAAAAGCAACAACTATGGCAAAACTGTCGATTCGGGACCTTGATCTCAAGAACAAGACCGTCTTCATCCGCGTGGACTTTAACGTCCCGCTGGATGCCGGCAAGATTACCTCGGACAAGCGTATCAAGGCATCGCTTCCGACGATCGAATACGCGCTGGAACAGGGCGCAGGCCTCGTTCTGGCGAGCCACCTGGGACGTCCCAAGGGCAAGCGCAACATGGAAATGAGCCTGGCGCCCGTCGCGGCGCGGCTCAGCGAGCTTCTCAACCGCCCGGTGATCATGGCCCCCGACTGTGTGGGTCCGGACGTGGCGGCGATGAAGCCGGCGGCGGGCGGCGTCCTGCTGCTCGAGAACCTGCGGTTCCACGCGCAGGAAGAAGGTAATGATCCGGAGTTCGCGAAGCAACTCGCGTCCCTCTGCGATGTGTACGTCAATGACGCGTTCGGCACCGCGCACCGCGCGCATGCGTCGACCGTCGGCATGATTCAGTTTGTCCCGCAGGCCGCTGCCGGCTTGCTGATGGACAAGGAAATCGAATACCTGACCAAGGCGACCAAGAACCCCGAGCGTCCCTGCGTGGCGATCCTCGGCGGCGCCAAGGTGTCGGACAAGATCGAAGTGATCCAGAACCTGATGAAGGTCGTGGATCAGTTGCTGATCGGCGGCGCGATGGCCTACACGTTCCTGAAGGCCAAGGGTGAGCCGACCGGAAAGTCGCTGGTGGAAGAGGATAAGGTCGAACTCGCGAAGCAGTTGATGGCGGAAGCGGGTCCGAAACTGCTGTTGCCGACCGATCACGTGGTCGCCGCCGAGTTGAAGGAAGGCGCAGAGAACGAGACCGTCACTACGATCCCCGACGGCAAGATGGGCCTGGACATCGGCGCACAGTCGATCGCGGCCTTTGAAGCGGTGATTCGCTCGGCGAAGACGATCATCTGGAACGGTCCGATGGGCGTGTTCGAAAAGCCCCCATTCGACAAGGGCACGGTGGCGCTGGCGAAAGCGGTTGCAGACTCCGGAGCAGTGTCGGTGGTCGGCGGCGGCGATTCCGAAAAGGCGATCAAGGCGGCCGGCGTCACGTCGAAGATTTCGCATGTGTCCACCGGCGGCGGCGCGTCGCTGGAATTCCTGTCGGGCATCGAATTGCCCGGCGTCGCAGCATTGACGGAGAAATAAGCTTACCCGTCATGCTTGCCCGCAAAGTAGTTCTTTCCTTCGCTGCCTGCGCGGTGCTCTTTACCGCGCAGGCAGCATCCAAACAGACTGCGCTCGACCGCTACATCGCAAAGCCGGATTCCAACTACAAATGGGAACTGGTGAACACCATGGAGGGCAAAGGCTACAAGGCCTATGTGCTCGACATGACCTCGCAGAAGTGGCGGAACGAGAAAGAGGTCGACAAGCCAATCTGGAAGCACTGGGTCACGATCTACAAGCCGGACACGGTGAAGACGAATACCGGCTTCCTCTTTATCACCGGCGGCAGCACGACGAATCCTAAGCCTCCTTCGCGGCCGGATGCACTGAGCGCGCAGGTGGCCGTGGATACCGGCGCGGTGGCGATCGAACTGCGCATGATCCCCAACCAACCGCTGGTATTTCCCGACGACGGCAAGCCGCGTACGGAAGACGGCATCATCGCCTATACATGGGACAAGTTCCTGCGCGGCGGCGATGAAGAATGGCCGCTGCGTCTGCCGATGACGAAGGCGTCGATTCGCGCCATGGATGCGGTGACCGAGTTCTGCGCGTCGCCCAAGGGCGGGTCCATCAAGGTGGACCAGTTCGTGGTGAGTGGCGGTTCGAAGCGCGGCTGGACTTCGTGGACCACAGCCGCGACGGACAAGCGGGTGAAGGCCGTGGTGCCGATCGTGATCGACATCCTGAACATGGTTCCTCAATTCGAGCATCACTGGCGCGCTTACGGTTTCTGGGCTCCCGCGGTCGGCGACTACTCGGCCCGCGGCATCATGGACTGGAGCGGTTCCAAAGAGTACAAGAAGCTGATGGAGATCGAAGAGCCGTTCGAGTATCGCGACCGGTTGACGATGCCGAAGTACATCATCAACGCGGCGGGCGATCAGTTCTTCCTTCCGGATTCGTCGCAGTTTTACTGGGACAAGCTGAAGGGCGAGAAGCGGCTGCGTTACGTTCCGAATGCCGATCACTCGCTAAACGGTTCGGACGCGATCCTGGGCGTCGTGGCGTATCTCGATTCGGTGATCAAGGGTACGAAGCGGCCCGAGTACAACTGGAAGGTCGAGAAGAACGGCGACATTCGCGTGTTCTCGAAGGACAAGCCTTCGGAAGTGAAAGTGTGGACCGCGTTCAATCCGAATGCCCGCGACTTCCGGGTGGAAAAGATCGGCCGTGTATACAAGGCGGAAACGCTGAAGGAATCGAAGCCGGGCGAGTGGATTGCGAAGGCTCCGAAGGTCGAAAAGGGGTATGCAGCGTACTTCGTGGAACTGCAGTTCCCGAGCGGCGTGAAGTATCCGTTCAAGTTCACGACCCAGGTGAAGGTGTGGCCGGACACGTATCCGAACGCGCCCTTCAAGTCCGAGAAGCCGATGGGCACGCGGAAGTAGCTGATGTTTCTTTTTGAAGCAATTCAGTACACTCGTAACCTGAGGGGCCGCCTGCTGGCGGCCCTTCGGCCCTCTTTTGTTCCCGGACCGATCCGGAATGGCGTGCGCCTCTTTCGGCCTGATCCTCGTGCTCCGAAGCCGTCCCTTGAACTCATCAACGAGTTGCGAGACGAGTTGTGAATGCGCCTATCGTCGAGTGCGTCCCCAACTTTTCTGAGGGTCGCGACCCGATTGTGATCGGGATGATTCGGAATGCTGTCGCCGCGGTCCCCGGGATCCTCGTGCTGGGGTGCGAGTCCGACGAGGATCACAATCGCACGGTCATCACACTGGCGGGACATCCGGATGCCGTTGCGGCGGCGGCGCTCGCAGGCGCGGTGCAGGCTGCGGCTTTGATCGACCTCCGGCAGCATTCCGGGGTCCACCCGCGGATCGGCGCCGCGGACGTGATTCCGTTTATTCCGGTCTCTGCGGACGCGACGATGGACGAGTGCGTCCGCTTGGCGCAGGCAACGGCCGAGGCTCTGTGGCGCGAGGCCGAAGTTCCGTCGTTCCTGTATGAATTCGCGGCGATCCGCCCGGATCATCGCAATCTCGAGGATGTTCGACGCGGCGGATTCGAGGGCTTGCGCGCGAGGACTTTCGATGTCGGAGGTCCACTGCCGCACCCGAGTGCGGGCGCTTCCGCGATCGGGGCGCGCCGGTTCCTGGTCGCCTGCAACGTCAACCTCGCGACGCAGGATCTCAGCATCGCCAAACGGATCGCACGCAAGATCCGCGCGTCTTCCGGCGGATTCCCTTACGTGAAGGCCCTGGGACTTGAACTCGCCCACCGCGAACAAACTCAGGTCTCTCTCAATCTCACGCACCACGAGGTCACGTCCCTCGATACGGTATTCGAAGCGATACGGGACGAAGTCGAGCGCGAGGGCGCGACGATCGCCGAGACCGAATTGATCGGCTTTATCCCACGTGGCGCGGTAGAGCGCGGGCAGCAGTTTCTGGCGCACTGTGGGGACTTCACGGCTTCGCGGATTCTCGAAAATCGCCTTGCGGAAGTCGCCGGTGGGCGGGAGTGATACAAGAGAAGAGTCTATGAACAGAAGGTCCTTCCTTGCGTCACTGACCGCCGCGCCGCTGTTTGCGCAACAAAACAAACCTCTCAATATCCTTCTGATTCTGACGGACGACCTCGGATACGCGGACGTTGGCTGTTACGGCGCCAAAGACATCCGCACGCCGAACATCGACCGGCTGGCCAAGCAGGGCGTGCGTCTCACCGATTGTTACTCGAATGGTCCTGTTTGCACGCCGACCCGCGCCGGGCTGATGACGGGCCGCTATCAACAGCGGTTCGGACTCGAGTGGGCGATCCCTCCGGGCATCAAGGGCTGGGGGCTCGAGACGAAGAACCCGACCATCGCGACCCTGTTGAAGCGGCACAATCCTGCGTACAAAACAGGCCTGTTCGGCAAGTGGCACCTCGGATACGAGCCCGAGTATGGCCCCAATGCGCATGGCTTCGACGAGTTCTACGGACTGCTGAGCGGCAACGTCGACCACTACTCGCACAAAGAGATCAATGACGAAGCGGACTGGTACGAAAACCTGAAGCCGATCGAGGCCCAGGGTTATTCCACGGAATTGATTCGCGACCGCGCCGTCGACTTCATCCGGCGCAATGCGGCGAATCCGTTCTTCTGCTATGTTCCGTTCAATTCGGTGCACTGGCCGTTCCAGGCGCCGGGCCGGCCGAACGATATCCGCAAGCGGCCCACATGGTTCGAAGGAACGCGCAAGGACTACGCACTCATGATGGAATCGATCGATTCCGCCGTCGGCGCCCTTCTTGCGGAACTCGACAAACAAGGGCTCACGAACAACACGCTCGTCATCTTCACCAACGACAATGGCGGCGAACGCCTCAGCGACAACCGGCCCTTCTTCCATCACAAGGCGACTTTGTGGGAAGGCGGGATCCGCGTGCCGGCGATCCTTCGCTGGCCCGGCCACCTGCCGGTAGGCAAAGTTTCGCATCAGGCGGCGATGTCGATGGATCTCGCTGCTACTGCGCTGTCCGCAGCGGGCGCGCCTCTTCCCGCAAACCTCGACGGCGTCGACCTGCTCAATATCCTGCGCGGGCGCGAACCTGAAAAGCCACGCGACTTCTGCTGGCGCATCGACCGTGCGGACCGGAAACAGAAAGCCGTCCGCCATGGCGATTGGAAGTACGTTCGCGACGGGTACATCGAGCACCTGAGCGATCTCCGCAAAGATCCCGGCGAGCGCGTCGACCTCGCCTATGAGAATCCCGAGGCGCTCGCCCAATGCCGCAAGGTCCTTGCGGATTGGGAAGCGGACCTCGCCAAGAATCCACCACCAAAGGTAGTCAAGTGATCCTGGTCAACGCGCAGAATCTGGCGCGCACGTTCGGCTCGCAGCCGCTGTTCGAAAACATCTCAATCGCAGTCAACGAAGAAGACCGCATTGCGCTCATTGGTCCTAACGGCGCCGGCAAATCGACGTTGCTGCAAATGCTGGCGGGTTTGCAGCAGCCCGACGCGGGTATCTGCTCGATCAAGCGCGGCACCCGCCTCAGCTACGTCCCGCAGGATTCGGTGTTCGAAAGCGGGCGCTCGGTTTTCGATGTCGCGTTGGAGACGACCGATTCGCACGATGAAAACCGCGAGGTTCTCGTGGCGAACCTGCTCAGCCAGGCGGGATTCACGGATCATCAGGCCGAAGCGGCGCGGTTGTCCGGCGGCTGGCGCAAACGCCTCGCGATCTGTCGTGGACTCGCCGCTCGTCCCGATCTGCTGTTCCTCGACGAACCGACGAATCACCTCGACATCGAAGGCATCGAGTGGTTGGAAAAGCTGCTCGATGGCGCGCGGTTCGCAGCGTTGATCGTCAGCCACGACCGATACTTTCTCGACAATGTCGCGACACGCGTTGCGGAGTTGAACAAGGTCTATCCCGAAGGCATCTTCGTCGCCGACGGCAACTATTCGCAGTTCCTCGAAAAGCGCACGGACTACATGGTGGCCCGCGCCCAGTATCAGGAATCGCTCGCCAACAAGGTCCGCCGCGAAGTGGAATGGCTGCAGCGCGGACCCAAAGCCCGCACGACGAAGTCCAAGGCGCGTATCGATAACGCCGAACGCTTAATTGCGGAACTCGATGATCTGCAGTCGCGGTCGCGCGTTTCCACGGCGGGACTCGATTTCACGGCCTCCGGACGCAAGACCAAGAAGCTGATCCATACCGAAGGCGTATCCAAACAGTTCGGCGACAGACTGCTGTTCGATGACCTGAATCTCAACTTGTTGCCGGGTATGCGCGTCGGCCTCGCGGGAGGAAACGGTACGGGCAAGACGACGCTGCTGCGGATCCTCAAGGGCGACATTCCGCAGGATTCCGGAATCATCGAACGCGCGGACAAACTCCGCATCGTCTACTTCGATCAGAACCGCGAGTCGCTGGATCCGGAAGTGACGCTGCGTCGCGCACTCGCGCCCGAAGGCGATTCCGTGATCTTTCGTGACCGGCCACAGCATGTTGCGGGATGGGCCAAGCGATTCCTGTTCCGCGCCGAGCAACTCGACATGCCGGTGGGCCGGTTGTCTGGCGGCGAGAAGGCGCGACTGCTGATCGCGCGTCTGATGCTGCAGCCTGCGGATGTTCTGCTGCTGGACGAACCGACGAACGATCTCGACATCCCAACGCTGGAAGTCCTCGAAGAAACACTGTCGGATTTCCCCGGCGCGCTCATCCTCGTCACCCACGACCGGTTTCTGCTCGATCGTGTCTGCAACGTCGTGCTGGGACTCCACGGGGACGGCACGTCGCAACTCTACGCGGACTACTATCAGTGGGAACAAACGCTCATCGAGCGTCGCGCCACGGCGCAGAAGGCCCAAAAGGAAAAGGCGGCAGCCAGCGCACAAGCAACGTCGGCGCCGTCTGCCGCACAGCCGAAAAAGAAGCTCTCCTACAACGAAGCTCGTGAGTGGGAGACGATTGAGGCGCGGATCCACGAGGCCGAAGCGAAACTCGGTGAGTTAAAAGCTCTGCTCGAGGATCCGGACGTCGTTTCCAATGGACCTCGCTTGCAGCAGGTCTGCGCCGACATCGAATCGGCGCAGCATGCTGTCGACAAGTTGTACGAACGCTGGTCCGAACTCGAAGCGAAGATCAGTTGAACGTAATGCCGGCTTTTTTGAAGTCTCCGGCCTTGAAGATCGCGAGACCTTCGAGGTTCAGGACCTTGCGCAACGCGGTGTTCACGTCGTGCAAGGTGAGATCCGCGACCTTCTTGTCGATCCCGGCTTGAAACGCCATGGTCCGGCCGTGGAACGAATTCGCCGCGAGAATATCAACGAGCGTTCCGTCTTCCGAGCGAGTGACCACGCGCTCCTGAGCAAACGCCTGTTTGGCGACGTCCAGTTCCGCAGGCTGGAAGCCTTCCTTCAACGCCTTTTCGATTTCCTCTTTGAACGCGGCTTCTAGTTTCACGATGTTCTGAGGCGCGAGGATAGCGTAGCCGACAAAGCGTCCGTCCTCTTCACGGGAACCGGCAGTCATCGAAGAGCCGGCTCCATAACTGAAGCCCTCTTTCTGCCGCAGGCGATTGAAGAGCCGCGAAGACGCGGATCCTCCGAGCATGAAGTTCGCGATCAGCGTTGCCGGATAATCAGCATCTTCATCCGACATGCGGAAGCGCATTGCGGCGACAAACATCGCGTTGGCTTTATCCGGTGTTTCGTAGACTTTCGTCGCCGGAGCCGTCTTTTCGAAGCCGCGGGTCATACGAACATACGGCGCCGGACTCTTCCAGTCCGCGAACAACTGCTTGGCGAGCGTCTCGACCTGAGCAGCATCGAAGTCGCCCACCAGAACGAGATCCGCATAGGACGCTCCATAGAAGCCTTTATAGAACGCCTTCAGATCCTCGAGCTTCAGGTTCTTCAGATCATCGACCATCTGGTCCACGGTGCGGGATTCGCGCGGATGGCCCACAGGCGTCGGATACAGATAACGCTGGTACTCGCGCATCACGACGGACTGCGGCTCGCGGCGGCCCGCTTCAATCTGCGCCAGTGAGCGGGTGCGGATCTGCTCGAGTTCGGTGTCAGGGAACGCCGGTTCCCGTAGCACTTCCGCCATGAGCTCGAGAGAATCCGCCAGGCTGCCGCGCGTGGTCTCGAGCGATGCGACGACGCCGGGTCCCGAACCGCTGACGCTCATGCGCGTCTTCAGGCGGCTCAACTCATCATCAATCTGCTGACGTGATTTCTTTTGCGTGCCTCGCATCAACATCTGCGCGGTGATCGTGGGGATCGACCCCTTGCCCCACAACGTCTTCTCCGTTCCCATACGAAGCGTCATTTGCGCGTTGACCGTGCCGCCGCGGGTTTGCTTGGGCAGCATCACGATCTTCAGTCCGTTGGGCAGCGTCACGCGCTTGGTGCGAGCTTCGATATTGGCCGGAGAGGGGTCGAACACTTCGCCGCGAGCGACTTCCGCGGCGCCTTTGTAATCCTTGAGGATCGAAGACACCTCGGGCGCGGCCGGGATATCCGCGCGGTCCGGCTTCTCGGTCGGGATGAACTGGCCGACGGTGCGGTTGTTCTCCTTGAAGTACAGCTTCGCGACGCGCTGGACGTCTTCCACCTTAGCGTTCTTCACGCGATCACGATCAATGAAGAACATGCGCCAGTCGCCCATCGATGCGTATTCGCTGAGAATCACGCCGACCTGATCGCTCTTGCTCATGGTCAACTCGACATCCTTGAGCATCTTGGCGCGGACGCGCTCGACCTCGTCCTTCGTCGGAGGTTCCTTGCCGATGTCTTCGATCACCTTGAGCATGGTCGCGCGGGCTTCATCGAGCTTCTGTTCCTTGGTGAGCTGCGCAATGAAGACAACGACGCCAGGATCCGCCTGTTGGAACTCCATGTTCCCGACGTTCGCCGCCTTCTTGTTGTCGACCAGCGCCTTGTACAAACGCCCCGACGGAGCATCGCCGAGGATGTTGGCGAGGATCTGCACCGGAGCGAAGTCATCATGCGTCCCCGGCGGCACGTGGTACATCACGTTCAGCATTTGAACGTCGCCCACGCGGCGGACGTTGACCTGACGGTCGCCGTCCTGAGTCGGTTCCTGCGTGTAGAACTTTTCGAGCTTTCGCGCCGGGCGCGGAATCTTACCGAAATTCTCAGCAATCAACTGCAGCGTCTTCGCCTCGTCGAACTTGCCGGCCACCACAAGCATCGCGTTGTCCGGTTGATAGTACTTGCGATAAAACGCCTGCAGACGTTCAATCGGAACATTCTCAATGTCGCTACGCGCGCCGATCGTCGTCTTGCCATAGTTGTGCCATTCAAAGGCGGCGGACATCGTACGCTGCAACAGGACGCGGAACGGGCTGTTCTCGCCCATCTCGAACTCATTGCGCACGACGGTCATCTCGCTGTCGAGATCCTTCTTCGCGATGTAGGAGTTCACCATCCGATCGGCTTCCATTTCGATCGCCCACTTGACGTTCTCGTCGCTGGCGGCGAGCGTTTCGAAATAGTTGGTGCGATCCATGGAAGTGGTCCCGTTGAACTGCGCGCCGTGCGCCTGCAGGTCCTTCCAGATGTCCTTGTGGTTCGGCGTGCCCTTGAACACCATGTGTTCCAGCAGATGGGCCATGCCGGTTTCGCCGTAGTTCTCGTGTTTGGACCCGACGAAATAGGTCACGTTGACCGTCACCTTCGGGCTGGACGGATCCGGGAATAGAAGCACCACGAGACCGTTGTCGAGGCGGTACTCCGTGATCCCCTCTACGGTCGTAACCTTCTTGAGTTGCGCCGGCGCGCTTTGCGCGTGGACCAAACCAGCCGCAGCGAGAAGCAGCAGCGGAAGCAAACGATTTCGATTCATTTTGGAAAAACCTCTGATGGGAGCAGGCTGATCGCAGTGTAACAACCAGCCTTCATACTCCCTGTAGCGGGAAAAAAGTCCGCTATGAGCTTAGACGGGCGGGGGAACCGGAGGGTTGTAGAAAATGATCCGGCCACAGTTCTCGCAGTAGCGGACGTCGGTCGCGGTTTTGAGTTCCTGGAAATACTGCGGACGAAGGGTCAGTTTGCAGCCGCTGCAGCGACCTTCCACGACCTCCACGACCACATTGGCGCCGGTCTTCTTGCGCACGAACTCGTAGACCTTGTACACGGCAGCGGACATGCCCTGCACGATCTCCGCGCGCTTCGTTTTGATATCCACCAGCGCCTTCTGATCGGCGGCCGCGCGATCGCGAGCTTTGGTCTTCTGCCCCTCGACATGCTTCTTCTCGGCGGCCAGATCTGCTTCGGACTTCTTCACGGCCGCGGTCAGCGGATCCGCCGCTTCCATCAACTCAAGGATGCGGTCTTCGCTCTTGCTGATAGATCCTTCGAAGTGCGTGATCTCGTTTTGAAAGGCCTTGTACTGTTCGTTGGTCTTGGCCTGCAGCATCTGATCCTTCAACTTCGAGATCTTCTGCTGCGAATCGACAATCGACCCCTCGAGGGTTTTGCGCTCCTTCTGATTGGCGGCGAGCGCGGCTTTGTCGGCTTCGAGTTGCTTCGTGTGCGCGTCGAGTTGCCGTTCGATCTCCGCGACATAACGCGGCAGGGCGGCGATCTCTTTATCGAGCGCCGCAACTTTCTGGTCGATTTCCTGCAGTTTTGCTGCGGCGGAGATGTCGGGGTTGGCTGCTACCATGCTGGCAACGTCATCGTAGCACTACGGCTGCGACTGGACCCAATCCCAACGCTCCCCGGCCTGTTTTTTGATGCCTTCGATATCTGCTTCAAGGATGACGCGCTGGGCGACGAGGGAACGAGCGGCCGCTTCGATCTTCGACAGGTAGTCGTCTTTGCTCTTGTATCGCTCTTCGATGGACGGCCGCGGATCCCCGGACTTCTCTCTCGCGGCTTTCGTCTTCGCGAAGGGGATGAAGGATCCGACCATGTTGTACAGCGCGCCTTCCGCGCCGATCTTCGCATCGCGCACGTTCCAGCCTGTGTACGATCCCAGCGGGACCTGCTGTTCCGGCGAGCGCAGCCCCGACGTCTCATTGCCGTCGCGATCCACCTGCGGCACCAGCGTGCGGAACGGCGCGCCGACCTTCGGAGGCTCGTTCGCAACAATGCCTTTCGTCGCAAATTCAGCACCGTAATCGACGTGGTACGCAGTGAGAGGTCCGGAAGCCGGCGGCAGCTTTGCTCCTGGAACCTTGGGGAACTGCAGCGCACTCGCGGCGACCAACTGATCTTTGTCGATGCGCGGATACGCTGATGCCGGTGGTTCCTTGCCTGCCGTCACCCAATCGTTCATGGACTGCAGCAGGCCGCGCATGTTCCAGCGATAGTCCATAGGATTCGCCAGATTCTGTGTGCCGTTGCGGCCAATTCGCGCGTTGGGTCCATGCTGCGTACCTGCCAGCAGAAACGCGCGCGAATCTGCACCCAGAGGCGCATCCTGCTTGCCGTCCGGAGAGGTGTGGATCAACGATGCGGTGCGTCCCCAGTATTCGTAGGAGCCATTCGTATAGAAGATCTTCGGCGTCACGTTCGCGGCCGCGGCTTTATCGAGCAGTCCCTCCTTGCGCGCGCCATCGGCCTGCGGCAGGTCGGTGAACGGATAGAGGTCGGTCGGATAGAAGAAGTTCAGCATCGGGTGCCCGTCGCGCGACGGCTGTCCAAAACGATGATTGAAGCTGCCGCGTCCAGCGCCTGCGACATGCGGCCACACGCCGTCGAACACCTTGCGGCCCTTCTCGTCGGCGTTGAACCCGTAATAGAGATACGCACGCAGAAAGCGGCCGCTTTGCGAAGTTCCGAAGCCGACTGCGCGCTTCATGAATCGCGATTCCCCGTTGAAGAGAAGCGAGGGACCTCCGCCGTACTTGAAGAACGAAATCAGATCGCGAATTGCCGCGGGACCAAGACCGATGATCCACGGATCCTGCGAGGTGTAGACGAGTTCGTAGACGCGGCCCGGTTCGAAACCGGTCTCCAGCACGACGTTGTCGCCGTCGATCCGCCAGCTCTTGCGGGGCACGGTCGAACGCTTGCCCAGCGCGCCGTCGCGAACCGTGAGCCGCAGTGACGGATCTTCGGGATGCAGCACCGGATACGGCACATGATTGCGATCACCCAGAGCGGCCGAGTTCGTTTTAGCATCGACGATGATCTCGCTGCGCACGAGACCCTTGACGCCCTTTGCGTTTGGCGCGTAGAGGCGCAACCCGGCCGCGTTGGCGCGCGGGATGTCCGGCTGCCAGCCGCACCAGATGACGGTGTATCCTTCGCGCATCAGATAGCCGTCGCCGGCGCCGGTGGATCCCTGGCCGAAGTTGAACATCGACAGGGCGCCCTGGCCACCGCGATTCGGGACCTCAAACAGAATCGTGCCGTTACCCTTCTTCGAATCGCGCGGCTTCAACACGATGATATCGGCGGAAAATTCCACCATGCCGCGCTCGTTCACAGGAGCGAGCGAGATGTCGGTGATGAGCTGATTTGCAGGCAGCTTGGGGTCGATCTCGAAGTGCGCTTTGGCGGTGAAGCGTTCATACGGACCCGCTGGGCCGAAGCTCTTGCCCTCGGCGAAATCCGTTCGCTCGCCGACGTAGATATGCGTGACGGCAGCAAGCAGAGGAAGCGACAGGAAGAACGAACAGAGGCGGCGCATCGAGCACATTATCTCAGCTTGGCGCCGCGGATCCAGCGGAGGATCGTCTGGTACTCTTCACTCGACTCACTGCCGGCCCAGCGCTCGCCGCCGTTGTGCGTCGCGAGATACAGGTTCGGATCTCCGGCCGAATCATTTGGCCGCGTCGGTTTCACGAGCAGCAGACTCTTCTGCGGATTCGAGCGATCCACG
>CAZVKC010000004.1:0-38145 GCA_964627455.1 uncultured Solibacteraceae bacterium | reverse complement strand
TGGCCGCGTCGGTTTCACGAGCAGCAGACTCTTCTGCGGATTCGAGCGATCCACGTTTGCGGAGGCAAACCGGAAGTTGTCCCGGGTTTGCGCTTCTGTGAACCGCCCGCCCTTGCCGGACGGGATCCGTAACGGGAAGATGCCATGCGTCACGTGACAGACTACGCATGCCTTGCCGTCTGCGCCTGGTTTCGCCAGGATCGGCTGCACTTTCGCGGCGAAGAATGCAAGATCCAGGTCCCGAGGCTCGGCGGGATGTTTGCGCAACGCCTCCTGAACCACCGGCGCGTTGCGAACCGCCGGATACAGCGACGCAAGATCCTGCGCTGCGGCTCGCACGTCCGGATCGTCGTCGCCCAGCGCCATCGCAATGAAGTCCTGCACCTTGGCGGCAGAGAAGATGCTCGCGTCCGAGGGGATCGAAACGCCGGGTCCCGGATTGTAGAGACTGAGCGCCGACAGGCGCAGACTCAGCCGCGAGGGATCGAGCAGGTCGAGCATCATGCGGCGCGTCTCGCCTCTTGCTGCGCGTGTGAACTGCTCGGCAAGCGCAGGCATCGTCGGATCCGCGAGGTATGCCTTGACGGCCGTTTCGGCGGCGGCCGTGCGCAGCGAGCGATCCGCACTGGTGAGCGATTCGAGCATCACGGTCCGCATCAGGGGACCGTCGGCGATACGCGGGAAAGACGACGCAACAGCCAGCGCGCGCGGATGCACGGGTTGCGCGAACAGCAGCGCGTCCACCTTGGACATGAGCGTAGCGTCGCGGCTGAGAGTGGAACCGGAAGGCAGGTTCGCGACCAGCGGCAGCGCGACGGCAAGGGCGTCGGGATGTTTCGCGTCCAACGCCGCGGCAAGGGCCGCTGCAAATGGCGAATCGTAGCGATCGGGATCGCCCAGCGTGAGGGTTCCGCGCGCGCCGTTTTCGTAGACGTAACGGGCGGTCTGACGGACCGGCGCATCTCCGCTGCGCAAGGCTTCGAGAACCGCAGTCGTGAAGTCGCGACTCATCGAGTTCCCCAGCGCGGCTCCGGCTTTGATCGCGGCAATCCGCAACTCGGGATCCCGTCCATTACGAATGATGCGAAGTAACGACTGCTCGAGTTCCGGCCCGGCGCCGCTGAGGTCGATGAGGTCGCTGTCGTTGCCGACGCGTGTCTTGTGAAAGCCATTCGCAGCGTTGTAACGGAACGACAGAGCCTCCTGGTAGGGCGGATACTCGAAACCGTTTTCGTGCAGGTCGCGAACGCCGGACGAGAACTCCGCGTAGTAAGCCGGCAGCACGATCTCGGCGCGTTCGCGGTTCTCCGGCGGAATCGCCATGTGGCGAACCGGCAGGTCCCACAGCGCTTCGAGCAGGCTCAGACGGCCGTCACGCGTTCCGGCATCCAAATGCTTTGCGAGGATCCGCGCCTGTGCCTGGCTGCGAGCATGCAGCGCATCCACGGTTTTCTGGCGATCCGCGGGATCGCTCATGGTGCGCATCCACGTCTCGGTGTAACCGATGTTTTCGTCGAGCGCCCCCGAAATCGCTTCGGTGAGTACGCGGCGCACCTTCGCTTCCGTTTCGACCTGCAAACGCGCGGCGAGCCCATCGAGAATTCGCTCGCCGGGATTCCACGTGTACCAGCGCGCGAGCGCCTTTGCGGCCTGCAAGCGGATCAGCGGCGCGTCGTCGTCCAACCGCGACAACACCGCAGTCAAAAGTCCTTCATCACTGGCCCACCCGCGAAACTGTTTATCGAAAACATGCAGCGCACCGCTACGCATCCGGCTATCGCGAGAAGCGAGTGCGCGGGCGAGTTGGTCCTTCAAAGAAGCCGAAGGCGCTGCATAGCGAAGTCGCTCCGCGGCGGCGATGCGCACGATCTTGCTGGGGTCGCCAAGAAACGGCACGACCGGTTCCATGCCACCCTGGTGCATTTGTTGCAGGCTGTGGGCGCGATCGAGCGCGGTGGCCGTATTCGAAGTATCGGCCTTCGGTGCAGCGGCAGCCTTCCAATCTCCGGGGAACAGCGTACTCAGCGCCATCACAGCAAACTGCGTATCGCGGAACGGTGTCTGAAACGCCTTGGGACCCGGTTCGCCCTGCCAGCCGCCGCTTTCGAGTTGCTGCTGCAAGGTGAAGTCCACCAGGCGGTCGATGCGTGAATCGCCGGGCTTGAGTCCGGCCATCGCGAGCGCGTACAACGCGTGATAGGTGATGAAGTCCGCGTGATCGAAGCGCAAGTCCGGACCCTGCCGCTTCAGCAACCCGTCGATCAGCGCATCAATCTCCGCCTGGTATCGCGAGCGGTCGATCGTGGCCAGCGCAATGATCTTCCAGTTGAAGTCGATTGTGGTGCGGGGCGCATACGCGGCGATCTGCTTTTCGAGCAACGCGCGATCCTCGCCAGCCAGACCAAAGGTCTGCCACGATTGCAGCGCGATCTCCAGAGGGCTCACTGCAGGACTCGCGCCATCTGCTTCCTCTTCCGCCAGTTTGTCGAGCCCTTTGTAATGCAGCTTCAAGTACCCTGCAGATCCCTTGACGATGTCGAACGGGACCGGCGTCGCGCCCGGCAACACTTCACCGGCGGCATGCAATAACAACGGCAACCGGCTCGAAATCGTCCGAGCGGAGAAAATCATGCGCGACCACGTCACGCCGTCATGCCCGGGCAGCGGACGCGGATTGTTCTGCAGTTGATGCAGGAGAGCGTCCGCAGCGAAACGATTCACGGGCTCGTATCCATTGCGTACCGCGGTCAAATAGGCGCGCGACGTAAACTGCGTGGGATGACAGGCGACGCAGTTCTGCGTTTCGGGATGCTGCAGCGTGTCGCGCGTGGCGACAGATCCGCGGCGCGGGATGTTGTTCAGCCACGCATCCCCGAGGCTCACGGCGAAATCCATCGCGGTGCGCACGGCCTGTCGCGGATCGCGATACGGCGGCAGCAGATAGGTCGCGGTTCGCAGACGGTACATCGGATGATTCGCCGAAACGCGCAGATAGTACGTCCCGCCTGCATGCAGACGGCGAGTCCGATAGTTCGACAATCCGGGGAAGTTTTGCGTGGCTTCGGGCGTGTAAGGATGCGTTCCTTCTGCATACGGCTGCAACGCATCGCCCTCGCGGCGTAAGACCTCGACATCCGCGGGGACATCGCGATCCGGAACCTCGACCGCGAAGAACGCCAGTTCATCTTTGACGGCGGTGAAGCGATACCAGTGCTGGCCTTTTACCAGGTCTTTGTACTCGCCGCGCAGGGAAATGTACGGCCGCTCATCCGCCGACGCCAGCAGCGGCTGATTCAGGCGTATTTCCTGCGCATCCTGCCAGCGGGATTTCGTTTCGGAAACCTGCGCCCCGGCAATCTGCCGCACGGAGGTTTCGAAGTCGCTCGCACGCCCGGCGATCTCGATGCGCACAGTGCCGTCGACGCGGGCTCGCACCGTGAACGTGACATCCGGATCGTACGAGTGCAGGTCCTTTTCAGCGAGGATCCCCTGCGCATCGCCAACCGCCACGCGAACCGGGCCGCGGATCGAGGCGAGATCGCGCGCCGAAACGGTGACGCCATACAGCAAACCCGCGCGAAGTTGGTCGCGCGGGCGTTCGGAACTGTTGCCGGACGCGAGGTTCACCCAAGCGGCCAGGCCGCTGAATATCAGGACGAGAGCCGCAAGAATCCTCGGCATCCCATCATGGTACTCACTTCTTTTTCTGTTGCGGTTCCGCAAAGTTGATCTTGTACTGATCCTTCTTGTACTTGAAGGTCTTCCAGTCTTCGGCCGCACGGGCGTTGAGATCCCACACCACGGTCCCCTTGCGCACCGTCATTTCGGCAACCAGCCGCTGCGTGCCTTCGCGCCGCGCGCCGGCCGAGTCGAGGAAACCGTACTTGCCGTGCTCGAGACCCAGCACCGCGATATCCGCCTCAGCGCCGACGGTCAGGTGACCGATCTCCGTGTGCTTCACTTCCTGAGCCGGATTCCAGGTGGACCGCTTCACGACCTCCTGAATCGACATCCCCATATTGAGGAACTTCGACATCAGGTTCGGCATGTCTTTGAAGCCGGAGTTCATGCTGCCGGTGTGGAGATCCGATGAAATCGAGTCCGGATAGAACTTCTGCTCCATCGCAGGGACCGCGATATGCCAGTAGAAGCTGCCGGCGCCGTGCCCGACATCGAAGATGACGCCGCGCTTGCGTCCCGTCCACATCGCGTTGTTGACCTTGCCGTCCACGACCTCGTCGCGATGCCCGGAAAAGCAATGCGTATAAATATCGCCCGGGCGGAGCTTGTCGCCCAATAGCGTGGCGAGGGTTCGTTCCGGAGTCAGAAATCCAAAGTCCACCATCACGGGCAGATTTGCGATCTTGCCCGCCTGCACGGCCGCGTCCACGGCGGTCCAGCCTGTGCCGCCGTAGTGAGCCGTCTTGAAGCCGACGATCGTGTTGGGATACTGCTTGGCGACCTTCGCGGCGGACTCGCCGTCGATGTCCGTGTTCTCCTGCCCCGTCATGCCGTTGCCGACCACGTTGATGAATGCGAGAACGCGCGTCTTCGAACGGCTGATCACACGGTCCAGAAAATCGGGGAAGTTGCGCCATCCGGAAGAGCCCGCGTCTGCCACCGTCGTCACACCCGCGCGAAACGTCAGAGGATCCGGGTACACGCTGCTGTCGCCGGTGAGGTTCCTGTTGCCGGTGCCGGTGTAAACATGCGCGTGAATGTCGATGATGCCGGGCGTCACATACAGGCCCGTTACGTCTGCAACTTTGAACGCCTCCGCTGCGGGGATATTTGCCGCGACCTTCGCGACCTTGCCGTTGAGAACCGCCACATCCATCTTCGCGTCAACGCCATTTTTCGGGTCGATGACATGACCACCCTTCAACAACAGGTCATATTGCTGCGCGAGGGCCGACGCAGCGAGGATCGTCGTCAGTACGAACATTCTGGACTCGATCATATCCCAGTTACCATGGAATCAATCCTCATCATATGGGCCTTACTTCGCTCGACAAGAGCCGCATCAAAGTCGTGTTGCTCGAGGGCGTCCATCAAAGCGCTGTCAAAGCATTTCACGCCGACGGGTACACCGATGTCGAACATCACCCGAAGTCGCTTCCGCCCGCGCAACTTGCGAAGGTGCTGAAGAAGGCGTATCTCCTCGGCATCCGCTCGGCGACCCAACTCAATGCGCAGGTCCTGGCTGAGGCGCCCAAGCTCATCGCCGCGGGATGTTTCTGCATCGGGACCAACAACGTGGATCTCGACAAAGCGCAGACGCTGGGCATCCCGGTCTTCAACGCTCCGTTCTCCAACACGCGTAGCGTCGCGGAACTCGTGATCGCCGAACTCGTGCTGCTGATGCGCGGCATCCCCTATCGCAACCGTGCGGCGCACGATGGCGAGTGGATCAAGACGGCGACGGGATCCTTCGAGGTCCGCGGCAAGACGCTGGGCATCGTCGGCTACGGTCACATCGGCACGCAGGTCGGCCTGCTGGCCGAAGCGTTCGGCATGAACGTCATCTTCTACGACATCGAGACGAAGCTCACGCTCGGCAACGCGAAGCCCGTTCCTTCGCTTGGGACGCTGCTCGAGAACGCCGATGTCGTCACACTGCACGTGCCCGATACGCCGCAGACGAAGGGCATGATCGGCGCCGCGGAACTCGCCCGCATGAAGAAGGGCGCCTGTTTCATCAACGCGGCGCGCGGCAGTCTGGTGGACATCGGCGCATTAGCCGCGGCGTTGCAGTCGAAGCATCTTTCCGGGGCCGCGCTCGACGTATTCCCCAAAGAGCCGAAAACAGAAGGGGAAGAATTTGTTTCGCCGCTGCGTGGCATGAAAAACGTCATTCTGACGCCGCATGTCGGAGGAAGCACCGAAGAGGCGCAGGCAAACATCGGCATCGAAGTCGCAGAAAAGCTGATCAAATACAGCAACAACGGATCGACGCTTTCGGCCGTGAACTTTCCAGAAGTATCGCTGCCTGCGCACGCCGGACAACACCGCCTGCTGCACATCCACCGCAACCAGCCCGGCGTTCTGTCCGCGGTCAACGCGGTCTTCTCGCGACACAACGTCAACATCGCAGGCGAGTATCTGCAGACCAATCCGCAGATCGGCTACGTGGTGATCGACATGGAAAGCCGCGACCGCGCGGAATCTCTCGCGCTCAAGAAGGAACTCGACCAGGTTCCAGGCACGCTTCGCACTCGACTTTTGTACTAGGCCCCGCGCGCCGTGCGCTAGCTTAGGAACATGTCGCGTCTCGCATTTCTGCTGTGTTCCGTCAGTCTGATTGTTGCCGCGCAGCCCCCTGCCCGGCGCACATTCGGCGAGTTCACGGCCTCCGCCCGCAAGATCGAGGGTTTCGTCACGCTCTACTGGGACGAAAGAGCCGGGAAGATGTGGATGGAGGTCCCCAAACTGGACACCGACCTCCTGTATGTCACATCGCTCGCCGCGGGATTGGGCTCCAACGATGTCGGACTCGACCGCGCGCAACTTGGCCGCCGTCAACTCGTCCGATTCGAACGCACCGGATCGCGTGTCTTGCTCGTCGCGCCGAACATGACGTTCCGCGCCGTCAGCGACAATCCTGATGAACGTCGTGCAGTGGAGGATTCTTTCGCGAAGTCCGTCTTGCACGGCTTCGACGTCGCCGCAGAAGATGGTGCGCGCGCCCTGGTGGATGCAACGTCTTTGTTCATGCGCGACGCTCACAATGCGGCCGGCGCGCTGCAGCGTTCGCGGCAGGGCAGCTATCGCTTCGACGCGACTCGCAGCGCATTCTACCTGCCACGCACCAAGGGATTCCCCAAGAACACTGAAGTCGAAGTAACGATCACGCTCACGGGCGAACCACAGGGCGGTTTTGTACGCGAGGTTGCGCCGAGTCCCGACTCCATTACGCTCCGGCAGCATCACTCGTTTATTGAACTCCCGGACTTGAAGGGCTTCACGCCGCGCGAATTCGACCCGCGCGCAGGCTATTTTGACTTCGGCTATCGCGACTATGCGACGCCGGTGACAGAGAAGATCGATAAGCGCTTCATTCCGCGCCACCGCCTGCCTCCAGGAGGACAGATCGTCTATTACGTCGATCGCGGCGCGCCGGAACCGATCCGCACGGCGCTACTCGAAGGCGCACGCTGGTGGAACCAGGCATTCACCGCCGCCGGATTCACCAATGGCTTCCGCGTCGAGATCATGCCCGAAGGCGCGGATCCCATGGATGTTCGCTACAACGTCATCAACTGGGTACATCGGTCGACGCGCGGCTGGTCCTATGGATCTTCCGTCGAAGATCCGCGCACGGGCGAGATTCTCAAGGGCCACGTGACGCTCGGATCTCTGCGCGTTCGCCAGGATTACCTGATCGCAGAAGGCGTGCTTGCGCCGTATGAAGACGGCAAGACCGTATCGCCAAAGATGCTGGAAATGGGACTCGCGCGCCTGCGCCAGCTATCCGCGCACGAAGTCGGCCACACACTTGGACTCGGCCACGCTTACGCCGCCAGCACGCAAGGACGCGCCAGCGTGATGGACTATCCGCATCCCTGGATCGACCTCGGCGCAGACAACGTGCCGGACCTTGCGAACGCTTACGCGACCGGCATCGGCGAATGGGACAAGGTCGCGATCAACTTCGGCTATCGCAACTTTGCTGCAGGCACGGATGAAAAGGCGGAACTCAACAAGATCATCCTCGACGCCGCGCAGAAGGGCCTCGTCTTCCTCACCGATCAGGACGCGCGCCCGGAGGGATCCATTCATCCCAAGGCGCATCTGTGGGACAGCGGCGCAAACGCCGTCGACGAACTGAACCGGCTGATGAAGGTCCGCGAGCGCGTGCTGGCGCGTTTTGATCAGCGCGTAATCCGCAATGGCCAGCCCATGAGTTCACTCGAGGATGTGCTGGTTCCCGCATATATGCTGCACCGGTATCAGGTCGAAGCGGCGTCGAAGGTCGTTGGCGGCGCCGATTACACGAACGCCCTGCGCGGCGATGGTCAGAAGGTGTTCGAAGTGGTCCCCGGCGCGGAACAGCGTCGCGCACTGCAGGCTGTGCTGGCGACGGTCAAGCCGCAAGCACTCGAAATCCCCGCGCGGATCCTCGCACTCATCCCGCCGCCGGCCAATCAGTTCAGCCGCAATCGCGAGAACTTCCGCGGCCGCACCGGCCTCGCCTTCGATCCCATGGCCGCCGCAGAAGCCGCCGCAGGCCACGCCATTGGACTCCTGCTCCATCCGGAGCGCGCCGCGCGTCTCGTGCAATATGGCGCGCAGGATCCGAAAAACCCCGGCCTCGGCGAAGTCGTCGACACGATCCTCACGGCCACCTGGAAGGCTCCGGCATCCAGGAACGCCACGCATGCGGAGTTGCAGCGTACGGTCGACGCCGTCGTGTTGTACCACCTGATGGCGCTCGCGGCGAACGACAACGCACCGGCGCAGGTCCGCGCGATTGCGCGACACCGGGTCCACAAACTCACGGAATGGATGAAGGGCCTCGCGACACCGGGCTGGGAAGAGTTCTACTACTACGCTTCTGAACGGATCCGCCGGTTCGAGGAGAATCCCAAGGAAGTGACGGTTCCCAAGCCGGCCGACCCGCCGCCGGGCCAGCCGATCGGGTGCGATTGGAATTAGCGATCCGCCGCTATTCCCTCGAGTAAAGTCCCGGATATCCCCCGGTACGGACGGCGTTTCTATCCCGGACTTTGCACCCGCAGCAGTTTGAGAGTCCTGTACCTTTGGACGTTCGCAGGCGGTTCGTATTCTGTTCCTGGAAACACGAACCGCTATGCTTCTGAAAACTTTCCTGCTGCTGGTTCTGGCAGCGATTTCCGCGAGCGCCTCTTCGCTCACACTCAACAGCGTCGGGTTGGGCAGCACGGTGAGCGTCACCGGCAACGGACAAACTTACAACGTATTCGCCGGGCAGTTGAAGCTCACCGTGGATGGCCAGAGTCTGATCGGATTTTGCGTCGACCTCTACGCGAAGATCGGCTATCAGTCCTACACGACTGTCATTGGCGCGCCGGCGAGCTACACCAATGGCGAACAGGCGGCGTGGATCGTGCAGGCCTACGGCCCTCAGGTGAGCACCAGCCTGCAGGCGGCGGCACTGCAGCTTGCTTTGTGGGATGTGGTCCACGACAACGGCAACGGATTGAGGGCTGGAAGCCTGATTCTGAACGCATCGCCGGGGAGTTCGCTGCTGGCCGCTGCCGAAGCGATCGTGCAGGCGAGCCAGGGAAAAAGTTCGACGCATGCGGCGATCTTCTACAACACTTCAGCAACCGGCTACCATGCGCAAACGTTGATCGCCTCGACGAATGAGGTGCCCGAGCCTTCAGCGGTCGCGATGCTCAGTGCGGGAGGCGCGCTGGTGGTGATCGCAAGGCTGAGAAGGCGCCAGCGGACCTCAGGTACGAAGCTTCCGCGAGCGTAAGTACGCGATCAGCGCGGCGGGGTCATCGGTGATGATTCCGTCTACGCCGGCGTCGATCAACTTGTCCCATTCCGCAGTCGTGTTCGCCGTCCACGCCAGCACGCGGATCTTCGCGGCATGCGCCTGCGCCACCTTCTCCTTCGTGACGAGCGACATGTGCATGCTGACATTCGGCGTCTCGCCCGCCTCTCGCGCGACATCCACGAAATCCCGTTTGCGATCCGAACCGCCGCTGGGGAACAGCGCCGACAACGGCAATTCCGGCGCGATCTTCTTCATCTCACGCAGCGGCGCGAAATCGAAGGACTGCACGAGCACTCGCTTTTCCAGCTTGTGCTTGCGGATCGCATCCAGCACCATCTTTGCGTACACGTCCGGCGCCGGCTGCAGGTCCGGCTCCTGCGGATAGCTCTTGATCTCGATGTTGATCTTGAAACCTTTGTGCTTCCTGGCGAGCCCCAGCACTTCGTCGAATGTCGGCGGAGGCGTCCCGGGAACGGCCTTCTGCTTCGGCCAGTCGGGATTTGCGACGCCGCAATCCCACTTGCGGAATTCCGCCAGCGTCATCTTGCGAATCGTCTTTTCCGCACCCTCCGGACCTTTGCAGTGCTTCTCGTTCATTGATGGATCGTGGGCCACCACTACGACATTGTCTTTGGTGACCCAGGTGTCGATCTCGATGAAGTCCACACCCTCGCGGATCGCGTACTCATAGCCGGGGAGGGTATTCTCCGGCAGAACCATGCGCGCGCCACGGTGTCCGTGGACCTCGATGGGAGCGGCAGCGAATGCAACGGCGGACAGCATCAACAGCATCATTACTCACCAGCTTATCTTCGATGTGCCGGGTCACGCATCAAGACGCGATTTTCCCTATAAGTGCATTCGTCGAAATCAAACGATTCCCTGCCCGAACGCCCGAAAGACTGCGTCATTAGATCGTCCGACAAGGCCTGCGAATCTTTCGGTCCGCCACCTCGATATCCCGTAACGACGGGTCGAAACATAGGGTCTAATGGGTATTGACCGTTAGATGAAGATTGGTTCACCTTTGCCCCGGACGGCATCGAACGCCCCTGGGTAGTGAGCCCCATCCCGAATCTCTACAACATGTTCAGGAACCTGCTCCCCGGAGCGGCCATGCTGCTCTTGGGGCATTCGCTTTGCTCAGGCATTACTCTCGACGAGGCCTTGGCTCTAGCCGCGGTCAACCATCCCCAATTGAAGGCGGGCGCCGCACAAATTGAAGCCGCCACGGCCGGCATCACCACTGCCAAAGCGCGTCCAAACCCCGAATTCGGAGCGATGACCGGCTACCAGACCTACCGCGTGCCGGGCAATGTCAGAGGCCCCATCAACTCGTTCACCTTCAGCCAGCCGCTCGAACTCGGAGCGCTCCGTCCAACGCGCATTGCGCTCGCGGAACGCGGCCGCCAAAGCAGCGAACTGGCGCTGGCGGAAATCCGGCTGGCCTTGTTGAGCGAGGTGCGCCGGACCTGGTTCCAGGCGTTGCGGCGCCGCGAAGAGATTGGCATTCTGGCTGAAAATCTACGGCTGGTCGAGGAACTTCGCAAGCGAATTCAGGTTCGCGTCGAAGTGGGTGAAGCCGGGCGCCTGGAACTGGTTCGCGCAGAGACGGAAGTCGCCACAGCCCGCACCGCGCTGGCCAACAGCCGCCTTGCGTACCTGACCGCGCTGTCTCAAGTGCGCGCGTCGATTGGACTCCCGATGGACGCGGAACTGAGTCCGGAAGGCAAATTGGATCCTCCCGCGACTCTGGGAACCTTGCAGCACCTTCGCCAGGAAACGCTGGAAAAGCACCCGGCGCTGGCGCTCGCACAGTCGGAGATCCGGCGAGCCGAAGCTCGTCTGAACTTCGAAAACGCGTCCAAACGCCCGCAGCCGGCGTTGCAGTCGCAGGTGGAGCGTCCGCCGGACAGCCCCACCTATCGCGTTGGCTTTTCGATCCCGCTTCCTTTTTGGAACCGCCGCGAGGGTCCGATTGCAGAGGCCGTTGCGATGGTCAAGCAGATGCAAGCGCTCGCGCGTGACCGCCAACTCCAACTGCTCGCGGAACTCGAACGCGCCTACGGCCGCTATCAAACCGCCACGCAACAGCTGCAATCCTACGAACAGGGGATCCTGGTCGAAGCGGAAGCCGCGGTCAAAGCCGCGGAGGCTGCCTATCAACTCGGAGAGCGCGGCATCGTGGAAGTCCTCGACGCCCAGCGCGCACTCCGCACCGTCCGGCTCGATTTTCTCAATGCCCAGTACGACCGCCAGGGAGCCCTGGTGGACCTCGATGAATTGCGCGCCAGGGAGCCAGGAAAGAAATGAACAAGTGCAAGTGGATGGCCGCCGCAGTCATCCCCTTTCTCGTGATTACCGGTTGTGGAAAGGACTCCACTGCCAACTCTGCCACCATCTCCACGGCGCAGAAACAGCAGGCGACACAGCAGAAGTCTGACCCGATGGAGATCAAGGCGGAGCCAGCACTATTGCAGCGTCTGAAAATCGGAGAGCCGGTCGCCGGCGATGTGGGTACGACCATCACGGTCGCCGCGCGAATCGAGGTGGACGATACGCGCATCACCCGCGTGGGATCTCCCGTGATGGGCCGCATCGCGTCCATCTCCGTTCGGGAAGGGCAGGAAGTAAAAAAGGGACAGGTGCTGGCGCAGCTCAACAGCATCGGCATGTCCGGCGCGCAGCTCGAGTTCCTGAAGGCGATTACACAAAAGCAACTGGCCCGGCGGTCGGTGGATCGCGCGCAACAGTTACTCAAGGCCGACGTCATCGGCGTGGCGGAGGTCCAGCGGCGCGAAGCGGAACTGAACGAAGCCACCGCTGAGCTGGATGCCGCGCACAGCCAGTTACTACTGCTGGGGATGCCGGAACCCGAAATCCAGCAACTCGAAAAGACGCGGGTCCTGCACCCGGTGTCGCCAGTCGTCGCCACGATGGAAGGGACCGTCATGTCGCGCAAGGTCACTGTTGGACAAGTTGTGCAGCCCGCCGACACCGTGGTCGAAATCGCGGACCTCTCCTCGGTGTGGCTGAACGCGGACGTCCCGGAACAGAATGCCGGAGCGTTGCACGAAGGTCTGCATGTCCACGCAGAGATTGCGGCTCTGCCTGGCCAACGGCTCGAAGGCAGCCTCACGTTCGTCAGTTCCACCGTCAATCCGGAAACGCGTACCGTGCGCGCCCGCATGGACATCAAGAATCCCAGGCGCCTGTACAAGCCCTCCATGCTGGCGACCATGGAGATCCACAACCAGAAGGTCCGGCAGACTCTCGTCCCGGCGACGGCCGTCGTGCGCGAGGGCGACCAGGAATGCGTATTCGTGCAACTGGCAGCCGACGTCTTCGTTCTTCGGCCCGTGAAAATTGGAGCCGAACACGGCAACCAGAAGACGCTCCTTGAAGGCGTTCGCCCGGGAGAGAAGATCGTGACGGATGGTGCATTCCACTTGAACAACGAACGCCGGCGGCGCTCGTTGAGCGCCGGGACAGGCGGCGAGCAGAACTGACATGGTCGGATCCCTGGTACAAGCCGCGCTGCAGCAGCGTGTCGTTCTGATTGTTGTCGTCCTGATCGGCCTGGCCTTCGGAATCGAAGCGACGCGCAGGCTTTCGGTGGACGCATTTCCCGATGTCACCAACGTTCAGGTGCAGGTAGCGACGGAGGTTCCCGGCCGCTCGCCGGACGAGGTCGAGCGCATCGTTACGGTGCCCGTCGAGATCGCCATGACCGGACTTCCCGGCATGACGGAACTGCGTTCCCAAAACTCAGCGGGGCTATCCATCGTCACGCTCGTGTTCTCGGACGACACGCCCGTGTACTTCGCCCGCCAATTGGTGGGCGAACGTATGGGAGACCTCCGCGGCCGTCTGCCGGAAGGCATCACGCCGGTGCTTGGTCCGGTTTCGACCGCCCTCAGCGAAGTCTATCAATACACTCTCGATCACCCCGGCGACGGCAAACGTGCTCTCACGAAAGCAGAATTGACCGAACGCCGAACCATCCAGGACTGGGTCGTGCGGCCTCTTCTACGTTCCATTCCCGGCGTGACGGAAATCAACTCAACCGGCGGCTATGTGAAGCAGTACCAGATCATCGTGGACCCGGTGAAGATGCGCTATTACAAGGTCACCATCCGCGATGTCCATCAGGCCCTCGCGCGCAGCAACTCGAACTCGAGCGGCGGCATCCTGCCCCAAGGGCCGGAAATCCTGCTGGTGCGCGGCGTCGGACTGATCCGCAATATGGACGATATCCGCAACGTGGTGCTCAAAGAGGTCGGCACGACGCCGGTGTACATTCGCGACGTGGCGGAGGTCCGCATCGGAGAAGAGGTCCGCTACGGCGCTATGTTGAAAGGCGCCCACACCGAAGCTGTCGGCGGCATCATCCTGATGATCGCTTCCGGCAACGCGAAAGAGATCGTCGAACGCGTCAAAGCCCGCGTCGACGAGATCAACTCGAAAAACATGCTGCCGAACGGCTTGCGAATCGTGCCCTACTACGATCGTTCGAAGCTGGTGGACTCGGCGCTGCAAACCGTAACTCGCGTCCTGCTCGAAGGCATCGTTCTGGTTGTCGTGATTCTCGCCCTTTACCTTGGCGATCTTCGATCGAGCCTGATCGTCATCGCGACCCTCATTTTGACACCCGCTCTCACGTTCGTAGCCATGAATCAGACCGGGATGTCCGCGAACCTGATGTCGCTCGGCGGACTCGCCATCGCCATCGGACTGATGGTGGACGGCTCGGTCGTGGTGGTGGAAAACGTATTCTCCCGACTCAGCGCAAACCCCGGGGAGCCTCGTCTGCACGCAGTTGCCGAGGCCGTAAAGGAAGTCGGAACCCCGGTAGTGTTCGGCATCTGCATCATCATCCTGGTATTCCTACCGCTGATGACCTTGCAGGGGATGGAAGGCAAAATGTTCGCGCCCCTGGCGTATACGATCGCGATTGCGCTCGGCGTCTCCCTCCTGCTCTCCCTGACGCTGTCGCCCGTCCTGTCTTACTTTCTGCTGAAGCCGCAACATGGCGAACACGACACATTCCTCGTCCGGCTGACCAAGCGCCCCTACCTGTTCCTGTTACAGGGCGTGCTGCAACACAGGCTGCTCACGATCGGAGCAGCCGTATTGATCCTGGCGGGATCTCTGTCACTGTTTCCGTACCTCGGAACATCCTTCATCCCTGAATTGAAGGAAGGCACGATTTCGCCCAACATGGATCGTGTTCCGAATATCGCGCTCGATGAATCCATCAAGATGGAGCAGGAAGCGATCCGGCTGATTCAGGATTTGCCTGGGGTCGAGAATATCGTCTCGCGCCTTGGCCGCGGTGACTCTCCGGTGGATCCTGCCGGATACAACGAAGCGGACACGATGATCCAGTTGCTGCCGGTCGACCAGCGCAAGGGCATCACGCAGGAACAACTCGGCGAGGAGATCCGAAAGCGGATCTCCAGCCTGCCTGGCGTCAACGTCGTCATGGCCCAACCCATCTCGGATCGCGTGGACGAAATGGTGACAGGCGTCCGCGCGGACGTCGCGGTGAAGATTTTCGGGGACGATCTCCAGACGCTGCTGGCGCGCGCTCGTGACGTGGCGCGTGTCGCCGGCACGATCCGCGGAACCGGCGACATCAAGGTCGACCGTGTCGCCGGGCAGCAGAACCTCGACATCCAGATCAATCGCATGGCGATTGCTCGTCACGGGCTGAATTCTTCGGACGTCCACGACGTCATCGAGGCGGCCGTCGGCGGCAAGGCCGCCACCGAAATCTACGAAGGCGAACGCCGCTTTCGCGCCGTGGTGCGATATCCCGAACAACTTCGCAACAGCATCGACGATATTCGCAGCATCCTGGTGCCCGCGCCCGGCGGCGAAGACGTCCCCCTCGGCAGCCTCGCCACGGTGCAACTCAAGGAAGGCTTGTCGCAAATCAAACGAGAGATGGCGAAGCGCCGTGTGGTCGTCGGCATCAATGTCCGGGATCGCGACCTCGGAGGCTTCGTCGCTGAACTCCAGCAGGCGGTACAAAAACAGGTGAAATTGCCTCCCGGCTATTACTACGAATGGGGCGGCCAGTTCGACAACATGGAACGCGCCCGGAAACACCTGATGATCATCGTTCCGATCACCATCGGCGCGATCTTCTTCCTGCTGTTCCTGTTGTTCCAGAGTCTGCGGTTCGCGTCGCTCATCATTCTGGTCCTGCCCTTTGCCTCGATCGGCGGCATCGTGGGACTTTTCGTGACAGGCGAATACCTGTCTGTCCCCGCTTCGGTCGGATTCATCGCCCTGTGGGGAATTGCAGTACTCAACGGCGTGGTGCTCGTGTCGTATGTTCGCAGCCTTCGCGAGAGCGGCATGGATCGGGCGCAAGCGATCTTCGAAGGCGCCAAGGCGCGTTTTCGTCCTGTCATGATGACCGCGACCATCGCGGCGCTGGGACTGGTGCCGTTCCTCTTCGCCAACGGACCCGGCGCCGAGGTCCAACGGCCGCTCGCCATCGTGGTGATCGGCGGGTTGATCTCCTCGACGCTGTTGACGCTGGTCGTCGTACCCGCGCTGTACGGCTATTTCGACGATCGTCCCGCCACGGCCGGCACGGTTGCATACGGCCACTCGACAGGCAGTTGACTTACCCATGGTCGCTTGATAGCCTCAGCCTCGCATGCGCATCGTAATGCTCACCGTCGCGGCCGGACTCTGCGTCCTGACCGCGGCGGCGCAGGATAAGAAACCGCTGACTACCGAGCAGGCCCAGAAGCTCAAGAATCCGACTCCGTATTCGAAGAAGTCGATTTCGCAGGGCCGCAACGTGTACATGCGGATGTGCGTGGGATGCCACGGCGCCGACGGCAAAGCTACCGTCGATGTTGTCGCGGACGCCACCGACCTGACCGCCCCCAGGAACTGGAAAAGCGGCACGACGGACGGCGAAATCTTCCGCAGCATCCGCGACGGCCAGAGCGCCAGCATGCCCGCCTTCGGTCCGCAGATCAAAGGCGAGTACGACCTCTGGCACATGGTCAACTTCATTCGCTCGCTCTGGCCGGAATCGACACGCCCGGCCTTGCAGCCCGACCCGAAATAGTCTGAACAGCAAGGAGTACCGCTTCCATGTCGAATGAGAACAAACCCTCGTCGAGCAATAAGCGCCGGGATTTTCTGGCGACTGCAGCCGCCGCTGCCGGAATCGCAAGCCAGACCAAACTGATGGCGGCCGCGACCGGCGGCATCCCCAGCATCGCGATACCCAAGGAAGTGCCGGGCACTTTGAACGAGGCTCCCAAGGTCGGTACGTTCGAAGGCAAGGGCATGACTGGAGCCGAAGTCTTCGCCAAGCTCTGCAAGGAAGAGGAACTCGCCGCGCTGTTCTGCTGCCCCGGCAACTACACGGTGATCAATGCGATCGCCGCGGCCGGTGTACCCGCTTACGGCGGACGCACCGAAGGCGCGATGTGCGCCGCGGCCGACGGCTTCTCGCGCGTCACCGGCGAGGTCACGGCGTGTTCCGGCACCGAAGGTCCGGGCTTCACGCACATGATCATGAACATCGCGTCGGCCGCTGCTGCGCGCACGCCGCTGCTCGTGCTTGCGTCGAACATGCAGATCGCCGGCGATGATCGCGAGGCCTTCATCCAGACCGGATATCAGCAGCCGATCACCACCGGCATGAAGAAGTACGGCAAACGGCTCATCGCGGCGAACCGCGTGCACGAGTACGGCGCCTATGCGTTCCGCAACCTGAAGTCGGGGATTCCCGGCCCTGTGCATCTCGATTTCCCCGGCGAAGTCGCACGCGCCCGCTTCACCGACGCAGCCTCGCTGACCGACTACTACGGCAAAGAGAAGTACCGCACCGAGAGCCGTCCGTGCGCTTCGAGCAAAGAAGTGCAGCAGGCCGCGGACCTGATCACTAAGGCGCAGCGGCCGATCATCGTTGCCGGTCAGGGCGTGTTCCAGCGCAAGGCGTGGGATTTGCTCGCCAAGGTCGCGGAACGCCAGGATATCGCGGTGGTCGGCACGGGTCCCACGCGCGGAACCTTCCCCGATGACCACCGGCTTTCGGCCTCCTGCTCGCCCGACGCGCTGATGAGCGCGGACCTCGTTGTCTTCATCGGCCAGTACTGCATGCCGAGCCCCGGCGAGTTCCGGTTCGCGCCGGAAATCAAGGCGATTCGCGTCAATCCGGTGCAGGAAGATCTCGGCCGCAACTGGCCGCTCGACCTCGGCATCGTCGGTGATGAGAAGAATTTCCTCGAAGCGCTCTACAACGTGCTGCCCGCCAAGAAGCGTGAAGCGTGGGTCACCGAACTCGCCACGGCGCGCGCTGCGTTCGAGAAGCAGAACCTTGCCCACTACGAACTCGGCCTCAAGCACAGCAAGGCGACCAACCACCTGCATCCCGCGGTGATGGCAAAGGAAATCCACGACTTCTTCTACAAGGGCTCGATAGATCCCAAGCAGACCGTGTCGGGATCCGGCGGCTGGACCACCGGACTCTTCGCCGGACGCTGGCTGCGCGCCAATCGTCCCGGCCAAGGCGTGGTCTGTGCGTATCAGTACGGAGCGATCGGTCCGGATATGGCGATGATGATCGGCGCGGGCGCGGCGGTGCAGCGAGGCGTGGGTCCGCAGGCGCCTTATAAGGGAGCCCCGGCGCTGGTTGTGACCTCGGACGCCGGCGTCGCATACAGCATGTTCGAACTCGACACCGCGGCGAAGTACAAGATCCCGATCATCTCGGTGATCTACAACAACAACTCGTGGGGCATGTGGCCGAGCGCGGTCGCATCTGCTCGGTCGATGCACATGTATCTCTTCCAGGAAAACCTCCGCTATGACAAGATGGCGGAAGGATTGGGCGCGCGCGGCGAATACGTGCGGACCGTCGAAGAAATGCGCGAAGCATTGAAGCGCAGCTACGACGCGGCCGCGAAGGAGAACATCTCGACGCTGATCAATGTGCAGGCCTTGAAGGAGTTCACCTCAGGCAAGGATTATCCGCCGGGCATCGCGCTGAATCCGGAACCGGGAGTCGGCGGGTTTGCGCACTAAGCAGAAACAGCAGTCTTGTTCCGAAATCGTGGGCGGCGTACTGGAAACTTACGCCGCCCGCGGCGTCTTCAAAGGATTCTCAAAGACGGGCGACGGCGCGTGGCGGATGCTCTGGCATCGCGACAGGTTCTTTGATCTCGTCCTGGACGAAAAAGCGGGGACGCTGGCGTTTCCGGAAGTCCTGCCGCAAGTGCCCGCGCGATCCGAAATGATGAAGGCCTATCGCGCGTTCGTCGCTGCGTTTGCCAGCGAATCGCAGCCGGAACACAAACAGATCGACCCGTCGAAGACGAGGCTGAAATGCCTCGCAAAGGGCGGATCCGCGGGACTCGAGGCCAAGGCCGTCGACGGCGATTGGGACTACGCCGTGCGCAAACTCATCCACGTGGTGCACGAGACGTATCTCGTGTTCCTCTACGATGGCGCCTATTACGATTACCTGATCGAGACGTTCAACCTCGATCCCGATCACATGGCCTAGCGCGATGCGGGCATAAACGCGTCGGCAAAAATGTCGCTACTCGCGACACCTGCCAGAAAGACTTGTTGCTGCAATTCTTCGACCGCCGCGGGATTTCCGCAGAGGTACGCGCGCCAACCGCTGAGATCCTCCGGCAGCATATCTTCGATCGAGTCCCACAACGACCCGTCCGTCAACACGGGCACATACTGTAGCCGTGGAAATACCTGCGAAAGCCCGGACAGTTCGTCGCGCAGATACCAGCCATCCTGGTTCCGAACACCATGAAAAAGATGGATGGGGGCCGCATGCCCGTAAGTGAGTGCGTCCTGCAGGATCCCGTACAGGGGCGCGAGGCCTGTTCCCGTCCCGGCGAGCAGCAGCGGTTGCGGCTCGCCTTCGCCAGGCGGAATGTAGAAACAGTTTCCGGCCGGACCTCGAACGCGAACCGGTTGGCCCGGCGCAGCATGGTCGAATAACCAGGAACTCATCTGTCCACCCGCGACACGGCGCACATGCAACGTGATCTCGTGCGAAGGCGACGGGCGATTCGCGATGGAATAGCTGCGGGCAAGCCCATCCTCCGCGCGGATCACGGTGATGAACTGCCCGGCGTGAAATTGGAAGTCCTTCGGTGTTCGCAGGCGGACCTCGAGCACCGAAGAACTCAGCAGACTGAGCGAAGCGATCGTAGCGTCAACGAAATCATCCGGCATCCGCACGGCAAGATCCGCGTCCGGCCTTGTTTGGCACGCGAGGAACATCTCACCGGAGACCGACTGCATCCGGCAGGCTTGGCAGGCGCCGGCCTTGCATGCATGCGGAACATCGACGCTGCAACGGAGCAATCCGTCGAGGACGGTTTCTCCGGGCTCCAGGGCGAAACGCCGTTCGCCCATCACGACATGCACAGCCATGCTGCTTACCGGTTCAATACATCCGCACGGACGCTTTCGGCGATAGCCGCGATCTTCCCGATCAGCTCCTTCGGAACCTTCAGTTCGGTAAGCGTTGCGCCGAGCAGTTCGACGACGGCGTCGAAGTGCGAGTCGTCCATCCCCATCTGCACCAGTCGCGCATGGGCAGCACGCATGTCTTTGCCGGTGTAGGCAACCGGCCCCCCGAACACCATCGTGAGAAACGCCTTCTGCTTGGCGATCTGCTGGTTCATGTCGACGCCCTTGAAAAACTTCTTGATCCGGGCGTCCTTCAACACTTTGCGGTAGAAGATATCGACTGCGGCATCCACGGCAGCGGCGCCGCCAATCTGATCGTAGATCGTTACGGTTGCGGTCATGAAACCGCTTATCGACCACACCGATCGGAGCATTACTTCTTTCTGATGCAATCAATTCACAGTCATCGCCGATTGCGAACAAACTGCCGTTGTATGCCCTATAAAGGAGCCCCGGCGCTGGTCGTGACCTCGGACGCCGGCACACAAACGGATCGACACGTAGAAGACAAAACTGAAAACGAACCACACGGCATGGACTGCTTCCTGCGCATGTTACTGTCGGGGATGCAAAATCGCCCCGCTTCTTCTTCGGACTGGATTGAATTGATTTACGCTGCGGCAGAAGATTCGTCCCGTTGGGATGCATTCCTGGCTGCCTTTTGTGAAGGGCTGCACGCAACCAGCGGCACATTTTCGATTCAATATTCCGACAAGCCTGAAGTCTCAATCAGCCGTTACATCGGCGGGACGGAGCAGGATCTCGTCGAGTATGCCACTAAGTGGGCAGTCCAGGATCCCTGGATGAAAAGGGTTCTTTTCGGCGTATATCCAATTGGCCGCGTCGTCCCCAGTCAAGAGATTTGTCCGGACGAAGAGTTGGAGCCCAGCGAGTTCTACCAGCAATGGCTGAAGCCACGGAAGATGCATTATGGCGGAGGCGTGTATCTCACAAACGGCGCTAATCAGAAATCGATCCTGGCTATCAACCGTCCGAAAGCGTCCGGCCCCTTAACCAACGAGGAATTAGAGTTCTGGCAAGGCCTCACTCCTCATTTGAGCCGCGCCGTCCGGATGCATGGGGAGCGCGAATCTGTGCGGGCAGAGCGAGACGCAATGAAGCAGTACCTGAATTCCGGTCCCGTGGGTGTGATGCTGTTGACCGAACAGGCGCGGGTGTTGGTGGCAAATTCCACCGCTCAGGAGATCGTCGCAAAGAGCAACCAGATCACCATTGAAGAGGGCCGCCTCCGCTTTGCGAACCGCACGGAGGGAGCGGCTGTGCTGCAACAGATTGAACGGGCGGGCGCGCGCATCCGGCTCGAAACCCTTCACCCGGAGGAGTTCCAAATCGATGGGTTGGTGCTGGTTGTGGCGCCAACAAACGACAAGTCCACCGCGAGAATCGCGTCGAACATGCCGAATGCCGCACTGTACCTCATCGATCCCAAACGGACGAAATCGATCTCGCCAGATGTCCTCATGAAGCTGTATTCGTTTACCAAGGCCGAGGCAAACGTTGCGGCCAAGTTGGTGCAAGGCCTCAGCCTGGAAGAAACTGCTGCATCTCTATTCGTGTCGGAGAACACGGTGCGGACGCACTTGAAGCGCGTCTTCGCCAAGACAGGGTGCAACCGCCAGGCCGAACTCGTGGCGCTGGTCGGCGGTCTCGCCGGGCACATCCCCGCATCCCAACCGATGTGAGCTACTTCTTGCGGATGCAGTAAACCTTCGACGCTGTCCGAATGATCAGGTTGCCGTCGGCAATCGCCGGCGTGGACATCACCATTTCGTCCAGTGTGTTCTTCGCCAGCACCTTGAACTCAGGCCCGGGCGACATCACATAGGTATCGCCATCTTCGCTGATCGCGAACAGCTTGCCGTTGTACGCCCACGGCGACGCCGTGAACGCCGTCGTTGCCGGATCGATCCGCTGCTTGCCGTAAATCTCCCTGCCGGTCCGCGCGTCGTGCGCCGTCAGGAAGCCGCGATCATACAGCGTGTAGTAGATGTCGCCGTAAATGATCGGCGACGGATTGTACGGACCGCCCTGCGGCAAATACCAGGCGACATGCTCGGAAGACGTCTGCCCCTTCGCCATCGTGATATCGCCGGACGCGCCCGGCTTCACCACATATACCGGCCGGTTCGGATCCCCGACATAACCCGACGCCAGATACAGCATCCCGAACTTCGAAAACGGGGTCGGGATCACGATCGACGACATCCCCTTGAACTCCCACAGCAGCTTGCCGTCGAGATCGTAGGACCTCGTCTTATCGGTCCCAGGCGTCACGATTTCCGTGCGCTTCCCGTTCTCCCAGATGTACGGCGTCGCCCAGTTGCTCTTCTCGTCGCGATCGACTTTCCAAATCAAGTTGCCGGTCTTCTTGTCGAGCGCCATCAGGTAGGACTTGTCATCGTTGTCATTCACGATGTAGATCCGGTTCTGATGCAGCACCGGGGAAGAAGCCGTGCCCCACCCGTATCGCGTATTCACTGCCGGAAACGGCTTGCTCCACAGCAGCTTGCCCTTGAGGTCGTAGCAGAACAAACCGACCTGGCCGAAATACACATAGAGCCGTTCGCCATCGGTGACGGGCGTTTCCGAAGCGTACGAGTTCTTGAGATGCCGCGTGAACGAAGGGATCGACTTGTGCGCCTCCTGCTGCCAGGCCACCTTGCCGGATTTGAGGTCCAGCGCGTACACCACCCAGCGATGCTCGACCGGCGTGACCTTGCGCTCGCCGCCGAAGTATAAGCCCTTCTTGGGAGGTTCCAGCGGACCCGCCGCCACCACGCTGGTGACGAACACGCGATCGCCCCAGACAATCGGCGAGGACCATCCCATTCCGGGGACCTCCGCCTTCCACGCGACGTTCTCGGTCTGGCTCCAGCGATCGGGTAGACGGGGATCCTCTGTCACTCCCGTCGAATCCGCACCTCGGAATTGAGGCCAGTTCGACGCGCCGAATCCCGCCACCCCAAGGATCGCCAACAACAGTATCCGCATGAGAACGAATTGTAGAATAATCCAGAGGATCACGTTGCTGACTCCAGACCAGTGGAGAAGAATCGAACGCTTGTTCGAATCCGTAGAAAATGCTCCACCGGAGGACCAGGAGCGGCTCGTCTACGAGTCGGGTGAGGACGACTCCATCCGCTGGCAGGTCCTTCAAATGCTGGCCGCCGCGGCCGGCGATCGCGGACTTCTCGACGTCAACCTGCGCGCCCGCCCTGCTTCCGTCTATTCGCCCGGCGACCTCCTGCTCGGCGGCCGCTTTCGCATCGAAGCGCTCATTGCAGAAGGCGGCATGGGCGAAGTCTACCGTGCCGTCGACACCGAACTGAACACCGAAGTCGCGCTGAAGACAATCCATCGCGTGCTCGCGCATGACAGCTTCGCCGTCGAGCGATTCAAGCAGGAAGTCCAACTGGCGCGCTCGGTGAATCATCCGAACGTCTGCCGCATCTTCGATCTCGAAAAGCAGCCTGGAAAGAACGGGCGCGATCAGTTCTTTCTGACGATGGAGCTATTGTCCGGGGAAAATCTCCGGCAGTTTCTTGATCGTGAGAAGAAAGTGCCGCCCGGCCGCGCCTTCGAAATCATCGAACCGGTGTTGCAGGCGCTAATGGCCTCGCATGATCGCGGCGTCCTGCATCGCGACCTCAAACCCTCGAACATCCATCTCGCCCAGTCGAATAAACCCGGTGGCGCGACCCGCGTGGTCGTCACGGACTTCGGCCTCGCCACCAGTGCATTCTCCTCCAAGTCGGGACTCGCCACGTCGGCCGGAACTCCAGCGTACATGGCGCCCGAGCAATTCGATCAGCAGGACATCACGCCTGCCACCGATATTTACGCCGCCGGGGTTCTGCTTTATGAACTCCTCGCCGGACGCCTTCCGTTCACTGGGAAAACTCCGGAAGAAGTCGGGGAACAGAAGAGGCTCAATCAGGCAATCCCCATCCGTCAACTGGCGCCTGACATCCCCAAGCGCTGGGAGATCGCGATCCATCGGGCCCTGCAGGCCGCCCCGGAAAAACGCTTTGAATCGGCCGCAACGTTCCTCTCGGCGATCCGTCCGCGGCGGAATATGCTGATCCGCTGGGGCGCGATCGCAGCGGCGGTTCTGGTGATCGCAGCGGGCCTGGCCGCCTATTGGCACTCCACGCGAACCTCAAATGGATCGCTCGCCAGCCGCAAGCTCACCACCGATTCCGGCTTCTCGATGGAACCGTCGATTTCGGCCGATGGCGCATTCGTGGTCTACACCTCCGACCGCGCAGCGAATGGCGTGCGTGCGCTGTGGCGCGTTTCCACCTCCGGCGACCCGGAGCCGCAGCAGTTGACCTTCGGCGAAGTGGACGATCATGAACCGCACCTCGCGCGCGACGGCCGTCACGTGGTCTACAGGTCCGAGCGAAATGGCGGCGGATTGTATCTGTTGGATCTGTCGACCCCAAACGGAGAACCGAAGCGCCTCGTCGACGGAGGCACGCGTCCCCGTTTTTCTCCCGACGGAAACTGGATCCTCTACATGGCGATGCCGGCAACAGCTACCCAGTTGCCGCAGGTGTACGCCGTACGCGCGCAAGGCGGCAGCCCCATTCACATCAGCGCCGGATTCAGCGACGCCCACAATCCCATCTGGTCCGAAGACGGCAAGTTCATCCTGTTTTGCGGAACCAAAACGCCGGGTATCCCGAGCGAAGAGCACGACTGGTGGATCATCCCCTTCATTACAGGCGGTGTGGCGCGCAAAACCGGCGTCCTGCCCGGGCTCACGAGTTTCGCGCAGAAGAACATGGGGAACCGGCTCAACGAGGATCTGTGGGAGTGGCGTGGCGGCTACGTCTATTTCTCGTCGCCCATCGCGGATTCGAGTTCCATCTGGAGGCTTAAGTTCTCGCCCGAATCTCCCGCCGTGGATCCGGGTTCACCGCCCGAGCGCCTGACCTACGGAACAGGCCTCGATACGCAGCCGGCGATCGGCGGAGGCCGCATCGTCTTCGCCAGCAGCATCTCCAACATCGATGTCTGGACGCTGCCGCTGAATCCCAACACGGGAGAGCCCCACGGCCCGCCGCAGCGCGTCACCGACACTACCGATTACGAGGTCTCCCCAACCGCCGATCCCGAAGGCCGCAAGCTGGTCTTCACCAAAGCCATCGGAGGGCGGCGTGAGTTGCGCTTCCTCGAATGGGGCAAGGATCACGATAGCGTCGCATGGTCCAACCTGAATGAGGTCACGGACCATCCGCTCTTCTCTCATGACGGAAAGCAGGTGGCCTACCGCGTCTACGACAAGCCCAAGTTGCCGATCGATGTGAAAGACCTCTCCGGCAAAGTGCGCCGGGCCTGCGAGGATTGCGGAGCGCCCACCGATTGGTCCCCGGACGGCCGCTACCTGCTCTACGAGCCCGGATCCACCATCGCCTTCGTCAGCCGGCTCAACGTGGCGACCGGCAAGTGGGAAGAATGGCTGCAGCATCCCCGGTTCAGCCTGCGCGGTGGCCGGTATTCTCCCGATGGCAAGTGGATCGCCTTTCAGGCCGAGACCTCACGAAACGCCCGCCGCATCTTCATCGCGCCCGACCGCAAGCAGAGTTCCGAGAAAGATTGGATCCCCATCGGCTGGAGCGATTCCGAAATGTCGGATCTCAACCAGGATCCACCCGTGGACTTGCTCCCCAGTTGGTCTCCCGACGGGAAACTCCTGTATTTCCTCTCCAGCCGCGACGGCTTCCGCTGCATTTGGGCGCAGCGTTTGGATCCTGCAACCAAACGTCCGGCAGGGCTTCCCTTCCACGTGCAGCACTTTCATCGTTCACGACGGTCCCTGCTGCGGATCGTCACGGCGCGGTCGCCTCAAATCGGATTCCGCGTGTATCGCGATCGCGCGTTCTTTTCGATGGACGAAGTCACCGGCAACGTGTGGATCGCCGACCTGCCCCGCCAGTGAGCCGCCTTGCTTATTCCGCGCGGCGCGTCACGCTCTTCAGATACTGGCGCGCGAGCAGCATGAGCGAGACCGTGATCAGCCCGGTGGTCTGCGGGTGGTTGCGATCGTCCCCGTGTCCGCCGGATACCGCGACCGTTGCGCAGAAGAGGCCGGCGAAGAAGTACGGCAGGTACAGGCGCAGGCAGTCCTCCCGGACTTCGGCGATCGACTTGCCGCTGGTCAGGCCGATCACCGCCGTCACCAACGCGGAGTTGCACACGTAGTAGAAGGTCGAAACGATGGCCAGCCGGATCAGGGGCATCTGCGGAGATCCCAGAAGCTCTCCCGCCACACCGGCCAACCCGATACTCACCGCCAACGCTCCCACGTTGAACGCAGCTTGCACCGGGCGAAATCTCTTCGCGAACGCTGCAGTCTGCGCGAGAGTCGCGGCAGCTGTAATCAGAATCGTTTCCGGCAGCGAAAGAAACGCAGTGCTCAGACACAGGGGCAGGAAACTCAGTGAGATATTTCCCTCGACGCCCGGAACCCGCACCTTGAGGGTTCCTCCCAGCACGGCCAGTGCACAGAACAGGGCGAACACCGCGCCCTCTGTCACCCGAACATACCAGGCGGACAAGGCGATGAAGACGCCACCCAGGCACACCACGGCAGAAATGTAGGTTCTTGCAGTTCTGCTGAACATGTCATGATCCTCAAATTAGTCTGTGCTTGTGCCTAGTTGTCGCCCTTATCCATGATGGTCAGCGCATTCACCGTGCTGTCGCCCCAGACGAGGCTGTCACCCCATACGAGGCTGTCGCCCCAGATCAGGCTGTCACCCCAGACCAGACTGTCACCCCATACGAGGCTGTCACCCCAGACGAGGCTGTCGCCCCATACGAGGCTGTCGCCCCAGATCAGTGAGTTCGCCGAAAGGAGCCCGATCTTCCCTGTGGAGGCGTTATAGCTCACGCGGGGTGAAAGCGGCTGCGTGCTCGAGATCGTGTCGTTGCTTGACAAGGCCGCATAGACGTTGAGGTAGCCTGCTCCCACGGTGAAAGCGTCGTAACGAATGACAAAGCTGGCGGCGGTCGAGGAATCATAGACAGTCGTCGAATGCGGAAACGTTTTCGTCGCGGTCTTCATCAGGCGGGCTTTCACCTGGTTGGGGGTCAGCCAGGGCGTACGCTGCAGGATCAACGCCGCAGCGCCAGCCACCATCGGCGCCGCCATGCTGGTGCCGCTCATTTTGGTGTAAGTCGTCGATGTCCCGAAGCCCAGGAGTTTGTAGTATGACCGCGGAATCGTGCTCGTCGGAAGTTGCGCGGCGAGTGTGGAATTCGGCGAGAGAGTCGATATAATTGCGTTGCCCGGCGCTACCAGATCAGGCTTCACGACATAGTCCACCAGGCTCGGCCCCTTGGAACTGAACGTCGTCATCACGTCGTCCGCGCGCGAAACCGACTGCTTGTCGTTCATCGCGCCAACCGTGATCACATAGGGATCATTACCAGGCGAAGAGATGGTGCCGTAACCGGCCGCAGCAGGAGTCCGGCCGCGGTTGCCCGCAGAAGTGACCACGACGATACCGGCCTGCCAGGCCCGCTCCACCGCCTGGCAGAGGGGATCCAGCGTGTAGCTCTCACGCACCGGGCGGCCGAGCGACAGGTTCATGACTCGGATGTTGTAAGTGTTCTTCAGGGCAATCGCCGCGTCGATGGCGGAAATCACAGCCGCATCCGTGCCGGAACCGTTGCTGTCCAGCACACGCAAGCTGATGATGTTGACCTCCGGAGCGATGCCGCGGAACGAGCGGATCATGCCCACTTCCGCGCAAGCCGAGTTCCCGCCGATGATGCCCGCGACGTGCGTGCCGTGACCGTAGCCATCCGTCGTAACACTGTCCGTCGCGACGAAATTGGCTTTGTAGACGATGCGGGATTGCAGACACAGTCCATTCCGGAAGTCGGGATGCTCATACACACCGCTGTCGATGATCGCGACGCCAATGCCCGCGCCCCTCCATCCGTAGTTGAAAGCGTAGTCCGCATAGACCCCGGGATTTGCGTAGTCCATCGCTCCGGCAACCGCACGGTCGGGGGTTACGTACCGCACGTTGGGATTCTCCGCAAGCTTTTTCGCCAGCGCGCCTTTGAGACGCACGACCGCGCCGTTGATGCCAATCAGCGTTTTTTTGAGGTTTCCGAAGCCTGCCAGGTCCTGCTTGCTTGGTGGCGTCAGGAACTGGACAATGACATCCATGTCCTCGTTATCCTTCGCGTTTTGGATCTCTTGCGAGACCTTGGACGGCGCCGCATAACTCAGGCTCGCGGTGATCGCAAGTGCCGCCAGAAAGGACCGGTACGAGTGGGTCATGGTCTTGCTTTACCTCTTGATAAGCCATTGTGACCTCGGAGACGCAGGACTCAGTAGAGGAAAAAGGTACCAATCTCACCTGTTACGAACGTAACCCCCTCCGCCCGGCCAAACCTCCGCTCAAACGCGACATCTGCCTCGGTTTGCTGGATTTAGAAGGTACTAGCACTCCAAACGGCAGTGCGAGCCACAATACGCCCGGCGTGGCCCCTCAGGCAGCCGGGTACTGGAACCACGGCCGATCGCGTTCCGATATAATTCGCATCAGCCTCAGAGCCATGAAGACCCTCTCGAACTCCCTCCTTCTCCCACTCCTCCTGGCAGCCTCCGCCACTCTGTTACCGGGACAGGGAACCAACGGCACCATTGCCGGACAAATCACCGACCAGGCCGGAGCCCTCGTCCCCGGCGCGAAAGTACAACTGCAGAACGAAGCCGCGGGCGTCACCCGCGAGGCCATCGCCAACACCAACGGCCAGTATGTCGCCTATGCGCTTCCTCCCGGCCAATATAAGATCACGGTCGAACACCCCGGCTTCCAGAAGCTGGTGCGCACAGGAATTGAGTTGACCGCAGCCGACGCCGTCACCGTGGACCTCCGCCTCGCCGTCGGCGACGTGCGCCAAACCGTCGAAGTCTCGGAATCCGTGCCGCTGCTGCAGGCCCAAACGGCCATGGTCTCCTCACTCGTCACCAACGACCAGATGATCGAGATGCCGCTCAAGAGCCGGACCTTCACGTCATTAGTATTGTTGGGCCCCGGCGCATACGCAGGATCCGCGGGCAATCTCACGACCTCCCCCTACGCGATGCGCGGCGACGTCAACATCTCGGTCAACGGCTCCAGCCCGCAGAACAACTCGTACTTCATCGACGGCATGGTCAATCGCAATCTCTGGCTGAGCACGCTCATCATGGTCCCCACCGTGGACTCCATTCAGGAAATGCGCGTCTTGACCTCGAACTACTCGGCCGAATATGGCATTGCAGCCGGCGCCGTGACGATCGTGCAAACGCGCTCGGGCACCAATCGCGTGCGCGCATCGGCATACGAATTCCTGCGCAACTCCGCGCTCGACGCCAACACGTTCTTCAATAATCGTCTCGGTGTCGCCAAGCCGGGCTTCCGCCGCAACGAATTCGGAGGCACCGTCGGCGGACCCATCCGTAAAGACCGCACCTTCTTCTTCGCCGATTACCAGGGGATCCGCGTGGCGCAACCGCGCACCTCGGTTTCCACCATCGCAACCGCAGCACAGCGGGACATGGTCGCGACCGGCAACTTCGCGGCCCTCGGCACGCAGATCTACGATCCGTATTCCCAAACCGGCAATGTTCGAACGCCGTTTGCAGGCAATATCATCCCGCGCACACGTCTCGATCCAGCCGCGGTGAAACTGTTCTCTCTCCTGCCGGATCCCACCTCGAGCGCGCCCAACCGGAACTTCGCATATAACCCAACGCAGCGCCAGTCCACGGATCAGTTCGACGTTCGCCTCGATCAGAACATCAAGTCGGCCGACCGCCTCCTCTTCAAGTATTCGTGGGATAACACCAGCCTTGTGATTCCCGGGTTTATCCCTGTGCGTCCGGGCGTGTCACTCGACAACAATCCGTATCTCGCCGCGGATGGCACATACACGGCGACGGACACCCCTCTGCGCAACCAGTCCGGGACCTTCAACTACGTGAAGGTCTTCACGCCTTCGCTCATCAACGAAACCCGCATCGGCGTTGTTCGCTGGAACCAGAACATCGAGCCATTGGGCAATCCATTCCAAACCGCGACCGCGCTCGGCATCCCGGGTGTGAATATCAATGACAAGTCGGGTGGACTGCCTTCGTTCACCATCACCGGATTCTCAGGCCTTGGCGACAATTCGACCTATCCCGAAGTCTCCCGCACGACTTCGTTCCAATACGAGAACGTGCTCACCTGGACACGCGGCAGCCACACGTTGAAAGCAGGCGGCGTCTACGTCCGGCACCGGTTCAACGGCTTCTCGGCCTTCCCCACGCGGGGCGACCTTTCCTTCAACGGACAGTTCACCCGTCAGATCGGCGCCACCACCACAGCAACCGCGCTCTCTGATTTCGCCATGGGCGCGATGTCCGCCATTAACCGCAACATCCTCGTCGGGACCTTCGGCATGCGCTTCTGGAACATGGGCGCCTTCATCGACGACACCTGGCGCGTCAACGGACGGCTGACCATCAACGCAGGACTCCGCTATGACGTGCAGGCGCCGCCGTACGAGGTCTACAACCGCTGGTCCAATTTCAACCTCGACACAGCGAAGCTCGAGATCGCCTCCGGATCCGGCGCCAAGCGCCGCTTGCGCAATCTGGACCTCAACAACTGGGCTCCGCGCACCGGCCTCACCTACATGCTGACCAAGGATCGCAAGACCGTTCTGCGTAGCGGCTTCGGCATGTCGTATGTCGAAGCGGGACAGGGCGGCGGGCAGTTGTATAAAAACCTCCCGTTCTTCTTCTCCCAGGTGATCGCGACCGATCAGAACGCCGCCCCGCCGCGCAGGCTTTCGGACGGCATCCCCGCCGCGGTGGCGCCGGATCGCAACAATATCGTCGAGCTTTCTTCCGGCAGTCCGAACGTGTGGGATTACAACCTGCAGTCCACCAAAGTCATGCAGTGGAGCCTCGGCGTGCAGCGCGAGATCCTGCCGCAGACCCTGGTCGACGTCTCCTACATCGGGACCCGCACCATCGGGCTCGTTTCGAACATCAACATCAATCAATCCGTTCCCGGCGCGGGCGCGCAGAATCCCCGCCGGCCTTTCTTCGGCGTGAACCCCAACATCGTCAACCTCACCTACCGCACCAACTACGCCTCGGCGAAATACCACTCGCTGCAGACCCGCGTCGAGAAGCGCTACTCGAAAGGCTTCACGGCCTCTTTGGCGTACACCTATTCGAAGTACATGTCGAACGGCACCAACATCAATGGCGGCGGCAACGGCGCGCCTCAGGATTTCCGCTGCACGGCATGTGAGTGGGGCCCGATGCCGGAAGACAAGAACCACATCGTGGTCGTCAACCACAACTGGGAACTGCCGTTCGGCAAAGGCCGCCAGTTCGTGACCAACGGTCCTTTGAGTCTGATCATCGGCAATTGGAATCTGACCGGGATCTGGACGATGACCACCGGCGAGAAGTTCACGGCTACGGCTGCGGCGGGTGTATCCAACTCAGCGGGTGGCGGCGGTGACCGGCCAAATCGTCTCAAGGACGGCAACCTGCCGGTCTCCGAACGCACCATCGACCGCTGGTTCGACCTCACCGCCTGGGGAACGCCCGCACAGTTCACCTTCGGCAACTCCGGCCGCGGCATCCTCGTGGGACCCGGCAGTGTCAACGTCGACTTCGGCCTGCAGCGCGAGTTCCCGTTCGCGGAAACACGCCGTGTCCAGTTCCGCTGGGAGATGTTCAACGCCTTCAACCGCGCCAATTTCGGGACGCCCAACTCGAGCATCGGGAATGCGCTGGCCGGATCGATCTCAGGGACCGCCCCTGCCCGGGTGATGCAACTCGGACTGAAGCTCTACTTCTGAGCCTCAGTTGAGAACTCGAGGCCAGTGTACGTATGTCGCTGGAGCCGGCTCCTGGCCTCGAGTTCGTCCCGATCACGCCGAAGTGCTACCTGACTGAGCTTCGACCTTTTTGGCGATGTTCATCGCATCCCTCGGCGTCGTTATTTCCAGCACATGTAGAACGCGTAGTTGAGATTCCGCCTCGCTGCTGGTGAAAGCCAGGGGTACTGCTCGTCCAGAAACGCATGCATCCGGGCGGCGCCGTCGTCCAGGCTCATCCTGGACCAGTCCAACCCGGGGCAACTCATGGCCGTGTCATAAACTTCGGTAGCCATTCGCGTCAGGATGGGGCCGAACTCCCGCTCGGCAGCCGTGCGTTCGTGCTGCGTCCAGAACCCCTTGAGGTAGGTCTCGAAGATTCCGTTGATGAGTTGTTGTTCTCCGGCGCTCGACATGATTCCTATGCTAAGATCAGGCGCGGAATCCCAGGAAATCCTCTCATGAAACAAGTTTTGTTCCCATTCTTCCGGTCGCTTCCTCTGCTGCTCGCAATGGCGCCGGTGTTCGCCCAGCAGGCTGCTCCGGCGGCTGCCGCGGAAGCCGCATTTCCCAAAGAGCGGCTGGCTCGGATCGACAAACTGCTGCAAGGTTATGTCGACCGCGAACAGATCGCCGGGGCCGTAGCGCTCGTGCTGCGCGATGGCAAGCCGGTTTACGAGAAAGCCTTCGGTTGGGCCGACAAAGAAGCGGATCGCAAGATGACGGCGAATACGCTGTTCCGGATCGCGTCCCAGACCAAAGCGATCACCAGCACCGCAATCCTGGCTCTCGTCGAAGAGGGCAGGATCGGGATCAACGAGCCGGCAGGCAACTTCATCCCGACCTTCAAGAAGACCACCGTTGCCATCAAGGACGATGCAAGCGGCACGATTAAGTTCGTGGACGCCAAGCGCCCGATCACCATCGCGGATCTTCTCACGCACACGGCCGGCATCTCCTATGGGCGCGAGGATCACATCGCCGCGATGTACGAGGCCAAGGGTCTCGGACCTGCCGCCGGTAACGGCTGGTACACGGCCGACAAAGAGGAACCGGTCTGCGAAACGATGGAACGCCTCGGCACGCTGCCGTTCGTGGCGCAGCCTGGTGAAAAGTTCGTGTACGGCTATAACACCGACATCCTCGGCTGCATCGTCGAGAAGGCGTCGGGGATGCCGCTGGACGAGTTCGTGCGCACTCGCATCACCGGTCCGCTTGGACTCAAGGACACGCGATTTTTCGTTCCCCCGGCGGAGCGCGAGCGCCTCGCAGCGGTGTACCTCAGCGGCCCGACCGGCAAGGCGGTTCGCGCGCCGGAGGGTTCGAAAGGACAGGGACACTATGTGGATGGTCCGCGGAAGAGTTTTGCGGGGGGCGCCGGGCTGACGTCCACCGCACGGGATTACGCGCGCTTCCTCGACATGATTCGCAACGGCGGCGCGTTGGGGGGAACCCGGATCCTGGCGCCTCGCACCGTGCAGTTGATGACCACCAACCAGTCCGGCACGCTGCACTCGAACAACGGCCTCGGTTTCGGCTTCGGATTCCAAACCGTCGATCGTTACGGCGCGAGCGGCATGGCGGGCGTCGGCGCGTTTGGCTGGGGCGGCGCCTATGGCACAACCTACCAGGTGGACCCGAAGAGCGGCATGGTCATCGTACTAATGATCCAGTTGATGCCCAACGCGACAGATATCCAGCCGAAGTTCATGACGTCGGTTTATCAGGCGTTCGTTCGCTAGCTTCATTCAACGGGGCAGCCGGCCGAAATTGACCGTCAGGCCGACGAAGACCTGATGGTCCGGACGGTTGCCGCCCGGGACACTGAAGTGCTGTCCTGAAACATCCAGCGCCACGCTGTCGCTGATCTGGTATTCGACGCCCTCGAACATCGCGCGAATGCGCGTCACGCCCGTGGACTTCTCATATATGAAGTTGGTGTGCGGCGTGAACCGCTTCATCCAGCCATCAGCGGCAAGCCTGCGGCCGTAGCCGAGCCCCAGATCGAGCGTCCCCGCCGGGTTCGTCGGGGACGCCACCGTACCGTAGTTCCATCCCGCTGTGAATCCGAACGAATTACGTCCGAGATCGAAACGGCCGATCATCGTCGCGCCGGCCCGAATGCCGGCTTCGTTGCGAAGAAACGACGCGATTTGCGAAGCAACAGCGAGATCGAAATGTTCGAGGTCCACGAACACCGTTGTGGCGGACGCGGTGATGCGGTCGCTGAAATGGATCGGCCGCCCACCGTTACCATCGCTGAACGCTTCGAGCGAATCGAAGCTCGCGCTGTACTCGGTTTTGCCCCAGAACAGCGAACTCCCCTCCGGGGTGTACTTCACCGTCGATGGCATCGAGTAATCGCCACCGTAGCCCGAGTACTGGTTGTTCCACTCGATCTCGAGAGTCCCGATATCGGTGATGAGCGGATTGATATGCAGCCGCTGTCTCAGCGTGAGGTTCGCGTGACGGCTGCTCGCGGGACGCGCCCTGCGAATACGCAAAACTGCGCCGCTCGCACCGGGCGAACCGAGCATCACAACCGTGACGGCCAGAACAGCCAGCAACCTTCCTCGCCTGTTGGAAAGCACTTAGGTCCGATTATAGCGGCCGGGCCGCATGCGCTAAAAGCGGCGAGAGAGCGTGAACATCAGCGAATAGTCCGCAAACGCTGCATCGCCGTGGCGGCCGTTCATGTAATCCGCAACGCTCTTCTTCCGGTTGCGCTGAATCGCAAACGGGATGTTGCAGGAAAACATGTAGGACTTCCGCACGTACAGGAATCCAGGATCCAGCGAGATGGCGTAACCGGGACGGCGGAAGCCGTCGCTGCGGCCGAACGCGTCGCGCACCGGCACGCCTTCCATGCGGCCGCCGAAGCTCACCGCGAGCCCCTTGATCCTGGGGACCGGACGGCCGATGCCGCCGCGATACATGTACTGATCCGTCACCGACATCACCTGCTCGCCGGGCGCGGTGCGGAACGTCGATACGCCGTTCGTGTTGCGCGGATTGAAGAGATAGAGCCCCGCAAAGTAGAGTTCACTCTGCAGCGGGATCCGCTTGTCGGCCTGGATGTCCACCGCGAGTCCGACACCGCCGTCACCGGCCTGCACTGATTGATCCGCCGTCGCGAGGATCCGCTCGCCGCGTGCGTTCGTGGCCCAGCCCGCCGAGTCATAACGGCCCGTCGGCAGTTTCAGAAACATACCGATCGAGATGTTGTCGCCCGATTCCGTCGGCGGCTTGAACACCCACGCACGGCCTCCGATCGACACGTCGCCGATGCCGTTCACCACGTATTTTCCACGCGGGTTGTACAACTGGTTGCGGTGCGCAAACAACACCGGGAGACTGGCGGCGACGCTCCAGCGCGGCGTCAACTGCCGTTCGACGCTAAGGTCCGCAAGGTGGTAAATGTTCAGAATTTGAGTGCCGAGAACTTCGCGCTGCTTCTGCTCGACGGTGCCGATGAAGTGGCGGAACGACGGCTGGTAACGATAGCCGAGACTCACCGTCCAGAGCTTCGGATTCTTGTGCTCATCGCGTGAGCAGGTGTTGAGTGCGAGCGCGCCAAGCCCGGGCGTGCCTTGTCTGGCGGCGACTCAACCCTGGCCGGATGCCGGCTGCGCAAGGGCAAGCACGAGAAGAGCGACAGGGACCCCGTAAAGCGATTTCATGCGTGGATGTTCGAACTTAGCATCCAACGCGAATCCGGACAATAACCGGAAAATACTATACGCCGGGGCCGAACATTGAATTCCCGCTGGCTCTTCCGTATCATGAAGCTTCCGTTTCCCAGACAGCACATTTCCATGGACCGCCGCTCGTTTCTCTTCACTCCCACGCTCGCCCTGGCCGCCGCGCCTGCAGGACCCAGGCGTCCCCGGGTCGCCGCCATCGTCACCGAGTATCGCTATTACTCGCACGCCGACGTGATCTGCGGCCGTATCTTCGACGGCTACTCGCCGAACGGCAAGCGTGTCGCGCCGCGAACCGACATCGTGTCGCTGTATCCGATCCAGATTCCGAACAACGACATGGCGCGCGAACTCACCTCGCGTCATGGCATTCCTCTGGTCAAATCCGTCGAAGAAGCCATCACCCTGGGAACCGGCAGGATCGCCGTCGATGCGGTGCTCTTCGTCGGCGAGCACGGCGACTATCCGACCAACGAAGTCGGCCAGAAACTGTATCCGCGCTTCGAGTACTTCGAGGAGATCCTCGGTGTCTACCGCAAATACGGGCGCGTGCTGCCGACCTTCAGCGACAAGCATCTGTCGTATTCATGGCCCAAGGCGAAGAAGATGTACGACGATGCGAAGGCGCTTGGCGTCCCTTGGATGGCCGGCACATCGGTGACTCTCACGCCGCGTGAACCGGACCTCACACTGCCCGCCGGCTGCGAACTCGATCGCACCTGCGTGGCCGGTTACGGCGACCACGATGCGTATGGGTTTCACTTGCTGGAGATCCATCAATGCATGGTGGAGCGTCGCAAGGGTGGAGAAACCGGTGTCAAAGCCGTACAGATGATCGAAGGGGAAGACGTCTGGAAGTGGCGCGACGGCGCAGGCGCCTGGAGCAAGCCGCTGCTGCAGGAAGCCATCGCGCGCATGCCCGAAAAGAAATCCGGCGTTCTCGAAGAGATCGTGAAGAAGCCGATCCTGTTTCTCGTCGATTACTCCGATGGCCTGCAAGGCTGCGTGTACATGTTGAACGGTTTCACTCAGCACTGGACCTTTGCGACGCAACCGCGCGGCGCAAGCAAGCCGTTGTCGTGCTTCTTCAACATGGGCTATCAGAAACGCTCCCTGCCCCATTTCGACGGACTGGTCAATGCCATCGAGAATCTGTTCGTGACCGGCAAGCCCGGTTATCCTGTCGAACGGACCTTGCTCTCAACCGGCACGCTGGCGCATCTGTTCGACTCGAAACGCGCCGGCAACAAAAGGATCGAAACGCCGGAACTCGCCAGGATCGCCTACCGGCCTCCCGCATCGGACGGACATCAAACCGCATGACGAAATTCACTCGACGCTCCTTGCTGCTCGGCGCAGGCGCCGCAGCATTCGCGCAACAGCCGCCCATCGATGAGCGCACGCGCAAGTTGCACTTCAGTTCGCTGGTCTTCGACGCGCACGTCCACATGGGGAACCGCCACTTCTACAACGGCGGAACCATGGGCGATCGCCTCAGCGACGGCCAGGTGGACCTCCCGCGCCTGAAAGAGGGCGGCGTCAACGCGCTCTTCTTCTCCGTCTGGGTCACCGAGCCCTACTACCCCGCGCGCTACGAAACCAAACAACTGCTGCGCCTGATCGACTTCGCCAAACGCGAAATCGACCGCAACCGCGCCCACATCGAACTCGCGTTAACCGCCGCCGATATCGAGCGGATCCGCAAATCCGGAAAAATCGCCGCGATCCTCGATGTCGAAGGCGGCTTCGACCTCGACGGCGACCTCGGCGTCCTCCGCCAGTTGCACGCTCTGGGACTCCGTTCCTTCCAGCTATCGGCCCACAACTGGGCAAACAATTTCGCCGATTCCTGTTGCGCCCTGCCCAAGTGGAAAGGGCTCAACGAACGTGGCCGCGACGTCATCCGCGAAGCGAACCGCCTTGGCATGGTGATCAACATCTCGCACTCTTCGGACGCCACCATCGACCAGGCTCTCGATGTATCCACCAAGCCGCTCGTCGCGACCCACCACGGCTTGCGCCGCTTCAACCAGATCCCGCGCACGATGTCCGACGAGTTGCTGAAAAAGCTCGCGTCCAAGGGCGGTGTCATCGGCTTCCACATCGGCAACGAATTCCACAATCGCAAGATGTTCGACTGGCGAACCGCGCGCGCCGGTAAGCCCTTCTGGGACACCACCGACATCGGCAAGAAGGAATCCGAGCTTTCCATCGAGGAAATCGACAAGCGCAACAAAGGCATCGCGGGAATCGCCGGTGAACCCGCCCCCGACGAGATCCGTTTCCCCGTCGATGATTGGGTCAACGTGGTCGACACCGCCATCCAGATCGCCGGCGAGGATCACGTCTGTCTCGGCAGCGATTGGGACGGCGGACCCACACTCCCGCGCGGCATGCGCGACGTCCGCGACGTGCCGATGATCACGGCCGCCATGCTGCGCCGCGGCTACTCCGAAACCCGCATCCGCAAGTTCCTCGGCCTGAACCTGCTGCGAGTGGTCCGCGCGAACATCGGCTAGTGGACTGACATCGAGATGTCTTTAGCTTCTGGCGATTCTGCGACTAACG
>CAZVKC010000003.1:152144-194115 GCA_964627455.1 uncultured Solibacteraceae bacterium | reverse complement strand
CGCCACGGCCTCGGCATGTCGGACCAGATCGAGAACCGCATCATCGAAGCCAAGAGCCGCGGCATCTACGAAGCGCCCGGCATGGCGCTGTTGTTCATCGCTTACGAACGCCTCATCACCGGCATCCACAACGAAGGCACCATCGAGCAGTATCGCGACATGGGCCGCCGCCTCGGACGCCTGCTGTATGAAGGCCGCTGGTTCGACCCGCAGTCGATCATGCTGCGCGAAACCCTGCAGCGTTGGGTCGCGAAGGCGATCACCGGAACCGTCACCGTGGAACTCCGCCGCGGCAACGACTACTCGATCCTCAATACCGAGAGCCCGAACCTGACCTACGCGCCCGAACGCCTCAGCATGGAAAAGGTGGAAGACGCCGCGTTCACCCCGCAGGACCGCATCGGCCAGTTGACCATGCGCAACCTCGATATCAGCGACAGCCGTTCGAAGTTGTTCGTGTATGCGGAAGCCGGCCTGATCGCGCCCGCGACCTTCGAAGGTTTGCGGTTGCTCGAAGGCGAGACCGCCGATTCCGGCAGCGACAAGAAAGAATAGCCCAGTTAGTTCACAGGAGCCGGAGGCGCCGCTTCAACTTTCGAAACTTTGACCTGCTCCACACGCAGGTCACTGCTCGAGAGGACTTCGATGCGGATGCCCTCCGGCTCAACCGTTTCGCCCTTCGCCGGCACCCGTCCCAGTAGTTCCGTTACCAGCCCGCCTACGGTTGTCGATTCCGTTTCGTCGTCCGGCGTGTAGCCGATCAAATCATCCATCCGGTCGAGTTCAAAATTGCCCGACAGAATGTAGCTGCCATCGGCCTGCTTGTGGATGTCGCGTTCCGGGTCGTGCTCGTCGTGGATCTCGCCAACGATTTGTTCCACGAGGTCTTCCATTGTCGCGAGTCCTGCTGTGTTGCCGTATTCATCGACGACCACCGACATGTGCGCGCCGTCTTTCTGCATCTCACGGAGCAGGTCGTCGACCGGCTTCGTTTCCGGCACCAGGCGGACGGTGCGCACGAGTTCGCGAACCTGGCGGGTGGCGCGATCCTGCTCGCTGACTTCGAACATGTCGCGCACGTGCACGAATCCGATGATTTCATCGATCGACTTCGTAAACACCGGAATGCGGGAGTACTGTTCCTTGACGACCAGTTGCCGTAAGTCTTCGAGCGTCTTGTCGGCGGCAATCGCCACAATGTTGGGGCGCGGCGTCATCACTTCGCGGACCGTCTTGTCGCCGAACGACGCCGCCGACTGCAGCAGCTTCTTCTCGTCGTCTTCGATGAGACCCTCTTCGTGACTCGCTTCGATGAGCGCTTCCATGTGTTCGGCGGGCGTCGGCGTTTCCTGCTTCTCTTCTTCAGGCTCCGACAACTCCGACAGCGAATACAGGAAGTTCAACAGCCCCGCTGCCGGTGCGGCAACCAGGATCAGCAGCCGGATCCACGGCACAAGCGGCGTCAGCCAGTATCCGGAAGTCTTGCGGTACAGCAGTTGCGGCACGAGATGGCAGGTCACGATCATCATCGCGAGCGTCGCGGCGCAAGCTGTCAACGCCGCTTCCCAAACGGCCGGCGCAGTTAAGAGAAACATGCCGAACAGCAGCACGCCCTGCAATGCAACCAGCGCCTGCTTGATGATCGACATCGCCAGAAAGCCCTGTTCTGCAGGCTTGCCGATGGCGTCCTCCACCGAGCTGCGGAAGTAATCGAGGCACTCGGACTCGCGGATCCGCAACCGCATGGCTTCCTGATACAGCGTCTGCAGTACCGACGTGAGGATCAGCAGCGCCGACATGCCCAGCAGCAGAATGAGCAGCGTGAAGATCATGCCGGTTTTCCAGCCGCGCGTTCCGTCAACGACAGCGGCAAGTTGAAAGCCTTGCGCCAGCGCGCCTCGGCCTTCGCCATCTCGCCGTTGTCGGTCTCATGGTCGTAGCCCATCAGATGCAGCACGCCGTGCAGCATCAGGATGCGGATCTCGTCGCCCACGCCGTGCCCGTGTTCCCGGGCCTGTTCCAAAGCGCGATCGGCGGAAATTGCGATCTCACCGAGGGGGCCGCGCGCTTCACCCGAAGGAAACGAGAGGACATCGGTCGCGTATTTCTTCTTGCGAAACTGCGAGTTCAGTCGCAGCAATTCCGCGTCGCCGGCGATCAGGCACACGAAGGAACGCTTGCGTGCAACGCGTGTACACAGTTGTTCTGCGAACTCCCGCAAGGAGGCTTGCGTGACGCGGCGACCCAGCGCCGCTCGCGACGCCGGGTCGAATAAGGTAGTACTGCCTTCAGAAGACATTGAGAATTTATGCGTTGGTGTTGTCAGTGGGCGTCATGCCCTTGAGCGGCAACTGCCGTCCCACACCGGTGAGGTCCTGATAGCGTTCGTACGCCTTCACGATCCGTTGCACCAGCGCGTGGCGAACCACGTCGCGCTCGTCGAAACGGACGAACGAAATTCCTTCGACGCCTCGCAGCACGTCCTGTGCTTCGACGAGTCCGCTGCGGCGGCCGGAAGGAAGATCGATCTGGGTGGGGTCGCCTGTCACCACCATTTTGGAATTGAAGCCCTGGCGCGTCAGCACCATCTTCATCTGCTCGCCCGTGCAGTTCTGCGCTTCGTCGAGGATGATGAACGCGTCGTTCAAGGTGCGTCCGCGCATGAATGCGAGCGGCGCCACTTCGATCACGTTGCGCTCGAGCAGCTTTTCCACTTTCTCGCCGTCGAGCATGTCGAACAGCGCGTCGTAGAGCGGCCGCAAATACGGGTCCACCTTTTCCTGCAGGGTGCCCGGCAGGAATCCCAGGCGCTCGCCCGCCTCGACCGCAGGACGCGTGAGCACGATGCGCGTGATCCGTTTGGCAAGCATCGCCGACACGGCCATCGCAACGGCGAGGTAGGTTTTGCCCGTGCCTGCGGGACCAATGCCGAACACCAGGTCGTTGCGTTCGATTGCGTCGATGTACCGCCGCTGGTTGATCGTCTTGGGGGCCAGCACCTTCTTGCCGAAGGACCGCTGCTTGCCGCTGAGGACAAGCCCGCGCAATGTGGTTTCCTCATCGGCGACCACGACGCGCAGAAAGCTGTTCAGATCCCCGTTATGGAACAAATGTCCTTCGTGGATCAGATTGAAGTAGTCCTCCAGAATGTGCTCGGCGCGGGAGACTCCGGCCGTTTCGCCTTCGATTTCCAGGGTGTCGTTGAGGATTCGCGTCTTGATTCGCAGACCTTCTTCGAGCAGCCGGATATTCTCGTCCCGGGTTCCGAACAAGGACTCAACGCCGCGCCGCAGCGGCACGGATGACTTCACCGTAGCAGCCGTAACCATTCGCCTCCGTTGGGGTTTGATGCAGATCGACAGGAGCGGGCTGTGCTCTGGAGATGGATCATGAGCACAGTTCGAGAGAGTACAGCTCGAAATGAAACTTGTGGATTACCACTTCTTCGCCCTAACTATAGCAGAGGTCGAAGTCGCGCTCAAGGCTGTTTTTCCTTCGATTTCATGACGATGGTGACCGCTTCGATCGCGCCGGGGGCGTGTTTGCCTTCGATCAGCGCCAGTCCGCCTTCGACGAGGTCCTTCAGCTTGGCCTCTTTGCCGGCCAGTGTGATTTTCGTCTTGCGCGTGGCGCGGAACTCCATCGTGTTGCCGTCGGAAAGCTCGAGATAGATTTTTGATCCATCGATTTTCTTCAGCACCCCGGCGAACTCCGCTGCGATCTCACCGGTAATCGTTGGGGCGTTGCCGCGCGGTCCCGTGGATCCGCGCCGGTATTGCGCTGATGCGGAAAACGCGCCAATCAGGAGAAAAACGATGAGTTTCGTCATGGCGTAACCCCCATCTCGTGCAGTGCGAAGGCGAAGATGTCCGCCGTCACTTCCAGCCCTTTGCGCAGGTTGCTCGCGCCGTGTCCGGAATTGGTTTCGATGCGGATCAATACGGGCGCCGATCCCTTCTGCTTTTCCTGCAGTGTCGCCGCGTACTTGAACGAATGCGCGGGCACCACGCGGTCATCGTGATCCGCCGTAGTGATCAGTGTCGATGGATACTTCGTCTCGGCGATGTTGTGCAGTGGCGAGAAGCGGCGCAGGTTCTTGAAGTCCTCGTCGTTGTCGCTGGAGCCGTACTCGGCGATCCAGTTCCAGCCAATGGTGAACTTGTGGAACCGCAGCATGTCCATCACGCCGACTTGCGGAAACGCCACCTGCGCGAGGTCCGGGCGCTGGTTGATGACCGCGCCAACGAGCAACCCGCCGTTCGATCCGCCGCGTAACGCGAGGCGTTCCTTCTTCGTGTACTTCTGCGCGATCAGGTATTCGCCCGCCGCGATGAAGTCGTCGAAAACGTTCTGCTTCTGGAAGCGCATGCCGGCCTTGTGCCATTCCTCGCCGTACTCGGCGCCGCCGCGCAAATTGGCCTGCGCGTAAATGCCGCCCATCTCGAGCCACGGAATGATCGACGCACTGAACGTGGGCAGCGTCGGCAGGTTGAATCCACCGTAGGCATACAGAATCGTCGGATTCGAGCCATCGCGCTTCAGGCCCTTGCGATAGCTGATGAACATCGGGATCTTCGTGCCGTCCTTGCTGGGATAGAACACCTGTTCGGTAGTAAAGTCCTCGGGCTTGAACTTCACATCGGGGCGGCGGAACAACTTGCTCTGGCCGCTCGCGATGTCGTACTGGAAGATCGTCGGCGGCGCGGTGATCGTATTGAATGTGTAGAAGGCGATCTTGTCGTCGAAGTTGCCGTTGAACCCGCCGGTTGTACCGAGTCCCGGCAGTTGGATCTCGCGTTCGAGTTTGCCGTCCAGCGAATACACGAACGCCTTGCTCGTCACGTCTTTCAGGTACGTTACGAAGAGCTTGCGCCCCGCGGTCGAACTGTCGCGAAGGGGAAGCGCTTTGTTCTCTGCGATGACGGTCTTCCATTCGGATTCCGCGGGCTTCTTCGGGTCGATGCGAATAATGCGCGAATTGGGCGCGTTGCGATTGGTCTCAAACAGCATCGCGTCGCCATCGGTCGTAATGAACTGATACTGATCCTGCCCGATCTCGCCAATGATCGGCAGGAATTTGCCGTTCGATCCTGCCTCGCGATAGTAGACCGCGTTGCCGTCCTTGCCCTTGCCCCGGTCGGAGATGTTCAACAGTGCGTAACGCTCATCCTCGGTGACGCGCACATTGTGGAAGCGCTGGGGATTCGCAGGGTCCTCGTAGACGAGCTTGTCTTCGGACTGCGGCGTGCCGACCTTGTGGAAGTAGACCTGATGGTTCTCGTTCTTCGTCGAGAGTTCCTTGCCGGCGGCGGGCGCCGGGTAGCGGCTGTAATAGAAGCCGTCACCCTGCCACGAGGGATTCGAAACCTTGACCCATTGGATGTGATCGGCGAGCACCTTGCGAGTGGCGATCTCCATCACGTAATAGTCCTGCCAGTCGGATCCGCCCTTCGACTGCCCGTACACGAGGTACTTGGCGTTGCGCGATACCGAGAAGGCTCCGAGCCGCGTGGTGCCGTCCTTTGACCATGTGTTGGGGTCGAGGATCACTTCCGGCGTTCCGTCGAGTCCTTTCTGGACGTACATCACAGCCTGGTTCTGCAAGCCATCGTTCTTCGAGAAAAAATACAGGTTCTGGCGGCGGAACGGCGCTGAGATCTTCGGGAAGTCGTTGAGCGCGAGCAGGCGCTCGTAGATCTTCTGCCGGAACGGAATCCTGTTCAGGTAGTCGAACGTGACCTTGTTCTGCTCCTTCACCCACGCGAGTGTTTCGGGCGAATTGTCGTCCTCGAGCCAGCGATACGGATCCTGGATCTTAACCCCGTGATAGGTATCGACATGATCGACCTTACGGGTTGCCGGGTATTGCAGAGACTGAGCAGAGAGCGCGCCAACGGCCAGAAGCAGGCCGAAGAAGGATTTCATGCTTGCAGTTTAGCGCGGCCCCATTTAAAGAATGCGCGCAGCGTATAGACGATCGCAGCGAGGACGAGAGCGAACTTGATGAATGCGAATACGCCGGAAATCGCGGGCCAGGGCTGCATGGTCTGGCCGTCGAGCATTCTGTTGATGGCGCGGTTTTCGATGAGGTCGCAGAAGCCGGCGATGAGGGATCCGAGCATGAGGCGGCGGCCCCATTTGCCTCCAGCCATGATGCAGCCGGTGGCGAGTGTCACGGCATAGATCGGGACCCAGGGATCGTCCTCGGCCTGCAGCCGTTTGGCGGCCTTGATGCCGTTGTCGCTCCAGCCTCCGATGATGACGTTGGCGAACGTCTCAGTGGTAGCGAGTTCGAGTGCGACGATCCCAGGCGGTTCGACGCCCTGGCTGTTGGGCCGCAACAGGATCGTCGCGGCCAGCAGCAGGGCATACGCAACCGGCATGTACTTCATGACGAGTAGACCATCTGAATCAGCGCCGCGATGTAGCCGTAGGCGAACGCGAACGCCTGCTTGCCCTTTTCGTCGCCGTCGATGTGCGGGACATGGTCCGGCATCATCATGCCGTCGTAGCCGACTTCCTTGTAGGTGCGGATGCAGCGGAGGAAGTTGACGTCGCCGTCATCGGGGAAGGTCTCGCGGAAGTCGAGGAACTTGCCCTGGATGTTGCGGAAGTGGACGTTGAAAATCTTCTTCTTCTGGCCGAAGTAGCGGATGACGTCGTGGATCTCTTTGTCGGGATTTTCCATCGACTCGGTAATGGTCCCCTGGCAGAAGTTGAGGCCGTGATACGGACTTTCGGCGATCGAGACAAAACGCTTCAATCCGTCGGCGTTGCCGAGGACGGTTTCGACGCCGCGGAAGCCTTTCACCTTGGGCACCATCGGGTCGTTGGGATGGCAGGCCATCTTCACCTTGTATTCGGTAGCGACCGGGATCACGCGCTTGAGGAAGTACTCGATGCGTTCCCAGTAGAGGTCGGCGGGGACGGGTCCGGCTTCTGTGAGCGGCGGATCCTGCTTGATGCTGGCGAATTTGAAGGTCGAGTAGTGCGCGCCGCCGCGGCCGGGCGTCGGGGTCGAGCGGACGACGCCGAGTACGGACATGTTGTACTTCACCGACGGGATGCCGGCTTTCGCGACATTGCGGATCATCTGGCAGATTTCGTCGATCGCCTTGTCGCGTTCGGGACTCTTGCCCATCATGATCGACGGGTATTCGGCCTTGGTGATGTAGGCGGAGCTGAGGGGCAGAGGCACCATGTCGAGATGGATGCCGTAGGATTCGACGCGATCGCGCAGGCGTGACAGTCCGTCGACGGTCCAGTTCTCGTCCATTTTGCGCGACGGCAGCGTGCTGCAGATGTGGTGGACGCCGAGCGCGGACAACACCGCGAGGGAGGCGTTCGACGAGTCGTTCTGCGTGCCGAGTTTCATCCGGCCGGTTTTGACGGGAGGCAGCGGGAGGCGTTCGGCGCGAGGGTTTTCAGGAGCTTTCGCCGGCTGCTGGGCATTGACGATCTGGGATGCGACGGCGGCGGCGGATGTCGCCGCGAAGAAGGTTCTCCGGTTCATGTTTCACGCGATCATATCACCGCCCGCGGTTTGGCGGAACTTCAGGCCAAGCGGCGCCGTAGAAGTCTTCATGAATCTCCTGCTTCCGCTCGCTTGCGCCGCACTTTCGGTCGCGGCATTTGGCGCCGACGCCACCGGCACATGGACCGGCGAACTGCTTCGAGACGACGGACATCCAGGTCCGGCTCATTTGGTGTTGAAACAGGACGGCTCCAAGCTGACGGGATCGGGTGGTCCCAATGCCGGTGAACAGTATGCGATTCAGAACGGCAGTGCGTCACCGGACGGTGAGTTGACGTTCGAGATCGCCCGCGAGGAGTCGGTGATGAAATTCAAATTGCGGTTGAGCGGGGATGAGATCAAAGGCGATGTGACGCGCCAGCACGAGGGGCAGACGCAGACAGCGAAGCTTTCCGTGAAGCGGGCGAACTTCGCCGGCGGCGCGCCTGCCGCCGATCTGAAGACTCGTCTGGCGGCGCTCGACAAAGAGTTGTTTGACGCGTACAACGCCTGTGACCTGAAGAAATTCGAGGCGTTGTTTGACAGCACGAACATCGAGTTCTATCACGACAAGGGCGGGCTGATGTCGTCGCTGCCGCCCATCCTGGAGGCGACTCAGAAGAACGTTTGCGGCAAGGTCCGCCGGGAACTGGTGTCGATGGATGTCTACCCGGTGCCCGGCTACGGCGCGATTCAGACGGGGCTGCACAAGTTCTACAACCGGTCCAGTGGCAAAGAGGAGACGGGTCCACCGGCGAAGTTCCTGCACATCTGGCATGAGGGTAAGGACGGCCACTGGAAACTGACGCGGGTCGTCAGCTACGAACACCACTAAGGGCCTGCAGTTCGAATCCTTCGGATCCCTTCCAGTACCCGTCGTGAAACCCGAAAACTGGTCGACTGAAGAGCTGTTATTGCTTCCTCAAAGTTGAGGAGTCCCACACGGTCGGCGTCGTCCAATACTGAAAGTGTTCCCGCGACCAGGAGCCCTTGGCGTTCGGCCTCCCGCCGACCAGCCATTTCGTCGATGAGGATGACATCTGCCGCCAGTTCTGCAGCAAGGGCGATGGCCTCAGTTTCACCCGGATCGAGTTGAGGCAGGCGCAGCGGTTCTTTCGGCTGCCGAACTTCCAACCAGTGCGGCGTTGCCGAGATCCACTCCCGAACGGCAATCGGCGTACCCCGATGATTCAACTCCGCGAGAACGGCCGGCGGAATGAGAACGCGAACATAAAGCTTCGGGAGGATGTCTATTTCGCCGATCAACACCAGGTAGTTCAGGGGGGATGTGTCAGCGACAACGATCATCTGAGGATCCGATTAGGAACGATTTGGCCCGGTTCGGATTCGCTTGAGCGTTTCGCGGTCCCGTGCGAAATCCTCTGGCGTCATCTCGTCGAATACGTCGTGTTCCTTAAGGAATGCATCGAGTTGCATCCGGGTCTCGAATCCCAGCAGCCGGCGGATCTGCGCGGCGGAGAGGGTTTGAGAACGATACGCTTCGAGCGCCAGGCTTTCCAGGGCGGCTCGGGACAGGTCGTGCCACTTGGCCTCCAGGCCGTGCGCGATGTCTTCCGGCAGTTCGAGGGTGATTTGCATCTGGGGCGTACCTTCCTTACATTATCCAGGTTTTGCCCGTGTTGGGATCCGTACCATACCGTCAAGCTAATGGGTCTCATTAGAAAATTGAGTTTGCGGCGGGTCCGGGTGAGACGATACCCTGGAAAAGGAAATTTCCGTCTTACCAGATCAACAACATGCTCACAACCAAAGCAGATGCATCGGTAGACCTCAATCCCCAGGAAACCAGCGAATGGCTGGAGGCACTGGATGAGGTTGTATCGGACGCAGGCTCCGAGCGGGCCAGCTACCTCCTCTCCCAATTGATGAACCGGGCGGCTTTGCTCGGTATCACTTCCTCTCTCCGGCTCAATACCCCCTACAGGAACACGATTCCCGTCGACAAGCAGGTCCCGTACCCTGGTGACCTGGCGATCGAGCAGCGTCTCCGCGCTATCATCCGCTGGAACGCGATCGCGATGGTCGTCCGGCAGAACAAGTACGATCCGAATATCGGCGGTCACATCTCGACCTACGCTTCGCTCGCGACCCTTACTGAGATCGGCCTCAATCACTTCTTCCGCGGCTCCTACGGCAACGAACCGGGCGACTGCATTTACTTCCAGGGCCACGCGTCGCCGGGTATGTACTCGCGCGCCTTCCTCGAAGGCCGCCTGACTGAGGAACACCTCAAGAACTTCCGCCATGAACTGCGCGACACCCCGGGCTTGTCGTCTTATCCGCACCCGTGGTTGATGCCGAATTTCTGGCAGTTCCCGACCGTTTCGATGGGCCTCGGCCCCATCAATGCGATCTACCAGGCGCGCTTCATGCGCTACCTCGAGAATCGCGGCATCATCGCCAAGACCAACCGCAAGGTGTGGGCGTTCCTGGGCGACGGCGAAACCGACGAGCCCGAATCGCTGGGCGCGCTCACGCTGCCCACCCGCGAGAAACTCGACAACCTCGTGTTCGTGGTCAACTGCAACCTGCAGCGCCTGGATGGTCCGGTGCGCGGCAATGGCAGCATCATCCAGGAACTCGAAGGCGCCTTCCGCGGCGCGGGCTGGAATGTGATCAAGGTCCTGTGGGGCAGCGACTGGGACGAGTTGTTCGCCAAGGACAAGAGCGGGTTGCTGCTGAAGCGCATGGAAGAGTGCGTCGACGGCGAATACCAGTCGATGAAGGCTCGCGGCGGCGCTGCTCTGCGCGAGGAGTTCTTCGGCAAGTACCCCGAACTGCTCGAACTGGTGAAGGACAAGAGCGACGAAGACCTGCGCAAGCTGCGCCGCGGCGGTCACGACGCGGTGAAGGTGTACAACGCGTATCGCCGCGCGGTGGAGCACACCGGCGGACCGACGGTCATCCTCGCCAAGACGATCAAGGGCTTCGGCATGGGCGAAGCGGGCGAAGGCCGCAACATCACGCACCAGCAGAAGAAGCTGAACGAAGACGAATTGATCTACGTGAAGCGCCGCTTCAACATCCCGATCACGGATGAGCAGGTGCGGTCGCTGGAATTCTACAAGCCGGCGGAAGACAGTCCGGAAATGCAGTACCTGCGCCAGCGCGTGGAAGCGCAGGGCGGACCGCTCCCGGCGCGCAACGTGAAGAAGATCGAAGTCAAGGCTCCGGCGCTCGAAACATTCCACGATGCGCTGCAGGGATCGCGCGGCCGCGAGGCGTCGACGACGGCGGCTTTCGTGGGTGTACTGAAGTCGCTGATGAAGGTTCCGGAACTCAGCAAGTACGTGGTGCCGATCATCCCCGACGAAGCTCGTACCTTCGGCATGGAGTCGATGTTCCGCGATTACGGCATTTACGCGAGCCAGGGCCAGTTGTACAAACCGGTCGACTCGAACGTGCTGCTGTACTACAAGGAAGCCAAGGACGGCCAGATCCTCGAAGAAGGCATCAACGAAGCGGGCGCGATGGCGACCTTCACGGCCGCCGGCACCGCGTACGCCAACTATGGCGTGCCGACGATTCCGTTCTTCATCTACTACTCGATGTTCGGCTTCCAGCGCATTGGCGACCTCGTGTGGGCGTTCGCCGATTCGCGCGGCAAGGGCTTCCTGATGGGCGGCACGGCTGGTCGCACGACGCTGCTGGGCGAAGGCCTGCAGCACCAGGACGGCCACAGCCATGTGCTGGCGAGCACGGTGCCGACGATCGCGGCTTACGATCCGGCTTATGCGTATGAAATCGCGGTGATCGTGCAGGACGGCATCCGCCGGATGTACCAGGAGAACGAAGATCTCTTCTACTACCTGACCGTCTGCAACGAGAACTATCCGCAACCCCCGATGCCTGCGGGCGACCATGTCCGTGAAGGAATCCTGAAGGGCATCTACCGGTATCAGGCGGCGGCGAGCGGCCGTCCGGCGCAGGTGCAGTTGTTCGGCAGCGGTCCGATCCTGAACGAGGCGTTGAAGGCCCAGAAGATCCTGGCCGAGAAGTACAACGTCGACGCCGACGTGTGGAGCGTGACGAGCTACAACGAACTGCGGCGCGACGCGCTGGCTGCGGAGCGGTGGAATACGCTGCACCCGAGCGAGACGCCGCGTGTGCCGTTCATCGTGCAGGCGCTCGAAGGCGCGCAGGGTCCGATCATCGCTTCGACCGACTACATGAAGATCGTGCCGGATCAACTGGCGCCCTGGCTGCAGGGACGTCTGGTGTCGCTGGGCACGGATGGATTCGGACGGAGCGACAACCGCCACTATCTGCGGCGCCACTTCGAGATCGACGCCGAGTCGATCGCGGCGGCGTCATTGTCGAAGCTGGCTCGCGACGGCAAGTACGACGCGACGGCTGCGGCGCAGGCGATTCGGGATCTCGGGATCGATCCGGAAAAGAAGGATCCGGCCCGGGCGTAGTTCATCGTTCCCCTTGTTTTCGAAGGCGGCTGGTTTCCTCCCGTGTTGGGAAGAGACCAGCCGCCTTCGGCTTTCGGAACCCGGTTACTTCGAGGCCTTCTCGAGGTATTTCGTGAGTGCGGTGAAGATGTCGATGGGCAGCGGGAAGACAGTTGTTGTGTTCTTCTCAGCTCCGATTTCGACCAGTGTCTGCAGGTAGCGCAATTGGATGGCAGCGGGCTCCTTTTGGATGAGCGCCGCTGCTGCAGCCAGCTTTTCGGCTGCCTGCATTTCGCCTTCGGCATGGATGATCTTGGCCCGGCGCTCACGCTCGGCCTCAGCCTGGCGGGCGATCGCGCGGATCATCTGGTCGGGCAGGTCCACCTGCTTCACTTCGACTTTGGCGACCTTGATACCCCAGGGTCCCGTGTCCTGATCGAGGACTCCCTGGAGCCGCAGGTTCAGCTTCTCGCGTTCGCCGAGGAGTTCGTCGAGCTCCACTTCGCCGAGGACGCTGCGGAGCGTGGTCTGGGCGAGGAGCGAGGTCGTGTAGAGGAAGTTCGTCACTTCGAGGACGGCGCGCTGCGGATCCATCACGCGGAAGAAGATCACCGCGTTCACCTTCACCGTGACGTTGTCCTTGGTGACGACATCCTGCGGCGGAACTTCGAGGCTTTCGAGGCGAAGAGAGATCCGCACCATGCGATCGATGGGTTTGAAGACCAGGACAATGCCGGGTCCTTTGGGTTTCGGCAAAACGCGGCCGAGGCGAAAGATCACGCCGCGCTCATATTCAGCGAGGATCTTAATCGAACTCACCAGATACAGGATGAGAATGAAGAGCGCGATGATCGGGAAGTCAAATGTTGGTTGATCCATGAGGATTGCTCTTTTCTGTGGGGATGGGTTCCACCTCGAGTTGGAGCGGACCTGAGAATGCGCGGATCCGGACTGGGACCCCTGCGGGAGCCGGCCGCGTGCTGATGGCGTCCCAATACTCGCCGCGTACGAGCACCTTGCCGGCGGGCGCGAGATCGGTGACGGATACACCTTGCTGGTCGAGCATGCCGGAGACGCCTGTGGCCGCTCTTCTGCTGCGTGAGCGGATGACGAGCGTTACCAGAAGGCAGGTGATGACGCCGAACGGCAACGCGACGCCGAGCGCGGTCGAAAGGCGAATGCGCATCTCGGGCGGACCCTCGACGAGGAAGAGGGATCCGAGGACGAGTGCTGAAATGCCACCCGCGGCGAGGACCCCGTGGGTGGGGACCTTCAACTCGAGGATGATCGCGCCGAAGCCGATGATGAGGAGTCCCGCGGCCATCCAGTTGATCGGGAGCATCGACATGGCGGAGAGTCCGAGTAGGAGAAGGATGGCTCCGATGATGCCAGGGGCGCTGAGTCCCGGGGCGGAGAATTCGATGTAGAGACAGAGCGCGCCGGCGATCAGGATGAGGAAGGCGAGATTGGGATCGCTGAGGGATTTCATCGCGCGCTCACGCCAGGTGAGTTGATAGTCGAGGATTGCGGTGGTTTTGGGGTCCAGTTGCAGAGTTTGCTGCGTGCCGTCGAAGCGTGTGATGGTGCGGCCGGGGAGTTGCTGGATGAGGTCCGCCTCGTCGCGGACGTTAAGGTCCGTGAGGTGGTTTTCGAGAGCCTCTTTGTCGCTGAAAGATTTCGCTTCGAGGACGGCCTTTTCGGCGAGAGCGGCGTTGCGGCCGCGGCGTGTCGCCTGGCTGCGGAGGGATGCGGCTGCATCGCTTTCGACTTTCTTGCGCATGACCGGATCCATCTCGGCGCCCATGAGCACCGGAGAGGCGGCGCCGGTGTTGGTCCCGTAGGACATCACCGCGAGGTCCCCGGCCTGAAGCAGGAAGAATCCGGCCGATGCGGCGCGGGCGCCTGCCGGCGTGACGAAGGTTATGACCGGGATGGGCGAAGAGTCGATCTGTTCGACGATGCGGCGGGTGGATTCCATGAGTCCGCCGGGTGTGTTCAACCGGATGAGGATGAGGTTCGCTTTTTCGCGTCGGGCCTGTTCGATGGCGTGGGACACGATCTCAACGGTGATGGGGTGTACGACGGAATCGATGTTGACGGCAAGGATTTTCGCGGGGGATGGGGATTGCCCGAGGGTTGCGACCGCCGCCGTCGCGGCGAGAAAAGCGAGGGTACAGCAGGCAAACCGCATGGGTTCAGCCTCCGCCCTCAATATACATCTTTCGTGATACCGGGGATACCGAATCCGAGTTGGAGTGATCCATTTTTCGCCGGAATCTCGTTCTGCTTGATGCAAGGAAAGGGAGTTTTGCCATGGGTGCCTGTATCGCTGTGAATCGACAGGGGCGAGTGTTGCGCATCGAACTCGGCAATACCCAACTGGGCAGGGTCCTGGACCTGAGGACGGATCCAAGGTGGGCTTCCTTCGTGAGGCCAAGCGGGAAGGAGTATTTGAACGGAGGAATTCAACTTTGCATCCTCAATCGGAACGGGCATACGTCCCCGCTGGCGCGGATGGTGCGGGGAAGCATGGAATCGCTGTCGGGCACGGTCGAGTTCACTCCGCGCCCGATGCAGATTGACAGAGCCTCTCTTGGGTTATGGTGGCAGGGGCGCAAGGGGGTAGTTCCGAATCCTAACGGGGAGGCCGTAAAGGAGTTTAACGAATACACGAAGAAGTTTAATGGTCAGCAACGTGCGATGGAAAATGGAGCCGCGTTGTTCGGCCAACTGCTAGCCGAAGCGATTCATCGCGGCAACCGCTGGGCGGTTCGAACGCAGGCGAACGACCAACTGGCAGAGAAGTATCAGCCGCAGATTGCAAACTACTTCGCGCGAGGCAAGGGCGTGCTCGTGGTGATGCTGATTCAGGAGTCCGAACGCGAGGACGTGAACGGGTATCGGTCGCAGGTGTTGCGAAGCCTGATTCTGGCGCCGGGGGCAACCCTGGAGGGAAGTTTGCGGGAATGGAAGTCCACCAACAGCATGACCGTGGGTCCAGACCGGAACTGTCGCCTGGTGGAAGATTATCTGTGGCTGGATCCGAAATAGCCCGAGGGGCTTGCATTCGATAACGAATGTGATAACGTGCAACCGGTCAACAGCCAGGAAAGGAGTTCGGCCATGGACTCCGGCGTCAGGCACAAGGTGCTGATCGCGAGATGCGATCGCTACGATGCGGAAGAGATCCGCCGTGTCGTGCAGGCGGGCATGCAGGAACTCGGCGTCCGGCCTGCAGGCAACGTCCTGATCAAGCCGAATGTGGTGATCGCACACCCTGAAGTTTTTCCGCACGCCTTCACGAGGAAAGAGTTTCTCGACGGGGTGATCCCGGCGATCCGGGGCGTGTCCGGTCCGATTCGTGAACTGTCGGTTGGCGAGAGGTCGGGACTCACGCTGCCCACGCGCTGGGCCTTCGAAAACGCGGGATACCCGGAGGTTCTGCGGAAGCACAAAGTCAAGGCCTACTACTTCGATGAATCCCGCCAAGTCCCGGTGACGCTGCACGGCGAGCATCGATTGCGAGACCGGATCTACGTGCCCGAACCGATCGTGCGCACGGACTTCCTGGTCAATCTGCCGAAGTTCAAGGCTCATCCCTGGTGCAGGCTCACGCTGAGTTTGAAGAACTTCATCGGGATTCAGGATGACCGGCACCGGCTTGTCGATCACAATCTCTTTCTCGAGCACAAGATCGCGGACCTGCAGGAAGTGATCCAGCCCCGGTTCATCGCTGTCGATGCAATCGAAGCGGGGCAACGAATGATGTTGACTCCGACACCCTTCGCGATGGGCGCCATCGTGATGGGGACGAATTCCTGCGCGGTCGATACGGTCTGTTGCCACATGGTCCACGTGGATCCACGGGATCTGATCCATCTTCGCTTTGCGTCAGAGCGGGGCTTGGGTCCAATGAGCCTGGATGCGATCGAAGTTGGAGGAGATTTCCCGCTGGAGGAGGTCCAGTCCAGGACTCACAACTTCGAATTCTGCCTGGAGCGAATCGATCGCTACTTCGGCAGCGACAGCAACCTGTCGTGCACCGTCGGGACGTTCCCGGAACGGCATTCGCAGGATTACTGCTGGGGCGGATGTCCCGGCGCGCTGCAGGAAGCGATGCACATCATCCGGGCCGCGCAGCCTGGAGTCGATCGGCGGATGCGCAAGGTCCGTGTGGTGGTCGGCAAAGTGGAAGGTCCACTGGATCTGGAGCCAGACGAGCGTGTGCTCTTTGCGGGGGATTGCGCCTGCTGGCAGGGCAAAATCGACGGCCAACTGGTGACAATCGAGAACCGGTACAAGCCGCCGGGACAGGTGGACGAGAGCCGGACTCCGTCGAACGATCTGCTGCTCAAGACGTTCAAGACCTTGTGGGCCTGCTTCAGACAGCGGAACTCGCGATACATCCGCGCCCGGGGTTGCACGGTGTCGATCGCGGATCAGATCCACTATGTTTCCGCGCTTGGCCGTATTCCCAACGTCAACTTCGATCCCCGGATGGCAGTGCCTCTGAACATCGCCTATTGGAAGATGCGAGGCAGGCGCCTGCTGAACCGCCTGTTCGGATGAGCCCTCGTGTGTGGGAGGTTTTATGTGCTCGCGCTTCTCTCTCGTTGCCGGATCGCTGCTCTGTGCAGTACTTTTCGCTGTCGCGCAAAGTGAAAAGCCGCCGCTCGAAGACTACAACGATTCGATACGCAAGGGCGACGCAATGTACGAGGCGGGGAATTACTTCGAGGCGGTCCTCGCCTACGAACGCGCGCGACGGATTGTATACAACAACAAGCTTGCGATAGACCGGACTGCCCTCGACGGAAGGCTCGCCCGCGCCACGCTGGCGCGCGATTCTCCTGCGACCGGAATCGCCGCGACGCTGTTCGAGTTGACCGTTCCGCGAGCGCCGGGTTCGCGCGTTTTAACCGGCCGGGACCACAATATCGAGCGGGACTTCGGCCCGGATGCCCACTCCCGTTGGATTGTGACGAATCCCTATCTGTATGGCGACCGGGCCTTCTTCAGCGCCTTCTACGCGATTGCAGCCGCTGCTGACGATACGCTCTACGTCGCGGCGGCCAGCATCGTCTCAGCCGCGGAGGCGCACCGGAAGCCTCGTGCGTCGAACGGCGACTGGTATGCCGACAATGGCGCCGGGATCTGGCGCGTGGAACCCGGAGGGCGAGTGACGGCCTTTGCGGTGAGTCGCAATTTTGATCGCGCCGGCCAGGGAAAGGATCCGCTCGAGTGCGACACCCCGGTGGCGGATGCGCTGATCAGTCCGTCGCAATGGGGCGGCATCGCGCTGGCGCCCAATGGCGATGTCTACGCCAGCGACTACATCGCGCACGTGATCCTGCGGTTTTCACGTAGCGGCCGCGTGGATCGGGTGGCCGGCGGCGGAGAGGATGGGTGTGTGCGGTCCTGGAAGAAGAAGGAGGCGGGATTGCGGGATGGCCCGGGGCGGCAGGCCCTGTTTCGGAATCCGCGCGGCCTGGCCTTCGACCGCAAAGGCAATCTACTGGTTGCTGATTACGGCAACTGCGCGATCCGCAGGATTGACGGACGGGGAGAAGTCGCCACTTTGTATCAGGGTTGCTACGCAGATCCGGGGGTGAAGGACGACCTGAGCCGGAGGCTCTTCGCGATTCATATTGCCGTCGATCTCCAGGATCGCCCTGTTGTCGGCGGGTCATTCTTCGCGCATGAGACGTACACCAACATTCACCGGTTGAATCCGGATGGCAGGATGGAACAGATCGTATCCGGGCGAAAAGGTCACGCCGACACGGGCCAAGTGCGATTCGAATTCCTGAACGGGATGGCGTTTCTGCCTGACGGGACCCTGCTGTTGTCCGATTTGCAGCATCTCCTGCGGACCTGGAAGGACGGGCGCATGGCGACCTGGCTCGGAAGCATGAAGACCGAAGTCGAGGCAGACATTAATGGTCCCGCGCCCGAGGCGAGGATCCTCCGGCCCGGCCTGATTGCAGTCTCTTCGCTCGGGACGGTTTTTGTGGCGCCCTATCATCGCGGTCTTCCACTGCGGAAGGTCGAGCGCGGCACGCGTTACGTCAGTTCCTGGCTGTATTGACCGGCGAATTCGTGCATTCCCCCCGGAGGTAAAAGTGCCCATGAACATTCTCTCGTTGCTTACCGCATTCGGCATCATCGCGGTCACGGCTCCGGCGGAAACATTCGATCTCGCCTCGTTTCAGCCGCCCCGAGGCTGGAGAATCGAGAACCGGGGCGATTCTACTGCGTACGTCCACATTGATGAGGTGGCGCAGACCTACTGCATGCTTGCCGTTTATCGGAGCACTGCGTCTTCCGGCAATCTCTCCGATGACTACGCGCGGGAGTGGGTGGACCTGCTGCGGCGCGCATTCACCGTTGGTCCGCCGCCGCGGCCAGTCGAGGGTCGCACGACCGGCGGCCTCTCCTACCTGGAAGGGACGGCGGCGGCCACGCAGGGCGCCGTACGATCGTGGATCGACCTGATGGTATTTCCGGCCGGCAAACGCGTCGTGAGCGTTCTGTTTCTTGCGACGGACCAGAATGCGATGTCTGCACGCCGGGTAGAACTGCAGGCGTTCCTCGACAGCCTTCGGATTTCGGCGGACAACCCGGGGATTCCGCCGCGTGCCGTTCCCTCTGCCGATTCACGAGGCGCCTACCGGGTTCCGGCGGGATGGACCCGGACGGAGCGCGACGGGACGGTGACGTTGTCGCGAGTGGTCGATCTGGGATTCGGCGTCAAACAGGACTTCCGGTTGGTTCCGCTGGCGTCGGAGGCGGTTTCCGGGACTCCGGTCGCGATGTTTCAGGACCTGTGGCGGCGTTACATGGGCACCTTATTTGCCGGGGCTCCGGCGCCTCTTCCGTTGCGGGTCCGGCTCGCCAGCGGCGCAGCACTTCTTTATGACGGTCATTCGATGCGTCTTCGCCAGAACAACGCCTCGCTCGACGGAGGGTTCCTCTACGCTGTATTCGACGGCAGTTCGGTGTTGCCCGTGATGGGATTCTTCCAGGGGTGGGATCAGTCTCTCGATCGTGATCTGCGCCTCTTCTTTGACAGCGTCCGCACGCCCGGAGGGGGCGGACGCACCGTGGTTCCGCTGTTTACCGGGCCGGAGATTGCGGGTGTGTGGCGATCGTCCAGTTCCACCTTGGCCAACTGGGTGGACGTGCAGGGCAACTATCGGGGAGATGCTAGCATCGCGACCGGGGAAACATTCACGATTCGCTCCGATGGCACTTACGAGAGCCAGTTTGCGGCGGTCGGCGGAGGCGCGGGGCGGATGCGCCAGCACGAAATAGGACGATTCCTCATTGAAGACGACATGCTGGTTCTGCAACCCGGTGGTTCTGCTGCGGCGCGCGGCAGCCGCCACAGAATCACGGGCGTTGGCCGCAGCGCAGACGGACGAGGCTCGTTCCTGTTGCTTGGCATCACTCGTGATGATTTTCCTGCATTGAGTGCAGGAAGCCGGCGGCCGGGAGCGGGAGATCTGTACGTCGGCGCGCGTTGATCCGGAGGCCTCGCCAAGCGGGTTTTCCTCCGCAACGCCTGATATCGTAGAAAACCAGGATGATCTTGCGATTACTGTTCGTTGCGACGGCCTGCCTGGCCCCTGCGATTGCTGCGCAGTTCGGCGAGGATGTAGCGTTCCTGAAGAAGTACACCGAAGTGGTGGTGTTGAGCGACCGCGCGGGGAAGGCGCAAGTCGTGGTGGTCCCGGCGTGGCAGGGGCGCGTCATGACCAGCACCGACGGCGGCGCGGCGGGCGCGAGCTACGGCTGGCTCAACCGGGAGTTGATTGCTTCGCGCAAACTCGTGCCGCACATGAATCCATTCGGCGGCGAGGATCGTTTCTGGATGGGTCCGGAGGGCGGACAGTTTTCCGTATTCTTCCGCAAGGGGACTGCGTTTGATCTGGAGCACTGGCAGACCCCGGCTCCGATTGACAGCGAGGCTTACGCCGTTGCGAGCAAGCAGCAGGATCGAGTGCGGTTCCAGAAACGTTTTTCGTTGACGAACTATTCGGGGACGGTGTTCGATGTGGCGCTGGATCGCGAGGTCCGGCTGCTGGATCCGGCGGATGTGTGGCAGAAACTGGGCGTGGCGGCTGCTGCTGGTGTCGCGGCGGTGGGGTATGAGTCCAGCAACAAGGTGACGAATGCGGGAAAGGTCGCGTGGACGGAGAAGGGCGGGCTGCTGTCGGTGTGGATCCTGGGGATGTACAACACGTCGCCCGCGACGACGGTGGTGGTCCCGGTGCGCGAGGGCAACAGCGGCGTGACGGATGATTACTTCGGCAAGGTCCCGGCGGACCGGCTGAAGAATGACGGAAAGACGCTGTATTTCCGGGCGGACGGCAAGTATCGCAGCAAGATCGGATTGCGGCCTGAGCGCGCGAAGCCTGTGTTGGGGAGCTATGACGCGAAGGCGGGCGTGTTGACGATCGTGCAGTACACGTTGCCTGCGGGCGCGACGAAGTACGTGAATTCGCTGTGGAAACTGCAGGACAAACCGTTCGGCGGGGACGCGATTAACAGCTACAACGATGACGGCAAGATGGGCGGGTTCTATGAACTCGAGACGTCGTCGCCGGCTGCGGCGCTGGGTCCCGGCGCGACCTTGGAGCATGTGCACCGGACGATTCACCTGCGTGGATCCGAGAAGGCGCTGGATACGATTGCGCGAGTGGTGCTGGGCGTGGGCCTGGACAAGGTTCGCACGGCGTTCCAGCAGTAAAAAGATTGGCATAAGATAGGAACCACCATGAAGGTCACGAGACGAAGTGTTCTGCAGATGCCGTGGATGGCTGCGGCTGCGAGTGGTTTGACGTTCGGTCAGGCGGGATCGGCGGGGACGCGGCCCAACATCGTGTTCATCATGACCGATGATCACGCGGCGCAGGCGATCAGCTGCTACGGGAGCAAGATCAACCAGACGCCGAATATGGACCGGATGGCCAAAGAGGGGATGCGCATGGATTGCGTATTCGCGACCAATTCCATCTGCACGCCGAGCCGGGCGACGATCCTCACGGGCAAGTACAGCCACATGAATGGGGTCCCGGTGTTCAACCGCTTTGACGGCTCGCAGCCGACGGTGGCGAAGATGCTGCAAAAGGCCGGATACTACACGGCGATGATCGGCAAATGGCATCTGGGCAGCGACCCGACGGGGTTCGATTACTGGAACATCCTGCCGGGGCAGGGCGTGTATGTGAACCCGACGCTGTACGACAAGGATGGTTCACAGGTTTATGAAGGGTACGCGACGGACATCATCGCGGACCTGGCGATCGAGACGATCAGGAATCGCCCGAAAGACAAGCCGTTCTTCGTGATGTGTCATCACAAGGCGCCGCACCGTGAGTGGACTCCGAACGAGAAGTACCGGAAGATGTTCGAGAACAAGAGGATTCCGGAGCCGGAGAATTTGCGCGACGATTACTCGGGCCGGACCGATGCGATTCGCGAGCAGAAACAGTCGGTGTTCCGGGACATGACGCGACGGGATTTGAAGTTGAAGCCTCCGGCGGATTTGAAGGGGCCGGAGTTGCAGCGCTGGCTGGCAGTGAAGCCGACCGAGGCTGAGGTCGAGATCGACGGTGTGAAGAAGACGCTCTCGGGTAAGGAACTCGACGACTGGAAGTATCAGAAGTACATGCGCGATTATCTGGCGTGTGTCCAGAGCGTCGACGATAACGTCGGACGCGTGATGGACTGGCTGGATTCGAACGGGCTGGGGAAGAATACGGTTGTGATTTACACGAGCGACCAGGGATTCTTTCTCGGTGAGCACGGCTTGTACGATAAACGGTTCATGTACGAGGAATCGCTGCGGATGCCGTTCCTGGTGCGGTGGCCTGCGGGAATCCGCCCGGGGAGCGTGTCTGACGCGATCGGCATCAATTGCGATTTTGCGCCGACGTTCCTGGATCTGGCGGGACAGCCGGCGCCCGCGGATATGCAGGGCCGCAGCTTTCTGCCGGTTTGGAAGACGGGGAAGAAACCGGCCGACTGGCGGCGGTCGATGTACTACCGGTATTATCACGATCCCGGCGATCACAACACGCGCGCGCATTACGGGGTCCGCACGGAGACGCACAAGCTGATTTACTTCTGGAAGAAGGACCAGTGGGAGTGCTATGACCTGAAGGCGGATCCGCATGAAATGCGCAATATTTACGGGGATCCGAAAGCGCAGAAGGTCGTGGCGGAGTTGAAGGTCGAACTGGCGCGGCTGAAGAAGGAACTGAAGGACGACGACCAGTTCGCGGACAAACAGCCGCAGGAGTCGTCGTATGTGCAAGCTCCACCGCCGAAGAAGAGGTAACAGGCTCGTTGTTGTTGCTGCGATGCTGGCCAGCGTCACGATGGCGTGCACGATCGTTGATACGCCGATTGTAGTTGGCCCGTCTTTCCAGGTTCGCGTGGACTCGTGGCGTCAGTCCACACGCGGGCTGCGAGTGGAACTGCGCTACTCGGGAAATCGGAAAGTTGCCGAGACCGGTCCGGACGGGGTTGCCCGTTTCCAGGCTTTGACGCCGGGCTTTTACGAGGTCGTCGTGCAGCCGGATGCGGCGATGCGGTCTCGCGCGCTCGTGGAGGTTCGCGCCAAGGGTGCTTCGGTTGTACCGCTCAATTGGCCGGAAACAGAACCGGTTCGCGCTCGAAACCTGGAGGGAACTCTACGCGGATCGCGGGTGGAACGGTTTCATGTCGAACTCATGAGCGGCACGAAAACGGTTGAGACAGTCCAGGCAAATGAACGTGAGGAGTTTCGCTTCAACGCCGCGATGCCAGCGGGGCTGTATTTTCTGCGCCTGGTTGAGGGCGTGATTCCAGTGGCCGTGGACCCGCAGGCGAAGACGGACCGGTTGGATGTCTCGATGGTGTCCACGAGTTGCGGTCTATGGTATGTGGACCAAAGCACCTGCTGGCGGGAGGAACTGACGATCGGCCGGATCACGGACGGGCGGGTTGTTGATCCTGCCGACACCCCGATCGCTCGCGCGAGAGTACGCGTGTCTGGGCGCGCGCCGTTGTCGACTGACAGCGAGGGAAAGTTCGACGCGCTCGAGTTGCCGGAGGGCCTTTACGATCTTGAGGTCACCGGTTCCGGATTCTTTGCGGCACGCCGGCGGCTTCGCGTGGCGCCTGCAGGAAACAGTGCTTCGCTGCTGGTCCACTTGACTCTTGGCGGTTGCGGCACAGTGGCTACGATCCGGTAGACCTTCAAACCAAACGCGGCAGGCTTCGTCTGAATAGCGTGGCTCCGCTGTTTGCTGTCGCTGTACTTGCTTTCGGGACAATTTCGACCAAGCTGTTGCCCGTGACGACAAAAGTCTACGTCGGAGAGCGGGGACCGTATTTGTTCCTCGTGGATACGGGCAGCGAGACCACTCTGGTGGAACCTGCGCTGGCGGCCTCTCTGGGGATACGTCCGACCTTCCAAACAGAGATCGTGAGCGTGACGGGGAGCCGGTTTGCACCGGGTGCGACGCTCGAGGGGATGCGCGTGGGTGGATTTGAAATTCCACCGGTGGAGGCACTGTTCGAAGATCCCGTGCAGGCGAAGCAGGTGGTTCCGGGCGTGCGCGGCGTGTTGGGGATCAATGCATTGCGGCAGGTGAGTTTTCTGCTGGCGCCTCGCGAGGGCGTGATCCGCCTTGGCGGCGACATCGAGCGTCCGGCGGATGGCGTGGCGGTCCCGATGCGTGAAGTGGAGGGTCGCGTTGTGATCGGCGCGCGGATGGGGCGCGAGCCGTTGTCGTTCGTCCTCGACTCGGGCGCCAACCATGTCGTGCTGTTCCGGATGCCGCAGGCGATGGCGCGGACATCGCCCGTGAGTAGCACCGTGACGACGCTCGACGGTGCGCGGCAGGCCGCAGCTACGACGTGGACTGCGGAGATGATGGTCGAGGACAAACTGCGGATGAAGACGCGCCCGGCAGTGGTCGTCCAGCGTGCAGGTTCGCCGGTGGACGGGCTGTTGCCGGTCTCGGCGTTCGAGAGCGTCTATGTGGACCGGGCGCGTAGCGAGGTCGTGTTGTCGCCTCTGCGTTAGATCCCTGCGAACCATGCGTAACCGGCTTCGGTGGCGCCACTGCCGCGCCCCTTGCCGAACTTCGTGATGTCGTCGGTGAGGGTGATGCGGTTGAGGTACTTGATGCTCTTGTATCCGAGTTGGCGTGGGACCCTCATCCGCAACGGCGCGCCGTGGCCGACCGGAAGTTCGCCAGCGTTCATGCCATAGGTGACGAGCGTTTGGGGATGACGCGCTTCGTCGATATCCATGCTGTCCCAGCGCGGTTTCTGGATCGAGTGGTACACGACGTACTTCGCTTGCGGCAAGGCCCCGGCCGCGTCGAGGATCAGCGACAATGGCGCGCCAATCCATTCGGCGATGTAAGACCATCCCTCTTCACAGGCGAGATGCGTGATCTGGCTTCGGGGCGCGAAGTTCTTTTTGACGTCCTCGACGGTGAGCGTCAACGGTTTGGAGACCAGCCCTTCGACCGTGAGACGCCAGTCTGCGAAATTGTTGGACTGGTGGGCGCGGAACTCGTCCGTCTGCGGCGGCCGGCCGTTGGCGAACGGCGGGTTGGAGATCGCACTGCGCGGGAACTCGCGGGCCAGTGCGTCGCGTCCCAGCAATCGGTGCGCCGCGTAGGTGAGTGTTTCCCCAACGCCGTAGAGTCCGGTGGAGTCGGGTGGGATCAGGCCCGCGGCCCCAGTTGCGCCGGTTGTGGCAAAGAGGAATTTGCGGCGGGTGGTTGTCATTGGGAGGCTCCATCATTACGGCCGTGGCCGGTGATCATGGCGGTGACGTAGCTGCGGAATCCGGCGCGGATTACCATCGCGACGTGCCCCAACAGAAAGACGAAGAGAGCCAGGAACGTGAAGAAGTGGATCGTGCGCGCGGATTGCTGCCCGCCGAGGCTGGTGACGGTGACCGGGAACGCAGCGGTGAAGGCCGGCGACATCGCGAGTCCGGTCCAGATGACGAGGGGAAAGAGTCCGAAGATCACGATGAGGTACGTGATGCGCTGTGCGGTGTTGTAGTCGGATGTTGCGCTCAGCAAGCGAGCCCGGAAGTGGCTTTTTCGGAGGCCGTGGATCAGGTACGCAAGGCCGGTGAACGCGATGAGCCAAGCGGTCTGGAAGTGTAGTGCGCGGCTCCAGCCGTTCTGGTCGGGAAGGACGTAGTTGTATCCGGTTTTGACGGCGGCGCGCGAGGCGGGTATGGGGATGTCGAAGAGAAAAGGCGTATTCACGTTGCCGGTTTCGCCCCAGTAAAAGCGCGGATGCGAGATCACGATTTCGACGCCCGTGACGACCAGTGCAAGAAAACAGACGGCGGTGATCCAATGCGTGACGCGGACAACGGCCGTGTGTTGAGGAGGAGGCGATGAGGCAGCCATTCGAGGGATGCTACCACATCGCGCAGAGGCCGAGACAAAGACGAAAGCCGGAGCTTTGCGGCTCCGGCTTTCGATTGCGTTGCAGTTGGTGTTGGCTTACTGTGCCGGCAACGTGCCGGACAGCGTGATCCGAACATACTGCAGGCGGCGCGAGGTTGGGTTCGGGCGCATCACGCCGAAGGCCACAGCGTCACCGGGCTTCAGCTTCGCCTGGACCTTGCGGATGTCGTCGAGAGAACCGGTCGGCTGGCGATTGACCCAGATGATCACGTCGCCTTCCTGCATGCCGATCTCTTCGGCGAAGGATCCCTCTTCGACTTTCGCCACGCGGACACCCTTCTTTTCGGGAGTCGTCAGCGCGTCGCGTTCCTCGCCGGAGAGTTCGCGGATGCTGATGCCGAACTTGGCCGGAGTACCTTCGCCGGATACTGACTCTTCCTTCATCGATTCAGGGACGCCGTTTTGGGCGCGCATGCCCTCTTCGCGGTCGCCGATCGTCAGTTTGTGGTCGATGCGCTTGCCGTCGCGATCCACGGTTACGGTTGCAGTGGAACCCACCGGCAGGTCCGCCACGCGGTTCACGAGGTCGTTGCCGTCCTTCACGGGCTTGCCATTCAGCAGAACGATGATGTCGTTCTCCTTCAGGCCGGCCTTTTCAGCGGGACCACCCTTGGTGACCTGCTCGACGAAGACGCCGCTTTCGAGGCCCATGGCCTTCAGCGTTTCGGGCTTCTGGCGGCGGTTCCAGGTGATGCCGATATAGCCGCGGGTCACGCGACCGTGCTGGATGACCGAATTGTAGACCTTCACGGCCATATTCATGGGGAGCGCGAAGCCGATGCCTTCGTAGGCCCCCGAGCGGGTGGCGATCATCGTGTTGACGCCGATCACTTCACCGCGCGTGTTGAGCAGCGGTCCTCCGGAGTTGCCGGGGTTGATGGCTGCGTCGGTCTGCAGGAACTTCTGGAACGCCTGGGCGCCGTCGAGGTCGCGGCCGGTCGCCGAGATGATGCCGGCGGTAACGGTCGCTTCGAGGCCGAACGGAGATCCGATGGCGACGGACCAGTCGCCGACCTGCACGCCGTCGGAATTGCCGATGGTCACCGGGACGAGGTTCTTTGCGTCGATCTTGATGACCGCGAGATCCGTTTCCACGTCCGTGCCGATCAGTTTCGCCTTGTACTTCGTGGTGTCGCCGTGGAGCGTCACCTGGATCTTGTCCATCTTCTCGACGACGTGGTTGTTGGTGATGATGTAGCCGTTGCGGTCGACGATGAAACCAGTGCCGGACTGGCCGCGGCGGAAGTTGCGCGGCTGCTGCGGGCCCTGTCCAAACGGACCCTGGCGGAAGAAATCAAAGAGATTGCCCGGATCATCCTCTTCCTCGTCGTCGCTGCGCGGACGCGTGCGGGGACGGGCCTTGCTGCTGCCGGACTCCTTGGGCGGGGCGGCCTCCGCAGTGATATAAACCACCGAGGGCTCAAGCTTCTTCGCCAGACGCGTGAACTCGTTGCCGATTTGCGATACCGGGGGGACCACCAGCGGAGTCGCGTCGGGAGCAACGGCGGACTTGGTGTCCGCGCTGACTCCCCGGTCGATCAGCGTTCCGATGAGGATGCCGGTCGCGAGAGTAAACAGAAGAATAGTGAGCGAGAGCAGCTTCTGCTGCTTCAATTTATCAATCATGGACACGGGTCAAACCTTTCCAGGAGGGCCTTGCCACCATTATACGCCCCCAACCTGAGAAACGATCCTATTCAAGAAGATGGATGTTCCGAGCCCGCTGGTGGTTTCAGAACCATTGATTCTGTCTATAGTTTTGCCGCCCGGCATGAATCCCCATCTGCCCAATGGACGGATGCGCCGTCGAAAGGTCACCGTCCAAAAGAGTACCCTTGTTGTTTATCGACACATGAGACAAAGACTGGAGCGGTACTTCGAGTTCGAACGGCTGGGCACGGACTGGCGGACCGAGATTCTGGCAGGCTTCACGACTTTCGTGACCATGGCGTACATCGTGTTCGTCAACCCCTCGATTCTGCAGGAGACGGGGATGCCGTTCGCCGCCGTGGTCGCCGCCACCTGTTTTTCGGCGGCGGTGGGCAGCATCCTGATGGGCGCGTTTGCCCGGTATCCGATTGCGCTGGCTCCCGGGATGGGGTTGAACGCCTATTTTACCTACACGGTCTGCAAGGGGATGGGGATCCCGTGGCAGACGGCGCTCGGGGCGGTGTTCCTGTCGGGTGTCGTGTTCCTGATCCTGACGTTCAGCGGTGTGCGGCAGTTGATCGTCTCCGCGATCCCGCGCGAACTCTACGCGGCGGTGGCGGCCGGCATCGGGCTGTTCATCGCGTTCATCGGATTGCGGAACGCCGGGATGATCGTGGCGAGTCCGGCGACGATCGTGACCATGGGGGACCTGCGGCAGCCGAACACGCTGCTGGCTTTGTTCGGGCTCGTGTTGACGGCTGGCCTGTTGACCCTGAAGATCCGCGGGGCGATGCTGATCGGCGTGCTGACCACCAGCGGGATGGGTGTGTTGTGTGGACTCGTGCAGTGGAATCCCAAGATGTACGCAATCAGCGAGATCACGGCGACGGCGTTTCAGTTGGATATCCCCGGCGCCCTGCGAATCGGGTTGCTGGAGATCGTATTCGTGTTCCTGTTCGTCGATTTGTTCGATAACGTCGGGACCCTGGTGGCGGTGGGGACCAAGGCGCGGCTGTTCGACTCCGATACCCGGCAGATTCCGCGCATGCAGCGGATCCTGCTGAGCGACGCGGCCGCGACGGTGACAGGTTCTCTGGCGGGGACCTCGACGGTAGTAAGCTACATCGAAAGTGCGGCTGGTGTGGTGGCAGGCGGACGGAGCGGCGTGACGTCGATCACGACGGGGATCCTGTTTTTGGGTGCGTTAGTGGTGGCGCCTCTGATCGGGGCCATTCCGGCGGCGGCGACTGCGCCGGCTCTGGTGATTGTCGGTTCGCTGATGGCGGCCCATGCGGCCGAGATCAATTGGGACGATGCGGGAACCGGCATTCCGGCGTTCCTCACGCTGATGCTGATCCCGCTGACGTTCAGCATCGCCAACGGACTGGCGTTCGGCTTCACGTCGTATGTCCTGATCCGGCTGATCTCGGGCCGCCATCGCGAACTGAGCTGGATGACTTACCTGCTTACCGCCCTGTTTCTCGCGCGGTTCGCTTACCTGGGCAAGGGCTGACGGCGGCTACTTGCCTTTATAAGAAACGCGCCAGATCTTGTTGTTGCCGTCCTCGGCGATGAGGATGCTGCCATCCTTCAACTGCGCGAAGCCGATGGGGCGTCCCCAGACTTCCTTCATGTCTTCGCCCAGCATCCAGCCGGTGAGGAAATCCTCTTGCGGGCCAGACGGGCGGCCGTTCTTGAATGGGATGAAGGCGATGGAGTAGCCGGTGCGCTTGGCGCGATTTCCGCTGCCGCGGAAGGCAAGGAAGGCGCCGTTCCTGTACTTTGCCGGGAAGCTCTTGCCGGTGTAGAAGAGGACGTCCATAACCGCGACGTGCGAGGGTTCGAGGAGTACGTCGGGTTCGATCGTCTTCTTCACCAGTTCCGGATTCTCGCCCTTGCGCCGGGGTTCTTCGTTGGGTCCGACGTAGGCGTACGGCCAGCCGTAGAAGGCGCCGGGCTTCACTTCAGTGAAGAAGTCCGGCACGAGGTCGTCGCCGAGGCCGTCGCGTTCCTGGACAGTTGCCCACAGCTTGCCGCTTTCGGGGTTGAAGCGGATGCTCACCGGGTTGCGGAGTCCGGTGGCCATGATTTCATGGCCGGAGCCATCGGCGTTGTAGATGTTGACGGCGGCGCGATCTTTGGGGTCACCGGCGTCGACGTTAGATCCGGAGCCGATCGAGACGTACAGCTTGCCCTTCTTGTCGAAGGCGATGCCGCGGGTCCAGTGGCCTTTGCCGTAGCCGTCGAGAGTGATGATCTTTTCGGCGGGACCGGCTTCGAGCGTCTTCACGTTGAACGGATAGCGCTTGATGGCGATCGCCTCGGTGACGTAGAGGTGGTCCTTGTGGAGGGCGAGTCCGAAGGGGCGGTCGAGGCCGGACAGCACGGTCTTGCGGGACTTGTCAGGCTTGATGGCTTCGATCGTGCCATTGGCGACGGCGTCCGATACCAGTACGGTTCCGTCGGGGAGTTCGAGCAGCATGCGCGGCTTCTTGAAGCCTGACGCGTACTCTTCGGCTGCGAAGCCGGCCGGCAGTGACAGCTTCTTGTCCTGCGGCTGCGAGATGATCTTGGGGCCGTTCGTGGCCGACGGCGTGTGGAACGGCGGCGGCAACTTCTTCTTCTGGGCGGTTCCATCGGCAGCGAGCGACAGGGATGCTACGGCTGCCATTGCGAGGAGGAGAATACTTGGTCTCATCGAATTGCAGATCAGTTTATCGTAGTTCGTGTTTGTGGGAATGTTCGAGCCGGGTGACGTCGGCTGTGGTGACGACGAGTTGGCCGTGCTTGATGCCCTTGGTGGCGATGAGGAGGTCCGCGACCTTGCGGATGTCGGCGGAGCGGCCGCGCAGGATCAGGACTTCGAGGCAGTTGTCGTGGTCGAGGTGGACGTGCAGGGACGAGACGATGGCCGTGTGGAACTGGTGCTGGATCGCAGTGAGCTTGTCGCTGAGTTGATTGTGATGGTGATCGTAGATGAGGGTGAGGGTCCCGGCGACCTGTGCGTCGGGCGATTCGGTGGCTTCGCGGATGAGGCGGTCGCGGACGAGGTCCCGAAAGGCCTCGGAGCGGTTGGGATACCCAGCGCGTTCGATGAGGTGGTCGAACTGTTCGAGTAAACCCGAGTCGATGGCGATTCCGATGCGCGCTAGTTCACCCATGATGTCCTTACACTAACGCGGCTGGGGGCCGCCGGAAGATTCGCGGACGATGAGCTTGGGTTCCAGCAGGATTCGCCTGGGGGCAACTTTGCGCTTGCGCTGGGCGGAGGCAGCGAGTTCGAGCGCGAGCGCCGCCACTTCTCGGCCGATGGCGTCACTGGCCTGGTCGACCGTGGTGAGGGGAACGCGGAAGAGGTCGGTGTGACGCACGTTGCCGGCGCCAGTGATGCCGATGTCTTCGGGGATCCGAAGGCCTGCCGCCAGAATGGCTTTGATCGCACCGGCGGCTGTCGGATCGTTGAAGCAGAAGACCGCGTCCGGACGGGGATCGAGAGCCAGCAGCTTTTCCATCGCAGCGAATCCGGTGACGTCGGCAACCCGGTCGATTTGCGCGCGGGGGACGACATAGCGCGGGTCATAATCGAGGCGAGCTTCAGCCAGCGCGCCGCGATATCCGTTGAGGCGTCCCACGGCGGTCGAAACGTTGGATCCGCCGATGTGCGCGATGCGCCGGTATCCCCGCTCGATCAGGTGTCGCGTGGCCATGTACCCGACGGCCTCGTCGTCGACACCGACGAAGTTCGCTGGAAAGCCGGGGATTTCGCGATCGAGCAGCAGCACGGGCGTTTGCAGCTTCGCGAAGACGTCGGGCTTGTTCTGGGCGGAAGCGACCACGAGCACGTCGACTCCGCGCGTGACGAGCTGTTCGATTTCGTGGCGTTCGAGTTCGGGATCCTCTTCAGAAGACGAGATGACGAGGTTATAATCGGCGGCGCGGAGAACAGGTGTTGCGCCTTTCACGATTTCGGCAAAGAAGGAGTGGACGAGGTCGGGGACGATGAGTCCAATGTTGAAGGTTCGCCCGGTCACGAGCATGCGTGCGGCGACGTTGGGGCGATAGTTCAACTCGCGAACCTTCTTCAGAACGCGTTCGCGTGTCAATGCTCCCACATCGGGGTGGTTCCGCAGGACCTTCGAAACAGTTACGAGGGATACGCCGAGGTCATCTGCGATGTCCTTCAAACGAACAGCCATGGGTCAAATATCTGAAAATACCGCAAAATGAAGGACGCGCGCTGTTAGCATGGAGTTACCGTGCCCACTGCGCCCTGTACAATCTGCACGACACGCAAGCCCCGCCGCACCTGTCCGGTGAAGGGTGAAATCTGTAATCAATGCTGCGGTCGCGAGCGGGAAGAGTCCATCGATTGCCCGATGGAATGTCCGTTTTTGATCGAATCTCGCGTGCATGCGAAGCCTGCACCAGTGGATTTGTCCGAGCACAAGGACATCCGCGTGACCGAGGAGTTCGTGGCTTCGAACCAGACGCTGTTTGTGGCATTGTCGATGGCTTTGTTGAACGGGGTGCTCGACGCCGCGGGCTGCATCGACCTGGATATCCGCGAAGCTTTGGAAAGTGCGATACGGAATCGCAAGACGCGCGAGAGCGGCCTGATTTACGACGGAAAGCCGGATAACCGGATCGCGGCCGGGATCCTGGAGACGTTCGACCAGAAGGTGGCGGAGTTCCGCAAGGAGTCGGAGACGTGGCCGGGGTTCCCGCAGATCAAAGATTCCGATGAACTGAAGATGATTGTATTCTTGCGGGCGCTCGAAGCATCACATAATAACGGACGCCGCAAGAGCCGCGCCTTCATCCACTTCCTGTATGGGGTCGCCGCGCAGCAATTGCCGCCCGAAGACTCTGCTGCTTCGACCCCTGTATCAGAATGAACTCATCACGAAACATCACTGGATTGATCGTATTCGCCCACGGCTCGAGCGTCGAGTCGGCTAATGAGGCGGTTCGCACCGCCGCCGCGGGACTGGCGGAGCGGGGAGGGTACGCGCATGTCGAAGCGGCCTTTCTCGAAGGCGGCAAACCGGATCTGTTGGGCGCCGGCGAATCGTTGCTGGCGAAAGGCGCGCAACGCCTGGTGGTGCTGCCGTACTTTCTGACGGTGGGCCTGCATTTGAAGCGCGACCTGCCGAAGTTGATCGCGGAGTTCCGTGAGGCGCATCCCGAGGTCGCGATCGAAACGACGCCTCCCCTGGACGGGCATGCCGCGCTGGTGGACATTCTGCTGACGAGAGCCGAGGAGGCGTTACAGCCGAGATGAAGGCCGTGCTGGTTTCGCAGCGGGAAGTTGCTCCCGAAGTGCGACACTTCGTATTCGAGATTCCGGATGTGGAACGATTCGAGTTTCGCGCAGGGCAGTTTGTGTCTCTGTCGACGGGCATCGGCGGCAAGACGATTACACGTGCCTATTCGCTGGCGTCGCGCGCGGCGGGCGACAACCGGTTCGAGTTGTGTTTGAATCGCGTGGAAGGCGGCTTGTTTTCGCCGCATCTGTTCGATTTGCCCGCGGGCGGCAGCGTGGATGTGGCGGGTCCCCTGGGGTATTTTCACTGGCGGGACAACGTCAGCGACTCCATTCTGGTTGCGACTGGCACGGGCATCGCGCCGTTCCGCGGGATGCTGCAGGAAGAGTTCGCGGGGCACGCGACGCTGGTGTTCGGCGTGCGGCATGAGTCGAGCCTGATGTATCGCGAAGAGTTCGAAGCCCTGCAGGGGGCAAAGCCGGAAACGTTCCGGTTCCTGCCTGTGCTTAGCCGCGGGGACGAATCCTGGGCCGGCCGGCGAGGCCATGTACAGGCGCATGTGCTCGAAGCGCTGGGCGAGCGCCGGGACGTGAACGTCTACATCTGTGGTATGAAAGCAATGGTGGACGATCTGCGCGCGCAGTTGAAGGCGCTGGGTCTCGACCGCAAACGCATCATTTACGAAAAGTACGACTGATGAACTTCACTCCGCGCAAAGTGATCCTGCTGGCCGTTTCCGGGTTGGTGACGTTCGTCTTCGTGTCGGCGTTGTTGCTGCAGTTTTTGCCGGGTCCGCGAAAGGATAGCGATTACATGGTCGCGGGCGCGGTGGCGACGGCCGCGGCGCTGGGCGTGGTTTTCGCGGCGATCTTGTCGGATGAGCAGGCCCGAAGGCTGTTCTTCAAGTCCGGGAAAGACGGCGAAGGCAAGTCCTGAAGCGGTAATCCAAAATTCACAGGAAATGTTTAATGGGTTGGTACAATGAAAGACGAAGTACCATGCCCACAAAGAAAGCAGTAGTAAAATCAGAAGCGGTCGCGGCGGGTTCGCCGTTGGCGGCAGAGAAAGCTCCGGCCAAGACGGTCCGGAAGCGTTCGACTGCCTCCGCGTCGAAGACGTCCGCAACGGAGTCCAAGGCGCCTGCCTCCGGGGAAAAGAAGGCTGCCACCAGGAAGAAGAGCGCAGTAGCAGAAGCAGCAGTGACTCATCGCCACGCCAAGAAACAGGAATCCACTTCGCTGGAACTCCCCGTCACGGTTGTCGCCCCGGTGGCGACTCCGTACGAGCCCAGCCACGACGAAGTTGCGAAGCTTGCCTATTCTTACTATGTGGCCCGCGGCTACCAGCCGGGCGATCAACAGGCCGACTGGTTTCGCGCGGTGGAGGAACTCAAAGCCCGCCACGCCGCGGCTGCCTTGTTGCTGGAAGAGTAATCGCGGCCGCGATCGTGAGATCGGCCGAAAAACGGGATTCGAAGTGGATGTCTAGCCACCGCGGATCCCGTTTTCCTTTTGTGGTTAAGATGGTGGCAACTTGCTTCTTCGCTATCTGACGGCCAGGCTGCGGCATCGCAAGACGACGCATGTGCAGCGCTATCTGCGCATGGGCCTGGGGATCGAGACGAGGTCCGAAAAATTGTGTGCGTATTGGTCCCCGCATCAGGAACGCACGAAGGCTGTGCAACGCCGCTGGGAAGCGTCCGGTGGGCTGCTCACGGTGCTGGGCGCGGGGCGGTTGCTCGATTTCGATGCTTCGGTGATGCTGGAGCGGTTCGACCGGTTCCGGCTGGTGGATGCGGATCCGCTGTGCCGATCGGCTTGGGATTCGCGGATTACGAAGCCTTTCGAATCCGTGTTCACCGATGTTTCCGGATGTATCGACGACTGGGTTGCAGGACTTCCCTTTCGAATCCCGCGCGGCGCATCGTGGGGCGAAACGTTGGACATCATCCGCGGGTACGACGATCCTCCACCTGCTTACGATTCGCTGTCCGATGCCGTGCTGTCGTTGAACCTGTTGAGCCAGTTGCCGGTCGGCTGGCAGGATGGCGTGGAGTCGTTCCTGATCGCGAGATTCGGGAAGACGCAGGTGAAGCGGCACGAAGAAGAGTGGCTCGACGCCGTCCGTCCCGGTAACCGGGCTTTGGCGGAACAACATCTCGCCGCGTTTGAACGGACGTCTGCGAAGTCGATCCTGTTCATCACGGACGTCGAGTATGCGCAATACAGCGGACGCGCGTATTCGCGGCGGCATTGGAGTCCCGAGCCGGTGCGATGGTCGGACGCGACAGGGTGGTCAGCGGACGAGGGCGTGGCCTGCGAAGTGACGCCGGCCCTCGAGGACCTTGACCTGGATGCTGCGCTGGCCCGGTTCGCGCCGTCTTATCGAATCGCATGGCGGGACCACTGGATGTGGCACATCTCGCCGATGGCGCTGGAGTGCCCGGATTGCGGCACGGTCCATCGGGTCCAGGCGACTGCTCTGGAGCGAGTGTAAAGCGGGTTCGTGGACTGAACTGATACCTTGTTAAAGTTATGTCCACAACAATGACGCGGGACGTATCGATACCTTTGACCACCAATACACACCTTATCCGGTGGGTGGAAAAGATGGCGGCGCTTACCAAACCGGACGCCATTCATTGGATCGACGGCTCGCAGGAAGAAAACGACGCACTCTGTACCCAGATGGTCGAAAGCGGCACGCTGATCAAGCTCAACCAGGACTTGTGGCCCGGCTGCTATTACGCCCGTTCCGACGCGAGCGATGTTGCTCGAGTCGAGGATCGTACGTTCATCTGCTCTCTTTCAAAAGACGCCGCGGGACCCACGAATAACTGGGTGAACCCGTTCGAAATGCGGCGTACGCTGAAGCGGCTCTTTGATGGCGCCATGCGGGGACGCACGATGTATGTGCTGCCGTTCAGCATGGGTCCGGTCGGCGGGCCGATGTCGCAGATCGGCGTGCAGTTGACGGATTCGGCCTACGCCGTGGTCAACATGCGCATCATGGCGCGCATCGGACTGCCGGTGCTGAAAGAGATCGACAAGGACGTGAAGCGGGTCGTGCCCTGCATGCATAGCGTGGGCAAGCCGCTGGCTCCGGGTGAGAAGGATGTCCCGTGGCCGTGCAATCAGGAAAAGTACATCGTCCACTTCCCTGAGAATCGCGAAATCTGGTCGTATGGTTCCGGCTATGGCGGCAACGCGCTGCTGGGCAAGAAGTGCTTTGCGCTGCGCATTGCATCGAACATCGCGCGCGACGAAGGCTGGCTTGCCGAGCACATGCTGATTCTCGGCGTGGAAAGTCCGAGCGGTGAGAAGACGTACATGGCTGCGGCGTTTCCGAGCGCGTGCGGCAAGACGAATCTGGCGATGCTGATTCCGCCGGAGGGTTTCGACGGCTGGAAAGTCTGGACCGTCGGCGACGACATCGCGTGGATTAAGCCGGACAAGAACGGACAGTTGCGCGCCATCAATCCCGAGACTGGATTCTTCGGTGTTGCGCCAGGGACGTCGATGAAAACGAATCCGAACGCGATGCAGACCCTGGCGCGGAATACGATCTTCACGAATACCGCGCTGACGCCCGAAGGCGGCGTGTGGTGGGAAGGCATGACCGACGAGCCTCCGGCCGAGTGCCTCGACTGGCAGGGCAGAAAATGGACTCCGCAGATTGCGAAGGAGACCGGCGCCAAGGCGGCGCATCCGAATGCGCGCTTCACCGCGCCGGCATCGCAGTGTCCAGTGATCGATCCCGATTGGGAGAATCCTGAAGGGTTCCCGATCAGCGCGATTGTGTTTGGCGGACGCCGCGCGAATACGATGCCGCTTGTTTACCAGGCGTTCAACTGGACGATGGGTGTGTACACGGGCGCGACGATGGGTTCGGAAACAACTGCCGCCGCGGGTGGACAGGTCGGTAAGGTTCGCCGGGATCCGATGGCGATGCTGCCGTTCTGCGGCTATCACATGGGCGACTACTTCCGGCACTGGATCAAGATGCAGCGCAAGCTGAGCGAGACGCCGCGCGTGTTCCATGTGAACTGGTTCCGCCGCGACGCCGACGGCAACTTCATCTGGCCGGGATTCGGGCAGAATATGCGCGTGCTGAAGTGGATCGTGGAGCGGGCGCGCGGGCGCGCGCTGGCGATCGAATCGCCGATCGGCTGGATGCCTCGTTACGACAACCTCGATTGGACCGGCCTGGACTTCCCGAAAGAAAAGTTCGACCAGGCGCAGTCGTTCGATCATACGGAATGGCGCAACGAACTGATCCAGCACGAAGAGTTGTTTATCGACCTGCATGACCACCTTCCCAAGGAACTCGTGTACGAACGCGAGTTGCTGATCTGCCGGCTGTGAGATTCTCTCTTTACACACAAGTGCTGGTGGCGATCGCCATCGGCATCGGACTTGGCGTGGTGGCTCCTGAAACGGGAGCCGCCATGAAGCCGTTGGGCGACGGCTTCATCAAGCTGATCAAGATGATCATCGCCCCGATCATCTTCACGACCGTCGTGCTCGGCATTGCAGGCAGCGAGGACATGAAGAAGGTCGGCAAGACAGGCGGGCTTGCACTTCTGTACTTCGAGGTCGTGAGCACGCTCGCGCTGATCGTTGGATTGACGGTGGTGAATGTCATCGGTCCGGGCGTCGGCATGAACGTCGACCCGAGCAAACTCGACGCGTCGGCGGTGTCGTCCTATGCGGCGCCGGGCAAGATGAAAACCACCAAAGAGTTTTTGCTGGACGTCATTCCGACGACGTTCATCGATGCGTTTACCAAGGGTGAGATCCTGCAGGTGCTGCTGCTGGCGCTGCTGTTCGGGTTCGCACTGCAACGGTTGGGCGCGCGCAGCCAGCACCTGTTCATGACGATCGAGAAGCTGTCCGAGGTCTTCTTCGGAATCGTCCGGATCATTATGTACGTGGCGCCGGTCGGAGCCTTTGGCGCGATGGCGTTTACCGTCGGGTCCTACGGCGTGGGCAGTTTGTTGTCGCTTGCAAAGCTCATGGGGACGTTCTATCTCACGTGCGTCGTGTTCATCTTCGTGGTGCTGGGGATCATCGCGCGGGTGCATGGTTTCAGCATTTTCCGATTCCTGCTGTACATCCGGGAGGAACTCATGATCGTGCTCGGCGCATCGTCTTCCGAAGCTGCGCTGCCGGGGATGATGGCGAAGATGGAACGGCTCGGCGCGGGTAAGGCGACGGTCGGATTGGTGATTCCGACGGGATACTCGTTCAATCTCGACGGGACTTCGATCTACCTCACGATGGCGGCCGTATTCATCGCGCAGGCAACCAATACGCCGATGTCTCTAATGCAACAGTTGACGCTGTTGGCGATTTTGCTGTTGACATCCAAGGGCGCCGCCGGAGTTACGGGAAGCGGATTTGTGGTGCTTGCGGCGACGCTCTCGGCCGTAGGGCATGTGCCTGTTGCGGGGCTCGCGCTGATCCTGGGTATCGACCGGTTCATGTCGGAAGCCCGTGCAATCACCAACGTGATCGGCAACGGCGTCGCTTCAATTGTCGTCGCTCGTTGGACCGGCGACCTCGACCAAGAGGTCCTGCGGCGCGAACTGCACCGCTAGCGATTCGCGAGTGACCATTCTGTAAACGGCGAACGTTCGCCACGGATCATCACGTTCAGGCAATACGGGACCTTCGACGCGAGTGCGCGCTGCAGCGCACGCGAGGCTTGATCGAGGGACGTGACGTTTTCACCGGCGCCCCCGAAACCCTGCGTGATGATGTCGTAGCGCGTAGCCCGCAGTTCACAGGCGACCGTGTCGGCGCCGCCGCGCGTGGACTGGAGTTCGCGTTCGAGTCCCCAGCCCGCGTCGTTGCCGACGATGATGACCACCGGGAGGTTGTGCCGCACGAGGCTGTCGAGTTCCGCGAGGTAGAAGCCGAGTGCGCCATCACCGGTGAAGAGGATGACCGGGCGGCCGGGATGTGCGAGTTTCAAAGCGAGAGCGTTCGGAAGTCCAGAGCCGATGGCCGCCAGTGGTCCCAGACGCAGCCATCCCCCGGGATGATTTGCTGGAAGGATCGCGCGTCCCCAGTGGACGAAGTCGCCGCCGTCCCAGGAATAGAGCGCGTTCGCAGGGATGTGCGGCAGGAGTTCCGCGAATAGAGCAGGCGGAGAGATGGGAGTGCTTCGGTCTGCGGCCCGCTTTGCGAGTTGGGCGCGCCAGTCCTCTTGCCACGTTCGGATCTGCTGCAGCCAGCCGCTGCGGTCCTGCGGTTTCGCTACTTGAAGAAGTGCTCTGAGGACACTGGTGAGCGGGGCTGCGATGCCGGAGTGTAGTTGACGATTACGGCCGAGTTCGGTTGGGTCAATGTCGACCTGCAGGAAGCGCGCATGCGGCGAAAACAGTTTGGTTCCGCCGAAGCCGAGGCGATAATCGATGCGCTTGCCGAGTACGAAGATGGTGTCGGCTTCTTTCAACGCGGAGGCTGCGGTGCGGTTCAGCGAGGGATCCGCGTAGCCGAAGCAGCTCGGGTGGCTGTCGGGTAGGGCGCCACGTGCGAGCGTCTGTGTGAAGAGAGGCAACGAGAGGCGTTCGATGAGTTGTTGCAGGAGTTCTGCGGCCTCGATCCCGGACCACCAGAGTCCGCTGCCTGCAATGACGACCGGACGTTCTGATTGCGCGAGCGCGTCGAGGACTGGTTCCACGTCGATCATGGGTTCGATGTCCGAAATCGTGTTGGATTGAGGCTGTTCCGCTTCCGCCGAGGCGCTGAAAAGGTCGACGGGAATCGACAGATGCACTGGCCCCGGGCGGCCTTCCATTGCAACGCGAAATGCGCGTTTGAGCAGGTGCGGGATCTCGGCGGTTGACGACGGTTCCGCGGTCCACTTGGTCACGCGCTCTGTCATGGAGAGCTGGTCGACATCCTGAAATCCACCCTTGCCCGCGAGTTTGCGCGACGGCGCGCCGCTGATCGCGATGAGCGGGCAGGACGCGAGGTGCGCGGCGGCGATGCCGGTGATGGAGTTGGTGTGACCAGGCCCACCGGTGACGAGGGAGACCGCGGGACGGCGATGGATTCGCGACCACGCTTCCGCCGCGTGCGTGCAGCCCGACTCGTGGCGCATGTCGATGAGGCGGATCCCTTGCGCGGAGCAGGCCATGAGCGCGTCGTTGAGGTGATCGCCGACAAGGGTGAAGACTTCACGGACGTCGTTGCGCAGAAGCGTCTCGGCGAAAAGAGCGGCGCCTGTTTTGACCGGCATCTCCTTATTGTCTAGAATCCGGGAATGGTTCGGATTCTCTTACTGTCTCTGTTTTCGTTCGCATTGTGGGCTGCCGACAAGGCAGACGCGATCCACACGTTGCTCAGCAAGTATCACGAGCAAGGCAGGTTCAACGGCAGCGCGCTTGTGGCCGACAACGGCGCCGTGATCCTGAAACGTGGCTACGGCATGGCGAACATGGAATGGAGCATCGCCAATACGCCGGACACGAAGTTCCGCCTGGGGTCGATCACCAAACAGTTCACGGCTGCGCTGGTATTGCAGTTGGTGGAAGAGGGCAAGGTCGATTTGAACGCACCGCTCACGCGGTACCTGCCCGATTACCCGCCAAAGAACGGCGATCGCATCACAGTCCATCAGATCCTGAATCATTCGTCGGGGATCCCCGGCTACACGGAACTGCCGCAGTTTCGCGAGTGGGCGCTCGTTCCGTCAACGCCTGCGGCCTTTGTCGCGAAGTTCTCGAAGCTGGAACTTCTGTTTCAGCCCGGCACGAAATTCAGCTACAGCAATTCCGCATTCTTTGTCGCGGGCTACCTGGTTGAGAAGGTCACGGGGAAGCCCTATGCAGATGTATTGCGCGAACGGATCTTCGAGCCGCTGGGGATGCGCGACTCGGGTTATGATCTTCCGTCTACGCTGCTGTCGAAACGGGCGTCCGGATACGACGCTACCTTTGACGGCTATCGCAATACGGGATACATCGACATGACGCTGCCGTACGCTGCGGGATCCTTGTACTCGACGGCCGAGGACCTCTACAAATGGGATCAGGGGCTGTACGGGGATGTGATCCTGAAACCGTCCAGCAAAGAGAAGATGTTCACGCCCGGTTTAGCCAATCAGGGCTATGGATTCGTGGTCCGCACGCAGGATGGCGTGAAGACGATCTCGCACGGCGGAGCAATCAACGGGTTCAACTCTGTAATTGTTCGTGAGCCGGATACGAAGAGACTGGTGGTTCTGTTGAACAATACCGGTGGCGCGCCGCTGCAGGAGATGGAGTCGAAGATCCGCGCGATTCTCCGCGGAGGCCCGGCTCCGGCGATGCCCAGGCCGCAGGGTGCGCCAGTGCTTTTGAAGACCTACCAGTCGTCGGGGATGCAGGCCATGTTGTCGCAGATCCAATCGGATTCGGCGCACGATATGAGCGAAGGGCAGTTGTCGCGTCTGGCCGGTCATTTGTTGAGCGTAGGAAAATCGCAGGACGCGCTAGTTCTGGCGAAGGCAATCGCTGAGCGGAATCCGAAGTCAGCCAACGCTGCGACGCTGCTGGCACGGGTGCATCAGGCGGCGGGGAATCGCGTGGAAGCGCTGCAATCTTACGGGCGCGCACTCGAGTTGAGCGAGACGCCGCGGGCGTTCCCCATGATTAGCGATGAGATCCGCAAGTTGTCAGTACTCGAACTGAACAAATAGCTGTACCTGCCGGGGCGTCGAGCTTTCGATGAGAGATCCCCACCGCGGCAGGCGGCCGCTTGGTGACGCGTAGGCATCGCTGATGCGCACGGCGTTGGCGTGGTTCAGGATATTGAACGCCTCGACTCCCATTTGCAGGCGCGATCGGTTTTCCTGAAATGGGATGGTTTTCATGAGGCGCGCGTCGAGCGTGATGGTGGCGGGTCCAATGGCGGAGTTGCGCGCCATGCCTTGTGGACGCGCCGTCAAGGGATAGGCGCCGGTGAGCATCGGATCGTAACTGAGGAGCGTGTTGACGGGTCTTCCGCTGCCGGCAATGAAAGCAGGGGCGATCATCCATTCGTCGAGAATCGACTTCAGTACACCTTCATGCAGCATGTCGTCGATCGGAATGTCGATCACCGCGCTCGCGGAGAATCGCTGCGCCTGATACTGCTTGCTGCGGGACCAATCCGCACGAATGTTGCCGGGTTGCGACGGCTGTTCGTCGAAATCCGAAGCATCGTCGTAGGCGCGGCCGAGGTCGTAGCTCACCAGCATCGACATGCCGTTCACGACGCGGCGGTTGTAAGAGAAGGAGAGACCGCGATAGTCCGAGCGGCCGGTTTGTTCGAGCAGGAAAGATGCGGGTAAGGTGAGCGCGGCGTTGCGGATGCGCGGCAGATGGAATCCGCGAACGAAGTTCGATTCGACGTGAAAGGTCGCCGTGGACCCGAAGCCTCGCTCCCATCCGATGCTGAGCTTGCGGCCGTATGCGGCGCGGAAGTCGCGGGATGCATTCCATTGCGCGGCGGTTTCACCTGCCGGAGTTCGAATGTACTCAATCGCCTGCCCCGCCGGGCCTTTTTGGACGGCCTCGTTGAGGTACGCGAGCGGGTAGCGATCCGCAAAGAGGCCGTAGCCGGCGCGAAGTACCCACGGCGTCCTGGCGTCCGGCCGCCA
>CAZVKC010000003.1:97818-152044 GCA_964627455.1 uncultured Solibacteraceae bacterium | reverse complement strand
ACCGTGGGTGAGACCACCCGCAGCCAACTGGCGGCAAGCGCATGATCGGTGGTGAGGCTGTTCCCCGCTGCGCTCTGGTCGATGAAGTTTTCCGGACCCTGCACGTCGCCGAGTGCGCGGCCGTGCGACCACGAATAGCGGGCCGACAAGGTGTCCCGCTGGTTGACCTGATGGTTGAACTTGAAGGTGCTGTCCATGCCGCGCTGCGAGGTCGGGTAAAGGCCGCTAAACACTGCGCCAGGGCGGATATGATTGATGCGGGCGACGACAGTCTGCGGTGTTTCGGACCACTCTTCGGCACGTTCCTGCTCGAGCTCCCCTGCCCAACCGAAAAAGGTTTTGTCACGCACGAGCGGACCTAACAGAGAGGCGCCCGGCTGTCGTCGATCGAACTGCGGACGCTTCGAAGTAGCGGCTTCGGTCTTGCGCGCATTGAGGCGCTCGTTCTGCATGAAAAACGTCGCATCGCCGTGCCAGAGATTGACGCCGGTGCGCGTGACGACATTGATGAGTCCGCCGGCTGCGCCGCCGAATTCCGCGCCCGCGCTGATGCCGGCGACGCGGAACTCCTGCACCATCTCGAGTCCCACGGCGACGCGGTTGCCTCCTGTAGTTTCGTCGCGATTGTCCACGCCGTCGATGCTGATGCCGTTGTTGCGCGGACGAATGCCGGCGAAGGTGAATCCGCTATCAGCAAGCGGACTGCGGATGCCGGTCATCGAGCGCTGTTGCCCGCCGCCGGCAGATTGCGCGAGTCCAGGCGCCAGCGACACAAAGCCCAGATAATTGCGGCCTCTCGTCGGACTCTCTTCGATTCGCTCGCCTCCGAGCGCGACGCTGGCGGATGTCGTGCCCGCGTCGAGAACGTCGGGTTGTTCCACCACATCCACGGACGTCGTGACACCTGAAAGTGCCATGGTCCAACGCTGGGTGATGGTTTGTCCGATCGATACACGAAAGGCAGGAACGTCAAGTGGGGCGAAGCCCTGATGCTCTGCGTGCAGAGTCCACTCTCCCGCTGCGATCGCGCTGAGCTGGAAGCGGCCCTGCATGTCAGTTTCGGCAGTACGAACGATGCCACGGTCGACGTTGCGCACCGTGATGCGCGCGCCTGGAAGGCTGTTGCCGGTCGTGTCGACAAGAGTCCCCTGGATCGTGCCAACCGGCGCAGGGGCTTGCGCGAACAGCACCAGGGAAACGGACAGGATCAGGAAGACTCGTGAAGCGGGCACTGCACACAGATTATCAACGATGCTTGAATGGTACGGATGGCCAATCTCAGTGGAAAGCACGCCCTCGTGACGGGGGCCAGTAAAGGTGTCGGAAAAGGGATCGCGCTGGAGTTGGCGCGTGCGGGTTGCGACGTCGCAATCAATTACAACAGCGACCGCGCGGGGGCCGAAGCAACTGTCGCAGAGATCCGCACGTTGGGGCGCGACGCGATCGCCGTGCAGGGAAACGTTGGCGTGTCCGCGGATGTGGATCGCATGTTCGCGGAGACGCTCGCGTGGACGCCGCGGCTCGACATCCTGGTGAATAACGCCGGGGTGCAGACCTGGAAGAAATTGATCGACCTGACCGAGGCGGAATGGGATCACGTGATCGACACTAACCTCAAGGGATGCTTTCTGTGTACGCAGCGAGCGGCGTGGCATATGAAGGACCACGGCGGCGGACGGATCATCAATATCGGCTCCGGCTGCAACAAGATCGCGTTTCCGAACCTCGTCGATTACACGGCGAGCAAGGGCGGCATCGAGATGTTCACGAAGGTTTCGGCGGCGGAACTGGGCCGGTATCAGATCGCGGTGAACTGCGTTGCACCCGGCGCAATCGAGATCGAGCGCACGAAGTTGGAAGCCGGGGATTATGCGGGTACCTGGTCGAAGGTGACGCCGCTGGGGCGCGTCGGGAATCCCGTGGACGTCGGGCGCGCCGTCGTGTTCTTCGCGGGCGATCAGTCTGACTTCGTGACTGGCCAGACGCTATGGGTTGACGGAGGTCTCTTCAGCAAACCACACTGGCCTTATGAATAAATTGCGCGCGGCGATCGCCGCGTTGGCTGCGGTGAGTGCGTTTGCGGCGGATCCGAAACCGCGTGAAGTGAAGGTGGTCGTGGTTTCGCTGTTCGAGCGCGGCGCCGACACGGGGGATGCGCCGGGTGAGTTTCAGCACTGGGTCGAACGCGAGAAGCTGGACGAAGTGATTCCGTTTCCAGCCGGCAATCGCGACCTGCGCATGAACAGGAATGGCGTGCTCGGGATTTGCGCGGGCATCGGCACAGCGCGCGCGGCCGCGTCGATCATGGCGCTGGGGCTCGATCCACGCTTCGACTTTCGCAAGGCGTACTGGGTGGTGGCCGGGATCGCGGGCGGAGATCCTGCGGATGTGACGCTAGGATCCGCAGCCTGGGCGAACTGGGTGATCGACGGCGACCTCGCGCATGAGATCGACGGGCGCGAAATCCCTGCGGACTGGCCCACGGGGATGATCCCGTTGCGCCGCACGAAGCCATACGAAAAGCCGCGGCGCGAGTTGAACGAGGGCGAGTTCTACAAACTGAACACGCGTCTTGTGGACTGGGCGTATGGTCTGTCGAAAGGTGTGACGCTCGATGATTCCGACAAACTGGATGACCGGCGTTCCAGATTCACGGGGTATCCCGCTGCGCAAGGTAGGGCGAAGGTTGTGAAGGGCGACACGCTTTCCGCGTCCACGTTCTGGCATGGAAAACTGCTGAACCAGTGGGCGAATGACTGGGTGAAATACTACACGGACGGCGCTGGGAACTACACGACGACCGCGATGGAAGATACCGGCGTCCTGCAGTCGTTGACGTGGCTGCAGAAGGCGGGCAAGGTCGATCGCGAGCGTGTACTGGTGTTGCGCGGCGTGAGTAACTTCGACATGCAGCCTCCGGGAGTGACGGCGGCCGAGAGCCTGGCTGGCGAGAAGATCGGACAGTACGCGGCGTATCTGCAGTCGCTTGAAAATATCTATCGAGCCGGCAGCGTCGTCGTTCACGAGATCGTGAAGGATTGGAAGCGCCTGCGTGAGGCGCTTCCGTAATCCGATCGTTACTCACTTCAGTTCAAGAGTCATGGTCGCGCCGTTCATCTGTGGCATGACGGCGCGAGCCTTCACCGGTTTGCCGGCGGCTTTGTCGATCCAATAGATCGTGCCGCCGCCGTCTTCCGGCTTCACTTCGACTTTCCAGGCATCGAACGTTCCGGCGGGAACCGTCACCGACTCCGAACCGATTACCTTGACGCTCATCAGCTTCTCTTTCGCCTTCTGCAGGTCGAAGTTCCGATAGACCGTCTCGTAGCCATCAGCGAGTGGCAGCGCAGCGATCGCGAAGTGACCACCAGTTTCGGCGAAGAGTCCGCCTTTGAGGTCCGCGTTCAGAGGGCGTTCATTGCCGTTCATCGACATCTTGCCGGTGAGTTTCTTCCCATCGGACGTGTACTCGATGTTCATTGGACCCTGCTTGACGCTGCGACTCTTGAGGAAGAGCGTCGCGCCGTCGAGCGTTGCCGTATCGAGCGCTTCGCCCATCGGGGACGCCATCTTGTCGATTACCGTCCAGCCGTCGCCGGTCTTCTGGATTTCCGTCGACACGCTCAAGTTGATCTTCTGCGCGCCGAGTTCCAGCGTTGCGCCGTACTGATACACACCGGTCAGCAGCGGCCTTGCGGGCTTCAACTCCGCGGACTTCGAGGCGTCGATCTTCTTCGCCAGCGTGACTTTCTTCGGATCCACCGTGAGTTCGTCGAGCTTCTTGGCGACGTCCTCCGGAACATCTTTCTGGCTCCGTCCGCCGAGGTGTTGCTCGAAGAAGCGTTCCACTGCGACGAACATCGCGAGGTTGTTCAGCGGCTTGGCGAAGCCGTGGCCCTCATCCGGGGCGACGAGGTACTTCACCGGGTAATTGCGATCCCGAAGCGCGATCACAATCTGATCGGATTCCGCCTGGTTCACGCGAGGATCATTAGCGCCCTGCACGACCATGAGCGGAGTTTTGATCTTGTCCGCAGCGTTCAATGGTGACATGCGCTTGAGCGCAGCTTTGCCTTCTTCGGTGCCGGGATCCGCCATGCGCGTGTACATCATCTTGCGGCCGGCTTCCCAGTAAGGAGGAATGGATTCGAGCAGCGTGATCAGGTTTGACGGCGCCACGATCGCGACGGCCGCTGAGTAGACATCGGGGGTAAAGGCGACACCTGCGAGCGTCGCGTAGCCGCCGTAGGATCCACCCATGATCGCGACCTTCTTGGGATCCGCGATGCCTTCCTTGATGAGGTGCTTAACGCCCCAGGTCAGGTCGTCCTGCATTTTCGCGCCCCACTCGGCGTTGCCCGCGTTGAGGAACTTTTTGCCGTATCCGGTTGATGCGCGGAAGTTCGGAGACAGGACCGCATAGCCGCGATTAGCGAGGAACTGATGGATGGAGTTGTAACCCCACATGTCGCGAGCCCAGGGTCCGCCGTGCGGGAACACGATGAGCGGCAGGTTCTTCGGCACTAAGCCCTTGGGAAGGGTTAGGTAGGCCGGAATGACGAGGCCGTCGGATGACGGATACTCGATCGCCTTCATTGACGAGAGCGCATTGCGGTCGACTTTCTCCCGCACCTTGTACTGCAGGTCGGTCTTTTTCGACTTGCGATCGAAGATGTAAACTTCGCCGGGTTCGACGTCGGAGTTGACCGCAATCAGCCAGATCGAGTTGTCGCGAGTTCGCGACGTCATATTGATATCGCGGCCCGGAAAACGCTTTTCGAGCAGCCGGAAGTCGGACTCGACAGCCTTGTCGCGGAAGTAAATGCGCCGCTTCTGGTCATAGAAGATGACCGCTTCCATGTCGTCGTTGTCGTTGAACATCGCGCCACTGAAATCCACGCGCTTGAGCGGATCGGATTCCACGAGTTCCTGCTTACCGGTCTCAGGGTCGAGCAGATACAGGTTAATGAGGTCGGTGGCGCCGGCGTTCGAAAGGTAGTAGACGCGCTTGCCGTCCTTGTGGAAGCGCAGCGGGTTGCAGGATTCGAACACGTTGCAGGTGACGATCTTTTCCAGCTTGTCGCCTGCGATCCGGTAGGTTTCCTGGTCGCCGTTGTTCGCGACCATCGCCGCGAGGCGCAAGTTGTCCTTCTGGTCGAACTCCCAACCGGCGATGCGGTCGGTGTTCTTACGGATCAGCGTTCGCTCGCCTGTAGAGATGCGCACTTTGTAAAGGTCGTGCCATGCCTTGTCGCGATCGTTAATGCCGACGAACAGAAGGTCCGGATCGACTTTCGAAACATGAACGATGTTGGCCGCGACTTTTTGCGCCGCGGTGAGGTTCTTGGCGGGAGGCGCCTTCTCTCCAGTCTTCGGACTGTCAGCGGGATTGACGGCCCAAACGTTGAAGTTTTCGTCGCCGCCTTCGTCCTGAACAAACAGGATGTACCTGCCGTCACGGCTCCAGAAGTACCCGCCGATCGGACGCTTGGTGACTGCGGTTACGGGTTTTGCGGCCGCGAATGGTTCCGCCACCTTCTTGACCCAAACGTTTCGCGTTTTGTCGAGAGGCTTAATGAACGCAAGGTACTTGCCATCAGGGGAAAGCTGGGCTCCGGCGATTTCAGGGTCACCGAAGAGGAGATCGCGGTCAATGATTGGAGGTAACTGCGCCATGGCGATGGACGCAGCCGCCAGCATCAGAGCCGCGCTGGTTTTGGGAAAAAACATAGATGCTTTCAGAATAGGACGCCGGGGTATTGACGGCCAGTAATCGTTTCGCGTATGATTCAAACAGGTGTTTATAAACACTTGTTTGAATTATGCCAGAGCCTGCTTCCACCAAGGACCGCCTGATTGCCGCCGCAGGCGAGGTGTTTGCTCGTGAAGGGTTTCAACGCGCGGGCGTGAGGGAAATCTGCGCGGAGGCCGGCAACGTCAATGTCGCATCGGTGAAGTACTACTTCGGCGACAAAAAAGGCTTGTATCGCGCGGTGATGGAGAAAGCCGCCGGAGACTTGAAAGACAAACGGCCTGTAGAGGTCGAGTCGGCGTCCCCGGAGGAATCGCTTGGCAAATGGCTGCGCCAGTTTCTCGAGTTCACGCTCATTCACCGGCACAATCATCCCTATATCGGACGCATCGTGAAGCATGAATTGCGGGAGCCTACCGAGATTATGGACTTCATGGTGTCGTACTTCGTGGGTCCGGTTCATGCGGATCTCACGCGTATTCTCACGCGGCTGAACAAGCGTCCGGCAGCCGCGAACAGGCAACTGGCGACGCTCATTCTGAGCATGTGCGCGAACCTCGAAACCTCACGCTCGCTGTTCGAAAGACTCGGCAGCAAGCTGCCTTCCGAGGGTGCGGCTCTTGCCCGCTTCGCGGAGCAGATTACTTCATTTGTTTTGTACGGAGTCATGGGAGAACGTTCATGAAGGTGTTGTGGATCCTGCCCCTGATTGTTTCCGGTTTGCAGGCGCAGGAACGGATGTCGCTTTCGATGAAGCAGGCCGTCGATCTTGCCTTGTCGCCTGAGGGCAACGCGCGAGTCCAACTGGCTCACGAACTGATTCAGGCGACTTCGACGCGGGTTGCGCAGTCCCGGGCAGCTTTGCTTCCGAACGTGGATGCGTCGATCACGGAACAGAACTTCACGCGCAACTTGAAAGCATTTGGCGTGCAGATCCCCATTCCGGGATTTCCGGACGTGGTGGGGCCGATCAGCACGTTCGACGCGCGCGCCACTGCGACCCAAACCGTTTTCGACTTCAGCGCGATCAAGCGCCTGCAGGCGGCCAAGGCTCAGGTCGAGGTATCGAAGGCGGAGGAGGAATCCGCACGAAACGCGGTGAGTGACATCACGGCGAGAGCCTATCTGTCGCTGGTGCGGGCCAGTGAGGGCGTGGCGGTCGCGAAAGCAAATGTGCAGCTGGCCGAGTCCCTGCTGAAACTGGTCGATTCACAGAAACAGGCCGGCGCGGCGACGGGGATTGAAGTGACTCGCGCGCAGGTACAACTCGCGAACGAACAACAGAAGGCATTCGTCGCGCAAAACGAAAGGGATCGCGCGGAGATCCAACTGCTGCGGGCGATGGGGTTGAAGATGAATGTCCATGTCGATCCGACGGATACGCTGCGGTATGCGCCGGCGGAAACCGTCAGCGTGCCCGATGCGCTTGACACGGCACGCAAGACTCGTGCGGATGTAAGGGTTCAGCAGCGGCGCGAAACCGTCATGAAGATGCAACTCGACGCGGTGAAATGGGAGCGCTTGCCATCGGTGGCTGCATTCGCGGACGCCGGAGGCATCGGTCTCGAACCCAGCGATGTGCGTTTCACGCGCGTGGTTGGAGTGTCGCTGCGGATCCCTGTTTGGGACGGCGGCAGGCGCGACGCGCGGCGTGCTGAGAGCGCATCGGCGTACCGTCAGGAACAGATCCGCGGGCGTGACCTGCAGCAGCAGGTGGAATCAGAAGTCCGGTTGGCTTTTGAAAGCCTTCAATCGGCGGAAGGTCAAGTCAAAGTCGCTGAGCAGGGTTTGCAACTGGCCGAAACCGAATTGGCGCAGGCCCAACGGCGCTACCAGGCAGGCGTCGGCCTTAGCGTCGAAGTGACCGACGCGCAGACTCGAATTGCGCGAGCCCGGGACAATCGCACGGCCGCGCTCTTTCTTCATAACCTCTCAAAAATAGAACTTGCAAGCGCCATGGGCGTGATTCACAGGGTGATTCAATGAAACGTAGACTGCCAATACTGTTGTTAGCGGCAGCCGCAATCGGCGGCGTTGCGTACTATCTCCGCATGAACAGCGGGATCCCGGAAAACGAAATTCATGTTTCGGGGAACATCGAGATGACGCAGGTTGCCGTGGCGTTCAAATATCCAGGCCGCGTGGTGACGATCGACGTGGAGGAAGGCGCACTCGTCCGAAAGGGGCAGGTGCTCGCCCGTTCAGACCGGGAGTCCGTACAAAAGCAAAAAGACCGGGACGAAGCGGCCGTTTCGACCGCTGCGGCGCAGTTGCAGCAGTTGCAGACTGCCGTGGACTGGCAGAAGACTGCGGTGGAGCGCGAAATCGAACTGCGCACGGCGGAAGTCCGCGCGGTCGAAGCGCAGTTGCAGGAGGCGCTCACTGGATCGCGCCCCCAGGAAGTACAGCAGGCCGAGGCCGCGGTCGCAGACGCACGTACGCAACACGCACAAGCGAAGCTCGATTGGGATCGGGCACAAAAACTCTTCGCTGACGAGGACATCACCAAGGCGCAGTACGACCAATACAAGACGCGTTTCGATTCGACGGCGTCGGTGCTGCGTCAGGTCGAGATGCGGCTGTCTCTGGTGAAGGAAGGTCCGCGCAAAGAGACCATCGAGATGTTGCGGGCGCAGTTGTTGCGAGCGCAGGCGGCAGTGAAGGCGGCGGAAAACAATCGCCTGCAGGTCCGGCAGCGGGAACAGGAAGTAATGGCGCGCCGGTCAGAGGTCGAACGCGCGAAGGCGCAGGTCGGCGTGCTGGATGTGCAGTTGAACGATACGGTGGCGTCGGCGCCGGTGGATGGCGTGATCCTCAGCAAGAATGCGGATCTCGGCGAGGTGTTGAACGCCGGTGTGCCTGTGCTCACGCTGGGCGACATCGCAAAGCCATGGGTCCGCGGGTACATCACCGAAAAGCAATTGGGCAAGGTCAAGCTCGGCGACAAGGTAAAGGTTACGACGGACTCGTATCCAGGAAAAATTTACTGGGGCCGTGTATCGTTCATCGCGTCCGAGGCCGAGTTTACGCCGAAGCAGATCCAAACGCCGGAAGAACGCATCAAACTCGTGTATCGCATCAAGGTTGAGTTGGAGAATCCGAACCAGGAGTTGAAGCTCAACATGCCCGTCGACGCAGTGATTGGCATATGATTTCGCTTCGCGGCCTGACCAAACAATTCGGGACGCTGACGGCTGTCGATCATCTGTCGCTGGAGATCGGCAAGGGCGAGATCTTCGGGCTTGTCGGTCCGGACGGGGCGGGCAAAACCACGACGCTTCGCATGATCACAGGCCTTGTGGATCCCACCGAAGGAACCGCGGTCACTGCCGGGTTCGATGTCACGAAAGACAGCACGGCAGTTCGCGACCGCATCGGCTACATGGCGCAGCGCTTTGGCCTCTACGGAGATCTCACGGTGGAAGAGAACATGCACTTTTACGCGGATCTCTTCGGCATGCGCGCCTCAGAACGGGATGCGTTAGCGCCACGGTTGCTCGACATGACGCGCATGGCGCCGTTTCTCAATCGGCCGGCGGCTAAGCTGTCGGGCGGCATGAAACAGAAACTCGCGCTGATGTGTACGTTGCTGCATAAACCGCAAGTGCTGCTGCTTGACGAGCCTACGAATGGCGTGGATCCTGTGTCGCGCCGCGATTTCTGGACCATCTTGCATCAACTGGTCGCAGACGGACTCACGCTGTTCCTCACCACCGCGTACATGGATGAAGCGGAGCGCTGCGGGCGCGTGGGATTTCTGCACCAGGGCCGTTTGCTCAAATGCGACTCGCCCGCGATGCTGCGTCAGTCGCTGCCGGCGGATTGTTACGAGGTGGAAACGGCGGATGTCCGCGAGGAACGGGCGCGGTTGGTTGCGCATCCGGCGGTGATGGCAGCGAGGCCGGCGGGCAGCACCCTGCATGTGTTCCTCAAGCCTGGCGCGGTGTTCTCGGACGTTTGGAGCGCGGCACACCGGGTACAGAAGATCCTGCCGTCGCTCGAGGATGTGTTCGTCGCGACAGTGGAAGGGCAGGCGTAGCGTAATGGTCTCGATTCGCAATCTCGTCAAGCGGTTTGGCGATTTCGTCGCGGTGGACAACGTGTCACTCGATGTCGCGCGCGGCGAAGTGTTCGGATTCCTGGGTCCAAACGGGGCGGGGAAATCGACGACGATTCGCATCCTCTGCGGACTGCTCACGCCAACCTCCGGCACGGCGAAGGTCGCGGGCTTTGAGGTGGGTCCCGAATCGGACGCGCTCCGCAAGAACATCGGCTACATGTCGCAGAAATTCTCGCTGTACGACGATCTCACGGTGGAAGAGAATATCGACTTCTTCGGCGGACTCTACGGCGTGAAGAACGGCAAACTCGCTGAGCGAAAGGCGTACGCGCTGGAGATGGCGGGACTCACAGAGAAGCGCCGGGAACTGACGAGCCTGCTGTCAGGAGGCTGGAAGCAGCGACTCGCGCTCGGCTGCGCGATCCTGCATGAACCGCCGGTGTTGTTCCTCGACGAGCCGACTTCCGGCGTGGATCCCATCGCACGGCGCCAGTTCTGGGACCTCATCTATGGACTCTCCGAAGCCGGCAATACGATCTTCGTCACCACGCACTATATGGAAGAGGCCGAGTACTGCAACCGTCTCGCGCTGATGTATCGAGGGCGCACCATCGCACTCGGCACGCCACTGGAATTGAAGCGGGCGCGCGGCGCGCAATCCGTTGAAGAAGTCTTCGTCGCCAGCATTGAGGCGGAGGAAGCGAGGGAACCGTCGTGAACCTCCAACGTCCGCTTGCCATGCTCCGCAAGGAATTCCTGCACATCGTCCGGGATCCGCGCAGCCTCAGCCTCGCGCTCGCGATGCCGGTGCTGCTCCTCCTGCTGTTCAGCTATGCGCTGTCGCTCGATGTCGACAAGATCCCCACATACATTCTGGATCACGACCAGTCAGACGTGAGTCGCGAGTTGATCGCGCAGTTTGCAGGATCCCGCTACTTCACGATTCTCGGCTACTCGAAGGACTACCAGTCGATCGAGAAATCGATCGGCCTGAATGAATGTCTCCTGGCAGTTGTGATCCCGAAGGATTTTGCTCGTGACGTCGCGGCGCGCAGGCCGCAGCCCATCCAGTTGCTGCTCGATGGCACGGATTCCAACACCGCCTCGATTGCGCGCAACTACGCGGAATCAGTCGTCTCCGTCTGGGCAGCGTCGCGATTCCACGTCAAGCCGGCGCTCGAAACGCGGCCGCGTGTCTGGTACAACAGCACGCTCGAGTCGCGGAACTTCATCGTGCCGGGACTCATCTCGGTGATCCTCATGATCATCTCGGCGCTGCTAACGTCACTAACCGTGGCGCGCGAATGGGAAACCGGGACGCTCGAGCAATTGTTGTCGACGCCGCTGCGATCGAGCGAAATCATCATCGGCAAACTGGGAGCCTTCTTCATTCTCGGCGTCGCGGATGCAATCATCGCGCTTACGGTCGGGGTGCTCGTGTTCCATGTGCCGTTCCGCGGCAGCCTGCTGTTTCTCGGCATCTCGACCGCGGTTTTCCTGGTCGGCGCGTTTTCCTGGGGGCTGTTCCTCAGTTCCATCGCGGAATCGCAGCTGCAGGCCTTCCAGCTTGGGATGCTGTCGTCGTTCCTGCCGGCCTTTCTGCTGTCGGGCTTTATCTACGCGATCGAGAACATGCCGGCGCCGATCCAGGTGGCGACCTATCTCTTCCCGTCGCGCTACTTCATCTCGATTCTCAAAGCCTCGTTCCTCAAAGGACTAGGCTTCGCGGATCTGTGGCCGCAACTCTGCGCGCTCATTATTTACACCATCGCCGTCACCACGCTCGCCATGCGGCGCATGCGGACCAAGGTGGCCTAAACGCATATGTGGGATCGCATCAAAACCCTGATTCGCAAAGAGCTGGTTCAGACGCTGCGCAATCCGCGGACCCGCGTCCTGCTGATCGTTCCGCCGATGATGCAGTTGATCATCTTCGGCTTCGCGGCGAACATGGATATCGAAAACGCGCGCGTGGCGTTCGCCGATCGCGACCATACGCCGGAAAGCCGCGCACTACGGGCCGCCTTCGACGCATCGCCGTATTTTGAAGTCTATGAGGATCCCGATACGGAAGCGCGGGTCCAGGAACTGCTGGATCATGGCGATGTGCTGGCCGTGATCCGTGTGCTGCCAGGCTTTTCTCGCGACATCGCACGTGGTTCGACGGCTGCGGTGCAGGTGCTGGTGGACGGCACGAACTCCAACAACGCGTCGATCGTCACCGGCTACTCGAATCGGCTGCTGGCCGCCTATCGCGCAAGGCTTGGCATGGACCTTACGCAGACCCGCGTCTGGTTCAACCCGGAACTGAAGAGCCGCTATTACTTCATCCCCGGCGTGCTCATGAACATCCTCACCATCATCACGATGATGCTGACTGCGCTGGCGCTGGTTCGCGAGCGCGAGATCGGGACGATGGAACAGCTCATGGTGAGTCCGCTGCGTCCCGCGGAACTGATTATCGGCAAGACGCTGCCGTTCGTGCTGATCGGATTCGTGCAGTTCTTCCTGATCCTTATCCTGGCGCGCGTGGTGTTCCATGTGCCGATGCGCGGCGGCCTCCCCCTCCTGACCGGGGCCGCGACGCTGTACCTGCTGACCACACTGGGATCCGGCGTTCTCATCTCCACCATCTCGAAGACGCAGCAGCAGGCAGTGCTCAGCGTATTTCTGTACTTCATGCCGGTGTTCATGTTCAGCGGCTTCACGTTCCCCGTGCGGAACATGCCGGACGCCGTGAGTTGGATCGCGGCGATCAATCCGCAGCGGTACTTCCTCGAAATCCTGCGCGGCGTGCTGTTGAAGGGATCCGGCGCCGACGTGCTCTGGTTCCCGCTCGCGATGCTGGCGCTGATCGGCGTGTTGATGCTCGGCGTCAGCGTCTTGCGGTTCCGGCGGCAACTCGACTGACCCGGCGCGGAGTGGCACGGAAGTTGCAGTTCCGGAACCCAGGAGGTTTGGTCATGACGCACCTCGCCGAGTTCTTCCGGGAATCGCACACCGTCCTGGGAGTGTTCTACCCACTGCACTATCTGGTCGCCGTCTTTCCGAATATTGAAAAGGCGCGGCACGCCGTTCGGGACCTCGTCTTCACCGGATTCCCGGCGGATCAGGCAACCGCCGTCGACGGCAGAGACTTCCTCGAAATGGAACGGGATGAAGCCCGCGTGTGGAATGCTTTGACCAAGGCGTTTTCGCGGGCGATTGATGGCGAGCAGGTCGCAACGGACGAGATGGTCGACCGGGCCGCGCATGGCGCCGCGTTGGTGATGGTCCACTGCCCGGATGAGGATACGAAGAACCGGGTGTGGGACCTGATCGAGAAGGCGGATCCGATCGAAGCCCTCTACTACACGAGAATGGGGATCGACCATATCAAGGCTGCCGCTCCGGCCCCCGCCGCTGCGTAAGGATCCCCAACCGAAGCGCGGTCTGGCACACTTTGTGTCCGAACTATCCGGATATTTTGATATTCCGGGGCGATCGTGTGTCTGCATGAATAGTACAAATAGTGAGCCATTTGTATTGACCGTCCTGCCGGTGATTCTCTAAGATCACAAAGGAAGGACACACATCCGCATGACCGCCAAATGCAGAGCATCGAAACACGAGCGCGCGAGCCACGCGCGGCGTGTCGGCCTCGCTGGCGCGGCTTCACTGGAGTACCGTGTACCGGCGGACTTGCGGCGTTCTTTCCCACCAACCAAGGGTATAGCTCAGTGGGTAGAGCAGCAGACTGATAATCTGCCGGTCGCGGGTTCGACTCCCGTTATCCAAACAGCCTGACACGCTGTCTCGCTTGCCAAAGCGATCTGAACCAACAACCATCGACAATCCATCGGAACCTGTTCCAGCGCTAGCGCACCGTTCGTAGTTTGAACGGCCGCGATCGCAACCGGATTCGCACTCTGCGAGGTTCCTGAAACTGCCTTCGCGCTCCAGTTGTACCGGCTGCGCGCGGGCTCATAGGGCTCTCCCGTGGGAACCGGCGGGACAGGTCCGGTGGGTCGTCATTTCTCTTTCGAACCAAACAAACAGGAGGACCCTACAATGTTTCGCAAAGTTTTCATCGGAGACCAGGAGCGTGTCCTGGTATTGAAAAAGGGACGTTTCTACGACATCCTCGGACCCGGCGAGCACTACCTCATCGGGTTCGGATTCACGATGCAAAAGTTCCAGGTGCGCGACCTCTACTTCGAAAACGAGTGGACCGACTTCGTGCGCAAGGAGTGCCCCGCCGTTGCGGATGAGCACTTCGTGATCGTCGAAACCGGCGATACGCAGGTGGCTGCGATCTTTTTGGACGGCAAGCTGTCGCGCGTTCTCGGACCCGGCAAGCGCGCGATGTTCTGGCGCGGACCCGTGGTCATCACGGCCCGCCTCTTCGACGCCAAGGCTGACATCGACGTGCCGCGCGATCTTCACGGCGCCCTGCAGCGTCTCGGTGGACCCGGCATCTCGGGATCCACGGCGCATGTCGTGGACGAAGGAAAAACGGGACTCCTGTATGTCGACTCGAAGTTCGTTCGTCTGCTCGCGCCCGGAACGCACATGTTCTGGGTTGCGGCCGGCGCGATCCGCGTGGACGTCGTGGACCTGCGTGTGCAGGCCTGCGAGGTCCCCGGGCAGGAAATCCTCACCCGCGACAAGGTGTCGCTGCGCGTGAACATCTGGGCGGAGTTCCAGGTGGTCGACCCGCTGCGCGCCCGCCAGTCGGTGAAGGATTACACAGACGCGCTCTACAAGGCGCTCCAGTTTGCAGTTCGCCAGTCTCTCGGAAAGAAGTCCCTCGATGAGGTGCTCGCCGAGAAGGTGGACGTGAACGAGGAGTCCGCTGCGAAGGTGCGTAACGACATGGCTGCGATCGGAGTCCGCGTGGGCGCGATCGCGATCAAAGACGTGATCCTGCCTGGAGAGATGCGCGACATCCTCAACCAGGTTGTGACGGCGGAAAAGCAGGCGCAGGCCAACCTGATCCGACGCCGCGAGGAAACGGCCGCGACGCGTTCGCTGCTCAACACCGCGAAGTTGCTCGAGGACAACCCGATCCTTCTCCGCTTGAAGGAACTGGAGACGCTCGAGCGCGTGGTGGAGAAGGTGGACCGCATCTCCGTGACCGGTGGACTCGACTCTCTGCTGGGCGACCTGGTCCGCATTCGCGAAGAGCGGTCGTAAGGCGGTGCAGTACACTCGGAGGAACTTATGGCGTGCGCCAGGTTCCTCCGTTTTTTCTTTTGCGGCGCGGTGACGCTGCTCCAGGCCGCCGACCCGCAGGTCATTCGTTTTGGGAAGGTGTGGACGGGTGTCCCCGGGGACCCGGTTCTCGAACGCGCTGCCGTGATCGTGGAAGACGGCCGGATCACCCGGGTCGACAAAGACCATGGCAGTTTTCCGAAGGGCGCGCGCGTCATTGACTTGCGGCGCTATTCCGGCATCCCCGGGATGATCGACGTCCACACGCACATCACCTATTACTGGAATCGTGCGCTTGGGACGAATCCGCGGGCTCGTGCGCGCCAGCATCCTGCGGTTGAGGTTGTATCGGCCGCGGCGAATGCCAAGCTCACGCTCGAGTGCGGGGTGACGACGGTCCGCGATCTCAACGGTTTGAATGGCAACGACTTCGCACTTCGCGATCTCATTGCGATGGGGAAACTGCAGGGTCCACGGATCCTTGCCGCGGGACGCGGGATCGGCGGCAATCCGCCTCCGGGCGCGGACGGCATGCGCAAGGCTGTGGAGGAACGCATCGCCGCCGGCGCGGATGTGATCAAGCTGTTCGCCTCTCGGGGCGGGTTCGAAAACGTCGACGGAAAACAAACGCTGACGTTCGAGGAGATGGCAGCCGCGGTCGATGCCGCACACAAGGCTGGCAAGCGGATTGCGATTCATTCCTACGGCCCGGAAGGCTTTCGTGACGCCGTGAAAGCCGGGCCGGATTCCATCGAACACGGCGCAGACGTCGACGACGCCACGCTACAGGAAATGGCCCGAAAGAGAATCTGGTTCGTGCCGACGCTCGACCACAACCGGTATTACATCGACGCCGCTCGCGAGTACAATTTTGCGCCGGGATCTGAGGAGGGCCTGCGTGACTACATCGCGCGGAACCTCGATACCGCGAAACGCGCACATAAAGCCGGGGTCCGCTTTGCGATGGGATCCGACGCCGTATTCACGATGTTCGGGCAGAACACGTGCGAACTGGAGTGGTTCGTGAAAGCCGGCCTCACGGACGAAGAGGCGTTGCGCGCGGCGACCGTCAACGGCGCGGAACTCCTGGGCATGCAGGACCGCATTGGCCGCCTGGCTCCCGGCTTCTTCGCCGACCTTGTCGCCATCGAAGGCGAGCCGTGGCGCGACATCCAGACTGTGGTCCGCGGAGTCCGCTGGGTGATGCGGGACGGCGCGGTGGTGAAAGAAGCGGCAAAATAGGATCAGATGAAGGCGTTTCTCGTCCTGGCCGCCGCGGCTGCAACGCTGCTGCCGGCCCAGACCCTGGTTGAAGGGGGCTCCTGGAGTTACAGCCGCACCGGCGGCATGCAGGCGATCGCGGTGAGCGACGTTCCGGATGGAACATCCACCGCGCTGCGCGTTGCGACCACGATCGCCACGCCTGCCACGCCCTGGGATTCTCAAATGTCGCGAGTCCTTCCCCCGGCTCTCGCCAACGCGCGCTGGCTCCGCTTCCGCCTCTGGGGACGCTCGTCTTCGAAGAGCCGCATCGGACTCATCCACGAACTCAACGCGACGCCGTACAGCAAATCGCTGTCGAACGTGATCCGGTTGACGGAGGAATGGAAAGAGTACGCGATCGCCTATCAGACTGCGGCGTACGCTGCCGGGACCTCCGCGTTGCGAATCCAGACCGGCTTCGACGTCGGCGCCGTGGAACTCGCGAACATCCGGCTCGAAGATTTCGGGATCCTCGCCGAGCCGCCGCAAAGCATCAACCTCGACATCTTCGGAGGCCAGTCTGTTGATGACTCCTGGAAAGAAGCGGCCCAGGAAAGAATCCGCAAGAACCGCATGGGCGATATCCGCGTTGTGGTCACCGATGCCGACGGCAACCCTGTTCCCGGCGCTTCGGTCAAGGTCGAGCAGCTGAGACATGGTTTCAAGTTCGGGACTGCGGTCGCCGATGGTCCGCTCTTTGCCAATACGGGCGACGGCGACCGCTACCGCACCGAGTTGAAGCGCCTGTTCAACTACGTCGTGACCGAGAACGCGTTGAAGTGGCAGTTCAACAACGGCGCCGGATTCCCGACAGCCGACCGGATGCTGCAGTGGTTCGCGGATAACGGACTCACCGTCCGCGGGCACGTGCTGGTGTGGCCGAGCTACCAGTACCTTCCCACCAGTGTCCGGAACCTTCGCGGCGAGGAACTGCGAGCGGCGATCGAGGCTCATGTGCGGGATTACGTCGGGAAGACGCGCGGGCGGCTAGTCGCCTGGGACGCCGTCAATGAGGCGTACACGAATACCGAGGTCCTGCGGGACGGCGGCCGCGACCTGCTTTGGAAGAGTTTTCAGTGGGCGCGCGAGGAGAATCCGGATATCGACCTCGTGTACAACGACTACAACATCTCGAATGTCCGGGGCGGCGCCAACGACGCCCACCGCAACGGGATCCTCGCCATTGTTCGCGAACTGCTGGATAACGGCGCGCCTGTGACGGCCCTCGGCGATCAGGCGCATATGAATGTCCCGCTCACTCCGATCCCCCGTGTGCTCGAAGCCTGGGACGAACTCTCGCAGTTCAACCTGCCAATCGAGATCACCGAGTTCGACGTGACCTTCGGAGGTCCACGGGACGAAGCCGCGCAGGCCAAATACCTGGAAGACTATCTCACCGCGGCCTTCTCGCATCCGAACATCAAGTCATTCCTGATGTGGGGATTCTGGGACGGCGCACACTGGCTGGCGAACCAGGGCGCGGGGATGTTCCGGCGCGACTGGTCCGCGCGCCCGATGCTGGAGGCCTACGAGCGTCTCGTGTTCAAAGACTGGTGGACCAATGCCGAAGGGCAGACGGGCGACGACGGCGTGTACACGACGCGCGCGTTTCTGGGACGCCACCGTGTGACGGTGTCGATCGAGGGCGCGGAACCGCAGGTGTTCGAAATCGACCTGGCACGCGATGGCGGAGGAGAAGCAGCCAAAGATGCCGCCATCGCGCTACCAGGCAAACATATCGTCAAACAGTAATCACGGGGCACGGCGCACGCCGGATGATGTCCGTAATATGCGTCCGGAGGTTGCCGAAGGTCCCGTGCACAACGCCCCTGCCGATTACCAGCAGGTCGGCGTCGCGGCTCTTGCAAGCGGAGGCGATCGATTCACCGACCGGCCCCTCTACCACTTCGATTGCCGCCGTGACGCCCGCCTCCGCTGCCAGGGGTTCGTAATCCTCACGAGCCCGGAACTCTAAGAACCTGCGGAACCGCATCGCGCTGTCGCTGTGGACGAGGTCCTCGACAGCCGGTTCCGAATGAATGACGCGGAGGTTCGCGCCGTAGTCTTTTGCGATCCGGTTGGCCATGTCGAGGGCCTTCACCGAATTGCGCTCCATGTCGATTGCACAGACAATGTTCCGGTAATCGCTCGGCGGTGGCGGCTCTTCGAGCGCATGCGCCGCGGTCCAGATGGGATTCGCCACTTCATGCAGTACGCCGGTGGTGACCGACCCGAGCAGCATGCTCCGGAACTTGCTATGTCCGTGCGACGGTAGCATGATGAGGTCGTCGGGGCGCTCTTTGATGAATTCCGCCAGCGCGTCAACCGGGCGTCCGTCGCTAATCACGTTTTCGACTGGAACGTCGGCGAACAGGCGCTCGGCGAAACGGTCCAGGCTGCGGACGGTGTGTTCGCGAATCGCCGGAAGATCGACGACGGCGGCAAAGGAATACCATTCCGCGTAGCCGCCGGGGGGCATGTCCAGCGCGTGAAACAGGACAATTCCGGAATTGTGTTTGGCGGCCATGGCCCGAACCGCCGGAACGACGGCTTCGCACCGTTTCGAGAAATCAACCGGGAAAACAATCTTGGAGAACGGGTACATGACATGCCTTCTTTCTGCTTACAGGCTCAATAACTTCGTTTCCATTCTTCCTGCAAAGAAACTGTGCACGTTGTACGCCATTGTAGAAACCATGGTTTGGCGAAGGCTCGGTATGGGCACGTGGGGATTGCCCCATTCATACTGGGGCATATCACGCAGGGGGCTTGGCCGCAGTTTGGAAAATCATACTTTCGAAACGGAAGACGGCGTGCAGGAAAGAATCTGAAGGAGGGGGCCATGAAAGACCTCAATGGTAGAGATTTCGAAGTCCGGAATGTCGCTGCAGCCGGCGCCGGCCTCCTGATTGGCGCTGGAATCGGCGCCGGACTGATGTATTTGTTCGATCCCGACCGCGGGCGGTCGAGACGGGCCAAACTCGAAGCACAAGCTGAAAGCCTGTGCCGCCACGCGGAGATGAAGACGGAAAAAGTCGCCCAGGATCTGGCGAATCGCGCCGAGGGCGTCGCGGCAGAGGTGCGGCACATGTTTACACATGAAGCCGTCGAACCTGCCAGGCTGGAGGCCCGTGTGCGGGCAAAGATGGGGAGGGTGATCCACAAACCTCATGGGCTGTCGGTGCACGCCGACGATGCTGGAACAGTGACGCTGGAAGGTGACGTGGAAGCTCGTGACGCCGGCAAATTGCTGGCCGGTGTGATGGGCGTCCCCGGGGTGCGGGATGTCGACAACCGTCTCCACCTCCTGCATGATACGGAAACCAGTCTGGCCAAAGGCGCGGGCGCAATCGCCAGCGTCGCCGGCGGGCTGATCACGTATGCCGGACTGCGTGCATTAAAACGGGTTGGATGAGAAACTGAGGGTTTCCACTCTTCCCATGCAGCAGCAAGCGCCACTTCACATACTGGTACTTTCCAATCAGGAAGGAGAAGCCGCGAGATTCCGTGGGGAACTCGCGGCTCTCGGTTTTCCGGCCGATATTCGCGAGGTCGATTCGATTCGCGACCTGCGGCGTGAATTGAGGGAGTCCGCCGGCAACTACGACCTGCTGCTCGCGGAATCCGGCTGGAGCGAAGCGCTCGCGGAGGCCCGGCATCTGGCTCCCGGCCTGCCCGTTGTCGCGTTCGCCGATGGGCCTGAAGATCACGAACTCGCGGCGCGGTGGATCCGCGACGGCGCGCTTGATTGCCTATTCTCCAAAGAGCCTGGACCCTTGAGCCGGGCGGCCTACCGCGCGCTGCATTGCCGCCGGCAGCGGGAAGCGATCCGTAAGGAAAGTCTGGAATGCATCAGCGCCTATGAAACCCTGCGGGCGGTAGTGGAAGCCTGTCCCTTTGGACTCTGCGCGGTCGACGAGCACGGTCTGGTGATGTACTGGAGCGCCGAAGCGGAACGCATGACCGGCTGGAAACAGGAAGAGATTCTGGGCCGGATCCCGCCGACGATTCCGCAGGAGGAACTGGAACCGTTCCTGAAGATGGTCAGCCGCCTGGTGCACGGTGATGGTCCGGGATGGCATCTCGAGGAGACTCCGCGGCGGCGCCGCGATGGTTCGATGTTCACGATGGCGATCACCAACTCGCCGTTGCGCGACAACTCGGGCAAAGTCCGCGGCGTCGTATCATCGCTGGTCGACGCTTCGCAGTGGCGGCAGATGCGCGCGCAGGCGGAAGCCGTCCGTGTCGAGATCGAAGCAATCGGCCGGTATCGCGACCTGCTCGAAGCGGCCCCGGACGCAATCGTCGAGGTGGATAGCGCAGGCCGGATCGTCCTGGCGAACCAGAGCGTCCGCCGGCTGTTCGGCTACGAACCGGCGGATCTCATCGGCCAGCCCGTAGACCTGCTCGTGCCGGACCGGTTTCGCGACACGCATCGCCACCGGCGCATGAGTTTCATGGAGAAGCCGTCCATCCGGCCCATGGGCAGCGGACTCAAGCTTTCCGCGAGGCGGGCAGACGGCGTCGAGTTCCCTGTCGAGATCACGCTCAGTCCGATGAACCTGTCGGGCGGCGTGCACGTGGCGGCTGCGATCCGCGATATCACCGAGCGGGAACTGCTGGCGAGCGAGGCGGCCCGCAGCGCGGAACAGGCCCGCACCCTGTTCGAAGCGTATCCGGTTCCGGCTTATGTATACGACTCCGAGACGCTACGATTCATTGCGGTGAACGACAAGGCCACTGAGGAATACGGCTACAGCCGAGAGGAGTTTCTCGAGCGGACCTTCAAAGACATCTGGACCGAATACCTGCCCGGCGAGGCTCGCAGCGGCATTCGCCACACACGCAAAGACGGCACCACGTTCGAAGTGGATTCGATCATTCACGACATGGTCGTGTCCGGCCGGCCTGTGCGCATGGTGGTGGCCTACAACATCACCGAACGCCGCCGCCGCGAAGAGGAACTGCAGGAAGCGAAGCTGAAGGCGGAAGCCGCGAGCCGTTCCAAGAGCGAGTTCCTGGCCAGCATGAGCCACGAATTGCGGTCCCCGTTGCATACCATCACGGGCTTTTCGGAACTGCTCGAAGAGGAGATCGAAGGGCCGCTCAACGAGAAGCAGAAACGGTTTGTCCAGCACATCTACCGCGATTCGCAGCACCTGCTGGCGCTGATCAACGACATCCTTGACCTGAGCAAGATCGAGGCGGGGCGGCTGGAGTTCCGCACCGAAGACTTCGACCTCAATCAGGCGGTCGATGAAGTCATCGGGACGCTGCGCCCGCAGGCTGATGCGAAATCCATTGTGATCCTCAACCAGATCCAGGCGGAACTGATGTTGCGAGCCGACCGGTTGCGGTTCAAGCAGGTTGTCCTGAACCTGCTCTCGAACGCGATCAAGTTTACGCCCGTAGGCGGACGGATCGGGCTGGCCTCGAGCTGGTTCCGCAAGCAGATCGCGATCACGGTCTGGGATACCGGCATCGGCATTGCCCCGGAACACCGGCGTGCGATTTTCGACGTGTTCTATCAGGCGGGCGCGACGACCAAGGGCATCCGCGAAGGTACGGGACTCGGCCTCGCCATCTGCAAGCGGCTGGTTGAGCAGCAGAGCGGGCGGATCTGGGTGGAAAGCGAACTCGGAGAAGGCAGCCGGTTCACGTTTTCAATGCCGACTCCACAGACACCGCCGGCGAGCGAACTCCACCGCAGCACGCGGCCCACGGTTCTGGTCATTGAAGAGGACAATTCCGTGCAGCAACTTGCGGTGGAACTGGAACCGGAAGGCTACCACGTAACGTTCGCGGGTTCGGCCAGGGAAGCGTTGGTGAAGGCTTTGGAACTGCAGCCGCAGGCGATTCTGCTGGATCTGATGCTTCCGGGAGGCAAAGGTTGGGAGGCGCTCGAGAATCTGAAGAGCTTGCGAGATACCGAAAAGATCCCGGTGATCGCGATCTCGGTGCTGCCGCAGGAAGGCGCAGCGCCGCTCGGCGCCGCGGCCCATCTCACCAAGCCGGTCGCGAAGGACACGCTGCTATCCGCTTTGCGGAAGTACACTCAGCCTGGCGAGAAGAAATCGTCGATCCTGCTGGTAGATGACGAGCCGGCGGCCCTGGAACTGGCGCAGCAAATCGTGTCCGGAGCCGGTTATGAATGTGTTCTGGCGTCGAACGGCCGCGAAGCGCTGGAACGGATCGAAGAGGCTCCACCCAGCGCCATCGTCGTCGATTTGATGATGCCCGAGATGAACGGCTTCGAACTGATCTTCCGGTTGAAAGGAGATTCCCGGTATTCGAGGATCCCGGTTCTGGTCCTGACCGGCATCGCCCTGTCGGAGAACGAAGTCATCCTGTTGCGCCGCACCACCAACGCCATCCTGATCAAGGGAGCGGCCTGGAAAGAGGCGCTGTTGCAGCAACTGGCCATTCTGGGAGGCAAGAGAGCGCGTCGTGAGTAGTAGCGGCAACAGCAAAGTGTTGATCGTCGACGACAGTTCCAGCAACCGGGAGTTGCTGCGGACCATGTTGTCGCATTGCGGGTGTGACGTGATGGAGGCTGCCGATGGCTTTCAGGCGCTCGATGTGGCGGCCAGTGTGCATCCGGATCTGATCATCCTCGATATTCAGATGCCCCGGCTCGACGGCTACGGTACGCTGGCGCGCCTGCGTGAATTGGAGGCCTTTCGCAAAACCCCGATCGTTGCGTTGACCGCCTATGCGATGGAAGGCGACGATCAGCGCGGGTTGGCGGCAGGTTTCAATGACTATGTGACGAAACCCGTCGGTTTGAAGAAGATCCGGGAGGTGCTCAAAAAGCACCTCGGCTGACGGCTTATAGTAAGAACTTACATGCAAAACAGCGCGTCCACGGTTTCGCTGGCAATCATTGACGACAATCCCGGCAGTCTGGAGATGCTGAGCTCCGCGCTCCGGCGTCCGGACCTCAGGATCCGCACGTTCAGTGACCCCGAGGAAGGACTCGACTACATCCTCCAGGAACATCCACAGATCGTGTTGACGGATCTGGTCATGCCGAAAATGTCGGGCATGGAACTCCTGGAGCGGATTATGGAAGCAGATCCTTCCATCGACGTCCTGCTCATGACGGCTCACTACTCGACGCAGTCCGCCGTCGAGGCGATCAAGAAAGGCGCATCGGACTACCTGGAGAAACCGGTTGCGCTGGCCGCCGTGCGCGATCGCGTCGGTGCGCTCATTGAAAAACACCAGCGGCGAAACCGCGCGTCGCACCTCGAAGCGACGCTGGCCGAACAGGCCGAATTCGAAGGAATGGTCGGGAACAGCCCGCAGATGTGGGAACTGTTCTCGCAGGTGCAGCGCATTGCGCCGCACTACCGCTCGGTTCTGGTTGCGGGCGCGACCGGCACCGGCAAAGAACTGGTTGCCCGGGCGCTGCACAAGTTGAGTCCCGTGGCGGCCGGCCAGTTCGTGCCGCTGAATTGTTCTGCGGTTGTCGAAACGCTGTTTGAGAGCGAATTGTTCGGCCACGTGCGCGGTTCGTTTACGGGAGCGACGCAAGATAAGGTCGGATTGTTCGAGTACGCGCACAACGGTACGCTGTTCCTCGATGAGATCGGCGACATGCCGCTCAACACGCAGGCGAAGCTTCTGCGCGCGCTGCAGAACCAGGAAGTCCAGCGCCTCGGCGCGCTGACGCCCCGCAAGGTGAATGTGCGCGTCATCGCCGCGACGCACCGCGATCTGCGAGCCGCTGTCGCGGAAAACCAGTTCCGCGAGGATCTGTTCTATCGCCTCACCATGGTGGAACTCGCCATCCCCAATCTTGTGGAGCGTGAAGGCGATCTGCTGCTGCTGATCCGGCACTTCATCAACAAGTACGCCACGCAGTACAACAAGGACATCCGCGGATTGACGAATCGCGCGCAGATGGTTCTGTTACGGCATCACTGGCCGGGCAATGTCCGCGAACTCGAGAATGTGATCGGGCACGCCTGCATTATGGTGCTGGGCGCGACGATCGACGTCGCGGACCTGCCGACATACCTGAGCCGCGGGCAAATCGATGTCGCTTCCGGCGCCGCGGCGGCCAACGGAGGCGGCGCTGCCGCTCCGGGCGAACTGGTTCCGCTCGAGGAGCAGGAGAAACGCTTGTTGACCGAGGCGCTACGGAAATCCGGTGGGAATCAGAGCGAAGCCGCGCGCCTGTTGCGGATCAGCCGGGATACCCTGCGCTACCGCATGAAGAAGCACGGAATCTCGTAGTCTCAAGCGGCCTCGGGATTGTACTGCATCGCACCGGCCACATTGCCTTCCGGATCTTCGAAGAACAGAAGCCGGCCTACGCCCGGCAACGTCACCGGTTGCATGACGATTCGACCGCCGCATTCCGGGATCGCCTGCGCGGTTGCCTCGATATCCGCCACCGAGATCGTACATTCGAACGCGCGCAAGGGCGCGCCTTCGACGAGCTGTCGCCGCTGCTGCAGCGCTCCCATGACAGGCACGGCGGACGAGGATGATCCCATGTCGATCTGGAAGAAGCCTGGAGGTCCCCAGGCGTTGAACTTCCAGCCGAACACGCCTTCATAAAATGCTCGGGCGCGGGGCAGGTCGTCGGCATTGATCGCAAAGTGAGCAAGATGAGGCATGGGGTGAGTGTATCCGGGTTTGCACCGGTGCGGAAGATCGATATTCTGTCAAAGAATGTCGAACTTCCGCCACGGCGACGACTCCTGGACCCGGATCCGGAGCTTGGCCGTCACCGTCTCGATTCGCGGCGCGGTCCACGTGCGAACCCGCGAAGCCGCCTGGATCACTCCTCCACACCGCGCCGTATGGATCCCTGCGGGATTGCCTGACTCCCTGGAATTTCGCGGCGAAGTCGCGCTGCGCATGCTGTATGTGCGCACGGGACCTGTCGGATCCACGGGCGCTGAAACTCGTGGACCTGGCGGGGCAAGCTTCGCCTCTGGGACTCTGCGTTTATCGCGATGTTCCGCCGGGAATTCGGGTTGTTTCGCAGGTTAGCGTCGCGCCGTCTTCGAGAAGGTGAACACGCTTTCCGTGCCGGCCCGCAGACGTTCGATATTCGACTTGTGGCGGTAGATCACGAATCCCCCGCCGATGGCTGCCGCGGCCACGACCGGCCAGTGCGGATGTTCGATGAGCCAGACGCCGAACGGGAAGAGTCCGCAGGCGACGATGGATCCTAGCGAGATATGCCGCTTGATCCACACCACCACGACAAACACCAGCAACACGGCGAATAGCGGCCACGGCGTGAGATACAGGAACGCGCCAATGAACGACGCGACGGCCTTGCCGCCCTGGAACTTCAAAAACACCGGGAACGCGTGTCCACCCATCACCGCAAGCGCGGCGAGACTCATCCACAGCGGGTCGTGCGCGGTGTATTTGCCCATCAGCCACACCGCGAGGAAGCCTTTGGCGATGTCGAGCAGGAGCGTGGCGACGCCGAGTCCACGGCCGCTGGTGCGAAGCACGTTGGTCGCACCGATGTTGCCGCTGCCGGAGGAACGCACGTCCGATCCGGTTCGCCACCTGACCAGCAGGTATCCGAACGGGACGCCGCCCAGGAGGTAGGCGAAGACGAGCAAACCGAGGTTGATGAGGGTCATGCCAGTGGGAACTCCGAAAGCTTGGTGTACACCGAACCGCGCGGACCGGGCGAGCTGAGGTACAGGAAATACGACGCCGGCGTGAACTCGCCGCCGAACTCGAGCGACTGCCGTTGCGCGATAGCGCGGCGCACCTCGGCAATATCCTGCCCGCCCTTGATGCGCGCCAGTGTCAGGTGCGGTTTGTAGGGCTTCTGTTCCGGCGGGACGCCAATGGCGGTGCACGCCCCATCGGTGGCGCGCGCCAGTTCGTGCAGCAGTCCTTCCGGAGCAATCTCAATGCCGGCGAAGAGGACGCGCGGTTGATGCGGGTTCGGAAACCAGCCGATGCCGCGGATCGCAATTCGCAGCGGCGCTGCCGGCTTGGGAACCGCCTCCAATGCGTGGATCAGTTCGGGCAGACGCGCCTCCGGCCACTCGCCGATGAACTTGGTCGTGATGTGCAGGTTCGCGACGGGACTCCAATTGATCTTTGCTTTGGGCCGCAGTTCTGTTAGCAGGCGATCCAGTTGCGTCTCGACTTCGCCGGGCAGATCGAGACCGGTAAACAGGCGCATTCGGTTGGTACGCTCATATTATCCGACGGATTCTGCCGAGAAGTTTTTATGCGCGCGACACCGTGACCGTCGCGCGTGAGTTGCTGGGATGCACTATTGCGTTGGGTCCCTGCGCCGGACGTATCGTCGAGGTCGAGGCGTACCTCGGTTTGAACGACCTTGCGGCGCATGCTTCGCGCGGTGTCACGCCGCGGACCCGCATCATTTTCGGACCTCCCGGCCATGCGTACGTGTACCTCATCTATGGAATGTACGAATGCCTGAACCTGATCGCGGAACCCGACGGCACACCGGGCTGCGTGTTGATCCGGGCGCTCGAACCCGTGCGGGGCGTCGAGGAAATGCTGGCCCGGCGACGCGCTGCTGGTTCGCAGGATGTCCGGCGCCTGCTCAGCGGGCCGGGGAAACTCACCATCGGCATGGGAATCACGAGGGCCGAGCACCTGGGCTGCGATGTCACGAAAGGGCCACTCGTGATCGAGCGTGGCGATCGGCCTGTTGGGGAAGAGGAAATAGGTGTTTCCCCGAGGATAGGGATCCGGCATTGCGCCGATTGGCCTCTACGCTTTTTCATTCGGAATAGTCCGTTCGTGTCGGGAGTGAGAAACCGCTAAACCTTAGTACTCGGAGGCCGAAGAGTGCTATGTGATGAGAAACTCGGCCATCCTGGTGACGTTGTGGATGACAGCGTTGACGAGCGCTGCCGCTGGTGTTTCGCCGCAAGCGGTATTCTTTCCCTCCGCAGATGGGCGGACCTTTGTGGGCACCAACTTTGGACGCTGGGCGCGTTACAGCGCTGGAGAGGTCCGCTTCGATTCAGGTTTGACCCTCGTGTTTCGGGGCGCAAGACCGGACGTCCGCTTGGAAGGTTCGGGTGCGACTCAGTCGTCGATCCACCTGATGTTTGGAGCGTCGCACAGATCTCGCCCGGGCTTCAGCGGCGTGCGATACGCCGGGCTTTACGACGGCGTCGATCTCCAATGCCGATTTTCGAGAGACGGATGGAAAAGCGATTTCCTGCTGGCGCCGGGCAGAACGGCAGCCGCGATCCGAATCGAGTACCAGGGAATCGGGCGAGTGACTGTCGGTGAACGCGGGCAACTCGTGATCCTCACAGCGAGTGGCGAGATGGAGGAACGGATCCCGGCCGTGTACCAGACTCGTACGAGCGGCGAGACGGTTCCGCGTTCCGCATCGTATGTTGTGTTTGGGGACGGCACTGTGGGGTTTTCGATTCACGGGCTGGATCCTTCGCTGGCCACAGTGATTGATCCTGATCTGCTCTACAGCTCTTACTGGGGCGGAAATCGCAACGAATCGATTACGGCGGTAGCTATGGGCTCCGACGACAGTATGTTCATTGCGGGTTGGACCGAATCCACCAACATGACGGTGGCGAGCGCGTACCAGACGAGCCAAAAAGGTTCGACCGACGGTTTTGTCGCCAAACTCAGCGCGAACGGACAAAGCCTGGTCTGGGCGACCTTCATCGGTGGAATTGGTGCGGATCGCGTCAATGGCATGGTTGTCGATTCCTCGAATCGGCCGGTGATCGTGGGATCCACGGCCTCAACGAACTTCCCGGTGCAGAGCGCGATTCAGGGGACGAACAAGGGTGGGATGGATGGATTCGTCGCCCGCCTGGCCGCGAGCGGCGCGACGCTCGATTTTTCAACTTATTGGGGCGGCTCCGGGTCCGATGCCGTCAATAGTGTCGCCGTCGATTCCTACGGTATCTACATCGGTGGCCAGACCACTTCTTCGGACTTCCCGGTAGCCAATGCGGCTTACTCTACCCCGCGTGGCGCACAGGACGGCTTTGCCGCCAAGATCAATCCCGCTGGTTCTGCGATCGTGTTCAGCACGTACCTGGGCGGTGCGAGTGACGACAGTGTCAACGCCGTGGCGGTCTATCAGCAGAACCTCTATGTCGCAGGCGGGACGTCTTCGTCGAATCTGCCGGTTGTGTCCGGATCTGGTCCCCGGGGCGGGATGGACGGCTTCGTCATGCGGCTCTCGCAGACGGGTACTTCGCTGGCCGCCAGCACCTACTGGGGTGGATCCTGTGGATCGGCCGCACAACCTGAGATGGCCACCTCGATTGCGATCACCAGCAGCGGAGAGCCGGTCGTGGGCGGGCTGACCTGTTCCTCGGATTTCCCGGTTCTCAACGCGGCGCAAGCGACGTTCGGACGCGGTGGTTCGGACGGTTTCGTAACAAAGTTCACTCCGTATCTTGGTTCGTGGTCCTGGAGCACGTACCTTGGCGGGAGTAGCTATGACGCTGTTTATGCGGTTGCTGTTCGTCCCAGCGGTCAGGTTGTGGCGGCAGGGATGACTTCATCCTCCAACTTCCCGCTCTCGCAGGCTGTACAGACGGGGTTTGGCGGTTACTACGACGGGTTCGTATCGGTCTTCCTTTCCTATGGGCCTTTGTCGTACTCGACTCTCTGGGGCGGAAATGGCTCGGACGCGATTCTCGCGGTCGCAATGGGTGTCGTCAATCCAAACGCCGTCTTGGCGGGCGGTACGACCAGTTCGAACAATCTGGCGATGGCCGGCGGCAGTTACCAATCCACTTCCGACTCCGCCAGCTTGAACGCCTTCTTCGCGAAGTTCCAGTTTCCCGGCGGCAGGGGCCGCTCGTGGGACAAGGTCGGCATCTTCCGGCGAGGCGGCTGGGCCCTCGACAAGACCGGGGACAACATCTGGAACACAGGAGATGTGGCGTTCTCGCTGGGAATCTCGACGGATATCCCGATCGTCGGCGACTGGACCGGTACCGGTGTGTACCGCGTCGGCGTCTTCCGCGGCGGCACTTGGTACGTCGACATTAACGGCGACAATCAGTGGACTTGGGGCGTCGATGCCTACTATTACTACGGCATCCCGGGCGACATTCCCGTAGTGGGCGACTGGAACGGCGACGGCAGGTCAAAGATCGGCGTATACCGCAACGGCGTCTGGTTCCTCGATTGGGACGGCAACAACGCATGGACCAATAATGTCGATAAGATCATCACCTGGGGCGCATCCGGCGATATTCCCGTGGTCGGTGACTGGACCGGATCCGGAACTGCGAAGATCGGCCTCTACAATAACGGCGTTTGGAGGCTGGACACGAACGGGGATTTCATCTTCACTCCCGGTGTCGACGCCCAATACACCCTGGGCTCTGCCGGCGACATCCCGGCGCCGATGTGGACCACCACCGTCAACACGCAGCCGGTGGTTTGGCGGCCATCGAACGGGGCATGGATCAGCCTCCTCGGAACCCTGGCGTATTTTGGATATCCCGGCGACGTGCCGGTCACAGGTCCCTGGTAAACTCCGTTTACTGAGTGTTTCGTGACTGCTTTGCCTTCGCCCGCTCGACCATCGCCGCGACGTCCGCCAGTAGTTGTTTCGCGTCGTACACGATGCCGTCCTTGATCGTGTAGCGGATTCCACCGACGCGCTCCGGCGTATTGGTCTTGTCGTTCAAACGCAAGTGGCCGGTCCCGTAGAGGACCTTGAAGTTTTCGAGTGGATTCTGATCGGTGAGAACCAGGTCCGCGAGCAGGCCCGGACGGATGATGCCGAATTCAATTGGCTTCCCGAGAGGCTTGTGCAGCGTTTCTGCGCCGTGCATGGTTGCCGCGCGGATCACTTCGAGTGGATGAAAGCCTGCTTCCTGCAGCAGTTCGAACTCTTCAATGTAGGCGAAACCGTAGGTCTTGTAGATGAAGCCGGAATCCGAGCCCGTCGTCACCCGGCCGCCGCGGTTCTTGTAATCGTTGATGAGACTCATCCAGACGCGATAGAAATTCTTCCACTCGATCTCGTCGGATGTCGTCCAGTTGAACCAATACGAGCCGTGCGCCTCGCGGCTCGGTTGATAGAAGTCCCAGAGCGTCGGCAGTGTGTAGCGGTCATGCCACTCGGCATTTCGCGCCCGCATCACGTCGCGCGACGCCGAATAGATGGTGAACGTCGGATCGAGCGTCACGTCATACTTGCGAAACTCGTCCAGCAGGTCGTTCCATTCCTTGCTGCCTCGCGGGTGGATCCTGTTCCAGATACGCGCCACCTGTCCGAAACGGTGCTGTTCGTCGTTGTAGTTCTGGTCGAGGGGATACGGTTGTACGGTCGTGTCCTTGAGCAACGACTCAAATAGCCCGTAGAAGTGCGTCACCGTGCCAAGTCCCAGCCGCACGGCGTCCCGCGCGTTCATCCGGGCGACGCCCATCTGGTCGAGATGCGCCGTGCTGCCGAGGCCATTCTTCTTCGCCTCGTCGAGCAACGCAGCCATGATTTCGGGATCCTGCGATCCAAGCTTCAATCCATCAATGCCGTGCGCCTTCGCCCAGCGAACCCACTCACGTGCGTTTTCCGGCGTCTGAATGCGGTTCGGCTTCCATCCTTCGCCGGTGAACGGGCGCTGGTAGTTGAAGTAACGCGGCGCCACGATCTTGTTTTCCGCGGACCTCTGTTTCTCGCGCACCACCCAATTCATCGATCCCGCGGGAACGCCGCGAACGGTGGTCACGCCATGCGCCATCCAAAGCTTGTGGACGTACTCAGCCTCCGGCGCCTTGGGTTCGCCGCCGGTGTGGACATGCAGGTCGACGAAGCCGGGCAGCAGGAACATGCCGGTCCCGTCGATTTCCTTGACGCCTTTCTCGGGACGGTTCTGCGGACGGATCGGCGTCAGCGGATATCCAACGCTGCGGACATCCGCGATGCGGTTGCCCTCGATCACGACATCGACGGGTCCACGCGGCGGGGCGCCAGTGCCGTCGATCATCGTCACGGCGCGGATCACCAGCCTCGTGAAGGGTCCCTCGCCCTCATTCGCACGGCGATCCGGCGACGGAGCAACGATCATCTGTTGCGCCAGGACGCCGATGGCCGCAAATGCAAATCCAATTCCGAGTTTCATTCCCGAGAGCCCCCCTCAGGAAATTATAGAAGCCCGGCTACTTGACGATTGCCGCGTCCTTGAGCTTTTCGAGTTCGCGCCGCGCGATGTCGGCCCAACTCGATCGGGGATCCAGCTTCAGATACGCCTTCCAGTGAGGAAGGGCGCGCATCGATTCGCCCCGGTTCTGATACAGCAGGGCGAGATTGTAGTGCGCGTCGGGATAGGACGGATTCAGCCGCAGCGCCTCGGTGTAATAGTGGAGCGCCTTCTCGATCTCGCCCTTCTCGTCGTACAGGTTGCCGAGGTTGAAGTGCGCCAGCGCGTATGCGGGATCGGCCTCAATTGCCTTGAGGTACAGCTTCTCCGCCTTGCTCATGGCGCGGGCGTTGAAGTACAGCGTGCCGAGATTCACCAGCGCGCCCGTCGAATTCGGATCCAGTGCGATGGCCTTCTCGTACGCCTCGCGGATCTCGCCGTGCGGCGCCCCGCTCTGCTCGAGTTCCAGTCCGCGCTCGAACCAGGATTCGGCTTCACCCCGCTTCTTCGAATCTTCCTTCGGCGACGAAGCCGGAAACGCGACGGTTGTTGCAGCGGCGCGCGGACGCTCTTCGAGATGCAGCAGGATCTGCCCGGAATGGGCATCCACGGTCTGTCCTTCTACATCCACGTGCAGCGATCCCTCGTCGCTGCGATAAATGCGAAGCTCCGACAAAGGATCCTCGACATTTTCGCGCAGCGCCAACGCGTGAATCATCTTCTTCAGGCGCGAAGCCGACAGGCCGGAGCCCGACAACTCAACGATCTTACGAAGCTTGGACAGGTCGCGAAGAGAATAAGCGTCATAGCGGGCGATCAGGTTCAACGATTCCCAATGGCGCAGCTTCTGTTCGGAAACTCCGAGCAGCCGCCGGACCCGCTCGCGTGACATCTTGTTCTGCATAAGCCGTTGATCCACGGCGAGAGCAGTCACGAAGAAAGCATAGCAAATCTATGAAGCGATGAGCGCGCTGGCCGGGTAACTGTTAGACTGTCTTGCGATGTACGCCGTTCGGAATCTCGTTCTCCTGTTCACTGCCGCGGCTGCCCTGCTGCCAGCCGCCTCTCCTTCGAAGTATTCAGCGCGGATTCGCCGCACCAGTCATGGGGTCGCGCACATCACGGCCAAGACGTATGGCGACCTCGGGTTTGGCGAGGGGTACGCGCAGGCGGAAGACCACCTCTGCTCCATCGCCGACCAGGTGGTCAAGGCCCGCGGCGAGCGCGCCAAGTACCTCGGTCCCGGAAAGATCAACGAGCATCTCGCCAACGACATCACGATGAAGGCGATGAGGATTCACGAGCGCGGCGGCGAGTATCTCGCCAAGCAGCCGGCTGAAATCCGTGAGTATTATGCGGGCTTTGTCGCCGGCTACAACAAGTATCTGGTGGTGACCGGCAAAGACAAGGTCCCCGGTTGGTGTCAGGGCGCGGATTGGGTCTTCCCGGTCACGGCGCAGGACATGGTCGCCTATCAGCAGGTGACGCTGCTGGTGACGACGGGATTCTCCGGCATGATCGCGAGCGCGACGCCTCCTGCTGCCGGGGCTGGAAACTCGACGCCATCCGCCGGAACCAACGAAGCTGCCGCGTCGCTCAACTTCGAGTTCCCGAAGCCGGACTGGGCCAGCAACGGCTGGGCTCTGGGCCGGGATCTCGCGGCGTCCAAGAAAGGCATGCTCATCGCGAACCCGCATTATCCCTGGGTCGGGTCGAACCGTTTTTGGGAAAAGCACCTCGTGATTCCAGGCAAGCTCGACGTGTACGGCGTCAGTCTCGTCGGCAACATCGGCGTCAGCATCGGCTTCAACAAGGACGTCGCGTGGACCCACACGGTGTCCGCGGGCAAGCGCTTCACCGTGTTCATGCTCGACCTCGTCCCCGGCAAGCCGACGGTCTATCGTTACGGTAATGAAGAACGTGCGATGACCAGCCGTGACGTCACCGTCGAAGTGAAGCAGGCGGACGGCGCGATCGGCCGGCAGAAGCGCACGGTCTGGTTTAGCCATTATGGTCCGATCCTCAACGTGCAGGGGCTCGGCTGGACTGCCAAGCGCGCGATCGCCGTGCGCGACGCCAACCTCGACAACAATGGCGCCGCCTCGCAGTGGCTCGAGATGGATCGCGCCAACTCAATGCAGTCGTTTCAGAAGGCGCATGAAAAGAATCAGGGCATGCCATGGGTGAATACGATCGCCACCAGCCGCGAAGGCATTGCCTGGTACGCGGACACTGCCTCTACTCCGAATCTCTCGAAAGAAGCGCTCGAGGACTGGCAGAAGCGCCGCAAGAGCGATCCCATCACGCAACGCTTCGATCAGCAGGGAATGGTGTTGCTCAACGGCAGCGATCCAAGGTCGGAATGGGTGAATGATCCCGCATCGACCAAGCCCGGCGTTGTCGGATACGCCAACACGCCGCGCATCGAACGCTTCGACTATGTGTTCAACGCCAACGACAGCTTCTGGATCGCGAACAGCAGTTCGCCGGTGACGGGCCCGTATTCCCCGCTGCATGGAGAACAGAACACCGTGCGATCCCTGCGTACGCGCAATAATGACCTGACGCTGTCCAACCGTTCACCAGACAGGCCAGCCGGATCCGACGGCCGCTTTACGCTCGACGAAATGGCGTCGGCCTTGTTGTCGAATCGTGCTCTGGCCGCGGAGTTGTTCAAAGACGAACTCGTGGCCCGCTGCAGCAAGGCGAACCTCGGCGAGGCCTGCCGGATCCTCGGATCCTGGAACGGCCGCTATGATCTGGATAGCCGCGGCGCCGTGCTCTTCCGCGAGTGGCTTGGGCAGTACGCGCCCGCGGACTTCCTCGGCCGCGGCAAACTCTTCGCCATCGACTTCGATCCAAAAGATCCCACCAACACGCCTCGCGGACTCGCCGGGGGCGACCTCGCCATCGACAATCTGAAGAAGGCGATCGGCGTTCTGGAAGCTCGCAAACTCGCACTGGATGTGCCGCTCGGCGAACTGCAGTACGCCGACAAGGCCGGCCGGCGCATTCCGATCCACGGCGGGCAGGGCGCCATCGAAGGCATCATGAACATGCAGCAGAACAGCCGCAACACGACGACCCTCGAGCCGATGGATGAACCCAAGCTGGTCGCCGGCAGCAAGCTGCTCACCGAAAAAGGCTACCCCGTGGTGCATGGGTCGAGCTTTATCCTGGCGCTCGAGTTCAACGACAGGGGTCCGCGCGCGAAGGCGTTTTTGACGTACTCGCAGTCCGGGGATCCCAAGTCGCCGCTGTTCACAGACCAGACGGAACTGTTCTCTAAAAAACAATGGCGGCCGGTTTTGTTTGACGAGAAGTCGATAGCGAGGGACGTCAAACGGCAGTACAAAGTGTCGAATTGAGTTAGCATGAGCTAATTGGGCTCTAAATACGATCATCAGCCTCTCAGTTTTGAGGCGCTGCGGACCATCCCGATCCAGGATCGCGGCGGGAAGGTTCACACGTCGATGTTCGCCAGGCCGCACGGCAAGGGTGGCGACTGGTTGTCTTTTCTTTCCGGCCTGCCTCGCGTGCTCGCCGCCGACAACCTGCGTGGCGTGATCGAGGCGCTGCTGCATGCGCGCCGGGACAAACGCGCCATCATCTGGGGACTCGGCGGGCACGTTATCAAAACCGGCGTCGCGCCGGTGCTGATCGACCTCATGCGTCGCGGCTTTGTGACAGCCTTTGCGATGAATGGCGCTGCCGCCATCCACGATTTCGAAATTGCAGTCGCCGGATTCACCAGCGAAGACGTGGAAGCCGTCCTGCCCGATGGCCGTTTCGGATCCGCCGAAGAAACCGGGCGCGAAATGAATCGCGCGATCCAGGCCGGCGTGTTGGATGGCGTCGGAATGGGCGAGGCTCTCGGACGCCGCCTGCTGCAGAACGCCCGTGGCGATGTCGCGATGCAAAGCATCCTGTATACAGCCCACGAGCACTCCGTACCTGTCACCGTGCATGTGGCAGTCGGAACCGACACGCCGCACACGCATCCGGAAGCCGACGCAGCCGCCATCGGCGCCGCGACCCACCAGGATTTTCGACTTTTCTCTTCCCTTGTTACGGGACTCGATTCCGGCGGCGTGTATCTCAATCTCGGCTCCGCGGTCCTGTTGCCGGAAGTCTTTTTGAAAGCCATCTCCGCTGTTCGGAACCTTGGCTATCCGCTGGCGAACTTCACGACCGTGAACATGGATTTTCTCGAGCACTACCGTCCGCGTCACAACGTCGTGCAACGGCCGCATGTGAATGCGGGAGGCCGCGGCTACCAGTTGACCGGACACCATGAGATCATGATTCCGCTGCTCGCGGCGCTGTTGGTGGAGTGCGCCGAATAGCCCTATGACGCGTGCATTTTGGAGCTTCAGGGACCTGGCCTTCGGTGTCGCGCTTTTTCTTCCCGCGGTTCTGATCGGCGCGTTGAGCGCGCGTTTTCTTCCGGTCCCCAAAGCAGTGCAGGAACTGATTGCGCAGATGACCATGTACGTGGTCTGGTTCATCCTGTTATCGGTGTTGTTCCGCGTGCACTACCATAAGCCGCTTCTTGAATCGCTGAACTGGGTGAACCATGGCTGGCTTTTTCTGGCGGTATGCGGCGGTGTGGCGCTGGCCTTCGGTATCAGTTGGCTTGGCACCACGCTCGAAGCGCCGTTGGTCGACCTGCCCTACAAAGACTTGTTGACGGACCGGCGATTGCTCCTCGTCTTTGCGCTGGCTAGCGTTCTGCTTGGGCCGATCGCGGAAGAACTTGCGTTTCGCGGTTTCATCATGCCGCTGCTGGCGAAGTACATGCCCGGCATGGTGGCGGCCGTGATTACTGCGATTCCCTTTGCCTTGCTGCACGGACCTGCCTATCAATGGTCCTGGCAGCATCTGCTTCTCGTTTTCCTTGCCGGATGCGTCTTCGGCCTGGTCCGCAGCCTGCTCGATTCCACACTGGCCGCGGCCGCCACGCATTCCGCCTACAATCTCACTCTCTTGGCTGGATACATAGCGAATGGTTGAAACTCTCGAATGGACAGATGCAGGCGTGGTCATGATCGACCAGACGCGCCTGCCTCGCGAAACTGTATTTGTCACCTGCACGGACTACCGTGAAGTCGCGACGGCAATCAAGGACATGATCATCCGCGGCGCGCCCGCCATCGGCGTCGCTGCCGCAATGGGTATCGCGATCGGCGTGCAGAAAGAAGACTTGTCCGCCTTCGACGAAATCTGCGAAACCATCCGCAAGACTCGTCCCACAGCCGTGAACCTCTTCTGGGCCATCGAGCGCATGCGCGGACTCTTCGCCTCGCTCGCCGGGCAACCCGTGGAAATCATCCGCGAGCGCCTCATTGAGGAAGCAAAGGCGATCAAGGAAGAAGACATCGCCTGCTGCCGGGCGATCGGCAAGCACGGCGCGGACCTCGTGCCCGACGGCAAGATCGTGCTCACCCACTGCAATGCCGGCGCGCTGGCGACTGCCGGCTACGGCACGGCGCTCGGTGTGATCCGCGGCGCGGTAGAGCAGGGCAAGAAGATCGCCGTGTATGCAGACGAGACGCGTCCGTTCCTGCAAGGCTCGCGCCTCACCGCGTGGGAACTGCAGCAGGATGGCATCGACGTCACGATCATCACCGACAACATGGCCGGTCACTTCCTGAAGTCCGGCAACATCGGATGCGTGGTCGTTGGCGCCGATCGCATTGCCGCGAACGGCGACGTTGCCAACAAGATCGGAACCTACTCCGTGGCAGTGCTGGCCAAAGAGAATGGCGTGCCGTTCTATGTGGCGGCGCCGATTTCCACTTTGGATCTCTCGATTCCCAGCGGCGAGCACATCCCGATCGAAGAACGTTCGTCTCGCGAAGTCACCGAGATCCAGGGCGTGCACATTGCGCCCGAAGGCCTCGCAGCGAGGCACCCCGGCTTCGACGTGACGCCCAACCGGTATGTCCACGCGATCATCACGGAACGCGGCGTCGCTCGCGCTCCGTACGAATCGAGCCTCGCTGCGCTGGCCGCGGCCAAGGCTTAATTAGTTAGCTGTCGCGTAACGCAACCAGCGGATCGAGGCGGGCGGCGCGTCCTGAAGGAATCAGGCTCGCCGCCACCGCCGTTGCCAGCAGGACTGCGGCTGCAAGTGAAAGCGTCAGCGGATCATTGGGCGTCAAACCATACAGGCGGCTGGCTACCAGTCGTCCCGTGGCGAGCGTCGCTGGGACTCCCAGCAGCGCGCCGATCCCCACGATCAGCAGCGACTCTTTCAACACCATCCCGAGAACATCGCCCGGTGATGCGCCAAGCGCCATGCGAACCCCGATTTCATTGGTCCGGCGCGCCACGGCGTATGCGAGCACGCCATAGATCCCGACGGCGGAGAGCACCAGAGCCAGCGCCCCGAACAGCGAGGCGAGTTTCGACAGCATCTTCTCCTGCGTCAGCGAGCGGTCGACGATCTCGCCCAGTGATGTGATTTCTGCGATCGCGAGATTCGGTTCCTCGGCCAGAATCGCGGCGCGCAAACGCGGAAGCAACTCGGTGGGATTGCCCGCGGCCCGCACGACCAAGTCGTTGTAGCCGTCCTCCGTTTGCCGGTTGTAGAGGAAGAACATCCCCGTTGGTTCTTCGCGCATACTGGCGACCTTGGTGTTGGATACGACGCCGATGATGCGCCGCGCTTCACTACCCAGGTATGCCAGTCGCCCGACAGGATCGCCCTGAGGATACAGTTTGCGCGCGAGCGTCTCGTTGAGGATGACGACTCTCTCGGACTTCGGCCCATCCGCCTCGGAGAAGTTACGCCCCTGCCGGACCTGCATCCCGAGCGTCTCGAAGTAATGCAGGCCGACCCGGTTGCCGTCCGAGGTCTGAGCCGTGCGACGTGTGCGCTCGACGCCCTCGGGCCACATGCCCGAAACCCAGCGGCCGCCGTCGTAGCGTACCATCGTGTAACTCGCGGAGCGCACGCCCGGCACGGTCGCGATCTTCTCTTCGATCCGCTGCCCGAGCGCGAGCAGTTGCTTCTCTTTCAACCCGCTCGCTTCGGGATCGAGTTGCACCAGCAGGGCCCGCTCCGTTTCGAACCCTGTATCGGTTTCGCGGAGCTTCTGCAGCGTCTGAATGAACCACCCCGCGCCGGCAGTCAGGACCATCGCCAGCGTCACCTGCGCGATCACCAGCAGGCGTCCCGCGATTCCGCGCGTGGATCCCTGCACCGCTCCTTTACCGGCTGCGTCGCGCAACCCGGGAATCGTGTCGGTGCGAGTCATGCGAATGGCTGGTCCGAGTCCGAACAACATGCCGGTCACGAGGCAGAGCCCGAAGGTGAACAGCAGCACCACGGGCTTCGGCGAGACATCCAGCGCCATCGCGCGAGGCTCGCTCGAGACGAGGTTCACCAGCACGGGCGCGCCCCACCACGCGAGAATCAACCCGATGACGCCGCCCAGAAATGCGATGAGGACGCTTTCTGTCAACAATTGCGCCATCAGCCTGGCGCGCGTTGCGCCGAGCGCCACACGGACCGAGATTTCCCGCTGGCGAACGGAGATGCGCGCCAGCAGCAGGTTCGCGACATTCGCCGACGCGATCAGCAACACGATGCCCACCATCGCCATCAGGATCTGCAGCGGTTCCGCGTATTGCCGCCGCAGTTGCGACGCGCCTTTCGCCGCGTCGGTCAACTTCACGACCGACTTCCGCATAGACTCCTTCTGGTCCTGCGTAGGCGACGTTCCCGCGACCTTCTCCAGCCACTGCCGGTAGATGACGTTGGTTTGCGCCTGCGCTTCGTCTACCGAAACACCCGGAAGCCGCCGGGCGACGATCCAGGTGAACTGCGTCAGTTGTTCGTTCGGACTGTTGATCCACGCCTGCAACTGCGGCTGCATCGCCAGTGGAACCCACAGGTCCGGCGACTCGCCTACGACCGTGCCGCTGAAACCCTTGGACGCCACGCCGGTAATCGTGTAAATCGCGCCGTTGATGACGATGCTCCTGCCCACCGCTTGCGGATCTCCCGCGAATCGCCGCTGCCAGAAGTCATAGTTCAGAACCGCGAGAGGATGCCCGCCCTGTGCGATGTCGTCCTGCTCCGCGATCAGCCGGCCTGCGACGGGTTGAACGCCGAGCATCCCGAAGTATCCGCCGGACACCAGGCGGACCTGCAGTGGTTCTGCAACGCCATTGCCCACGCGTCCGTGGACATCCGCGCGCAGACTCGAAATCGCCGCCGTACCCGAGAAAACCTTCTGGGACGCATTCAAAGAACGAAAGAAATCCAAAGAAAACAACCGCGGCGGGCCGTCCGGAAACCCGCCCGCGATTCCGGCAGCCCGGCCATCGCCGAGGAAAACCAATTCTTCCGGGTTGGTCACAGGAAGACTGCGTAAAAGCAGCGCGTCCATCACGCTGAAGATCGCGGTGTTGGCGCCAATGCCCAACCCCAACGACAGCAATGCGACTGCGGTGAATCCCGGATTCGAGCGCAAGGCGCGGAACGAAACTTGGAGGTCCTTCAAAAACGGCATATGGTCCGGTGAATTGCATTTTGCCTTCCACCGCCGCAGAAACCGTGTTTTGTGTGGGTTGGCGGCGGCCTCCGCTGTGGCCGCCGTCCGTTTCTGGGACAGGCCGTCGCGCCTCCGATCAGTAACAGGGCTGGGAATGATTGCGGAATGCGGTCGTATAGAGGAAGGTCGAGGTCCCGCCCATCATGAATGTCAGCGGCCGCTCGAACTTCGGAAACTTCTTCTTGAGCAGGTGCGTGGCGACGAGGCTGCCCGCGGTGAATCCGGCTTTGATCGCGAATCCGCTGGCGCCAAAACGTCCATCGGCGGAACGCAGGATCGGATTCGCTTCGGCGCATCCCCACGACGAGGCGATGTCCGCCGCCGCCGCGCCTACCATGGCGAACTGCGCCATTCGATACGGGCTCATCCACTTCGGCGTCAAGTCAGGCGGAGCGGCCAGGCGCGGGGACGCCATCCCGGAATCTTCAGAAAAACAGTCAACACCGGCCTTGCATTTTGCATGCAGGCTGAACGCGATCGTCAACAGGATTGCGATTCTCAACAGCATGCCTCAGCGTAACCAGCGGCCGCGTTTCTGGCCGCCCGGTACGAGGTACTGGGCGGTCCCGAACGGGTTTGCTATTCCTTACCGGGATACATTGGTAGGGATGCCCTGGATTGATTTGCGAAGCGACACCGTGACCAAACCCACCGCCGCGATGCGGCGCGCGATGGCGGAGGCCGAGGTCGGCGACGATGTGTACGGCGAGGACCCCACAGTCAACCGCCTGGAAGCGCGTGCGGCCGAAATCTTCGGCAAAGAAGCCGCGCTGTTTGTGCCCACTGGAACGATGGGCAACACGATCGGCATCAAGGTCCACACCAACCACGGCGAAGAAGTGATCTGCGACGCTCGCGCGCACATCCTCGATTGGGAATTCTCGATGACCGCGTGGTTCTCGGGCTGCCTGGTGCGCACGATCGAGACGGAAGACGGCATTCTCACTTGGGATCGAATCGAGCAGAAACTGCGTCCGGATGGCCCGCATTGCGCACCGACGACGCTCATTGAACTCGAAAATACGCACAACATGTGCGGCGGCGTCGTCTATCCGCAGGAGATCATCGACGACATCTGCGACCGCGCGCATGAGCGCGGTCTGAAGGTCCACGTGGATGGCGCGCGCATCTTCAACGCAGCCGCTGCCTCGGGACTGCCGGTCAGCCGCATCACGGCGAAGGTCGATTCCGTGAACTTCTGTCTGTCCAAGGCGCTCGGCGCCCCGGTCGGATCGATGCTGGTCGGCACGCATGACGCCATCAGCCGCGGGCGCAAGTTCCGCAAGCGCCTGGGCGGCGGCATGCGGCAGGTCGGCGTCCTCGCGGCAGCCGGACTGATCGCATTGGAACAGATGCCTGCGCGTCTCGGCGAGGATCATGCAAACGCGAAGTTCCTGGCCGAAGAGGCCGCGAAACTGCCGGGCGTATCGATCGACCCGTCCAGGGTCGCGACCAACATCGTGATTTTCGATATCGCTGGCACGGGCCGCAAACCCGCGGAAGTGACCGCCGCGCTGAAAGAGCGGGGCGTACTGATGAACGGCGTCGGCGGAACCCGCATGCGCGCCGTCACGCACTACGACGTGAGCCGCGCCGATTGCGAACAGGCTGCTGCGGTCCTCGCCGAAGTTATTCGACCGTAATCGACGCGCCTTTGGAAGCCTGCTGCGTGCGCTGTACTTTCTCGATGCGTTCATCGATCAGCGCGCGCAAGCCCTTCAGGAATTCCAGCCTCGCGTTGCGGAAGTGCGTCTGCACTTCATCCGAAGGTCCGAGTTTCGACGCCATGCGCGAAAGCTCTTCGCCGAGGCCTTCACACCAGCACTGCGATGAGGACTGTGGCTTCTGATCTTCCATGACCCTATGCTACCTCGCTCATGTCAATCGATAACACGTTGCCTTCGAGCCTGGCCTTGCTGGGCGACAGTGCCGCCATGGATGTCGGCAGTCCGATGTGCCGGCGCAGGGTCCCGATCTGGACTACCAGTTCGTCGCCCTTCTTGAACAACCCGATCTCACCCTTCAACGTGAACGGCATCTTCATCACGACACGGCTTTGGCCATTGACCTTCTCGAACGAGTATGGCCGCTCGTCGCGAGTCACCGCTGCCGGATCCTCACCTTCGCCATACAGGATCCCTGCCAGCATTTTCAGCCGATCCATCCCGAGCACTTCCTGCTGGAACAACGGTACGCGCGTTACTTTCACCGGCGCGAAATAGCTCTCGATTTCCTCGAGTGTCGACGCCTGCGACTGCCGCCATGCCGCGAAAAAAGGATCCTGCACATTCTCTGGAAGAACCCGATTTACCATGATCCGGTCGACCGTCAAACCGTGCAGGGAGAAGTACACGAACGCACGTTGTGTCTCGCGCAGCACCATCTTCTCGGGGTTGGTGACCAGACGGACGCTGGTCCGCTTGGGATCCTCGAGCAGTTCGTCAATGCCATCGATCTTCTGGAATAGATCGAGGACATTCGAGAAGTAGCGGTCCGACGGCAGTTCCACCGGCGACACCTTGTTCGCCAGCGGGCGAACGGCTTTGAGCACGGTGCGCTGCAACGGGAAGACATGCTTCATGTACCAGCCGAGCGTGGTCGGCATGCTGACGAATCGCAACGATTCCGCGGTCGGCGCGCAGTCGAGCACGATGACGTCATAACGGTTGCTGCGCGTGTACTGGTTGACGTACATCATCGCCGACAACTCTTCCATGCCCGGCAGGATCGCCAGCTCGTCGGCTTCGACGCCGCTGATGCCGCTGGTCCGCAACACCGACACGATGTAAGTCGAGATCTCCTGCCAGTGCTTCTTGATCTCCTTCTGGATGTTGATTTCCTGGATGTCGAGGTTGTCGCGTAACGTCAGTGGGTCCGCAGTGCGCCGTGTAAACAGGTCGGAGCCGATGTCGAACGCATCACCGAGCGAGTGCGCCGGGTCGACGCTCATGACAAGGGTCCGGCAGCCGTTTTGCGCCAGACGCACGCCGGTCGCGGCCGCGAGACTCGTTTTTCCTACGCCGCCCTTGCCGGAAAAAAGCAGGATTCTCATGTCTACACTCCTAGATGCAGCGAAAGACCGTTTATGATCAAAGTTTGGACCCTCTGATCTCTGAAGACCCAGTGCTCCAGCGCGAACTGGAGTACCACGAGAAGTTGTACTCCGGTTTCGCGCAGCAACACTTTGCCAAACCAGCGGTTCGCGCGTTGCGCGAGAACATGGTCCGGCGCATCCTTTCGAAGACCGGCGCCGCGAAGCAGTCGCGGGTGCTCAGTATCGGCTGTGGCATCGGCGATACGGAACTCCTGCTGGCGCCGCACGTCGGGGAAATAGTCGGCATCGATCTCTCCCCCGCCGCAGTTCGTCAGGCGAACGCCGACGCTGAAAAGGCGGGCATCCGGAACTTCCGCGCACATGAAGCCCGGCTCGAGGAATTCGATGACAGGAAGCCGTTCGACGCGGTGATCGCCATCTTCTTTCTCCATCATCTGACGGACGAGATGCTCGCGGGATGCGCGGCGAAGATCCGGTCGATCCTCAAATCATACGGGGCGTTCTACTCACTCGATCCCTCGCGATACCGGTTGTCCGGCTATATCGGCGAACTGTTCTTCCCGAAAGTCATGGCGCAGTATCAAACGGAAGACGAACGCCAGCTTGCCCCGGGATTTACGCGCCGCTTCTTCACCGACGCCGGCTTCCCCGACGCGCGGGCCAGCTATTACGATTTCGTTTCGACGCCGCTCGCCGGGCTGTATCCATCCTGGCGCGCCGGTTACCGTGCGACGCGTGTGCTCGATGAACTCCTAATCCGGACACCCGGGCTGAAGCTGCTCAGCAGCAACTTCGAGATCACTGCGATCAAAAAGTAAAGCGTCCCGTCAACTGGAACTGCCGCGGCGCTTTGGCTGAGAGGATTCGCCCGAAGGTCGCCGGTTCATCGACGTAACGCTCCGGCAGGTTGAAGTTCGTGCGGTTGAATAGATTGAACGCCTGCCCTTCGAACTGCAGCGCGAGTTTCTCGGTTAACTGGAACTTCCGCATCAACGAAGCATCAGCCGTAAAGAAGCCAGGTCCGCGAACGATGTTGCGCCCGGCATTGCCGAACGTATAACGCGCCGGGATCGCAAACGCCGCCGTGTTGAACCACTGCGACGGAGTCCGCGGACCGCCGTTCGGATCCCCGACCACGTTCGGCCGGTCGTTGCCGTACGTGCCGCCCGTATTACCTGTGTTGCTGTTGTCGAAGCGCAGAATCGGGGTGAACGGCTGGCCCGTGTATCCATTGAGGATCGCGCTCGACTGTAAGCCGAATGGAAGTTTCCAAACGCCTGCAAAGCTCATCCGGTGGCGCACGTCGAAGCTCGACACCGCGCGTTCGGCCGCGTAGTTCTGGCTGTTCTGCGGAAAGTTCTTGTCCGCCTTCGTGCCGAGAAACGCCGAAGTGTCGTCGATCGATTTGCCGTACGTGTAGGTGGCGAGGGCCGAGAAGCCGCGCGTCAATGCACGATTCCACGAAGCCTGCAGGGAGTTGTAGTTCGAGTTCCCGCCGCTCTCGATCAGAAAGATGTTGCTGTAGGCAGGCAGAGGACGGCGCTGCGCCACGGCAGCGGATCCTGGTTGCGGCTGATTGATGTCGCGTGACCGGATCAGGTGTGTGCCTTTCGAGCCCGCGTAAGCGACGCTGAACACACCCACGCCGCGGACCTCGCGTTGTACGTTGAAGTTCCAATGCTGCAAATACGCCTGCACGAGATCCGGACTCAGCGAGCTGAGCGAAGCCGCGGGAGTGATGCCGCCGTTGGTCGGGAACGGATTGCTCAACGTGATCAATGAAGTCGCCGTCGGAAAGAACGCACGGATCGTGAATTGCGGCGGGTTGAAGTACAGCGACGTATTCGCCACCATCATCCCCGAATCATAGAAGAGTCCGTATCCGCCGCGGATCACTGTGTTGCTCTGTGGCGACCAGGCGAAGCCAACTCGAGGCGCGACGTTGTTGCGATCCGGACGCGTACCGGAACGCGATAGTCCATTCGTTCCGACTCCGGCGAGAGTACCCGTCGCCAGATTCAATACCGTCATGCGATTCGTCGGATCCGTGGGCGGCGTGTTGTACTCGTAGCGCACGCCGAGGTTCAGCGTCAGTGACGGCGCGACCTTCCAATCGTCCTGAACATAGTAGTTCGTGGCCGTTGTGCGTAGCGTCTGCACCGCGTCAGCTTGCGACTGAATGCCGAAGGACAGCAAGCCCAGCAGCAGGTCGCTCGCGCCCGCGCCTGACAATGCGCCGGAGAACGTCATTGAGCCACGCGCCAGCAGGTCCTGAATGCCGTTGTGCTGTTGCCGCCGCATCTCAAAGCCCATCTTGATCGAATGCGCGCCGCGCAGTAGCGAGAAGTTGTCGTTCAACTGATAGGTATTGGCCGCACGGTCCAGCGGCAGTTGCGTCGGATCTCCGGCCTTCGAGAATCCCGCCACGGTAACGGATGGGAAACCGAAGTCGAGCGGCTTGCCCGGCAGCCAGTTCACACCCCAAAGCTGATTGACGTTCCTGTCGGCGTTCTCGGGTAGCACCGAACGTTCGAGGCGGTTGAACCCCAGCAGCAGCGTGTTGATCGCGCGGGCGCTGAACACGCGCTGATACTGCGCCATCGCGTTGTGGCCGATGTCCCGCACGTCGTTGCCGTATCCCGGGACCTCCGCGCTCTCTTTCACGAACGGTTCAAAGATCGTCTTGCGGCCGAAGCTGTAACGGAACGTCAGAATGTCCTTCGCACTCGCATAATGATCCACGCGCGCGTTGAACTGGTTCTGTTCGTCTTGCCCCACGGGCTGCGAGAAGAGGTTCGCTGTGGCGCCGGCGAGGTTCGCCCTGGGAAACATCTCGAATACCTTGGCCGACAGCGGATGAATACGGCTCGCCGGAATCCGGTTACCGGCAAACGGCTGCCGCGTGAACGGATCCACGATCGTCGTGCTCAGCGAAGACAGATCGCCCTGGCGGATCGCCTCGATCGGAACGCTGCTGATGCGCGTCACTCCCAACCGCTCGCGAAGCCCGTCTGCATTGGCAAAGAAGAACGTGCGATCCCGCACGATCGCGCCGCCCGCGCCGCCGCCGAACTGATTGCGGATGTACTTGTTCTTTTCCGTCCCGGTCGCGAAGTAGTTCGCGGAATCGAGTGCGCGGTTGCGCAGGTACTCATACGCGAACCCGTGCAGCGCGTTCGATCCGCTGCGTGTCACGACATTCACCTGACCTGCCGCGCTGCGGCCGTATTCGGCGCTGTATGAATTTGTCGACAGCTTGAACTCCTGAATCGCATCGACCGGCGGTTGCAGGTTGTACTTATTGATGTTCGGATCGTTGTTGTCCACGCCATCGAGAAGGAAGTTGTTGAACTCCTCGCGGCCGCCATTGGCGTGCATCGCGACGGATCCTCGCGACGACAGTTCCGAATCTTCGACCGGCGTCAACACGCCCGGCGTCAGCAAAGCAAGCTGCAGAAAGTCGCGGCGATTCAGCGGCAGCGCGTCGATGCGGCTGCGGTCGACTACCGTTCCGAGATCCGAGGTGTCGACCGGCACGCGAGGCAACCGCGCGCCAACGGCAATCGATTGTTCCATGCCTGCGAGCGCCAGCGTGAGTTCCACCCGCAGATGCGTCGCGACGGTTACTGCGACGCCTTCCAGCGTGCGCGCCGCAAAACGATCCGCCGAAGCCGTAATGGTGTATTGCCCGGGCGCGAGACGCTCGAACTGGAAGTACCCGCTCGCGTCGGCCTCTGTCTTGCGTTCCATCGAATGCGCGGCATCGCGAATGGTCACCGTCGCGCCCGGAATATTTTTGCTGGAGGGATCGAGAATGTAGCCGGAAACCGAACCGGACGTTACCTGCGCCAATGCTGCAACGCTCATCCAGACGGCGCAGCACAGCATCCTGCCGAAACGACTCATGTCCTTTCATTATGGCTTGCATCCGATGGCGGGGACTGACAAACTGCCTCTTATGCTGCGATCCGTGATCCTGCTCGCCCTGGCTGCGATGGCCTCAGATGCCGCGACCAAATCCCGCCTGACGCTCAACGATGTCTTCCAACTCGAACTCGCGCGGGATCCCCAGATTTCGCCGGATGGCAAGCGCATCGTCTACGTGCGGGCCTTCGCCGACGTCATGGGCGATCAGCGCCACTCGAACCTCTGGATCGTGAACTTCGACGGCACGGGGCACCGTCCGCTCACCACGGGCAAGTTCACGGATGCAAACCCGCGCTGGTCCCCCGACGGATCGCAACTCGTCTTCACCTCGAATCGCGAAGGCGGCGCGCAGATCTGGCGCATGTTTGTCGAGTCCGGCCAATTGGCTAAGCTCACCAACGTGCAGGAGTCGCCGGGAGGAGTGAACTGGTCGCCCGACGGCAAGTGGGTCTCCTTCACCATGCTGGTCCCCGATTCGCCGCCGTCGCCGAAGATCGCGGCCTCGATGCCAGCGCCGCCTGAAGGCGCCAAGTGGGCAGAACCAGCCAAAGTCATCGATCGCCTCGTCTATCGCTTCAACGGCGCCGGATACCTGAAGCCCGGGTACACGCATTTGTTTGTGGTTCCGTCGGAAGGCGGCACGCCGCGCCAAATCTCCTCGGGCAAGTATCAACACGGCGGCCTCGCCTATCGAGCCAGCGAAGCGGTCTGGACTCCGGATGGTAAGTCGCTCCTCATGTCGGCGAACCGCCATGACGACTGGGAACTCGAACCGCTCGACACCGAAGTGTACGAATTCAATGTCGCGGATGGCGCCGTGAATGCGCTCACCTCTCGCAAGGGACCCGACAACGCACCAGCGATCTCGCCGGATGGCAAGCTGATCGCCTACGCCGGATTCGACGACAAACGGCAGGGCTATCAGGTCTCGAAGCTGTATGTGATGAACCGGGATGGCAGCAGCGCGCGGCAAGTGACCGTCACGTGGGATCGCGACGTGCAGCAGCCGCAATGGGCTCCGGACGGCAAGGGCGTGTACTTCCTTTCCGACGACCAGGGGACCACTGGCCTTTACTACTCGACTTTGGATGGCAGCGTGCGAAAACTCGCGTCAAGCATCGGCGCATCGACCAGTGCCTATGCCGGCGGCGGATCCATGACCATTGCGAAAAACGGCAATTTCGCAACCGTAGAAGCGCGGCCGGACCTTCCAGGCGATATCGCCGCGGGAACACTCGCGTCGCCGAATCTGCGGCTGCTCACCGCCGTGAACGAGGACCTCTTCGGCGGCCGGCAACTCGGCGCCGTCGAAGAGATCTGGTACGACTCGTCAAAGGATGGCCGCAAGATCCAGGGTTGGATCCTCAAGCCGCCGGGTTTCGATCCCGCAAAGAAATATCCGCTCGTTCTCGAGATCCACGGTGGACCCTTCGCCAATTACGGCCCGCGCTTCGATATCGAAAAACAGCTGATGGCCGCGAAGGACTATGTGGTGCTCTACACGAATCCGCGCGGCAGCACGAGCTACGGCGGCGAGTTCGGCAACCTCATCCATCACGCGTATCCAGGCGACGATTTCTACGACCTCAACTCGGGAGTCGACGCCGTCATCGCGAAAGGCTACATCGATACCAGCCGGTTATACGTTACCGGCGGATCCGGCGGTGGCGTGCTCACCTGCTGGATGATTGGACGCAGTCCGCGTTTTCGGGCGGCCGTCACTGTGTACCCGGTCATCAACTGGTACAGCTTTGTGCTCACCTCCGACATCGGCAATTGGACCTCGAAATACTGGTTCCCAGGCCTGCCGTGGGATCACGTCGATCATTACGAAAAACGCTCGCTGCTTTCGGTGGTGAAGAACGTCAAGACGCCGACGATGGTCCTGACAGGCGAAGAGGACTGGCGCACGCCAATGTCTGATTCCGAGCAGTATTATCAGGCGTTGAAGCTACTCGGCATCGAGAGCGTGCTCGTGCGTGTGCCCGGCGAACCGCACGGCATTCAGGTCCGCCCGAGCCATCACATGTCGAAGATCGCGCACATCATCGGCTGGTTCGACCGGCACAATCAGTAGCTACGGCATCCTGCCGTACTTGCGCAGGATCTCTACGACGCGCTTGCCTGGTAATCCGTACATGCGCAGTCCGTCTGCGCCGGTGAATCTCTCCGGCGCCGCGAGCATCGCGTTCACCACCGCCTCTTCCGTTGCTTCAATCGTGGCGCGAAAGAATGGATCGATCGTGTTATTCGACACCATGTCGACCTTGGCCGGATTCGGCGTCGTCCCCGGGTCGTCTCCGGCCACTCCTGCATTCGCTGTCGAAAACGCAAGGAACAGATCGCCGGAACTATTCCCGGCCCAACTGCCGAGCTTGCCGAGTCCCATGCCCGCGCGCCGCGCGATGCGTTTGAGTTGATGCGGCAGGAACGGCGCGTCCGTCGCAATGATGATGACGATGGATCCACGGCCGAACTGCTCCGCCACCTCTGCATGATCCTCACGTAACGACGCTGTCCCCGGAGCGCATGGGCGATACCCGGCTGCCCAGAACCGCGATTGCGCCATTTCCACGCAGGGCCGCAGATCCTGAATCTCACGTCCCACCGGAACCCCGAGAATCTGCAGGTCCCCGCCGTAATTGCACTGCACGAGCACACCAAGCGTGTACTGTTTGCCGCCCGCGGTGACGATACGCGACGAAGTGCCGATACCGCCCTTGAAGCCGTTGCAGTTCATTCCCGTGCCGCCGCCCACGGGGCCTTCCGCTACAGGACCCGGCTTCGCGGCATCGAGCGCCTGCCAGGCATGCTGCGGCTTCACGTGCTGGCCGTTCGAATCGTTGAGCGCGTCGAAAGTCTCCGCAACGATCGGATAAGTGAAGACGAACTGGCGCCCGTTCGCGATCTGCCACTGAATCGCCGCGTCGCGGGTCACTCCGACGCTGTGCGTTCCGGTCAATAAAATCGGGCCCTCCATGAATCCGGACTCTTCAATCCAGTTCACGCCCGTCATATCGCCGTTGCCGTTTTGATTGAAGGTGGCGGCCATCACGAAATCCCAGTTGCCGCGCGTTCGCGGCAGAATCGCGGTGACGCCCGTACGAACCGGTCCTTCACCCGGGACAAGTTTGCCCTCACCTTTGATGAGAGTCGTGTGCCCGACCGCAACCCCGGGAACATCCGTGATGGCGTTAAACGCTCCGGGCGTCCCCGGAAACGGGATGCCGAGCGCTCGTCCGCGCGGATTCTGCTGTTGCCCGAAGGCTGCGACAAAGCAGACAAAGAGGAGTCCAGTAGAGGATCGCATAGGTACGCCACATTATAAAATGCCACCAGTACTGAGCCGTGAGACTCGAATTTCCCGCTAACAACAAGTAGAGGCAGGCAGGATCATGGACGAAGAACAGGAACAGGAACAGGCAATCCGAACGTTGGACGGTCTTAGGCGAACGATCGAAGACAGCTATCGGGAATCACAGGAAACAGGCGACACACGCCGAATGAACATGGCGATCCAGCGCTTTCGTGTCCGCTCGCGCGCGATACAGAGTTCGCAGCCGCAGGCCTACGGCGAGTGGACCAAAGGCAACGCCCGTTTCCTTCGCGCGATCGAAGAGGGCCGGAACCCGATCCTCTGCTGACACATCCTGAGGCTACTGCGCGACGCAGTCGAAGTTTGCATCGTCATCAGTGGAGCCGGACCCCTTGTAACGAGCCACTTTAGGATACGCGCATAGAGGACGCGTGCGGTTCTGACGTTTCGCGACGATGCGCTCCGGCGCAACACCCTTCTCCACCCACGTCTCGAGCGCGGCCGCGATATTCGCGCCAGGATCTCCCTTCGGCGCGCCGCCTTGTCCGAAATCATTGGGACCCGCGCCACCGCCGCAGTGCTGCACGCCCGGAGCGAGAAACAGTCGCACGAATGAAGCTGCGTTCTTCGCGCCCATCTTCTTCTGGACGGCCCGATAGTAATCGATCACAGCCTGCGCAGGAATCGCCGCGTCGCACCAGCCGTGATACAGAATCAGCTTCCCGCCGCGCGCGCGAAACGCCTTCAGGTTCGGATCCGTGGAATTGAACACCGGCGCAGTCTTCGCGGCCGCGGCCAGTTCCGTCTTCAGGTCAAACTTCTTGTAATCCCATGCCGGGTCGCTGTGCACGATGAAGCGAAAGAAGTTGGTGCTGAACAGATGCATCGCGCTGCGTTCGGGCGCGGGACCCGTAATCCAGGGACCCCAACCCGCAGGATCCGCTTCGCCAGATGTCGAATAGCCCGGGAAGATCTGTTTGCCCTTCGGGTCGTGCAGTCCGGCGTACAACTCCTTCAGGGCAGTAAGCTGCGGCTTCGTGAGGCAGGAATTGTGTTCCGCGCCCTTGCACAAGAGCGCCGTCGGATCGAAATTGCACTTCGACGGGTTTTCCACCACGCCGTCGGCAACGCCGTCATTCTTGTCGCAAGCCGCGAGAGCCGCGTTCTGGATCGCCTGCAATTTTGCGGCGGGAAAATACGATCCGGGCTCCTTCATCGCCGCCTGCGAATTCTTGGCGGCGTTCGTCATGAGAAGTGTCCAGTTGTTGGCGGGAGCACCCGCGATGATTCCGTCGTAGTCTTCGGGGTACCGCTGCGCTTCCATCAGCGCCTGCCGTCCACCGTTTGAGCACGAAGAGAAGTACGACCGCGTTGGCGACGCCCCATAGAACTCCTTCGTGATCGCCTTGCCCTGCACTGTCGTAACGTGAATCGCCCGGTATCCGAAGTCGATGGCCTTCTCCGGATGGTGCAGCGCCCAGCTTGCGTCGGTGCCTCCGCCGCTGTGCCCCGTGTCTGTTGACGCCGAGGCATACCCGTTGCGAACCGCCTCCGCGAGGCCGCCAAAGCTGATCGACCCGGCGAACCCGCCATTGCCCACGCCGAGAAACTTGCGGTTCCAATTCGCGGCCAGCGGCAGCCAGACTTCGAACTTGATATCGGAATCCGAAGTCGGAGCGATCACGCCCGCCACGCGGCAAAACGCAGGCATCGACTTGAAGCCCTTGTAATCGCCCGCGGGAACACTCACCGCCTCCTGGATTGTCGTATCCGGCAATTTCAGGCTGGACTTCAGCGACTCGCAATCAGCGGCCGCCGCAATCATGGCGGCCGTCACGACGATTCCACAGAAACGGATGGTTCGCATTCGGGTTGTCCTCCACACAAGCTTAGAACGTTAGCTTGGCGCCGAGCATGGTCTGGCGTGCCGTTGAGTTCACGCTGCCGCCAATACGCCCGAAGAGAGTCGAGGTGACGGTCGTCGTCGGCGCCCCGAACGAAGGCGTGTTGGTGAAGTTCGTCATGTCGGCGCGCAACTCGAGTCCGATCCTCTCGGTGATGCGCGTCGTCTTGGCGAAGCTCATATCGAGGTTCACCCACTTGTCGCCGCGGAAGTAATTGCGTCCCGTGTTGCCGAGGGTACCCGCCGCGGGCAGGCTGAACTTCTTACGCTGGTCCGCATTAAAATACCACTTGAAGCCGTTCTCGACGAACACGTCGCCATCCTGCCGCGTGCATCCACTGCAATCCGCGAACGCGCCGACAAAACTCGAAAAGCTGTTCTCGCCGCTGTACACGCTGAACGGGCGTCCGCTCGTCGCGCGGAAGAGACCGCGCAACTGCCAGCCTCCGATCAGCCGGTTCAGCCAGGGCCCTGCATTTCCGGCCAGCTTCTGGCCGCGGCCGAACGGCAGGTCGTACACGAAGGTCGACTGCAGTACGTGCGTGCGGTCGAAGTCCGAGATCGCGTAGTTCAGCTTGCGATTGAAGATGTCGAACGGCGAACTCGAAGCGCTCTGTCCTGCGCCGCTTGCGGCTGCGGTGAACGTCGGGTCGAAGCTGCGTGTGTCGAGCGACTTCGACAGCGTGTACACCGCATTGATGCTCGCGCCAGAAGTGAATTGCCGGTTCACGCTCAACTGCAGCGCGTGATACGTCGACCAATCGTTGGAATCCACGATCGTGAGTCCGCCGCCGAACTGCGGATAGGGATTGAAGAAGTATGGATTGCCGGTGCTCGCCGCGGGAAGATTCTGGCCGCTAACGAGGAACCGGCTCAACTGATTCGCGATGAACGCCACGGAATTGTTGTTCACCGAGGGTCCATACTGGCGCCGGATGAACTGCGATCCAGTCTCGCCGGCTCGCAGTCGGGTATCCGCGCGAAGCAGGTTATTCATGAGCGCGCTCTCGCCGCCGGCCTTGACCGTGTTGAAAGCATCCAGGAATCCGTTGCGGAAGATCTCAGCCTGATTCACGTTGTACGCGCCCATCAGGTTGTACGCGCGGCGGCCGATGTAGCTGGCTTCGACCACAGTGCGGCGCGCCACTTCACGCTGCAGGCTGAATGACCACATGTTGGTCTTGGGCGTCTGCAGCCCGGGATCCACAGCCGTAACCGACGCATCCGAGTACGGCGTCGGCTGCGCGAGGACACTCGGCTTCTGCGCGGGAATCGCGATGTCGCGCATATCCTGCAGGCGTCCGCCGCCCTGGCCGAACGTGCGATCCACCACGCCGATGCTCGTGCCGGGCGTATTGGGGAACACGAACGAACTCAGCAGGAACGTGGTGATGCGGTCGAATGCCAGCCTGTAGTTCGCGCGGATGGAGGTCTTGCCGTTTCCGAACGGATCCCACGCAAAGCCAAGCGAAGGTCCAAAGTTCTTCCATTGATTGCTGTACAGATTGCCCGGCGCCCAGCGCAGCGTCGTCGATGGCGCGGATCCCGCAGTGATCGACTGATTCGGAACGAAGATCTTGTTCTGGGGATTCGACGGAATGCCCTTGATCTCCCAGCGCAGGCCCGCGTCGATCGTCAGGTTGCGGCGGACCTTCCAGGTGTCCTGCACATAGAAGTCGTACTCGGGGAATCGCGCATCGAACTTGAACGTATCCGCCACATACGAGTCCTTCGCGGTATCTGCCACAAAAGCGCGCGTGATGCTGCCCACGCGTCCCAGCAGGAAATTGATGTTGTTCTCGAGATTGCCGCGATCCACGGTCTGGTTGATGTCGGCGGGAACGCCATAGGCGGTCGGATCCACGACGTTGATCGTGCGCGAGAAGTCCACGATCTGGCCGACGTTCACCCCTCCCACCGATCCGCGCGTATCGAGGTGCTGCTGATAGCGGAAGTTGGCTCCTGCTTTGAATGCATGCGCGCCTTTCAGCCACGAGAAGTTCTCCACCAGTTGCGCGGTCTTCAGCGTGCGCTCATTGTTGAACGTATACGCCTCAGGCAGCGTGATCGGCCCACTGAA